>JBDRLN010000064.1:0-71215 GCA_043812955.1 Candidatus Omnitrophota bacterium | reverse complement strand
TAAATTGGCATCTAGTTCGTAAATCAGCGGTATTCCGGTAGGTATATTCAGATTGACAATATCCTCATTAGAAACATTATCTAGATATTTTACCAAGGCTCTTAAGCTGTTTCCATGCGCGGCAATGATGATTTTTTTACCGGATTTTACAGCTGGTGATATGGTTTCATGCCAGTAAGGCAGGAATCTGGCAACTGTATCTTTAAGGCATTCTGTAAGAGGTATATCCTGGGGGTTTAAATTAAGGTATCTGGGGTTATTTCCCGGAAATCTAGGGTCGCTTTTTTCTAAAGCCGGCGGCCGGATATCATAACTTCTACGCCAGATCAGGACTTGGTCTTCACCATACTTAGCCGCTGTTTCTGCCTTATTCAGGCCTTGCAGGGCTCCGTAATGCCGTTCATTCAGCCTCCAAGAGTTACATACTGGGATCCACATTAGATCCATTTGATCTAAGCCTATCCAAAGTGTCCTTATGGCTCTTTTTAAGACTGAAGTAAAAGCCAGGTCAAAGTTGAATCCCTCTTTTTTTAATACCAGCCCGGCTTTCTTAGCTTCATTTATCCCTTTTTCCGACAAATCTACATCGGTCCAGCCGGTAAAGCGGTTTTCTTTATTCCAAATGCTCTCTCCATGCCTTAAAAGCGCTATTTTATACATTATCACCCTCTCCCCTGCTATATTTTATCCGCCTTAACAGGGAGCGCTACGGCGGATGTCATTAGATTATTAATCCGGGTGCCCCGTTATTTAAAACCGACTTTAAGCGTAAAATATTGCGCGGATTGCCAGGGCCAGATCATGGCAAAGGCACATAATCCATTATCAGTTTTGGCGTATAAAGTTTGGCCTTTAATTATGCCGCCAAAATTATTAATGATTTCTTTTATCTCTTTATGGATTTCTTTATCAGATGGCCAGGCCGGTGAGCCAAAATACCTCTTTAAAATCTCTGATGTATCCGACAATTTAACCGTATTAATAACTACTTCGATATAGTCATCTCTATCCGCGCGCTCCTCTTGAAGCGGTATACTCTTTATTTCGGCTTTTAACTGATTAAATTCCATATTTTAGAAATTCTCCGATAATACTTCATAGTAACTTTGGGGGTGTTTGCAGGCCGGACATTCTTTTGGCGCCTCAGTTCCTTCAAATACATAACCGCAGTTGATACAGTGCCATTTTACCGGGACCCTTTTCTTAAATACTTCGTTATTAGTAATATTGTTAATCAATCTTCTGTAGCGGGATTCGTGGAATTTCTCAACTTTGGATATTTCTTCAAAAGACCGGGCTATCTCTGGAAAGCCTTCATTTTTAGCGATTTTGGCAAAATCAGAGTATAGTATTGTCCACTCCATATTTTCTCCGGCAGCTGCACCTTCTAAGTTGGCTTTAGTGTTATTGATCATGCCTGCAGGATATGATGCTGTGATCTCTACGTCTGAGCCTTCTAAGTATTTAAAGAAAATCTTAGCATGCTCTTTTTCATTCTCTGCGGTTTCAATGAATATATTAGCTATCTGTTCCAGTCCTTCTTTCCTGGCTGCGCTGGCAAAATAGGTATATCTATTTCTGGCCTGGGATTCTCCGGCAAAGGATTTAAGCAGGTTCTGTTCGGTTTTAGTCCCTTTAATCGATTTACTCATTTTAGGATCCTTCCTCTTTTAATATTTAATATTGTTAAGGAAAATATATAAACAATAAATCCGACGCATAAACCTAAGATTAAATAACCTAAGGCGATCGGCAGGATAGTTTTTAGCAGAGAGGCTTGGAATAAATTCTGCCAGTGGAAATCCTTTAAAAGCCCTATCCACTGATAATATATTGCCCGCCATTCAATTTTCATTATAGCAGAACCTATTTTAATTGACAATATGAAAGTTATAATACTAAACCAGGTATTGGTTGCCAGGCTTGCGATTACCGCACTGGCCCGGTTAGCCCGGAATATGAAAGCCAGGAATAACGCCATCAACGAACCCATTCCGGGCATTATTCCGGTGAATACTCCCAGCCCCGCGCCTAAGGCTATCTTTTGGGGAGTATCATTGACCAGGAATAATTTTTGAAAGAATAATTTTATAAATTTAGGTATGGGCATAAATTAAATATTGCGTTTTATATTAACTCCGGCTAATTTCTCCAGGCCCTGGGATTCCTGCATCCAGCCGTTATAAAGTTTGTATTTTTGCATTATGTTTTGCGCTTCTGCGTATTCCCGGGCGCTTATCCGGCGGTTTATCATATGATGAACGCTTGCCTTATAATAAGGGGTATATTGGCTCATTAAGCTGATGTAAGTATTTTCTGAGAGCTCTTTAGCGATAAATTCCATAATCTTTTCGGTCCCGGATAATTTATTTGGTAAAACCAAATGCCTGATAATAATGCCTTTGGTTATTATACTGGATTTATCGAATTCCGCAATACCAACCTGTCGGAACATTTCTTTTAGAGCTTCTTGGTTATATTGGGGATAACCTAAGGCATTAGAATACTGTTTTGCTATTGTATTATCAGCATAACGCATATCCGCAAGGTATATATCTACGATACCATTCAGTAATTCAATTATGCTTTTTAATTCATACCCTGAAGTATTATATACAATCGGAAGTTTTAAGCCTTTAGGTATGGCAATTAACAGGGCTTTTAAGATTTGTGGCAAGACATGGGTAGGGGTGACTAAATTCAGATTATGGCAGCCTGATTCCTGCAATTTTAGCATAAAACCGGCTAATTCGTTAAAATCTACCTCCCTCCCCTCCTCTTTTTGGCTAAATTTGAAGTTTTGGCAGTAAACGCAGGCCATATTACAGTGGCTAAAAAATATTGTGCCTGAGCCTTTTACTCCGGATATTGGAGGTTCCTCGCCGTGATGGGGCATAAAATTGAATACTTTAGGCTTGAGCCCGGTCCTGCAGAAGCCTATTTCTTTTTTTAGGCGGTTTACCCGGCAATTACGGGGGCAGATAGAGCAGGTTTCCAGTAGGTTGTATAGTTGATCGGCTATACGCTGGAGTTTCCCGTTTTTGTAAGCTTTAAGGTATCTGGGAGGCATATTAGCTTAAAGTGTAGAGCGAAAAACGTAAAATTTACCGTAAAGCGGGATCCCGTTATTCGTTAAATTGCGGAATGGGAAAGGCTTAAAGTTTTCCCGTTCAATTGTTTAATTCCTTATGCGGGATCCCGTCTTATAACTTAATCCGGACGGGAAAAGTTTTCCTGTCTCACCGGTGAGGCGGGAGTTCTGAGTTTTTCGCTTTGAATTTTTAGTTTACAGGATTTGCTTATGATAAATCTCTCTTATCTGGTTAAAGATATCAGTATATTCTTGAGATTGGTAATCCCGGTAAGTCCAGTTCCAGGGCTTAAAAGTATTGCCCTGATAACATAAAGTAACTTCAGCATAGATACCTCGGGATAAATAAATCCGATGGTTATAATCTTTGGTTGTGGCTAAGACTAATTTAGCCAGGTCTAAATACCCGGGGTCAATATTTACCCGGCGCGAATTATTTTTATAAAATTTCTCTTCAATTTTATTGGCGGCTATTTTTATTTTACTTAATCTTTCAGGCAGGATCAGTTTTTCAAAACTGATGAATTTACGCTTGAGGTTTAAGCCAAATTCTTTAACGTAATAATCAGTATAATTAAAATCCAGGACCGGACTACTGTAGTCTATTCTTCCGTACAGCTTTTTTAAATTACCTTCGGCCTTTTTTAATATAACATCTTCCTTAAAAATAAACCCCGAGACTAATTTTACTAAAGGGGATCTTCTGATCTTGCCCATTTTTTTAAATCTTACGCTGTTTTTAGGGGGTGGTGGGTGAGGACATAAGCCGGCTTAAATAGCGAGATATCTTGTGTTTCGCTGTTTCATTAATCTTGTTAAAAAAAATAGCGACATTGAAGCCTCCTGCGGCTTCATCAACGCTTCTTACTATTACGCCGTTGCATTCTACCTTAGAATTCTCTTTGCCGCAGCGGGGAATAGGAAGGTCCATTTTTATATTTACCCGGGTAAACGGCGGGATATACTTAGGTATATGGCAATAAGCGCCAATACAGCTTACATTGCGGGTAATGGTTGAAAAATCATAACCATTTACCGCTAATTTAAGAGACAGCTCTGTTTCAATCCTGGGGTGAACTCGTCTCTCCGCTCCTTTGGTCTGCCTGATCATTTTTGTTCTTCTTTTGGTTTTAAGTATTTTTTCCAGCATTTTTTGCTGCAAAAAAATTTTTGGTTACGATAATATATTTTTATTTTTTTTAGAGGCTTATTACAACCTAAGCAATTCGTCTGTTTTTCTTCAGATGGTTTTGCCGATGTTTCCTGCTGGGTCTTGGTTTCCGTAGCCACTTTTATCTCACTCCTTAGTTTAGCCTGCTCTTAGTTGTATATATTGGATATAATTATTAAGATATTGCTTGTCTTCTGAATTGAATTCCTTAAATTCAACTCCGGTATAATAACTGTCGGAATGTGCTATTGGGACCGACTGCCTGATTATGCCCACTGAATTCAATACCCTGGATAATATATTTATTCTTAATTTTAATGGGGTATTCACAGGGATAAACCTATTGTGGACAAAACCCATGCCGCCTAAACTAATGTCTTTGCTAAGAACGCTGTTGGTTTCGCCAGCACCCGGTATATCAAAACTCACGGGATAGGCAAACTTTAAGCGGGGATGTTGCCTTTTTTCGATCAATCTGTTGATCATGCTTCCTCTAGTGTTTCTGGACGAGGAAACCGTGGCTTTTTTTCCCTGTCTTACGAATAACTATAACATATATAATTGTTGTTGTCAAGAAAACGCTTTCTTTAGCTTTTTTAAACCTATGGCATCCATCCCGTAGGTGGGTATTGTCCACCTACGGGATGGATGCAGGGTTATTCGATTTCAAAAGAGATGATTACGTTAAAAGACAGCTGGGGATATTCGGATAATACTTTAGGAAAACCCGGAAACGGCGAAGCATCTCTTATGCTGCGCATTGCGGTATCTTTAAGGTATTGGCTAGCTCGGGTCTTGTCTTCGATCAGCCGCATTTCATTGATCTGGCCATCGCTTGAGATAAGGAATGAAATGTAGACCTCTCCTGTTTCAGTGCGGGAATAATTCTGGTAGGCTGAGCGCCTAATCTTCTCTCTGACTAACTGGTAATAATTCAGATAAGAATGGTTGCCGATCTTGACTGTGTCAACCGGCGGCAGGCTTATTTTCTTCTTTGGCGGACTTACTTCAGATTTGATAAAATTTGGCTTTAGTAAGGCGGGGCTCCGGCTATACATTTCAGGGTTATTCTTTGAAGCTAAAGCGTTTTCTTGGGCTATAAAGGGCGGCGGCACCGATTTATTCAAGTTAGTTTTGCGGGGCATCATTAACAGGGCAGCTGTTTTATTTTTCGGCAATGCCCTTTTTACGGATTCCAGGGTTTTAATGTAAGTTATTTCCAGGTTTTTAAATTTTTTCTCCAGATTGCCGATAGTCAGGTTAGAGCGATAACAGAATAAAAGAATTGCATGAGCGAGTAATGAGACAATCAGGGTAATCTGTAAAATCTTCTCCGAAAACATGTCAGAATTCTATTCCTTTTCTTGCCTTTATTCCTTTATGAAAATAATGTTTGATTTCTTTCACCTCAGAGACTAAGTCGGCGCATTTCATAATTTCTTTGGACGCGTAGCGGCCGGTCAAAATAATCTCTGTTTTTTTGGGGGCTTGTTTTAAAATAACGCAAATATCTTTTGAATTTAAGAGTTTAAGTTTTGAAGCGATATTTATCTCATCCAGTATTACCATGTCATATTTACCCGATTTAATAGCTTTAGAGCAGGCGAGCAGGCCGTTTAACGCGTATTGCCGGTCATTTTGGTTGATCTTTCGAATATAACAACAGCTTCCGAACTGCTCCAGTTTAATTTTCTTAAGTTTTTTCAGTGAATTCAGTTCACTACACTTTCTGCCTTTGGCAAATTGGCAGATATACACGTTTAACCCTGCGCCTGCCGCTCTTAGCGCCAGGCCCAGCGCTGCCGTAGTTTTCCCCTTCCCTCTTCCCGTATATACCTGTATCATGGGGATACCCTTTCAGCTTATTGGGGGACAGATTTTCAGCTTCTGCTAAAGGCGGATCCGCCTACGGCGGAAAAGCGGAGGTGTCCCCTTCTCTAATTAGGATAAGCGAATTTTCCAATTAGAGGCACGAAAACACAGTTACAAATTTGCCTATATTCCATAGTGTTATTTTTTTTCTCACCCAGGGTTAAGGCCTGGCCAAGGTTTTCTCCTAAAGGCAGGATAATTTTACCATTTTCTTTTAATTGGTTAATTATAGGCAGAGGTATATAGGGCGCGGCAGCAGTGATTATAATTTTATTAAAAGGAGCTTTTTCCTGCCAGCCTAAAGTACCATCGCCTATCCTGGTATGAATATTTTTATAGCCTAAGCCATCAAGCATTGTTTTAGCCGCGATAGCCAAATTCCTAAACCTCTCAATACTGTAAACTTCTTTTGCTAATTCTGCCAGTATCGCTGTTTGATACCCTGAGCCGGTTCCAATCTCCAGTACTAAGTCATCTTGGTTAAGATCCAGGCTTTCAGTCATCAAGGCCGCTATGTAGGGTTGGGATATTGTTTGTCCCTCTCCTATCGATACTGGAAAGTCACTATAGGCGTTTTTTTCTAAATCTTTAGGCACGAATTTATGCCGTTCTATTTTATAAAATGCGTTTAGAACGTCCTGGTTCTGGATATCCCTAGGAATAAGTTGTTCCTCAACCATTTTTTTTCTTAATTCTGAATAATTATTCATGCAGGATATTGAAAATTAATTTTATAAATCGTAAGGTATCAATAAAAGGGTTGATCCTGCTTTTCTCTCCCCGATATATACTCTTAATAGGTATTGAGCCTATTTTAAACCCTTTTTGCGCCGCCCGGATCAATATCTCTGATTCAGTTTCGTATCTTGAAGTAGCTAATTTAACTTCTTGAATTACCTCTTTTTTTATCAGACGGAATCCACACTGTGTATCGGGAATATTCTGCCTGGCGATTCCGGAGATAATCCAGGACATAAATTTATTGGTAATTACCCTGAGTAAAGGCATCCCCTCGCAATTACACATTCGGTTACCTACCACAATGCCATAATTGTGATCTTGCGCAGCTTGGATAAAGGCCGGTATCTCCTCGGGGTCGTGTTGTCCGTCGCCATCCATAGTGATTATCAAGTCAAAATCGCGCTCGACCAGGTAATTAAACCCCCTGATGAATGAGGCCCCCTTGCCTTTATTGATATCGTTTTTTAAAACAATTGCTGCGTTATCTAGAGCGATCTGTCCGGTATTATCCAGCGAGCCGTCATCGATTATTAAAACTTCTAATTGTCTGCCGCGGATCTTAGCGGTTAATTTTCCTATTGTTTTAGCTTCGTTATAGGTAGGTATAATTACACAGGTTTTCATTATTTAACCCAGAATTGACGGAACATATACCATTGGTCAGGATATTTGCGGATATAATCCTCAAATATCAGTTTATAAAGGCTAATTAATTCTTTAACATCTTTATTCCTGTCTCCTGTGGGAGTAAACTCAATCGGCTTTTCCAGCTTATAGGTGAATGAATCATCCTGATTTCTAAGCATAAATATCGGGATTATCGGGGCTCCGGTTTTTAAATGAAAAACTGCCGGTCCTTCAGGAAAGATGGTGGGTTTATTAAAGAAATCCACTATCATCCCTTTTTCGCTGAAATCTCTATCTCCCACTAGGGCAATTAGCTGGTTTGAGGCGATTGCGCTTAAGCACTGTTTAACCGCCTTACCTAGGGGTATTACTTTTAATCCTTTATTTTCTCGTTGGGAAACAAAGAAATTATTTACTTTTATGTGTTTATGGGTGAGAGCGACCGCTGATGTAGGATAGCCTAAAAGAGGAACCGCTATACCGCCTAATTCCCAATTTCCTAAATGCGCGCTTAATAAAATCCCTCCTTTGCCATTATTTAATACCTGGTTAAGATAATTGATGTTTACCAGGGTAACGTTTTTTTTGATGAATTCCTCATCTACTACGGAGAAACGGAAAAAATCAACTAAGTATTTGGCAAAATTTCTAAACATCCCTAAGCGGATACGCCGAATCTCCTGGCTGGGCTTTTCCGGGAATATCGCTTTTAGGTTGGCATATGTCCTGGCCCGGTCTTTATCGGCAAAGAGGTAGTGGATATCGGAAAAAAAAATGGCGACTCTATAGGCCAATTTTATCGGCAGGGATAAGGCGATGAATTGTGCAAAGCGGTATAGGATATAACTTAACATATCAAAAAAAATTATAAATTTAAAATTAGTTTAGCAATATCTAAACTGGAATCAGGTTTGCTAATACTTGCCGCTGATTCTGAGAGCTTTTTTAATTTTTCCGGGTCACCCAACAGGCTACTAATTACCAGGTTTATCTTTTTTAAATTATCGGTTTTAATAATAGCTTTTTTTTCAAGTAGATAAGCGGTGTTAGCAGCCTCCTGTCCGGGGAGCGGTTTAACGATAACCATCGGAAGTTTCTTAACCAGCGCTTCAGAGAGACTCATTCCTCCCGGCTTGGTGATTATTACGCTCGAGATTCCCATTAGCTCATGTATATTATCGCTAAAACCCAGAAGCAATATCTTTTTCTTTAGTTTTTTGATTTTCTTATCCAGAAAATAGTAAAGTTTTTTATTTGCCCCGGCTACGATTATTTCCTGGATTTCAAGCTTAACCTTATCCAGGGATTTAATAATAGTGGTGATCGGGCCTAAACCATGGCTACCTCCCATTATCAGAATGGTTGGTAAGCTTGAGTTTAAACCTAATTTTTTCCAGACTAAAGCACGATCTATCGGTTCATTGAATTTAGGGTCAATAGGGATACCTAATGATTTTATTTTTTTAGGGTCAACCCCCTTATTTATCAGCCGTTGGCTTATCTCTTCCGCTGGGGTAATAAAATAATCTACATTATCATAGATCCAGTAGGAGTGCGGGGCGTAATCAGTAAGCACTGCCAAGAGGGGTATATTAGAGTTATGGGTCAACTTGTAATCCGCAACCATGCCGCAGGGGAAGGCCTGGGTGCAGGCGACTACATCGGGTTTAAATTCATCAAAGAGTTGTTTAAGGCGGGAGTTATTAAATTTATGGACTAATTTTTTCCAGCGATCAAGTTTCTTGGCTACTTTTTGGTTGTCATAAAGATAATCCCATATTAAAGGAGTATTCTTGATCACCGCCATATAAAGGCGGTTAATTAATTTCTCAGCGATCGGGTTGGTGTAACGGAAGGCGTTAAGATTTAAGATTTCTGTGTCTTTGGATAATATTCTTAAAGCTTTTTCAATAGCGATGCTGGCGCTGCGATGTCCGGATACCTGGGAGATATGTAAGAGGAGGACGCGTTTACCAGCCATGATTATATCTTGCCTTCATTAAAAAGTTCGACGAATACAGCGGCTATTGACGGATGAAATTGTTTTCCGATCTGGTTTTTGATCTCATTCAGGGCTTGATCTTTATCCAGGGCTTTACGGTATGGCCTATTAGAAGTCATGGCGTCATAGGTGTCAGCTACAGATATTATTGCGGCAATCATAGGGATCTCCTCTTTTTTTAAACCGCTGGGATACCCCAGGCCATCATATCTTTCATGGTGGTGTTTTACTCCCATTATTGCCTCGTCTAGTTCACTTATCGGCTGAAGGATGGTAACTCCGATCATCGGGTGTTCATTTATCTTCTGCCTCTCCTCTTCGTTTAATGGGCCTTCTTTATTCAGGATATATTCCGGGATGCCGATCTTTCCGATATCGTGCAGGAGGCTGGCGATATGTAAGTTTTCCATAAACTTCTCATCAAAAGTTTTTTTATTTTTTTGATTCAGCTCTTTGGCTATCTCTAGGCATATAGCGGTTACCCGGTTAATATGGCCGTGGGTATAGTGGTCTTTGGCGTCAACTGCAGCGGCTAAGGCCACGGTAGTATTAATAAACAAACGGCGTTTTTTTTGCAGTTCGCCTTCCAATTCCTTAAACAGCTGGGCGTTGCGAATAGCCATAGCTACATCCGAAGCCAGGGCGGTAAAAAAATCCAATTCTTCCTGTTCAAAATTCTGGTTATCAGTTTTTGCTCCCAGAAGCAATACGCCTAAAAGGTCATCCCGAAAATAACTGGGAATGCAGGCTATGGAATCAAAAATTTCCATTTGATATAATGACTGACTCAAGAGTTCTTTGAATTCAGGAGGATAGCTGTGATTAGCTATTACTTTTTTTACATTATGGTAAATAAATGATCCGTTTTCCAAGAAGGGATTTTTCTTGTTTTCCTGGAATATCCGGATAAGGGCGTTGTCATAATCTATGCGGGCAAAACCCGCCGGGATTTTTATGCCTTTGGCTCCGTGGGAGACGTTTAAGATATAACTCTTCTCTTCTTCATTATGAAGTAATATGCCGGCGTGTTTAATTCCGACTTTCTGGACAATAGTGCGGGCGATCATCTTGATCAGTAAGTCGGGTTCGTGGACCATGATCATATTCTTTGCCGCCAGCTCTAGCTCTTTTTTGTAATTGATATTCATTTTGCGCCTAAAGTTTTAAGGACTACCCTTTCAAGTTCATCCAACTTAAGTGGTTTGTGGATATAAGCCAGCGCGCCTAAATTCAGGCATTTTTCCAGCGCCCCGTCCGCCATAGGGGCCTTGCCGGTAACCATGATGACCTTAATGTTACCATTCATCTGGCGCAGGCGTTCCAGGGTTTCAATCCCATTGATCCCCCCCATTTGAATGTCCAGCAATATTAAATCCGGGGCTTCAGCCTCTAATTTACTTAAGGCTTCTTCTCCGCTGGTAGCCACAGCCACTCCAATCTTGCGCTTGCGGAAGAAATTTGCCGCGAACTCCAGCACGTCATTCTCGTCGTCAACAATAAGTATCTTTGCCATTTAAGCTCTTCTCCTGTTTTAAAAAAACATCAAAGATTATGACTTTGATCATGGGTACAGATGTACAAGATATCGCTATTTAGCCTGGTTGTCAATTACTTTGACTATATTCCACCCCGTAGGTGGACTCCACCTACGGGGTGGACGCGGGAGTATCCTGATTAATCGGCAGTTCCAGGGTAAATCGGGTGCCTACCTTGTATTGGGAGGCGAAGTTGATTTTACCTTTATGCCCGTCAGTGACGATTTTATTAATTACGTAAAGCCCAAGGCCGGTGCCTTTGCGCGAAGAGACCTTGGTGGTAAAAAACGGGGTAAATACTTTTTTGATGTTTTCTTCTTTTACGCCCAAGCCATTATCCTGGACTACGATTTCTAATACTTTCCCATTAGCTTTAGCCGAGATTATAATCTTTCCCCGGTAACCCGGTTCTTTTAGCAGATTGCGGCGTTCAACTATGGAATCATAGGCATTATCCACAAAATTAAAAAATACCTCTTCCAGCTGGACCAGATTGGCCTTTAACCTGGGGATGTCTATAGGATAATCACGGATAATATCAATTTCAGATAGCTTGACCTTGTATTGGACCATTTCCAGGGTGCCGTTAATAACCTGGTCTAAGGATATTACTTCAAATACCGCTTCTTCTTTGCGGGTATATTTTAAGATACCCTTGACTACCTCGCTCCCCTGCCCGACATTAGTCTGGATGCGTTCTAAGGCGTGATTGATCTGGTTAACCATTTCTTTTATCTCCGGAGTGCAATTGGTAATGTCGGTATGCTTGATAGTGTCAATACTATCACCGGCTATTAATGATAGCGCGTAAAAACGGTTATTTATCTGATGCGATAAGCCGTCAGCCATAGTTCCGATAGTAGCCATTTTTTCAGCCTGGGCGATTTGAACCTGCATCTCTTTAGCTTCTTCGATAAATTTAGCGTTTTCAATCGCCAGGGCTGCCTGGCTGGCCAGTACCTGGAAGACGTTTAAATCGTCAAGGGTATAAATTTGCCCGGACATCTTATCTCCCAAGACAATAAAGCCCATTGGTTTTTTCTCTAAAAGGCTGGGAATGATCACTGAGGCGGTTAAAAGCCGCATGTTCTCTTCCAGTAATTTATATAGTTCTTTGTTGTTTTCTCCCATCTGGTGTTTAACTTCTTCGTAAATTAGGGGTTGGCGCTTTAATATTATCCATTTAATTAAAGGGTTATCCGCCGGCACTTTAGGGATAGATATTCTCCCTTTATCCCGGCTGACTTGCAGGATATATTCATCGGTATCCGGGTCATAAAGATAAATTGCTACGTAAGCTATTTTAACGGTTTTGGTAACGATATGGGCGATCAATTCCAGCAGCCTTCTTAAATTACGGATCCGGGTCATTCCTATTGAAGCCTGCTTTAAGGTGTTTTGATAGCGTTTCTGCTCTCTTAACAGCGCCTCTTCCGCCTTACGGTTAAGGTAGATGTAAATAAATGGGCCAACAGTAGCTAGAATACCCATTAATACTAAAGGAGAAATCCACCAATTTCCCCCGAATATAGCGATTAGTTTATCTTTAAAAATAGTTGCTACAGCAAATGGTATGCCTAAGATTAAAGTATATGTGACTAAGAATATGCTAGCGCGAGTAAAAGCTAATGTAATATCCATTAACCTATACTTAAGTATAGCGTATACAAAAATTAAGGGATAAATTCCAATTAAAAAATTTGAATAAGGATAAATGTTAATTCCAAAAACAGGTAGGTAATCACCATGAGGGCCAACCCAGGCGATTAAAGAACCTAATATGAAATATTTTAATTGATTACGCAATATTCCTTTTGAATTTTTGTAAGCGTTTATGAGAATTAAAAAAGCATATATAAGTAGAATCCAATAGAAGAAAATATAAAACAATAAGTATAAGATATTTCTATTATCCGGCCAATAATGAATAAAATACCGATCGTGTGTAAAATAAAGTCTTACCTGTCCGAGAAATATGTTACGCGAGGGTATGAAGTTAAGTATTAATAAAAAGAAGCCTATTATATATAAGGCATAAAGTAATAATTTTTGATATTTTTTATTTAATTTTAAGAAATCATAGACAAAATGATAAAATAAAATCGGTGTAAATATAACACCAATATGCGCTATTTGCCACCAGAAGAATGCATCTTTATCCGAAGTCGCAGTGGAAAATTTATATCCACCAAATCCCCAAAATGATATTGCTAGGCTTGTGAATGACCATATGCCAGCTATTCTTCTCCCCCCACCTTTCATTAAAGTAATTATGAGAAGTAATATGCTTGAAAAAAAGATGAGAATTGAGGAATTGGTATAAATATTCATTTTTTAATTATAATAGGTAGTCACTTAAATACGACTTTATGGCACATTCCTTCAAAATTAAACTAGCTGTTCTTCTGCCAGAGAAAGCTACTTTTGGGATCCCTCCCTGTCCGCTTCCCACAGTACACCAATGTCCAGTGAGAAATAATCCTTTAATAGAGGTTTTTGCCGGAGAAGCTAAAGGATTAATTTGTTTAACTGTTGAAGCCCAGCCAAAAGCAGAGCCATAGCTGTTTGAAGTATATCTTTTACAGGTAATTGGTGTAGCGCTCTCTTTTATAACAATATATTTCTTCAAAGACGGAAATAATTTTTCAGCTTCTATTATCAATTTATTAGTTAGTTTGTCTCTATTTTTTGCCCAAAATCCTTTTGATTCATAATAAGTTAACCCCATTAATTGCATTGTTGGTTTTTTCCGATTTTTATAAGTTAAATCATGGGAATGAGGAAAAGTAAGTAAGCTTAATAATGGTTTTCCTTTAAGTATGTCGTTCTTATGATTAATTGGAGATTTGGTCAGGCTATAAGTTGAAAAAGGCCATATATTGCACGGATCCTTTATCTGCTTTATGAAATCTTCATTTAAGCCAAGGTAAACAATAAAAGCCGAAGGTGAAATAGCTAACTTCCTTATTTTTTTTAATTCCTCTGTTTTTATATCAAGCAATTCCCCAAAGGTTTCAGTGACATCGGCATTTGAAATTACATACCTGGCTTTAATTGTTTTTTCGTTCTTAAGCCGGACACCCCTAACTTGATTATTCCCGGTAATAATTTTATTTACCTTTTGAGCTAACATAACCATTCCGCCATATTCCCTGAATTTATCGAGTAGGGCTTCAGGAAATTTTTGTATTCCGCCTTCAGGATAATATCCGGGATCAAGTATGTATTCTCTCAGGAATATTATTGTTGCTAGGGCCGATGCATCGTTGGCGCATAATCCGATATTCCTTAAAAGGACGTTAAAGGTAGCTTTTAAAACCTGGTTCTTAAAAAATTCGTCCAAGACATCATTAAAAGTCACCTTTGATGTTCTTTTGTAAATATTAATAAAATTATCTTGTTTTATAAATTTAAAGAATGCATCAATGTTCATGTTTTCCGATGGAAAGTTATCCTTAAATTCTCGGATAGTATCTTTGGGATTAGACCTAATATATGTGGTAGCTTTTGGGGTAATTATTTTATCGGTAGGATTAAACTGTTTAAACTTTATTGTTTTTCTTAAATTTAAGTCATCAAGGATAACACTTAAAATACCTTTTTTTATTCCTCCGAAATAATGTACTCCAACATCAAATTTATACCCCTGCCTTTCAAAAGAAGTGCAATATCCTCCTGCTTTATAATGTTGCTCTACGATTAGAACCTTTAAGCCAGCCTTCGCCAGATAACAACCACAGGTTAGTCCGCCGATTCCAGCCCCAATAATTATTATATCGTACTCCTTATTCATGCCTATTTTAGATACCTAACTGTTTCTTTAGTTATTTTACGTGGTGTTCTATATTTTCTTGTGTCGACAGCATACCCTAGAGTTAAAAGCGCTACTAATTCTCCTGTAGGTTCTTTTATTATATGGCTGATATCCTCTTTGCAGAACAATGGCATATCTAGCCAACACGACCCAATTTTAAGGTCTTCTGCAGTAAGAATCATATTCTGAATAGCTGCCGAAATTGCTGATAATTCTGCAACTTCAGCATTCTTCTTATATAACTTATTTAATCTACTGGCAAATAAGCTAAATTTTCTGGTATTATATATGCAAATGAGTATTTCTGTACTGGCGAGTGCTTTTATAGTCGGAATTGAAATAAAAGTTGGAATATTAATTTTTTTAGATTTTTTAGCCGTTATATTCGAAATTTTATTAATTATGTTTTTATTATGTACTATTACGAATTTCCAAGATTGTATACCATGAATAGACGGGCCCCATATTCCAGCCTCTATTATTTTTGCTATTCTTTTAGCAGAAATAGCTTTATTTTTATACTTTCTAACCGCTGTTCTTTGTTTAATTAATTTTAATATGCTCATTATTTCAACAAAACATTCTTAGCAAACCATTTGGAAATGGCGATCAGGGTCAAGATTGGCGGAAAACCGGGAGCTTCCGGTAATACACTGCAATCACAAACGTAAAGATTTTTTATTTTAGTCTCTAAGCTGGTATTTACAACTTTACCAATAGCAGCTGTTCCTCCGGGATGCGCTCCTCTGGGCAAGGTAATAAATATACTCTTAGGATTCACCCCGCTTTTAATCAGGATTTCTGTAGCTATTTCATTGCCTTTTCTTAATTTTTTCCAGTCATTTTGAGTGAGTGCTTTGTCAACAGCGCCGTTGGGATAAACCCGGCCAACATTATCATCGTTAATTTTATTCATTAATCCCATCAGGCTATTTAGCTTTAGAGCGTAACCGGCGTGTTTAATCTCAACGCAGGCTAAAAGCCCGATTGAACTGTCAATAAAAGGTGAAAGTATAAAGCCGTCTTTCTTGTGAAATTTTGCGCAGACCACCGACATACTTACTTCTTTAGCCTGGTTAAATTCTTTATTGATCCCGTATATATTGGTGAAAAAATCCACAAAAAGACTTTTTCCAGCTTCTTCTACTCCTGATTTTTGCAATATGATCGGAGTACCGATACCTCCGGCAGAAAGGATTATTTTATCGGAAAAATATTTTTGACTTGAGAATAAACCACCGCTTCCTTCTATTCCTATTGCTTTACCAGCGGAGCTCAATACCTTTTTGACTTTAAAACCGGTAATTATACAAACATCATGTTTATTAATATCTTTGAGGTATTCTGCTGCAGTCCATTTTGCCAGATGACCGCACCCTAAAATGCAATTGCCACAAGATACACATTTTTCTAAACCGAGTTTGGGCATTGGTTGCATATCGTATCCTAATTGATTAGCAGTTTTCATTATCTTCATTGAAGCTTTTCCAATAGGGTGTTTGGTGGTTTGGCAGCATTCTTTTTTTGCTGAATCCAATTCGCTGCGGAAATCTATACCTATCTTATTTATTTCTTCCTCAGGAAATTCCACGGCATTGCCGCAGCTGACTATGCTTGTTCCGCCTACTCCAAATGAGCGCAGAATTATAAATCCCTGTCTACTTTTAGATAGAGTGAATTTATCGTAAATTGAAGCTGCGTATAATAAATTGCCAAATTTCTTAATATAGCCACCCTGTTCCAAGACCAGGACTTTTTTGTTTTTCTGGCTAAGTCCTTTGGCTAAAGTAAGTCCGCAGAGGCCGGCGCCCACGATTATGTAATCAAATCTTCCGGTCATGGTAGACGCCTCCGATTCGGATATTATCCTTGAAATATTCAATATTCTTAGCCAGCAATTTATTGGTGATTTCAGGCATATTAAAATGATATTTTTTTAAGATTTGCTTAGTATAGTTAGAATTAAGCTTAGTCTGGAAGTTTATTGCCAGAATAGTTCCCCGTAGAATTAATCTCTGGGAAGGAGTCAGGGTATCCATCCGGAATTCTTCGGGCAGGACCAATTTTGGCTTCTTAAAGCCAATGATCTGATGGCCTAAATCAACGATTTTCTCCACGCTGACCAGTTTAGCCGGAAAAGGATGATAATTCGCGCATTTGGCCCGGTTCTTCCTGGTTATAACATACGCGGCTTCGGAGAAAACATCTATAGGAACCAAGCTTACCCTACCGTTTTTCAGCGGCAGGGTGTCAAATATTTCTAAGCAGCAGAGGTTAATGAATTGGTAGATATGGCGGAATTGGAAGGTCTTTCCGGTTTTGGTGTCTCCGGTAACCATTGACGGCCGAAAAATATCTATCCAAAGTCCTTTCTTGCGGAATTCACTGATCAGTTTTTCGGCTTCGAACTTGGAACTTTCATAATTGGTATTAAATTTCTGTTTGACGTCTAGGGAATCTTCCTTGAATACGCCCCTATAATTGCCGTAAATATAAGCGGTGCTGATGTGATTTACTTTTACCAGGCGTTCTTTATTCAGTTTTTCAGCGAAAATCATGATGTTTCTGGTGCCACCTACGTTGACCTTGTTGATTTCTTTTATCGGCCGGTGCAGATCAGTGATAGCTGCGGAATGGAAGATTTCTTCTGTCTCCAGAGCCAGCATTTTTCTGCTGTTTTTATCCAGCCCTAGATTATTTTCAGCTACGTCGCCTTCTATAATCTGGAGATTATTAATTTTGCTGTTTGGTATATTTTTATCCCAGAATCTCAAAACCTCCATTACCCTTTCTATGGTAGTTTTCTCGTTTTTACCCCTGCCTAAGGCAAAAACTTTATGGTTTTTTTCCAGGAATAGTTTTAATAGGTATGATCCGACTAATCCCGTAGCTCCGGTCAGGAATATCGCGGGTTTATTTGACATATTTTGAAATAAGTTTTTTTGTTTCTTGCTGGACTTTGAGCGGAAATTTCCTGCTCATCGTGATTATTTTCTGTTTATTAATATCTTTAAGATTAAGTTCTTTCTCATTGATAACCGCCAGGCCTTTTGTTTTTAAATATAATGTATCCAAAAGCGCCTTCTCAGGCTTCGCTGTAAAAATATTGTCGTTAAGCTCGTAACCAAAAAATAATTCTTTTTTAATTTTGCGGAAGATCACGCCGCGGCCGCGGATTTCAATCCTCTTTGTTTTCTTTGGGGTGGCAAATTCTATTTCATAAGCGATCTGGTTCAATAACCCGAGTTTGCCCAGGCAATAGGTAAATGAAAGATAACTCGGTTGGTAAACGCTGTTAGCGGCTTCAAGGATATCCGTTGGTTTTAGCGATACTTCGTAAAGATTGCGCCTGAGCCTACGCAGTATCTTCCTCTTTGTAAGCCTGCTTATCGATACTTTTCTATTTCCGGAGCTGATATTGAGTATGCGCGCTATTTCCCTGGCGCTAAGGTAGCGTTTATCTAAATTAAGCAGGGCTTCATATACCTTAAGCATTTAATTTCTCCAGTTCATCAATAACCGAGTAAAAACCGCGGGGAAGAAATTTTCTTAATTCCTGGCGGATTTTTCCTTTGGGATAACCGAATTGTTTAAAAGTAAATGGTTCCCCGGTTTTTTGGCAGATATACCAGGTATCAAAGATGTCCCGGGGCATTTTTCGTTCGGAAAGCAAACGCTGTTTATCTTCAAGTATCTTTTTAAGCGTATATACCTTAGTCATGACCATTAAGTTGGTAGCGGGAGATTTTGCCAGCATATTTGCGAGATTCGCTGATTTTATTTTTTCCGGGCGTTTAGATACTTCGATTTTAAGCGAGAATGCCTGGTCCATCCAGGCTTCTTTTACCCGGATTTCAGCCAGGCAGGTGTAAAATTTTTCAGCCAGGTCGTTTATGGAAAAACGATCATCCGATTTGATTATCCTGGAAATTATTGTTTTAAAATCACGGTAGGTTATCGCGGCAGTCAGGGAAAAATCGAGGTCCTCTGAGAAACGCGGCGAATTATATATAAGCCGCAGGGCTGTGCCGCCCTTAAAAACTAATGAATCTGAAATTTTTGATTCAAAAAGGGCCTTAAGGAAAATAAGCTCGATCTCTTCTCTGACCACCTGCTGTACGTCAATTCCGATTTGGGAGGATAGATTGAGGGCATATTCTTTTTCCATATCGTTCCTTGTTAGTTAACATTAATGTATACTTTCTAAGAACGATTATAAATGGGATTTACGCGTTTGTCAATAATTTTATTTAGGCTGAACCCCGAAGGTAATCCTGCCTTTGGCTACAACTGCATTATTTACTTTTGCCTCAGCGCTGACAATGCCTGCCTTATCCATTATTTTTTCTTTGGAAATTTGCAGGATAAGCTGGTTGCCGGGCAATACGGGTTTGAGGAATTTGATATCCACGTTACCCAGGTAATAAACCGGGTGTTTGACGGCGATTTCCGGTTTTAAAGCCGCGTAAAGAATAATGCTGGCTTGGGCCATTGCCTCAATAATGATAACTCCCGGCATAACCGGGTTTCCGGGAAAATGCCCCCTAAAGAAGTAATCATTAATACTTACGTTTTTCAGGCAGGATACCTTTCCTTCCTCTTCATTTATCTCTACTACGCTATCAATGAATAAAAAAGGATATCTTTGGGGCAGGATCTCCTGGATTTTATTTATATCCCATATGTTACTCACTTTATCACCTCATAATTGGGAAAAGCGATTATTTTCATTTCAATGTTTTTTCAAGCACTGTGTAGATATCATTAAGGCAGCGGATCTTGGGTATGTCCGCTTCGGGAATGCTGATCTTGTATTTTTTCTCTATGCTGGCGACGATCTCCAGCGCCATCATGCTGTCAACTCCCAGGTCTTCCACGAATTTGGTTTCATCTTTTAACTTCTCTTCCCCAACCTCAATGATCTCCGAAACCTTATTTTTGACATCTTTTTTTATTTCTGTAAAGTTGTCTTTTGCCATTTTATACTCTCCTTTAATGAGCAGACGACTTAGGGAGTGATTCTTACGACGCAATTCGTAGGCCGCAAGGCCGTCTGCGAATTAATCCCGCTTTTTTGATAGAATTTGTTTTTTATCACGCCAAAAGGGCGGGATAAGTATGGATATATAAGTTATGTTCCGCCATAAATATTGGCGGATCCGCCGATCCCTCCACATAGCTTGGCGGGTCGCCAATTCCTGTGGCGACTTTGTGGCGGACGCCTTGTTTATTATGTCCAGCTCCATAACTTATGCCCTCACTTATTTAATGAATTTTTTAATCACTAAACAGGAATTATTCCCGCCAAAAGCAAAACCGTTATTAAAGGCGATATTCACAATTTTTTCTCTTTTGACATTCGGGACACAATCTATATCGCAATCCGGGTCAGGGGTTTCGTAATTTATAGTCGGCGGGATCAGGTCCTCTTTTACCGACAAGCAACAGGATAAAGCCTCAATCGCTGAGGCAGCGCCCATGCTATGTCCGAGCATTGATTTTAGGGAATTTACCGGTATATCTTTATAGCGTTCTTTAAATACATTCTTAATTGCCTGGGATTCAACCTTATCATTCATCGGTGTGCCGGTGCCGTGAGAACAGATATAATCAACGTCTTTATAAGAAATATTAGTTTCCTTTAGGGCTTTTTCCATAACCATAGAAATCCCGCCAACTTCAGGAGCTGTAGGATGATGGGCATCGCAGGATAGGCTGTATCCTAAGATCTCGGCGTAGATATTCGCCCCTCTTTCCAGGGCTGACTTCAGTTTTTCTAAAAGAAGCATTCCTGAACCTTCGCCTAACATCATTCCTTTGCGGTTTTTATCAAAGGGTTGGCATTTATCAGTTGCCATGGCGTAAAGCCGTTGAAAACCCATATAAGCGGTATAAGAAAAAGGTTCTGCCCCTCCGGCTAAAACAAAATCCAAGCTGCCGCTTTTAATCAAATCAAATCCATATCCAATAGCGTAGTTTCCGGCTGCGCAGGCTGTTGGAAAAAGATAATTCTGAGCTTTGGCTTTAAAATACAAAGCTACATTGGCCGATATATTATTGGCTGAGGCCTGAAGGATCCTGCGCCGGTCTAAATCTTTTAATCCGCCTTTTACCCAGGACTGAATTAATTCTTCCACAGGTTTTTCGCCCATAGTAGTGCCCACGAGGACACCTAGTTTTGTTTTAGGTATTTCTTTAAATACAATTCCGCTATCTTCAATGGCTAATTTAGCAGCGGCAATAGCCAGTTGTGAAGCCCGGCCAAGATATTTAACCTTTCTTTTAGGAATAAAATCTTCAGGATGGAAATCTTTGACTTCTCCGCCACGATGGCATTTAAAACCAGTAGTGTCTACAGAAACGATATCGCTGATCCCGGATGTCCCGGCAAGTGCGGCATCCCAAAATTGCTTTTTTCCGATCCCGATAGCAGAGATCACTCCTAAGCCGGTAACTACTATTCTGGTATTCTTATTCATATTTCACAATGATGGCTGCGGCATTGTTTCCGCCCGGACCAAAATTAGTTATTAAGGCTTTTTCTACCCTTTTATCCCGGGATTTATTGGGGACATAATCTAAATCGCAAGCCGGGTCAGGTGCTTGGTAATTTATGGTCGGAGGTATGAAATTATTCTCCATAGCCCCTAAACACGCAGCAACCTGCAATATCCCTGACGCGCTTACCGCTTCTCCAATCATAGATTTAATAGAGCTAATCGGAATGTTCCTTGCTTGGTTTTCAAAAACATCTTTAATCGCTTTAGTTTCTAACATATCCTGCGCCGGAACTGAGTTAGCAGAAGATGAGATATAATTTATTTCGCTGTTTTTTATTTTTGCTTTTTTTAAAGAATGGGTAATTGAGCGTTTTAATCCTTCGGCCTTGGGATTATATCTGCCGCTGCGAAAAGGGTCGAAGAAATTCTCGACCGCGGAAACTTCAGCATATATTTTAGCTTTTCTTTTTAAAGCGTCTTTTTCGTTTTCCAGGATCAGTACGGCGCTCCCCTCTCCAATTATGATACCGTTTCTACGCAGGTCAAAAGGAGCGCATACCTCTTCTCCTTTAATACCGGCCAGGAATTCCAGTTTATGGAAACCAACAAAGGTCTGAAAAAAAAGAGATTCTACTCCAGCGACTAAAATCGCTTTTGCCCGGCCAAGTTTAATAAAATCAATAGCGTACCTAAGGCTGTCTAAACCTGCGGTAAAGCCTGTGGAGATAGTAGTATTAAAGCCTTTTATATTGAATCTTATGGATACCTGGCTTGAAGGGGCATTAATGGTTGTTCCGGGAAACATGGCCGGGTTTACGAATTGAGGGCCTTCGTCTTCGGCTTCTTTACTGAATGTGGAGATATTCCAGATAACGGACAAGGTTGTAGCTGTAACAACTCCGATGTCATTAGAATTATCATCGTTAATCTCTAGCTTGGCGTCGTCTATGGCTAATTTGGCCGCGGAACAAAGGAATTTAGTTCCCCGGTCCAGATTTCTTAAACCCTTGTCTCCCAAATAGGTTACCGGATCAAAATTAATTACTTCCGCGGCTAAGTGGGCCTTAAATAAGCTGGAATCAAAAACACTGATCGGCCTTATCCCGGATGTACCGCTTTTCAAGGCTTTCCAGTATTCCTCTTTACCGATCCCGTTTGGAGCAATTACCCCGACTCCTGTAATGACTGCTTTGTTCATATCCTAAGGGTTTTTCTCTAGAACTTCTCTTATTGTGCCAAGGAACTCGCTGGTATCAAATGGTTTATAGATATAGGCGTTTACTTTTAAGTCAACCGCGCATTTATATTTATTTTCATCAGCATAGCCGGTGATAACAATTTCCGGTATAGGATCTTTGCCTTCTACCGCCATATACTCTCTGATCGCCCGGATCGTTTCAATCCCATCCATCTGGGGCATACGTATGTCTATAATCAACAAATCAAAGTCATTAGTTTTTACCTGGCCCAATGCCTCGTTGCCTCCTGAGACAATGACTGGCTCAAAACCTTCTTTAGTGAGTAGTTTTTTCAGGCTCTTGGTTATCATTGCTTCATCATCAACTATCAGGATCCTTTTAGCCATTGCGGCCTCCATCTTTTAAGCTATTTGCTCTGTCGATATCTTTTAAGCCGGGTAATATAATAGTAAACACCGCTCCTTTATTAATTTCAGAGCGGACCGTGATTTTTCCTTTATGTTTTTCCAGGATAGATTGGCAGATCGAAAGTCCCAGGCCTAAGCCTTTACCCACGTCTTTAGTGGTAAAAAAAGGGTCAAATATCCGGTTGATTATATCTTTAGAAATTCCTACTCCATCATCCTTGATTTCAACTTTAACCGAACTTTCAGTTTGCGTTAGAGACAACTCTATTATACCACTTTTTTTAATTTGTTTAATGGCATCTTTGGCATTGAGTATTATGTTGGTTATTACCTGCTCTAGCTCATTCTGGTTGCCTTCAACTAAATAAGTATCCCTGAGGGCATCGATATTGATTTTTATATTATCCTGCTCAAATTGATATTTCAGGAAGGCGATAGCGCTATTAAGAGTATCCTTTAAATTTATCTTAGAAGGAGCGATTGTTTCCTGATGCGGTTTTTTGGCGTAAACCATTAATTTCTGAACAATAGTCTTGCAGCGTTTAGTCGCTTCTTCGATCATCTCTAGCGACTCTTTATCTAACTCATCCGATCTTAAGAGCATCTGGACATTAGTTAAGATCGCAGTCAGGGGATTATTTATTTCATGGGCTACGCCGCCAGCAAGCGTACCTACGGTGGCTAATTTTTCTGCCTGGATAAGTTGTTTTTGAAGCTCCACCAGGTCTTTGGTCCTTTGCTTCACATCTTCCTCTATTTTCCCATATAGTTGGGCATTTTCCGTAGCCAAGGCGGTTTCTTTTGCTAAAGTAAGGAAGTTATCCAGATCGTCAGAGGTATAGATATTTCCTGAAAGCTTCTTCCCCAATATAATAATATCCAGTAATTTATTCTCCAGGATACAGGGTAAAGCCACATCAGCATTTAACAAACGCATCTGTTTTTCTAATTCCACAAATTCAGGATGATTTTTAGATCTATCTCTAATCTCTTCATAAACCAGAGGCAGTTTGTTTTTCTCGAGCCAAGCGGCTAACTTATTTTTATTATCGATTACAGTTGGCTGGTTTTTATTTAAGTTGATCCCGGCTTTCAATTCAAAACGCTTACTCTCCGGATTAAAATAATATATTACTGAATGGGAAATGCGCACAGATTCAGTGATGATTTGGGCAATAAAATCCAGTAATTTTTGCAGGTTGCGGATCCGGGTCATATCTACTGCCGCCAGTTTTAAGATATCCTGATAGCGCAGCTGTTCTCTTAAGAGTATGGCATCGGCTTTTTTGCGCAGGGAGATATAAACAAACGGTCCCAAGGTCCCCAAAGAAGCCATTAAAACCAACGGCCCGGCCCACCAAAGCGGGCCGAATAGATTGACAAGAGGGCTTTTCCCTGAGGTTGCGAGGATAAACGGGCATCCCAGGACAATAGCGTAAACACCTAAAAATATACCCGCGCGAGTAATAATAACAGACGTATTTAGAAAGCGGTAGCGGATAATTGTATAAGTAACAACTGAGGCGTATAAAAGAATTGTATATGTCCCGTAAGGATTCAGGAATGGAATTTCAAACCTATAAACAGGAAGATAATTGGCGCCACCGCCTAAAGTAGCTATGACAGATGAAAGAAAATAATACAGGTATTTCCTGCTTTCTATTTTTTCCTTAACCCTGATTTTTAAATAATGGGTTAAATAAAGGGTTTCTGCGTAGAGCATAATAAAAAAGAAGTGTAAAACATGAAGATGAAAAAACGGTCCCGGTACCGTATAAGAAAGTAAAGTCGACTTTTTTTCAGCCGCTGGAATTAAAAAAGGCGTAAAGTTTAAAAGTAAAAATATAAAAGATAACAGGTAGGATATTTTTAATATAAGTTTACATTTATTATTATCTGAATATCCTAATAGTAAATAAGCGCAATGCAGAACCAGGGTGGGCATAAAAATAACGCCGCTGATAAATATTCTGCACCACAATACGCCGGTCTCGTTATTAGGGGCTATTATTGCAGGTATTGAGAAAATGCACCACCAGGCGATAGATAAATTGTAAAGAGCGAAAATTTTGAATAACCAGTTTTTTCTGTCTCTGAAATAAATAAAGCAAGCCAGGTAGGTTAATACCGTGCCCACTAGAGCATAAGAAATAATATAATTAATTAATCTAAAGCTCATAAGATGTCTTCGCAGTTAATATTCAGTTTTGCCGCCATATCCCGCGCCAGATTTTCGTCGATGACTGAAGATGTATCGCTCATGGCCTTCTCCCGATTTACTAAGCCTTCCCTTACATCATGAGCCAGGGGGATTAAATACGGACTGATATTATATTTTTTCCTATGAATTAATATGCCCAGGGAATTAATCGAGCAATTACTGCTGCAGGAATCAGTATCCTGCGGTTTTTGCCATCCAAATTCAGTTTCAACTGTTTTAAAAACGTCTTCTTCGCAATATCGATGGTATTCATAAAAAGGTACAAGTTTAAGCTTTAGGCTCTTGAGTTTTTCACCCAGCGATAAATTCAAATAATATTTTTCATCGTTATCCAGTATTTTTAAAAAAGGGAGTATCATTTTTTTATACACATCAGTTATTCCGGAATATTTACTTAAAAGAGTGCTCTCCTTTTGGGTAAGCTGACCGGGAGTAGTGCCGACTATAATATTGGGTATATTCTTTTCTAAAGCTGTTTTGATTGAAAAAATACTAATCATAACAAAACAAGGCCAGCAAACATGGCCTATCAGAAATGACATTTTTTGAGCTTCTTTTGAATTTCCAGTCTTATAAATCCCGGATTTAAATAAAGATTCCGTTAAGTTCCAGGAAGGTTTGAAAATTATATGATCAATATTCAATTTCGATAAAACCTTATTGATATTGGAGTAGGTTTGTTTTGAGAGAAACCAGTTATCCAGCGTAAAAGCCAACACTTTAAGATTGTGTTTTTTTACTAGGTTATAAAGCATATTAGTGCTGTCTTTGCCTCCGCTATAAAGGCATAAACAGTCATACTTGATTTTTTTATTATTTGTTTTTACCAATTTTGCGAATTTTTTCTCTAACCTTTCGTAATCTTTAATCGGCTCACCCGTTAGAGCCTTTTGATGATCAACGCATATATTACAAACACCGTCGTTATTAAAATTAATATAAGGGATATTTGTATCAAGAATACACTTATTACAGACTTGATAAGCCATTTTTCTCTCCGCTATGACAACTCTTTATTACTCTAATAATATCTTCATCTTTAACCATTTTTTTTCCATTACGAAAATCAGCTACCCGTAATCCGATTTTCGGCGCATATACCAGTACTTCTTCTACAAGTTCGGGATTTACTGGCCCCAGGCTATAGTGATTATCCCAGTTTCGATACATAAGCATTAACACTTCTCCCAGGCAGGCATAGATCTCTTCTTTGTTCAGGCCGATGTTCATTTGTAAATCTATTCCCGCTAAATATGCTATTCCGGAATGGATGATTATTACATCATTGCGCGTTTCCAGGACTTTTGCTGAAACATTATGAGGTTGAGCTGCATCAATAACAATAGTGCCTGGCCTTAGATGTGAGGATTCAATTATACCTTTTGACGCGCTAGCAACAGAAACCACGATATCCGCATGGATAGGCGATGGTATATTGGGATAATATTCGAGATCGATCTGGTTATTATTAGATTTTATAACTTGCGCTATTTTGCCTAATTCATCGAACCTTTTGTCAATAAGTATGATCTTATTTACTTTTTTACTGAGTATTCTTGAGCAGGCCGAACCAACTGAACCTGCGGCGCCTACGATCGCCAGACTGGCTTTAGAAATGTCCGTATTTAATATTTTGGCAGCTTTTTGAATATTTTCAATAATAAGGGCAGCGGCATAAACGTTACCTGAAGTTAATTTAATATTATTAACCTTATTTATTAAACTTAGACCTCCATCTGTAGCTATGGAGGTAAAGGCACCTAGGCCGATATACTCGCAACCCAGGCGTTCAGCCAGGAGAACGCTTTGAGTAACCTTTTTCTCTGCGAGCTGCGGATATTTTAACATTTGTTGGGCTGTGAGTGGGCAAATTACTATTATGCCCGGGATTTCTTTACCGTTTAATTTAAAACCGGTTATCTGCGTTCCGATCAGCGGTGGTAAAATCCGAAGGATCTTTTCCAAGATAAATCCAGGTATATAATTAGCAATAGGGTATCGCTTAGAAACATCCTTAAGTTCTGGCGGGTGAATTAAAAAAGCAAAATGAGGTTTAACTTTTTTCATTGAATATTAATTATTTTATCAATTGTTTGATTTTCTTTATTTTATTGATCTTTTCAGCGCTGATCAATTTTCCTTCCCAGTAAAAGTCCGCTGTTTCGAATCCATGCCTAGCCCCGAGTTTTTTTATCTCATCAACCATTTCTGGGGTAATATTTCCTTTTTCCGGAGTGAAATTTTCATATCTTTTTTCAAATGCCAGTATTATACCTTCGGCATAAGCGGCATAGAGGATATCCGGGGCAGGCAGGCCCATATCTATTGGGAAATTTATTGGTGTCGGGGATTTTACCAAACCACCGGAGAATATTAAAATATCTTCGCGGCTGGAAAAATATGGAGTATTTTTAGGGTATCCTACGTCGCAGATTACAGCTCCGGGCTTAAACCAGTTAATGTTTATGATTGAGGCGCTGGGGTTAGCCGCGCAAATCACTATATCTGCATCCTTAATCGCCAATTCATTATCAGTACTTGTGATTATTTTAGCTTTGTGTTTACGGGTAAGTTCATCGCTTAAACTTTTTAGCTTCGCAGGAGTTCTGCCGGCAAGACAAAGTTGATTTACCTTTTCTGTTAGGATCTGAGCACAGGCGCTTCCGATATCTCCGCAGCCTCCGATAATAGCGCATTTTGAATGCTTTAAATCAATACGCAGTAAACGGCAGGCTTTTAATAAAGATTCCATAACCATGGCCACGGTAAATGAATTTCCCGTGGTTATCGGGATCTGCACATCATCCGAAACATTATGGTCGATTTTCTGCGGCACCATCGATGCGAAACAGGAAAGAGTAACTATCCCTATTCCGTTTTTTTCAGCGATCTTGCAGGCCTTAGTGATCTTGGAGAAGACTGCCCATTGATCCTGCTCTATCATATCCGGGATAAAAGTGGCCATGACTACACATCCTTTTAGCGTATCACCGGTTTTAGAAGTGAACTTACCAATATCGTAGAGCTTAAATGACGGGGTAATCTGATATAGCTGCTGCAGGAAAGCCCGGGAAGGCATCTTAATGCCTGGTTTTAAAGTAGTCAGGCATTTTTCCAGATGGCAATAATTATATAGATGGGCGATAATGCCGAACCCAGCTATTTTATTTTTGTTGCCGCGTTTATAGCTGGAATATTTAGTAGAGATCAGCCTACGCTCTATTGCCTCTAGAATTGCCTCAAAATTTTTGGTGACTAATTTTTTTATATAATTATCCGCGAAATCGTTGATTGCCGGTATACCGACCTTAAGAAAGACATTTACCTTAACTTCTGTTCCGTCAGGATGGCTGTA
Organism: Candidatus Omnitrophota bacterium; assembly: GCA_043812955.1. Lineage (GTDB taxonomy): Bacteria > Omnitrophota > Gorgyraeia > Gygaellales > Profunditerraquicolaceae > JAHKAP01. Next base: position 42,680 of record JBDRLN010000064.1, on the reverse strand, counting down.
AAATGACCATTTACCCTGGAATTCCGGCAAGTCTCCTTCAATCGCTTTAAAGTAAATGGCATTTTCTTTAAGGTCCAGAGTATCTTCTTCTATCCAACTGATCGGCACGTGGTCTACCTGGATCCGCCATTTTGTGCGCATAGTGTTATGTTTTTTTTGGATAACTGAGGCCTCTTTGACACAGCCTATGTAGGAAGGAAATTCCCAGACCTTAGTCAGCAGGCGTATTATTCTCCATTTCTCAGCCGGAATCACTCTGCTTAACGCTATTTCAAACAACTCATTATTTTGCATTTAACATTCCTTTGATCGTAGTTCTGATTTTGAGTATACCGTCTTGTAACGACAGGCTATCTATCTCTTCGTCGAATTCTTTACTAAAATAAATAGGTTTTCCGATCTTAAGTTTTATGGGCCGCAGCCTTGGGATCCGTGAGCCAAAAGGAAGCGATTCATAGGTTCCTAATATCGCACAAGGGAGTATCGGGCGTCCGGTTTTATAGGCTAATAAAGCAGCGCCCCTTCTGAATTCTTTTAGTTTACCATCACGACTGATTCCCCCTTCGGGGAATAAACCTATATTTTTGTTCAGCTGTAATAGGTTTACTGCTTTAATCGATGCGCTACCACTGGGCAAAGTCTCCGCGGCCTTTAAAAACCAGGACATCCAGTTGATTTTATAGATATCTCTTAAAGCGATGCAATATACTTTTTTAGGAATAACCGCCATAAATACCAAAGGGTCAAGAAAACTATTATGATTAGAGACTATTATAAAATTAGTTTTCGAGGGTATATTTTCCAGACCCTCTACTTTTAATCTAAATAGCGACCTGCCTATTACCGAGAATATCGCGCAAAATACCCAATACCACATAGCTAAAATAATGTTTTAGGGATAAATTAATTCATTTGTTTTTTGAGTCCACCTTTTGCCGAATCCAATTTTCCAGATATTTGCGATGAAAACGCCAGTCTGTCCCGATTTTAAATGCCGGTATCTTACCTTCTCGGGCATAGCGATGAACAGTTAAGGGGTGCACATGCAAATAGTCAGCTACCTCTTTGGTGGTCATGATTTCTTGAGTTTTGGACATAAATTCATCTCCTATTTAGACATATCAAAGCATATCTACACTAATTATACATATACAAGTAAAACAATGTTTTGTCAAGCAAAATTAGGGGACGATTAGGGGACGTTTCTATTTTTTTCTTTTAAAGTAATTAAAAATAGAAACGTCCCCTAATTAAAAAAAATTCTGACCCCGTTTCTTCCCATCTCTACGTAGATTTAGAGATTAAAGAAAGGCCTTTGAGGGTGAGATTGATGTCTATTTTATCTATTTCCCGGCAGTAATCAGCTATCAGTTTAATATTACCGCCAGTGCCGATAACTATGGGTTTATTATTGAGGTTGGTTTTTAGTTTCCTGATTAAGCCGTCAGTTAGCGTACTATATCCATAGATTATTCCGCTTAAAATGCTATTGCGGGTATCTTGGCCAATAAGCTCACGGGGTTTAGCTAATTTAACTTTCGGCAAAAGTGCGGTATTCTCCGCCAGGGTCTCCAAAGAGATTCCTAATCCGGGAATGATCAGCCCTCCCTTATATTCTTTTTTAGCGGAAACAACATCAAAGGTTATTGCGGTTCCGAAATCTATGATAATTGCCGGAGATCGGTAAAGAGATATAGCGGCATAAGCGTTTACTAATCTGTCTTGGCCAACCTGGCTAGGATAGTGGTAAAGGTTTTTAATCGGGATTTTACGATGAACGCCGCAGACCCCGATTTTCTTAACTGCTGCTTTTCTAAGCGCCCAGGTTAATCGTTTAGTTACCTTCGGAACAACGCTGCAGATGATGCAGCTGGTAATTCTGTTTTTCCGAGTAATTTTTTTTAAATCCGGGTAATAATCTTTAATTTTAGTGGGAATGGCGTATTTTCTAATAAGTTGGTTATTGGTGAATACGCCTAGAGCTATGTTAGTATTACCTATATCGAGTGCTAATAACATATTTAGTGACCTTAAGGTTTAAAGATTGGAGTTTAAATCTTAAAGGAAGACCAAAACTCCAAGATCAAAGATTTAAACATATGATTTTATACTTTTTATCTTTTACCTTTAATCTTTATTCGTCCTTTAGACTTTTAATTTTAGCCTTTAGACTTCAGGCTGTCTTTAATGTCTTTTATCTTGTCCCTTAGCTGAGCCGCTTTTTCAAAATGCAGGTTACGGCTGGCTAATTCCATCTCATATTCTAACTCGGAAATATAATTTTTCAACTCGTATTCCTCTTTTTTCACACCTGTAAGGTCTTGGACAAATTCTTCCGCGCTTTCCATATCCTCTATTCCTGATTTTATCGCTTTTACTATTCCTTTAGGAGTGATTTTATTATTCCGGTTAAATTCCAGTTGGATCTTCCTGCGCCGTGAGCTTTCGGTAATCGCTTTTTTCATTGATCCAGTTATTGTATCGGCGTACATTATTACGCAGCCGTTAATATTGCGGGCCGCCCTCCCGGAAACCTGGATCAGTGATGTTGCCGATCGTAGGAAGCCTTCTTTATCCGCGTCTAAGATCGCTACCAAGGATACTTCGGGTAGATCCAGACCTTCTCTTAAAAGATTAATCCCTACCAGGCAGTCAAATTCCTTCCGCCTTAAGGCTCTGAGTATTTTAGAGCGTTCGATAGTTTTGATCTCGGAATGCAAATATTTAACCTTAAGTCCTTTTTCTTGAAGGTAACTGGTCAAATCTTCGGCCATTCTTTTAGTCAAGGTAGTTAATAAGATCCGGCTGTTTTGCTTAGACCGTTTCTTAACCTCCTGGATTAAATCTGGGATCTGCCCTTCGGTAGGCCTGATGATGATTTGTGGGTCAACTAACCCGGTAGGCCGGATTATTTGTTCAAATATTTTATTTTTGCTTTTCTTAGTTTCATATTCATCCGGAGTAGCTGAGGTAAAAATAACCTGCTGGATGACCTTTTCAAATTCGCTAAATTTTAAAGGTCTGTTATCTAAGCAGGATGGAAGCCTAAAACCATAATCCACCAGAGTTTCCTTTCTGGCCTTATCCCCGTTATACATTCCTCTAATTTGAGGTATAGTTACATGGGATTCGTCTATAATGGTTAAGAATTTTTTAGGGAAATAATCGATCAAACAATACGGCCTTGAGCCGGCGGGCCGGTTTGAGAGTTGGCGGGAATAATTCTCGATCCCGTGACAATAACCGATTTCTTTTAGCATCTCCATGTCGTATTTAGTCCGGGATTCCAGGCGCTGGGCTTCCAAGAGCTTATTTTTGCCTTTTAAGAAGTCGAATTGAACCTTAAGTTCTGATTCGATTGATTTAATTGCGCTATCAATCCTGTCAGATGGGGCGATAAAATGTTTTGCCGGATAAACAGCAATTTTTTCTAACTGATTTAAAACTTTCGCAGATACCGGGTCTATTTCCTGTATTTTTTCAATTATATCACCAAAGAATTCCAGGCGCAGGGCTTTTTCGCTATAAGTTGGGTAAATTTCTACTACATCCCCTCTTACCCGGATCCTGCCTCTTACAAATTCATAATCATTACGCTCATATTGTATCCGGATAAAGCGGGAGATCAGGCTATCCCTGGAGGCAACTTCACCTCTTTCTATAAAAACTAGGGATTCCCGGTATTCTTCAGGCGAACCTAGATTGTAAATGCAGGATACCGAGGCTATGATAATCACGTCCTGGCGGGACATCAGGCTACTGGTAGCGGATAAGCGCAGGCGGTCCAGTCGGTCATTAATGGAAGCGTCTTTTTCAATATAGGTATCGGTTGCTGGCATGTAGGCCTCTGGCTGATAATAATCATAGTAGCTGACAAAATATTCCACGGCATTATGGGGAAAGAATTCCTTAAATTCAGAATATAACTGGGCGGCCAGGGTTTTATTATGAGATATTACCAGGGTAGGGAGATTTACCTTATGGATAATATTTGCCAGGGTAAAGGTTTTACCTGAACCGGTTACGCCTAAAAGGGTCTGATATTTATTCCTACTTAAAACGCTTTGATTTAATCCTTGTATCGCTTTAGGCTGGTCTCCGCGGGGTTTGTAACGCGAGGTTAGTTTGAATCCATCCATTTTAATTAGGGATTTTTTTGATCCGGGCCCGGATAAAGCCTATAGCTGTGTTTGCACTGAATTCTACCGGGATACGCCGGGAATCCGGGGTTAGATAAATATTCGCGTTATTTTTTCCGAAAACAAAACCTGTGAGGCTGGACTGCGGAGTTAATTCTATAATCGCCAGCGTTCCAATCCTGCGCAAGTCTCTTAAATATGGAGCGTCTGATTTTACGCTAACCTGCCAATTGGAACGATCATGGTAAATAAAGAATCCGGTCTCCTGATTAAGCGCGATATCCTGAAGGCGCAGGAAATAAATTGCGGAAAGCGGATCAAGGCTTTTTTCATTGATCAGCGAAGTACGGGGTTGTTTGACTTTATTTTTTAACGACGAGTTTATCAGGTCCTCGGTTATTCCGTCGATAGTGGTTTTAGCAGTATTGGCCAAGCGGTCAAATTCAATCGTTTCAACACATAATTTATTCCGGTAACGGCTCCTCTTTATATAATAATAGGGATAAAAATGCTCAACGTCTACAAAGCTTTCGATGTTGTATTCAACATCATAAAACCTGGCAAAAAAATTATTTAGTCTAGCCCAGAATTTCAGATAATAGCATTCTCTTCCCTTGTAGTTAAATGTACCTACGACATTAAAAATTATTACCCCGGAGGGTATACCTAGCCACTCAACCGAGTATTCAAGGGTTTCGCCTTTAACTAATGATTTTTGAGGCTCAGACAGGGATATTTTTTCCTGAGGTTTTTTCGCGAAATTTTGGGCACGAAGGGAATAAATGAATATGGCGCTGAATAAAAATACCGCTACCGGTAATACTATTCTTTTCATTCAACTTCTAGGGATATGTCAACCGATTTTATGGAATGAGTAATGTCTCCGATGGAGATTATATCTACTCCGGTTGAGGCAATCTCCTTAATATTATCCAGATTAACTCCTCCCGAGGCTTCAAGTTTTGTCCGGGGATGATGGCTTTTAAAAAGAGTATTATTAAGTATCTCTACAGCTTTTTTCATATCGGCTATATCCATATTGTCCAGCATAATAAAATCCGGCTTAAATTTAAGCGCATGTTTAAATTCTTCCAGATTTTGAACCTCTACCTCAATCTTAAAGCCTTTAGGCACGATAGGAAGTTTGGAATATCCCTCGGTAACCTTGATATGGTTGTCTTTGATTAGGACCATTTCATCCAGGCTCATGCGGTGGTTATGTCCTCCTCCTACCCTGACCGCGTATTTTTGCAGGTCCCTCAAACCGGGAATGGTCTTACGGGTATCCGAGATCTTTACTTTAGATGGTTCAATCCTATCCACATATTCCCTGGTTTTAGTGGCTACGGATGAAAGCAGGGATAATAAATTCAATCCTACCCGCTCAGCGCTAAGAATATTTTGGGCCTTGCCTTCTACCAGGGCAATCGCCTTCCCTTTCTTAACTTTATGTCCCTCTTTAGCCTGAGGAGAGAATTTAATATTTTTATCTACGGTTTTAAAAGCCGCCTCCATTATATCTAATCCGCAAACTACGCAATCTTCTTTAGCCAGCACTGTTCCTTTAATAAGTTTATCTTTAGGGATAGTTAACTGAGTGGTAATATCTCCTTTGCCAATATCTTCAACTAAAGCTTGTTTAACTATGCTTTCTATCTTACGAGGGTCTAGTTTATCCAAGGCCATGGATGACTCCTTTCAGTTTATTAAGGGTTTCATTAAGTTCCTGGAGTTTAAGTTTCTCCTTTTCTACGATGTGCGCGGGAGCCCTTTTAACAAAATCTTTATTTGCCAACATTATTCCTTTGGCTTTAATATCGGAATCGGTTTTTTTGATTCTTTCCCATGTTTTTTGCTTATATTTTTCAATATCTATCAGTCCGGCAAGAGGAATAACCACGTGCATATCCTTTAAAACCACGGCAAATTGACCCTGCGCAGGCCCATATTCTGATTCTAAAACAAGATTCATTAGTTTTGCCAGGTTTTTAACGCAAGCCGAAGATTGCCCTATAAAAGCCCTATTAGCCTTGTTTAAAGTACAGATTTTGACATCTACGCAGGCCTGGGGTAATATCTCTAATTCCCAGCGCATATTCCTAATGGTAGTAATTAATTCAAGCAACAAAGCCATTTTATTTTCAATTTTTTTATCAATAATCTCTTCCTGGATATGCACAACCCGTGTAACCATTATTGATATGTCCTGATGGGGAAGTTTTTGCCAAATCTCTTCGCTGATAAAAGGCATAAAAGGATGAATTGCCTTTAAGAATTTTTCCAGTATTTTATACATCACTACCTGATTATGGGGGTTTTTGATATCCGCTTTGATGATCTCTAAATACCAATCGCAAAATTCATGCCAAAAAAAATGATAAAGCAGGTTCAGCGCTTCATTAAAACGGTAGTTATCCAGTAATTTATAGGCTTGTTTAACTGTTGAGTAAAAACGGCTTAAGATCCAGCGATTAGCCGTATCTAATCGCTCTTGTTTAAAGAAAGCACATAGATCTGCTTTTGTATTCTCGGATCCCAGGTTCATCAGGATAAATCTGGAGGCATTCCAGATCTTATTAGCAAAATTCCTTCCCTGTTCAAACCTTTCCTTAGAGAGGAATACATCCTGGCCCTGGGCAGTTATAGAAATTAAGCTGAAACGCAGGGCATCAGTTCCGTATTCATTAATAATTTCCAAGGGATCAATTATATTTCCCAATGATTTGGACATTTTTTTACCTTCTATATCCCTGACAGTGCCGTGGATGTAGACATCTTTAAAGGGGATGTCTTTTAGGAATTCCATCCCAGCCATGATCATTCTGGCTACCCAGAAGAAAATTATTTCAGGAGCAGTTACCAGGGTTGAAGTGGGATAGAAATATTTCAGGTCTAATTCACTTCTAAAAGTTGCAAAAGGCCAGAGCCAGGAAGAAAACCAGGTATCTAAGACATCCTCATCCTGATATATATCGCTTGAGCCGCAGTCTGGGCATTTTTCAGGTTTTACGCAGGAAACTATTATACCTTTTCTGTTTGTTGTGGACTGATGGACTTTGTGGACTGTGGACCCGCAGGCTTGTTGCAGGCAATCCTTACAATAATATACCGGCAAGCGATGTCCCCACCAGATCTGACGGGATATGCACCAATCCTGGATATTCTCCATCCAGTTAAGATAAACTTTAGTCCAGCGGCTGGGATAAAATTTTATTTTACCTTTTTTAACTACCTCTATAGCCGGTATAGCCAAAGGTTTCATTTTCACAAACCACTGTTTGGATAGATAAGGTTCGATTATGGTGTGACAGCGGTAGCAGTGTCCGGCGGACAAATTATGAGGTTCGATTTTTTCTAAAAGCCCCTGTTCTTTTAAATCTTCCAGGATGACCTCTCTAGCTTCAAACCTGTCCATATCTTTATAATCTGCGGCATTTTGATTCATTCGGGCATCAGGATACATTACATTCACGAATTCCAGGTTGTGTTTTTTGCCTAAAGCGTAATCATTCGGGTCATGGGCCGGAGTAACCTTAACCGCCCCTGTACCGAATTTTGTATCTACCATAGAATCAGCGATAATTTTAATTTCGCGCTTAATCAGCGGCAGGATAAGGATTTTACCGATTAATTTCTGGTAGCGTTTGTCTTTAGGATTTACTGCTACCGCAGTATCCCCCAGCATTGTTTCCGGACGGGTAGTTGCAACAACTACGAAATCTTGCGGGTAATCTTTAAGCGGATATCGTAAATAATATAAATTTCCCTGGAGCTCATGGTGAGGGGCTTCTTCATCGGATAGCGCGGTTTGGCAGCGCGGGCACCAGTTGATAATATAATTGCCTTGATAGATCAGGCCTTTTTCATAAAGCCTAACAAAAACCTCGACCACGGATTTCGAGTATTCTTCATCCATGGTAAAGCGGATCCTCTGCCAATCACAGGAAGACCCTAATTTTTTAAGCTGACGGATAATGGTCGAGCCGTATTCTTCCTTCCATTGCCAGACCCTCTGGATAAATTTATCCCGGCCTAGATCCTGACGCTTCAGTCCGTCTTTAGCAATTGATTTCTCCACTACATTCTGGGTAGCGATCCCGGCGTGGTCAGTCCCGGGCATCCATAATGATTCTTCCCCTTTCATCCTATGATAGCGGATGAGAATGTCCTGAATAGTATTATTCAGGGCATGGCCCATATGCAGGATGCCGGTTACATTAGGAGGCGGAATTACTATGCTGAATGGTTTTTTAGGGGATTGAGGTTTTGCAGCAAAGAGGTTATTTTCTTCCCAGAATTTATACCATTTATCTTCGGTTTCTTTGGGGTTATACTGCTTGTCAAGTTCAGGCATTTAAGATACTTTATCTTTAAGCAATTTATATTCGATACTGTCGACCATCGCCTGCCAGGATGCCTCGATAATATTTTCATGCACGCCGATGGTATTCCAATCATCCTTTTCATCCTGAGACTGAATTAATACCCGTACTTTAGCCGCGGTTCCGGCTTGTTCATCCAATACCCGGACCTTAAAGTCCGCCAGATGCATTTTAGACAATGTGGGATAGAAATTTTTTAAGGCTTTTCTTACGGCATTATCCAGGGCATTGACCGGGCCATCCCCTTCAGCGGCGGTATGTTCCATTTTGCCCTTTACCTTTAGTTTTATGATCGCTTCCGAGGTTATCTTTTTATTGGATATCTTCTCTATCACAATCCTGAATCCCTGCAATTCAAAGAATTTTTTATACTTCTTAAGCGCCCTCTTCATTAATAATTCAAAAGATGCCTCAGCCGCTTCAAAATGATACCCTTGATGTTCCAGGTTCTGGATCAATTTAAGTATTCTCTGGGTCTGAGGATTCTCTTTGCTTAAGTCAAATTCCATGGCTTTAGCCCTGAGCATTATCCCGGTTTTTCCTCCCAGCTCCGATATCAAGAATCTCCTATGGTTACCGACGATCCCTGGCTCGCAATGCTCGTAGGCCAGAGAGTTCTTTATTACCGCATTGATGTGCATTCCGCCTTTGTGGGCAAATGCCGAGGCTCCCACAAAAGGCTGGTCATCCCTTTGTTTCATATTGCTTATTTCACTGACAAAATGGGAGACCTTGGTTAATTCTTTTAATTTGTCTTCGCCCAACGCCTTAAGTCCTAACTTAATTCTGAGATTAGCGATAACCGGGATCAGATCAGCGTTACCGCAGCGTTCACCATAACCGTTAATAGTTCCCTGGACCATATCAGCCCCGGATTCAACTGCCGCGATTGAATTAGCTATAGCCATTCCGCAATCATTATGGCAGTGAATACCTAAGGGAACTTTCACTAAGGGTAGGATTTGATTGATCACCTGCGAAATCTCCGAAGGAAGCGAGCCACCGTTAGTATCACAGAGCACAACCGCTTTAGCCCCTGCCTCTTGGCAGAAGGCAATAGTTTTTAAAGCGTATTCCTTATTAGCCTTATAGGCGTCAAAAAAATGTTCAGCATCATAAAAAACAGTAAGGCCGGCAGACACTAAAAAAGAAACAGTATCTTTGATCATTTCCAGGTTTTCATCCAAGGTTACTTTTAAAACGTCGCTGACGTGCAGATCCCAAGTTTTACCGACAATGGTTATGATCTTGACCCGGGATTTGATCAAATCTTTTATATTCGTGTCCTGGGATGCTCTGATATTCGGCCTGCGAGTCATACTAAAAGCGGTTAATTGGGCATTTTTCAGGGTCTTCTGGGACATCTTTAAAAAGAATTCCATGTCTTTCGGGTTTGAACCTGGCCAGCCGCCTTCAATATAATCAACTCCCAAAAGGTCTAATTCTTCAGCGATACGCACTTTATCGCTGACCGAATAAGAAATACCTTCGCCTTGGGATCCGTCTCTTAAGGTCGTATCATATATTTGAATCTTGCGCATTTCATGCCTCCGGCTTAAATTATTATCCCAGGCCAAACTTTTTATGTATTTCTCTAACTGCTAATTCCGCGAATTTCTTCTGGATGATGCAGGAGATACTTATATCGGATGTAGAGATCATTTCAATGTTGATTTTATTTTCGGCTAAAGTCCCGAACATGGTCGCGGCAACTCCGTGGTGTGATTTCATGCCTACGCCGACTACCGAGACCCTGGCAATATCTGCGTCTTCCAGTACAACGCCTGCACCGATCGCCTGGGATGTTTTTTTAGCCTTGCGTATTGTTTTAGCAGAATTTGCCTTAGACACGGTAAACGAGATATCGGTTTTGCGGGTATGAGAGACATTCTGAACGATCATGTCTACGCTAATGCCGCTATCAGAGAGTTCTTTAAATATTCTGGCTGCCACTCCGGGCTTATCCGGAACATCGCAGACAGTAATCTTGGTCTCATTTTTATTCAGGGTTACGCCGGTGATAAGCGCATCTTCCATTATTTTTACCTCCTTGATGATCATAGTTCCGCGTTTTAATGATAATGACGAACGTACGTGTATCGGGACGTTGAATTTCTTGGCTACTTCTATGGAACGGGGCTGCATTACCTGGGCGCCCAAAGAAGCCATCTCCAGCATTTCGTCAAAAGTAATGGCTTTAATCTTTTTTGCCTTGGGTTCGATCCGGGGATCCGTAGTATAAATACCCTCTACATCGGTATATATCTCGCATTCGTTAGCGTTTAGTTCTTTGGCCAAGGCCACGGCAGTAAGATCAGACCCGCCTCTTCCCAGGGTAGTGATATTTTCATCGATGGTTATTCCCTGAAACCCGGCTACAATAACGATCTTGCCTTCTTTTAAGGCTCGGCGGATTCTATCGGCATTTATTTTGATAATCCTGGCCTGGGTGTGGTTTTTATCGGTAATTATCCCGACTTGCGCTCCGGTAAAAGAAATTGCCTCAAAGCCAAGCTTATGGATTGCCATAGCCAGCAGGGCAACGGATATCTGTTCTCCAGTTGATAAAAGCATATCCATCTCCCGTTCCGGAGGATCATTGCTGATCTGATTTGCCAGTTCGATCAGTTCATCGGTAGTGTCTCCTAAGGCTGATACTACCACCACTAAATCATGGCCTTCTTTTTTATAGCCAACGACCCTTTTAGCTACATTCTGAATTCGTTCGACATTCGCCACCGAAGAACCGCCAAATTTCTGCACAATCAGTTTTTTCATTATTTATGACCCTGTTTTTTTCTTATAAAGGCTATACCGATAAGGTGTTTATCATTATTCAGCATTTTATTCGAATATACTACCCTGCCCCAGACATAGGCCGCTTCTTCATAAGAAGTAAAAGGAAATTTGATCGCTAGCCTGATGGCGTCGTGGTCTATTTTTTCATCGCTTTCAAAGGCTATGCCCATTACGCTTATATTAAGAATAGAAAATTCAGTATCGTTAGCTATGCTTACGGGCTCGATTATCCTGCACTTCAGTTTATCCAGCGGAACCGCCGACCTGTAAAATTTTCTTTTCTCATTCATGATCACCTCTGCTTTTTTAGGATTTAATAAAATAATCCATTAATTCGTGGCCTTTATCAAAATAGAGGTCGGATTTCGCCGCCTCCTTTTCGCTGTAATTCAAAAAACCCCTGCCGATGATGCCTTTCCCGAAAATGCCGAAACATATTACATCAGAGGTATGCGTTTTTAAAGATACCGGTGTCGCGTGGTCAGGCAAAACCATGATCTTAAAATTCTTTTTACGTTTAAATGCCTCTAATATTGTCCCTACCACTAACTGGTCAAATCTTTCAATAGCGGTTATCTTTTCCCTCAAATCTCCGTTATGCCCGGCCTCATCCGGTGCCTCCACATGGACAAAAACAAAATCATTGTTCTCCAGGGACCTTATCGCGGCATTAGCCTTACCTTTATAGTCGGTATCATAGTATCCGGTAGCGCCGGCAACATTAATTACGTTGAGTCCGATAACCTTACCCAGACCTTTGATCAGATCAACCGCAGATATTACGCTACCGCTGAGCCCGTACTTATCGGTAAATTTAGGTAAATCCGGCTTTTTCCCCTGGCCCCACAACCAAATCATATTTGCCGGATTCTCCTTAAGGTCAATTCTCACTTGGTTTATCTCATGGGCCTCCAGGACTTTTTGGGAATCACGCATTAACTTGATTAAGTTATCGCTATTTTTTCCTTTAGGCAGAAATTTAACAATATTCTGTTCAAAGATATCATGGGGGGCGACGCAATTTATTTTTTCCAGTTGCTCATCAGCGCTTTTTTTTACCAGCAATAAATGCCTGTAGCTTATCCCGGGATAGAATTTGAATTTATCGCTGCCTAAATTATGGTTGACTGCCTTAATCAAAACGCTGGCCTCTTTAGAACTTATATGCCCAGAGCTGTAATCTATCATTTTATCATTAGCGATAGTAACTAAGTTGCAGCGAAAAGCCACATCATCGCCTTCCATTTCAATGCCTAAATTAGCCGCCTCTAGGGGCCCTCTGCCGGTATAATATATTTTAGGATCGTATCCCAGTATAGAAATATTAGCCACATCTGAAGCTGGAATCATATTCTCGGGTATAGTTTTTACCCGGCCCAGCCTTCCTTGCCTAGCTATATAATCCATATTAGGAGTGCGGCTAGCTTCCAAAGGCGTACGATTACCCAATTCTGCAATCGGGTAATCCGCCATTCCATCCGCGACTAAAACTATGTATTTCATGGTTTATATTATATTCCTTAATTGCTTTTTTGTAACGTTTTCTTTAAACCAAATGACCTGTTTATCGCCTGTATAAGGCTATTGATCATTACCGATTTATTATAGACCGGACCACAGAATATCTTATCCCTGTTTATGATATACGCTTGGTAACCTTTTTTGCCTGATGTATTGGCAACAATAATATCCGCGTTTGACTTAGACATTAGTTTTTTTGCCTTCTGAATCAAAGTTTTTTTATCATTACCAGGCTCGTATTTGAAACCAACTAAGAACAAAGAACTATCAATTTTCTTTATCCGGTTAATGATTTTAGGGGTAGGGACTAAATCCAGGCGGAGCTTAAATTTACCCGAATTGATTTTTCCTTTAACTGATTTAGCCGGCCTATAATCAGAAACTGCGGCTGAATGTATAAAAATATCGTATCTTCCGGATGACACTTCTTTGACAATATGTTTTTTGAGCTGGTCAAAGAACCTAAAGGTCAGAATTTTAATTTTTTTATTTAGCCAGCATCTGTTTTCCGCGTTAATTAGAAGAGCAACCTTAGCGCCTTTAGTTGTTAATTTCTCAGCTAAAAGCCTTCCGGTTTCTCCTGTGGCAGTATTAGAGATTACCCTTACATCATCTATGGCTGCCCAAGTCGGTCCGGCAGTAATTAATACCTTTTTTCCCTTTAAGCTTTGAGTTTTGCGCTTAAAGTTTTTAGCTTTAAGTTTTAAACTTTGAGTCTTGCGCTTTGAGTTTTTAGTTTTGCTAGTATCCAATTTCTTTCAATATCGCCTTCATATTTGGTTTTATGATCTTTGGCGCTTTAATAGTTTTAATTGCCCTGTCCGGATCTTTCAGGCCATGTCCGGTGAGTATACATACAATGCGAAGCTTTCGGTTCGCGGTTCGCGGTGAACGGTGAGCGGACGCTAACCGACAACCGCTAACCGACAACCGCTCAAAATAGCCCTTTTTAGCTAATTTTAATAATCCGGCAATAGAAGCTGCTGATGCTGGTTCTACAAACACCCCTTCTTTTATCGATAATAGTTTATAGGCTTGGATTATTTCTTTATCCGAGACCAGGTCAATAAGACCGTTGGATTCGTCGCGGGCTTGTTCTGCCTGTTTCCAGCTGGCAGGATTGCCTATCCTTATCGCCGTGGCAATAGTTTCAGGATTTTTAATCGGATGGCCTCTTACAATGGGGGCCGAACCTTCAGCCTGGAAACCCAGCATTCTGGGTAATTTAACGGATTTACCTATTTTTTTATACTCCTTATAACCTTTCCAGTAGGCAGTAATATTTCCGGCATTTCCTACGGGCATAATCTGAAAATTTGGTGCATCGGTCAAGAAATCGCAGATTTCAAAACTGGCGGTTTTTTGCCCTTCAATACGATAAGGATTAAGTGAATTTACTAAGGTAATGGGGTATTTAGCTGTAATCTCCTTAACCAGATTTAGCGCATCGTCAAAATTACCGTCTACAGCTAAAACAGTAGCTCCGTGGATCAAGGCTTGGCTTAATTTACCTAAAGCAATTGCTCCGCTGGGTATAAGCACGATACATTTGATTCCTGCCCTGGCAGCGTAGGCAGCTGCGGATGCTGAGGTATTACCGGTTGAAGCGCAGATCACCGCTTTTGAGCCTTCTTCGCAGGCTTTTGATATTGCCAGGGTCATGCCCCGGTCTTTAAATGAACCAGTGGGATTCAATCCTTCGTATTTTAAATAAACTTCAAAACCCTTTCCAATCATCTTGCTCAGGTAATTGGCATAAATCAGAGGAGTATTTCCCTCATTAAGGGTAATCACCGGCGTTTTTTTGGTTACCGGCAGATATTGTCGATACTTAATTATCAAGCCTTTATATGCTTTATCGGAAATCATACTCTCTCCATCCGGATAGCCACGGATTTTTCCTTCACAATATCCAGGCGATCAATAATCCGTAAAGCCTCTCTTAAATTCTTTTCTTTAGCTTCGTGGATAATCATAACAATGGGCACGCTCTGGGCTTTTCTTCTCTCTTTCTGGGTTACCGAAGCGATACTGATTCCGAATTTAGATAATACCCCGGATAGCTTAGCCAGTACGCCAGGCTTATCTAAAACTAGCATCCGGATATAGTAGCGGCTTTGTATCTCATCTATTTTGGACAATTTTTTTATTGACTTATCAGTGATAATATTCAAGGTCGACCGGAATAAACCGGCTTTTATATCATTGGTTAAATCAATTATATCCGAGACTACGGCCGAGGCCGCTGATGATTGACCGGCCCCCGGGCCATAGAATAAAAGATTGCCGGCCAGGTCCGAAGATACATAAATAGCGTTATTGACTTCATCTACAGAAGAGAGCATGTGTTCATTAGGTATCAGGGTCGGGTGGACCCGGACATCCAGGCTGTCGCCCTCTTTTTTAGCAATGGCTAATAATTTTACCTTGAGGTTTAATTCCTTGGCATAATTAATATCAGCCAGGGATATACGAGAAACTCCTTCAATATAAATATCATCAAGCGAGATCAGCCTTCCAAAGCAAAGGTAGGTAAGTATTATTAACTTATGGGCTGAATCAATTCCTTCAATATCCAGGGTCGGGTCTTTTTCAGCAAATCCCCTGGCCTTAGCTTCTTTTAAGGCTTCATTAAAGGAACAATTATTATTATACATCTGAGAGAGTATAAAATTAGAGGTCCCATTGACTATGCCGTAGATACTATTGAATTTGTTAGCCACTAATCCTTCTTTGAGCGATTTAATGATCGGAATACCTGCTCCGACCGCTGCCTCAAAATAAATATTTTTTCCGCAGTCAAAGGCAGTAGCAAATAATTCTTTACCATAAAGGGCCAATAAAGCTTTGTTAGCAGTGACGATGTTCTTCCCTTTTTTTAAAGCGCCTAAGATAAGCTCCTTGGCCGGATGTATACCTCCCATTAATTCCACCACTATATCTATCTGAGGGTTATTTATAATATCCAGAGGATTTTTAGTCAAAAGTCCTTTGTTAATATTGACATTGCGTTTAGATAAAATATCCTTATCGCAGATTTTCTTGACCTGGATGCCCAGACCTACCTTTTGGGATAGTAATCCGGATCTCTCCTGCAAGATCCTGATAACCCCCGAACCGACATTTCCGAAACCAATTATTCCTACGTTTATTTTTTTCATAAGCGCTTCTCCCGTTTCAGATAAAAATCAATATATTCTCTAATTCGTTCTTTATATTCGACCTGCAGATCTATAAAATGCAATCTAGCAAAATACGTGTTAGTCATATATTTATCTACGTCTATGACTTTGGTATTGACCTGAAGCCATTCTCCAGGATTTAAAGGTGTTCTTAAGCGTAATATAATTTCTTCTCCTATCAGGGGGAATCTATCTATTAGTACGCAGGCCCCGGCTTCGCTGATATCATTGACCAATACTGTAATCCAGACTGTTTTATCGTTAATAATATGTTGATATTGGGCGTCTATCTGTTTTTTGATGCGTATGGATTTTCTTCTTTCTTTGTTCATATTCGCAATCCCTTTTTGAATATTATCAATAGCGGGCGATGAGAATCGAACTCACATATATGTTACGCTTGTCCCGCCACTATTAATATTATATCATAGCGGGATCCCGCCTCTCTGCTATATTCTCTGAGCGGGAGAAGGCTACTTATAGCGGGCAACGGGACTCGAACCCGTGTAGGTAGCTTGGAAGGCTACTGCACTTCCTCTGTGCTATGCCCGCATATTAGCGTATAGCTTTACCAATCCACAATCTCATTATCCTAAACTAAAAAAGAAGTTTATTGTCCTATCCTTTTTTACTCTGCTTTCTTCTGGCGGGTCATCAGATATCTAACCGCATCTTTAGGAGATTTATTCTTATAAAGCACCTGGTAAACTTCCCTTATTATTGGCATATCCACTTTATATTTTTTACTTAACGCGTAAGTAGATTTAGATGTGGGTATGCCTTCGGCTACCATCCGCATTGTTTTCTTTATTTCATTTAGCGTTTTCCCCTTGCCGATCTGTTCGCCTACGTACCTATTACGGCTGTAAAGGCTGATACAGGTTGTTACTAAGTCACCTAGCCCGCTTACGCCGCTAAAAGTTTTAGGATCCGCTCCCATTGCGATCCCTAATCGGGAGATTTCCGCCAGCCCCCGGGATAAAAGCGCGGCTTTAGTATTTGTGCCGAATCCCAGGCCGTCAGATATGCCACAGGCAATAGCAATAACATTTTTTACGCTGCCTCCCAATTCTACCCCTATAGTATCCGATGAGGTATAAACCCTGAAACTTTCATACATAAAAATATCCTGCAGATATTTACAAAGTTTATGGTCAGGCGCAGCTACTACCGCTGTAGTCGGCACGCCATAGGCTACTTCATGGGCGATGGTTGGCCCGGATAATACCGCCAATTTTACATCTCCCAATTCTTTCCGGATAACATCGGTCATCGTATCCAGCGTTTTAATTTCTATGCCCTTAGTAACGCTCAGATAAGTTGCCTTCTTCGGGTATTCAATTTTTTTAATCTTTTTTAAGACCTGGCGCATATATTGCGATGGCACTGCCAGAATGATTAAATTTTTGCCTGTTAGGGCTTCTTTTAAATCTGCAGTAATGGTTATATTATGGGGTATTTTGATCTTAGGCAGAAATCTGGTATTTACTCTTTTTTTATCTAAATAAGCGGCATAATCTTTAAAAACGCTCCATAATGTGACTTCAAAACCAGTTTTATTAAGCAGGAGGCTCAAGGTAGTTCCCCACCCCCCATCACCTAGAACAGCAATATTGATTTTTTTCATACTATATTTTTTCTTCCCGGGTCAGAAATTGTACGCCTACATTATAAGAACCATTATCGTTATTCAGTATTCTTACCACTTTGCCAATTACGCCGTTTTGATAAATAAGGCTTCTTTTCTCCAGCTCTACGAATATACGCAATACGCTTCTTTCAAAGGAGAGCCACATAACATCATCGATGTTAACCCAGTCTTTTAAGTTGCAAAGTAATCCTGCCTGGCTTATATCTACCGTGTATCCCTCTAATATTTTAGATAGGGTTTCTTGTTTGCATACCTTATATGCCAAGGGAGTCGTATAATCCATCCTTACAAATTGCCTGCGTTCAGTATCTGTATAGGTCTGCTCTTCCATGGCCGGTTATTCCTAGTCGTGTTTATTTGGGGACGTTTCTATTTTTCTTCTACTGATAAAGGCATAAAAAATAAAAACGTCCCCAAATTTCAACCTGTGCCTCGTCAATATTTCGGGGCGGACAGACTTGACCCGACACCCACTCTTGAACAGTCGGGATCCCGCAGGCAATTTATCTATCTGGCGGGAAACTGTCCTCATTTATTCGGGGCGACAGGACTTGATGAGCCACCTTATTAACTCATCGTGGCGAAATCCCGCTTGAGAACTTCTGCATAAAGCGGGAAACCTGTGCCTCGTCAATATTTCGGGGCGACAGGACTTGAACCTGTGACCTCTTGAACCCCATTCAAGCGCTCTAGCCAAACTGAGCCACGCCCCGTATTGCATCTTGCGTGGTGAATCCGCCATACTTTTTAACGGAGGCCACGCCCCGTTACACCTTTTGGTAAAATTTTTTAATGGGCAGGGAGGGTTTCGAACCCCCGAAGCACGAAGTGCAACAGATTTACAGTCTGTCCCCTTTAGCCACTTGGGTACCTGCCCATTTTAGTTCGTAGTTCACTGTTCGTAGTTTATAGATTTTACTATTAAGCTATGAACTATCACCTATGAACTTAATAAAGCCGGCTAGAGGAATTGAACCCCCGACCATCTGTTTACAAAACAGACGCTCTACCAACTGAGCTAAGCCGGCATTAACTGCATTTTTTGATTGCCTCTGGTATCTTAGCGATAATATCCGAGGCTAGCATGCCCATTTGGGTTTTTTCTTTAGCTGCTAGATCACCGGCTAAGCCATGCAGGTTAACCGCGTATTTGGCTGCCTGGAACGCCGTTAAACCCTGGCCTAAAAAAGCCGCGATCATCCCGGTTAATACATCTCCGCTTCCGGCAGTCGCCATACCCGGATTACCGGTTTTATTAAGATAAAAACTCCCGTTGTAGTCCGCAATTATGGTATTCCGGCCTTTTAAAACAACCGTGGTATTATAATCAGAACTGATCTTTCTGGCAATCACTTTTCTATTTTTTTGGACCTCTTTTATTTTAATACCTGTTAGCTTAGCCATCTCTCCAGGATGGGGTGTTAATATTCTGACACCCCGCGCTAGATTTAGATGCCTAACTAACGCATTTAACCCATCCGCATCAATAACCATAGGTTTATTTATTTTTAATACAATCTTGCGGATTAAACCTTGCGTGGACTTGTTCTCTCCGGCGCCCGGGCCTATTGCTAATACATTGATCTTGGAAGCAAAATCTCTTATCTGTTCATAGCCAGACAGGGAAAAACTCCCATCATTATTTTCAGGCAGAGGCAGAAGCATTACCTCTTTTGCCTTTATTCTTATTAAGGATATAGCTAAACTTTGGGGCACGCCTAAAGTTACCAATCCCGCGCCGCTGCGCAAGGCCGCTTCAGCGCATAATACGCCGGCGCCGGAATATTTCAAAGAACCAGCTATAATAAATATATGGCCAAAATCCCCCTTATGGCAATCAGCTCTTCTTCGCGACAATCGCGTTGGCAACTGCATAATTTTTTACGTGAGAAATTGATATATGAATATCTTTATTCCTGGCTTTGCCGTTAAGTATGGCGCAATACGGTTTGCCCTGTTTATCATTTAAGATCTGGACGTCTTTCCAGAGCAGGTCAGCTTCACCCAAAGCTTTAAATACCGCTTCTTTAGCCGCAAACCTGCCGGCCAGATGCTGGAAGAAATTTACATGGGCCAAGGCGTTCTTAAGCTCTTTATCGGTAAAAACCCGGTTTAAAAAACCGTTACCCCACCTGTCTATCGCTTGTTTAAGCCGTTTTACCTCAGTTATATCCACTCCGGTCCCGATTATCATATTAAAGCCTTCATCTGACGCACAGCTTTTTCTAATCCTACAATCAGCGCCTGGCAGATAACGGAATGACCTATATTCAATTCCTCGATACATTTAATCCGGGAGACCTGTTTTACATTGTGGTAATTTAAGCCATGACCGGCAAATACCTGTAATCCTTGGCTAAATGCGTACTCAGCCGCAGTCTTTAATTCTTCTAGGTATATCTTTTGTTCGTCGTCATTTCTGGAATCAGCATATTTTCCGGTGTGCAATTCTATTTTTCCTACTCCGAGTTTACAGGCGGCATCGATCTGTTTAATATCCGGGTTAATAAAAAGGCTTACCGGTATACCTTTATTTTCTAATTTAGCGCAGGCCGTCTTAATTTTCTTAAAATTAGCTACCGCGTCTAAGCCGCCCTCGGTGGTTAATTCCTGCCTTTTCTCCGGCACCAGCGTTGCCTGTCCGGGTAAAATTCCGCAGGCAATTTTTAATACGTCTTGAGAGACCGACATCTCCAGGTTAAGTTTGGTTTTAAGCGTTTGTTTTAAAATACGCAGGTCTCTTTCATTAATATGACGGCGATCTTCCCTTAAATGCGCAACAATACTATCTGCCCCGGCCAACTCGCATATTAACGCGGCCAGCACCGGGTCAGGTTCCCGGCCTCTGCGGGCCTGGCGCAGGGTAGCCACATGGTCGATATTTATGCCTAGTTTTTTCATTTTAATGATTCGGCCTATTTATTTCGCTAAAAATATAAACCCAGGTTAATACCGCCAGGATTAAACTGATGACCTTCAGCCAAGGATGATAGGTAAAAAAATGTAATATTCTTTTAAGCATATTATTTTTTGGGTTTGATTATCTCTTTGATTTTAGATGATAATTCGTCTTTGCCCAAGTCTTTATGCAGCTTAGATTGGTAAACTAGCGATATATCCCGGCGTTCCTCCGAAATTACGATGATTATCGCGTCAGTCTCTTCACTTAATCCTAAAGCAGCCCGGTGCCTTGTGCCATAGATGCGGCTTAATTCCTGATTTTGGATCAGTGGAAATAAACATCCCGCGGCCGCTATCCTTCCTGCCTGTATAATTAAACCCCCATCATGCAGGGGGTTATTAGGAGTAAATATCGCCTGGATCAGGTCCGAGGATATCTTGGCATCGACAGGTACTCCATTTTCAATATAAGCGCTTAAAGGATCATTATTTTCTATGACAATGAGGCCTCCTATTTTTTCTTTGCAGAGTTTTTCGGCTGAGTCAGCTAATTCCCGCAGTATCTGATCAAGTTCTTTTTCCTTAAGCTGGACCATAAATAAACGCCTGCGTCCAAGTTTTGCCAAGCCTTGCTTTATTTCAGGGTGAAAGATGATTAAAATAGCGATAACCGAGATTCCGAAAAGTTTACTCAGAAGCCAATCCAGCACTTTGAGGTCTAGTTTTTGAAATAAGAAAAATACGGCCAAGAGAGTTATTATTCCCCGTAAAACATATAAAGCCCGGGTTCCTTCAAAAAAACGCAAAACATGATAAATAATAAACCAGAGTATGGTAATTTCGACTATTGGTTTCCAGATCTGCAAAGTCATTGTTTTATTATTTTATCGCTTATTTTTAAGGCGTCGCGCACAGCTTTGACATCGTGAACCCTTAAGATATTCGCTGAGTTTAAGCTGGCCAGGACACAGCTGGATATTGTGCCAAACAGCCTTTCTTGAGGCTGGGCGTTCAGGATTTTTCCGATAAATGATTTTCGGGAAGTTCCAACTAATATGGGCATGCCTAAGGTTTTAAATTCTTTAAGCTTTTTTAATATCTCTAGGTTATGATCTAAAGTTTTTCCAAAGCCAATACCCGGGTCAATTATGATTTTATCTCTGTCTATTCCAGCTTCCATTGCCCTGTCTACCGCCTTACCCAGATAATCAATGATCTCATCGATCAAAGACTCGTAATGAGGATCTTTCTGCATGCTCCGGGGAGTTCCCTGCATATGCATAATAACAACCGCAGCCTTGTATCTTGCCGCAACTTTGCGCATTAGTTTATCGCTAAGCCCGGTAATATCGTTTACTATTGTTGCTCCGTTATCCAGGGCCTGTTCAGCGACTTCAGGTTTATAGGTATCCACAGATATCGGCACACCGATTTTTTTTACCAGTTTTTTTATTACCGGAATCACCCGGCGCAGCTCCTCTTTTACCGGAATACTTTTTGCTCCCGGCCGGCTGGATTCTCCACCCACATCAATTATATCTGCTCCTTGTTTGGATAAATCTTCGGCATATTTAATTATATCTTTAGTTTTGTGGTAGAGTCCATCACCGCTAAATGAATCAGTAGTTATATTGACTATACCCATGATATAGGTGCGTTGGGACAGGTTTAATTTGTATTTTCCCAGATCAAGAATGAATTTATCTTTGCGGTAATTCTCTAAAGCTGACGCTAGGTCTTTGGCTAATTTATTCAGGCCGAATGGCTGATGTTTTAATTTTTCATTTAAAAGTTTAAGCTGGGTGAAGTTGGCCATTAAAAGGCAATCCGTTGATTTAATCATCCCGCTTATAGAATCCTTGGCAACCGCGGCATCAGCGCCTAACGAGAGCATCTCTTGTTTTAAAATATTCGCGGCAATACAGGCCAGGGAATTGATTTTGACCAGATAAAAATCTGCTTTTGGTCGCATAATGTTATTACCGTAAGGATCCACCTTTATCTCTTGGAGCATCTTCTTTAGATCCGCGTCATTGTAATTTTGGATTATCCGCATATTTATTCTTTCGAGCCACTAGGGACAGTTAGGTAAACAATCTTTTACTCCTCCCAGCTAGAGTAGGAACCTGACTCACCGGCAGGCAGGCTTTTACTTTGATTTCAGAACCGTCCCCGCTTTTAAACGAGGTCTTTTTTCTCGATTCCCAACAATTTTTTTACTTCTTCCCCATCCAGCACTTCTTTTTCCAAAAGTGTATTAGAAAGGGTTTTTAATTTTTCCAAACTCCCCCGTAATAATACCTTGGCCTTAGCGTACGCCGTATCAATTATGCTTTTAACTTCTTCATCAATGAGGCGGGCCGTAGCGTCGCTATAATTCCTCTCTTCCATCATATCCCGGCCTAAGAATACCATTCCCTCCCGTTTACCTAAAGTAACGTTACCCATTTTCTCTGACATCCCAAACTGACAGATCATTTTTCTGGCCATTTGGGTAGCCACTTCCAGGTCATTTTGAGCTCCGGTCGTAACTTCGCTTAAGGTAAGTTCTTCAGAGGCCCGCCCCCCTAGCATCATCACAATTTCGGCGATTAATTCGGTTTTAGTCCAGTAATGTCTGTCTTCAAGCGGCGGAGTAAAAGTATAGCCTCCGGCAAGCCCCCGGGGGATTATGGAGACTTTCTTTAAAGGATTTACTTCCGGTAAAAGCAATGATAAAAGCGCATGCCCGGATTCGTGAAGCGAGGTAATCTCCTTTTCTTTTTTGGAGATAATCCGGCTTTTTTTCTCCGGGCCCATAAGGACTCTTTCCACGGATTTCTCAAAATCCTGCATATCTACGGCTTTTTTACTCTGCCGGGCAGCAACTAGGGCTGCTTCATTGCAAAGATTCGCGATATCCGCTCCGGAAAATCCCGGTGTCTGCGAGGCGATGGATTTCAAGTCAACTGTTGGTTCCAGTTTGATCTTACGGGTGTGGACTTTTAGTATTTCCTCCCTACCCTTTATATCAGGTAGATTTACTACGATATGCCGGTCAAACCTACCTGGCCGTAAGATCGCCGGATCCAAGGTATCCGGCCGGTTAGTTGCCGCTACCAAGATAAGACCCTGTTCAGTATTAAAACCATCCATCTCCACTAAGAGGGCATTTAAAGTCTGCTCTCTTTCGTCATGGCCGCCGCCAATACCGGAAAAACGCAGGCGGCCAACCGCATCTATTTCATCTATAAAAATAATCGCCCCTTTGCCTGAGACTTTAGCTGCTTTTCTGCCCTGGTCAAACAAATCCCTTACCCGGCTGGCGCCTACACCGACAAACATCTCTACAAAATCAGATCCGCTTATGGAATAAAACGGCACTCCGGCCTCACCTGCAACTGCCTTGGCTAAAAGAGTTTTACCTGTTCCTGGAGCGCCGACTAACAGCACGCCTTTGGGTATTTTTCCGCCTAATACCTGGAATTTCTTAGGATCTTTGAGAAATTCAATTACTTCTTTAAGTTCTTCCTTGGCTTCATCAACTCCCGCCACATCATTAAAGGTTACTTTTTCATCCTTTTCAGTCTGAATTTTTGGACGGATTTTTCCAAAAGACATAACCCGGTTGCCCAATTGCTCTCCTTTTGATGCCATTAACCACCAGATAATAATGAATAAAAATACCGGGCCAAAGTTAAATAATAAACTAGCTAGAAAAGTACGCGGCGGTTTAACTTCAAAATATTTTACATTCTGCCGGATCAAATTAAGCAGTTCCGTATCGTTTTCCGGGATGAGTACCCGAAACTTAGCTCCTTCGGTATATTCACCTTCAAGCAGGGTTTCGATCTTGGAGAGTGATTTTATATTATTTGGAGAGTTCTTTAATAAAGAATAAAATTCGCTATAGGGTATATCTTTGGGTATTTGCGTAGGTGGATATTTTATCAGACCGGCAAATAAATAAAATAATAACAGGGTAAGTATCACCCATCCAAAGGGCAGGCGTTTGGGTAATTTGCTTTTTTTAAACTTGGAGGGATTATTAGCCATTATTTATTCCTTTCCGTATCTCTTTTTAGACTTTTAATTATAGCTTTAAACACCAATAAAATCAAGTATTTATTGAGTTTTTTTGCGGTATAAATAGAGGTTTTTTTCCTTCTTGATTACGGATATATTTTTAGGCAGATCAACTATAGAATTAACTGGGCGGTTTGAGATCAAATCCTCCAGTTCCCGGATATGCTGGAAGGTAATAGCCCGGGTATCGCCTTTTATCCTAATAATACTTAAGCGCAGCACTAATCTCTGAATTGAGGGATGTAAGTTAGAGAGCTTCTTTAAATTTACCCTGTTGCCGGTTCGGGCTAAATGTTTATAGGCCTCCCGCAGAAGGTAATCATAATCATTACCAATATTTTCAGCCATATTCGATAATATTTCTTTAAGATTAGGGCTGTATTCTCTTTCCAATAATGGAAAAAGCCTGTTGCGGATCTTGTTCCGGAAATATATGTCTTTTGAATTGGTTTTATCGATTCTGGGTAAAACCCCTTTTCTTTTTAAAAAAACCTCAATATCCCTGCGCCTTACTTCGATTAAAGGCCGGATGAGAGTAAAACCGGAAAATTTTCTCTTGGGTAATATTCCGGATAGTCCGCATAATCCCGCGCCCCTTAATATACGCATCAGGATTGTTTCTGCCTGATCATCCAGGTTATGCCCCAGGGCGATCTTTTTGGCTTTGATTTTTTTGGCTATCCTGAATAGGGCAGCGAGTCTCATGTTCCGGGCTATCTCTTCCAGGGAGCCTTTTGAAGATAATTTTCGGATATTGAGAGTTTCTACTGTTACTGGTATTTTTAAATTATTGGCCAATTTAATCACAAACTCTTTATCCTGACCGGAATCCCTGCGTAGTTTATGGTCGATATGGGCAATATGCAGCTTAAGACCGAATATATTTTTTAGGTTATTTAAGGCATAAAGCAGGGTAATCGAATCCGGTCCTCCGGATACGCCGACTACCACTGTATCTCCTTTGTTTAAAAGGCTATACTTTTTAACTGTAGACTTGATCTTATCAAGCAGCATGATTATATATTAACCCGGCAGGATAAAAATTCATAGGGAAACCAGATAGATGAAGGTTTATTTTAAATAACCAATATTTATCAGCCCGTAATATTTAATAATCGATTTGAAGGAGATTATAGTCGCGATGCCTAAGAAAATGCTTAAAATGCTAACAACTATGCTTAATACAATTTTTTTATTTTTTTTATTATTCGGGTTGAACCAGATTAAGGGTAAAACTAAAGGTTCCACTGCCAAAAAGGTGATTATTATAGGGGTAGTTTTAAAATACCATTTATCCGTCGGTTTGATATCCATATCTTGAATCCCCTTTACTTATTAAAGAACTGGTGGCGGCGACTGGATTTATAACAAGCAGATGATTTACGGAAGCGTTAGCAACGTAAATCATAGGACGAAGCCCGTCTGCGAGTTAATCCCGCATAATTATATTATTTTGCGGGAAAACCAGTTAATGCGATAATAAAATGCCGCCTGCTATAAAAGAACTGGTGGCGGCGACTGGATTTTCCCGCCAGAATGCTCTTATTGCCAGGCGGGATTCCGCCTAAATGTTAAACTTTGGGCGGGAAAACCACCGTCTATCAAATTTATGGCGGCGAGAGGATTTAAACCTCTGGCATATCGGGTATGAGCCGACTACTCTATCAGGCTGAGTTACGCCGCCAAAACTTAAGTTTATAAATTTGCTACGTTAATACTGGATTTATGAGCGCCGCAATAAAACAGTCTAGCGAAATCCCGCTCTATTTAGCGGGAAAAGCAGTGACAAATCGGGTATGAGCCGACTACTCTATCAGGCTAAAGTTACGCCGCCAAAACTTGATCTATCCGTACACCCCGTAGGTGTATTACACCTACGGGGTGTAAAAAAAGGTTAGTGGAAAATACGTTTACTAAATAATATAAATCCTACGGTTACCGCGTTTAAGGAAGCTATAAGTACTACTGCCGCCGAAATATCTTTAACCAATTTTACCAAAGGGTGGTATTTTTTACAGGTTATATCTATAACTAGCTCGATAGCTGTATTAAAAATCTCGGCCATGAAAACTAAAGTTATGATTACGCATAATACGGCTAACTCTATCCCGCGCAACTCGAAATAAATCCCGAAGAGGGCAGCCGTGATACCAGCTAAGAAAATCATACGCATATTTCGATGATAATAAAATAGGTAACCTATCCCGATCAGGGCCAGTTTGAAACTTCTGGTTAAACCCCGGACATGAAAAACGTGCCTTAAAACTTTTCTTATCCTTGCCATGGATTAATTTTTTATCCTTTAAAGATAATAAAGATAATCAGCGCTATAATCACAAAAGAGAATAAATAAAAATCATTGAAGTATAGAAAATCCTGGACCCTGTCGGAAAACGGGTAATCAAGGCTTAAGTTATTCTTCTGTAATAGCGATTTATTCTTCTTTTTATATTCTTCAACTTGGTCCCGCTTAAACCGTAAGTAGACCCCTCCTACTTTATAGGCGGGAATAACACCGCTCTCGGATAAATCCAGGACTTCCTTTTCGGATATACCAAGAAAATAGGAAACATCTCTAACAGTCAAAAGTTTTTCTTCTGCCATATTTACCCTTTATCCGCCTTCGCCACGGTACGCTACGGCGGATGTTAATTAATGTTATTGGTTTAAGTGAAATATTAAATTCATTATTTACCGATTTTTCCGGCGGCGATCCAGGAATCTACGGCTTTTCTTTCAAACTTAAAGCCATTTCCGTCTTTGATTGCCGGGATTTTTCCGGAATTCGCCCACTCGTTAATAGAATTTAAGTCTACCTCAAGATATCGGGCTAACTCTTCATCATTTAAAAAATCAGCCAGCATCGAACATTTTCCTTCTAAGATCGCTCCATCGGCAACGCATAACCTGGTAGGGAATATCTCTCCTTCTACTATCGCGCTGGATAAAAGGGTTAATTTTTCTCGGGCGATCACCTTCCCCTTAACCTTACCGGCAATAATTATATTATCCCCTTTAATATCGGCAATCACTATGGCCGTTGAGCCGACAGTTAAATTCCCCTTGGTCTCCAAGTTTCCTTCAAATTTACCGTTGATTTTAAGATTAACCGGATCTTTAAAACTAAGAGTTCCCTGCATGGCAGCATCAACATCTAGCACCTTTTCTTCCGCCTTCTTTTTACTAAATGCCATTAGACACCTCCCTTAGTAGATTGATCTTCTTTGCCCAGCATAGTCGCTTCTATTTTACGCAATAATATAAGCGCGACCAAGGATAGTAAAGCGGTAAATAAACCTGCTGTATAAAAACCACAGCCTACGGCTAAACCGATCCCGGAAGCAACCCACAGGCTGGCAGCTGTAGTTAAACCCTTTATTCCATCCCTGTCCCTGATTATTGTGCCTGCTCCTAAAAAACCAATACCGGTAATAACTCCCGCGGCAATCCGGCTGGGATCAATATCCGCCATATTTTTATATATATCAAAAACATACATGGATGTCAACATTATAAGACAAGAGCCCAGACTGACCAGAATGTGAGTGCGCAGCCCCGCATTACGGCGATGCAACTGACGCTCTAAACCGATTAAACCCCCTAAAAATACAGACATGACTAAACGGAAAAGTACCTGATTATCGGTAAGCATACATTCTCCTCCATTGTTAATTAAGCGCGGCGTTTAGATCCAGATCCGACCTATAACCTTTTCTGAATAATTGATAACCTAGGCCAGCTACCATAGCCGCATTATCCATACACAGCTCTTGGTTGGGAAAATAGCATTTTATACCGTTCTCTTCCTGCAGCACCCGGTAAAATTCCCGCCTTAAATAATTATTCGCCGCCACCCCGCCGCCGATCACAATTTTTTTAGTTTTTTTGGTTTCGCAGGCCAGTAGGGATTTAGCTATTAAAGTATCAATCACTGTTTTTTGAAATGAAGCACAGATATCATTAAGCGCGGATCTGCCGTTATCCCGGACATAATATAATACCGCGGTTTTTATGCCACTAAAACTAAAATCTAAAGCTTTGTTGGTATTTGAGCAGTTGAACCTAATTTTGTAGGGATTAGCGCTTTTAGCCATTTTTTCTATTATCGGCCCGCCGGGATATCCCAGGCCTAATATTTTTGCCGTTTTATCAAAAGCCTCTCCGCAGGCATCATCCTGGGTAGAGCCTAAAATTTTGATCCGGTCAAAATCTTCCATAAAAAACAGGCTGGTATGCCCTCCTGAGACTACCAAGGATATAAAAGGAAATTCTGGAATAGCTTTATTATTCAGGAAGCTGGCGTAGATATGGCTATACAGATGATTCACTCCCAGCAGTGAAATTCCTGAACTTAAAACAACTCCTTTAGCAAAAGATAAACCCACAACCAGAGAGCCTAATAATCCCGGCCCAACGGTCACAGAGATTAATCGAATATTATTTAATTTTACCCTCGCTTCATTTAAGGCATAATCCGCCACGTAGGTTATTGCCTCCATCTGCGCCCTAAAAGCGATTTCAGGAATCACTCCTCCATATTTATTATGCAGGGGTAAGCTTGAAATCACAATATTCGAAAGAAGTTTATTGCCGTCTTTGACTACGGCAGCTGAAGTCTCGTCGCAGGATGTCTCTATCCCTAAGGTATACATATTATTTTACTAATTCCGAAACAAAAACAAACTTAAACCCCTCTCGTTCTATTTCAGGCATTACATCGCGCAGGACCTCTAAGGTTAGCTTGTGGTCATGTCCTATACCTATCGCTTTTCCGCGGGCCTTTGCAATATTTTTTAATTCCTGTAACTGTTGTTTAATGTAGTTATAATCCGCCTTATTATCCAGGAATACATCCCTCTTAGCGAATGAAATATGTTCATTAGCCGCTAAAGTTGAGGCAATCGACCTTGAAGAGACTAAACTGTCCAAGAAAAAAAGATTTCTTTTTTTTAATTCTTTAAACACAAACCTTAAAGATTTAATATCTGAAGTTAATTTTGACCCCATATGGTTGGATACGCCTTTGACGTAAGGGGTATTTTCTAAATCTAGGTTGAGAATATTTTTTATAGTCATTTCATCCATTGTAGTAAGGATAGTGTTTTCTTCTAACCTGATTTTTTCTAAAGGCTCTGTTGGCAGATGCAGAATTATCTCAAATCCCCTGTTGTGCAATTCCAGGGAAATAGTTTTAGAGTAGGCCAGGTTAGGCAACACCGACATAGTCAATGGGTATTTTATCTGATCTAAAACAGGCAGGCCGTTTAAATTATAACCCCAATCGTCGAGAACAATGGCAATCTGCGGCTTTGTTTTTATAATAGTTGGAGGGGCCTTAACCGCTTTTTTGGGTTTCAATAAAACAAAAATAAATACCCCCTGAATTATCAGCAAGGTCGATAAAATTACAACCGCTATTTTATAATTACGCAGCATATCCTTAAACCTACCTATTCTCGATGTTACGATAGACCAGAATGCCTTTTAGAATGTCCATTGCCCGCATAAGTTGGCTGTCGCTTTTATAGTTGTCAATTTTAATTTGACCGGGTAAATTATCTTTTTTTTCTACCTGTTCAAATACCTCAGCTGTTTTATCTTCCGGCATAGCCTCTACTTTTTCTGCCGGAGTACTCCTGGCATCCTCAACAATAACATCCGGCATAATTCCTTTTCCGTGTATCAGTTTACCGTTTGGGGTAAAATATTTACTAGTGGTAAGCCTTAGGGCTGAGCCGTCTCCTAACGGTATGACTGTCTGAACCGAGCCTTTGCCGAATGACTTTACCCCTACTATTATAGCCCGGCTGTAATCTTGCAAAGCCCCAGCGACTATTTCACTGCCTGAAGCTGACCCTTCATTGATCAATACTACAATCGGCAAATTCAGAATAGGATTCCCATAGTGAGAGGTTATTTTTAAGTCCTGGGATTTTATGCGGGACTTAGTATAAACAACTAATTTATTTTTTGCAATAAAGCGCTCAACAACCTTTGCCGCTGAGTCTAAGAGCCCGCCCGGATTATTTCTTAAGTCCAGGATTATCCCCTTCATTCCTGCCTTGATTAAGGTTTCTAAAGCCTTATCCAGGTCACTCACCGTATTTTCGCTGAATTCTATAATTCGGATATAGGCAATATGGTTATCTAAGATCTTTGCGTCTTTAACTTCCCTGATTTTAATGATATCCCGGATAATTTTTAAGTCGATGATCTTTTTTTCCGATTCCCTTAATATGGTTATACCGACTGTCTCGCCAGGTTTACCCCGCATTTTTTTTACCGCGTCAGTAATGGTTATATCCCGGGTCAGCTCATTATTGATCTTGACTATCCGGTCATTAGCTTTTATCCCTGCTTTCCAGGCCGGGGTATCTTCAATAGGCGTAACTACGGTTAATAACCCGTCTTTAATGGTAATTTCTATTCCCAACCCCCCGAACTTACCTTCGGTATTGATTTTTAATTCATTATAAGTCTCTGAGTCCATAAATTGGCTGTGTGCGTCTAGGCTTGAAAGCATACCTTTCAAAGCCCCGTAGATCAGGTCTTTGGGCACAGGTTCCTCTACATAGTCTGCCTGGATTATTGCCAGCGCATTAGAAAATAATTGCACCTGTTTATATATCTCGGCCTTTTTTTTATCTATAGCCGAAATTGCCGCGGAAGAAGATATTAATATCAATAAAGATACAATTATTCCGAGAATAAATTTTTTACGCATATTAAACCAGCCTCCTCTTTAACATATCGTGGGCCACCTTGGGGTTAGCCTTTCCCTGGCTTTTTTTCATCACCTGGCCCACCAAAAACATTAGGGAATTTTCTTTTCCATTTTTATAATCATTGACCGTACGAGAGTTTTCTTTGATAACCTCGATGATATAGTTCTCAAGTCCTGAAACATCAGAGACCTGCAGCAAATTTTTCTCAGCTATTACTGCGGCCGCGGATTTTTGCGCGCTGATAATTTCGGTTAATACTGATTTTGCCGACAGATTAGAGATCTCCTGCCTTTCAACAAAACCGATTAACTCGATTAAATCTTTAGCCGAAATTTTCAGTTCTGATATATTACAATTCCGGCTGTTAGCCTCGGAAAGCAGGGGACCGATCAACCAATTCACTACCGGCTTTTTATCTTTGCCCGGATAGGCCTTAAGGCATTCTTCAGCGTATAGGGCGCCCTTTTTACTAATCACCAAAATGCGGGAATCATACTCTAGAATATTGTATTCTTTTTGAAAGCGTAGGGCTTTTTCTTCCGGAAGCTCAGGGATTTCTTTTTTGATCTCAGCAATTTTATCCTGGTTTATGATAAACAGCGGAAGATCCGGCTCGGGAAAATAACGGTAATCCTTGGCTTCTTCTTTAACGCGCATAGGCAGAGTTTTTAGTACTAAGGTATTCCATAATCGGGTATCCTGGATTATTTTCTCGCCGTCATCTAAAAGGTCTGCCTGGCGTTTGATTTCGAAACTTAATGCGTCTTTAACAGCTTTAAAAGAATTCATATTCTTTAATTCAGTCTTAATCCCCAGGCCATTACTCCCTTTTTCCCTTAATGATATATTAGCGTCGCAGCGTAATGACCCCTTTTCCATATCACAATCCGAAACATCCAGATATTCAATAATGCTTTTTAATTTATTCAAGTATTCATAGGCTTCTTGCGGTGAATTCATATC
Source organism: Candidatus Omnitrophota bacterium (assembly GCA_043812955.1). GTDB lineage: Bacteria > Omnitrophota > Gorgyraeia > Gygaellales > Profunditerraquicolaceae > JAHKAP01. The sequence continues at coordinate 10,352 of JBDRLN010000064.1, read as the reverse complement.
CGGCTCGCTGACAATCTCCAATAAAGGAATGCCGGCGCGGTTATAATCTACCAGGGTAACGTCATCTTTATGAATTAACTTCCCGGCATCTTCCTCTAAATGTGCCCGACGGATATTGACGCGTTTTATTTTTCCGTCAACAATAATATCCAAAAACCCGTCTTTAGAAATAGGCAGGTCATACTGGGATATCTGATAATTCTTTGGCAAATCAGGATAATAATAGTGTTTCCGGTCAAATTTGGTATATTCCTGGATAATACAATTTAAAGCCAGACCTACTTTTATCGAATATTCCAGGGCTGTTTTATTCAATACCGGCAATGACCCGGGGAATCCCAGACATACCGGGCAGACCTGGGAATTTGGCTCATTGCCAAATTCAATCGGACAGCTACAAAAAGCCTTTGATTTGGTTTTTAAATGCAGGTGGACCTCTAATCCTATAACCGGTTCGTATTCCATATTATTGAATTTTAAATAAATAGGTAAAGGTATAGGTGAAGGTAAAGAAAAGTTTTTCTATGCCTTTTCCTGTACCTCTACCTTCTCTTCGCATCTAAATACTAGGTCTCTGCAAGTGCCAAGGCGTATTTTGTTCATACGTATAAGCTACTTTAAAAATTGTCTCTTCCGCAAACGGCTTAGCTAAAATCTGTAATCCCGCCGGAAGATTATTTTTAGTTAAACCACAAGGAACGGATATCGCCGGTAGACCGGCTAAATTTGCCGAAATCGTATAAATATCAGATAGGTACATACTCAAAGGGTCCTGCGCCCTCTCACCGATTTTAAACGCAGGAGAAGGCGTTGTAGGAGCGGCAATACAATCGTATTCCTTGAATATTCGGTTAAAATCCTGTTTTATCAAAGTACGTACTTTTAATGCCCGCAGGTAATAAGCGTCATAGTATCCATGTGAAAGGGCGAATGTTCCCAGGATTATTCTTCTTTTTGCCTCGTCGCCAAAACCATTCCCCCGAGTTGTTTTATACATGCCGATTAACCGGTTATCGGCTTCCGCCTGCCTGCCGGACAGGTAAGGTTTACGGTTTTCGCTGCGCAGCCCGTATTGTACGCCATCATACCTGGATAGATTAGAACTAGCCTCGGCAGTAGCTAATATATAATAAACCGCAGTCGCGTATTCGGTATGCGGTAGTGATACCAGCGTACAAACAGCCCCTAAGGCCTTTAATTTATTTATCGCGTCTTCAGTCAACTTTTTTATCTCCGAATCCATTCCTTCAATAAAATATTCTTTGGGTATGCCTATTTTTAAACCATGGATATCCTTGACTAATGATTTAGTATAATCGGGAACGCCTATATTGACTGATGTTGAGTCATAAGGATCATATCCGGATATAACATTCATTAATATCGCGCTGTCTCTTACATCTTTAGTAATCGGGCCGATCTGATCAAGGCTTGAAGCAAAAGCAATCAATCCATTACGGGAGACTCTTCCATAGGTCGGCTTAAGGCCGACTACGCCACAAAAAGATGCTGGTTGGCGTATAGAGCCTCCAGTATCCGTTCCTATAGCAAATACAGCTTCATTGCTGGCAACAGCCGCGGCTGAGCCGCCCGAAGAACCCCCGGGAACACAATCTAAATTCCAGGGATTATGAGTAGGGCCAAAACAGGAATTCTCCGTAGAAGAACCAAAGGCAAACTCATCCATATTGGTTTTTATATTTAAGACGGTTGCTCCCGCTTCTTTTAATTTACGGATTACCGTGGCATCGTAAGGAGGCTTAAAACCATCTAATATGCGGGAACAGCATTCAGTATTATAACCTTCTGTGCAAATATTATCTTTTAGGGAGACTGGAAGCCCTTGTAAAATCCCACCCTTGCCCATAATCTGCTTATCTTTAAGGCCTTTCTCCAGGCGCGCATAAGCCCGGACGATAGGATCGACTTTTTTTATCTGCTCCTGGAGACAAACCACAATCTCATCTGGAGAAACTTCTTGAATATCAAGTTTCTCCAATAATTCGTGTGCGGTTAAGGTATTAAGTTTTAGGCTGGCCATTTATTCAATTACTTTCGGGACAGAGAAGAAATTACCTTTTTTTGCAGGCGCATTTTTCAGGATTTTTTCTATCGGTAATGACGCAGCCGCAATATCTTCGCGCAATATATTACTAATAGGCAGGATATGGCTTGTAGGTTCAATATCAGCGGTATCCAGGGCTTTAAGTTTATCAATATAATTAACTATATCCTGGATCTGCCGGGATAATTTCTCTAACTCATTATCCGCCATGTCAATGCGGGATAAATTAGCTGCGTATTCAACTGTATCTTTGTTGATCGCCACTGCTTTCTCCTATGCTTAATTTAATGCTTTATTTTAGCACTTTTCGAACCCAAAGTCAAAAGGTATTGAGAAATGGGGTCACAGAATTATTTTTAAACACCCAGGGTATTAAAAAATAATTCTGACCCCATTATCATTATCCAGAAAAGATGTAGACAAATTCGTAAAATTATGTAAAATAGGTTAATCAAATATTAGACGGTTTATCCTAATTATTATGGGGTCTTAAGGGAGTAAATAAATGACAAAAAATTTTAAAAATAAAAAACCGAAATATTATTTAAACGATAAAGACGAATTTATTATTGAAAATTACAACTATGCCAAGCCGTTTGCCAGCTTTTTCCCGGGCATTGCCGGAGAATACGGCATACCAATGTGGCTCTTCTATGTTAACCGCGGCCAGGCAATTATTAGTTTCGGAGTCAAAAACCGCGACCACGCTATATTAGAATTCCTTCCGGCGAATAAAGCCTGGGAATCAGTCTCCTTGCTGGGATTCCGCACTTTTGTAAAGATACTCTCCTCTAAAGATAATATATTTTACGAGCCCTTTCATAACGGGTTTACTAATATAGATTTTGACCTAAATACCAGGATGTCCATTACTTCGCATGACCTGAATATCCAGGAAGAAAATACCACTCTCGGACTTAAAACCGAAGTTGAATATTTTAATATCCCCCAAGATTCCTATGCCGGCTTGGTCAGGATCGTAACCATAAAAAATACCGGTAAAAAAACCCGTAAAATTCAGTTGTTGGACGGTGTGCCTAAAATAGTCCCGTATGGAATATATAATCTGTTTTTGAAAAAACTAAGCCGTACGGTCGAGGCCTGGATGAAAGTTGAGAATTTGGAGAATCATGTTCCTTTCTTTAAAGTAGATGTCGACCCGATCGACCGCCCACAAGTCATCCATATCAAAGAGGGTAATTTCTTCCTGGGTTTTCACTTTGACAAAAATAATCATTCAAAGATTATCAAGCCTGTAGTCGATCCTCAATGCATATTTGGGCCGGTAAGCGATTTTTCCTGTCCCTATCATTTCCTGGGCAATAAAATTTTCCGTTATCCCAAGAACCAGATAACTCAGAATAAAACCCCCTGCGCTTTTCTGGACCTGGATTTTGAACTTCCTCCCAATTCCCAGAAGACTTATTACTCCATAATCGGGAATATGCGCAACCTAAAAATACTGAATTCCTCCCTCTCCCGCATAACGAAGGCAGGCTATTTAGACTTAAAGAAGAAACAGAATAAAGAGACCATCGAAAATTTGCAGAACGATATATCGACCCGCAGCTCGTCGAGAGAATTCGACCTTTATGCCAAACAGACTTACCTGGATAATATTATGCGCGGTGGCTATCCGGTCAGCTTCAAGTCTAAACTCCATAAAACCATATTTTATCTCTATTCCCGCAAACACGGAGATCTGGAAAGGGACTATAATAAGTACGAACTTGATCCTACTTATTTCTCCCAAGGTAATGGTAATTACCGCGACATTAATCAGAATCGCAGGTGCGACAACTGGTTTAATCCTGAGGTAACTGATGAAAACATTACCATGTTCTTAAACTTGATTCAACTGGACGGATTTAACCCTTTAGTAGTCAAAGGCGCTTTATTCAGGCTGACTAATCCGGAGCAGTTTTTTCTGGTATTAGAAACTCTTATTCAGGGAAAAATTACTCCGGAAACAGCGGAGTTCTTCAGCAAATCTTTTACTCCCGGCGAGGTCATTATATTTTTTGAAGAAAAAATAATTAAACTGAAGGTAAAACCCGATGAATTCATTAATATTCTTCTTTCTCACTGCCAAAAATCCCAGGAAGCCAGTTTTCATGAAGGTTTTTGGACTGACCACTGGGCCTATAATCTGGACTTGATAGAAAACTACCTGGCAATCTATCCTGAGAAATTAAAAGAATTAGCCTTTGAAAAGAAAGATTTTACGTTTTATGATTATTTTACGTTTATAAAACCCCGCTGCCAGAAATATCTTCTTCTCAATGGGTTACCTAAACAATTGCATTCCGTTGGTTTTGACGATTCAAAAAAAGTGATGTTGGAAAATCGTGTAAGCTCACCGCGCTTAGCCAGGACTGATCATGGTCAAGGCGAAGTTTATAAAACCACTTGCGCGGGTAAATTGATCTGCATCTTAGCTAATAAGCTGGCTTCTCTTGACCCCTCGGGAATAGGTATTGAAATGGAGGCGGATAAGCCCAACTGGTTTGATTCCTTAAACGGTCTACCCGCGCTTTTTGGATCATCAAGTTGCGAAACCTTTGAATTAAAAAGGCTGGCCATATTCTTAAAAGAAAGCCTCAAAAAAAACAGTATAGAAAATGTGTTTCTGGCTGAAGAAATATATAATCTGCTCTTTGGCTTAGGCGCTTTGATCCGCGAATACTTTACTACTGACACTAATGATAAAGACTTTATTTTCTGGGATAAAACCCACACCTTAAAAGAGGAATATCGGCAGAAGACTAACTTTGGAGTCAGTGGAAAAGAAAAACAGGTTAATAGGGATGAGCTGATCACCATACTTGAAGATACGCTAAAAAAATTAGACTCAGGATTAAATAAAGCCTGGGATAATAAAGAAAACATTTACTATTCCTATTTTATAAATGTGGTCGAAGAATTCGTTAGCCTAGAACCACCCTTTATTAAACCTACGAAATTTGAACAGAAAAAAGTGCCTTTCTTTTTGGAAGGACCTTTTCATGCTTTAAGACTAATGGATAAAGCCCAAGCCCAGAATATGTATAAGGCAATCCTTAAAAGCCAGCTCTACGATAAAAAACTTAAGATGTATAAAGTAACTTCTTCTCTGGCTAGCATGCCGGAAGAAATCGGGCGCTGCAGGGTGTTTACTCCCGGCTGGCTAGAGAATGAATCTATCTGGCTGCATATGGAGTATAAATATCTGTTGGAACTGCTTAAATGCGGGCTCTATGAAGAATTTTTTCAGGATTTTAAAAATTGCCTTATTCCTTTCCAAAAACCTGAAGTTTACGGCAGGAGCATTCTAGAGAATTCGTCATTTTTAGTCAGCAGCGTATTTCCGGATAAAAAACTGCATGGAAATGGATTTGTAGCCCGCCTTTCCGGCTCAACTGCGGAATTTTTAAATATCTGGTTAGTTATGAATATCGGAAAACAGCCGTTTGTTTTGAATAACAAAAACGAATTAAATTTAAAGTTCTGCCCTATTCTCCCGCGATGGTTATTCTCGAAGGATAGAACTTATACTTTCAATTTTTTAAGTAAAATCACGGTTATATACCATAACCCGGAAAGGAAAAATACGTTTGGTAAGGCCGCTGCTCTTATAAAGAAGATAATACTATCTGACCAGGCCGGAAATACCAAAGAAATAACTTCTGAAATCATACCCTCGCCTTACGCCGAACAAATCCGCAACAGGCAAATCAAAAAAATCGATATTTATTTAGAATAAAATCAAACGGGACGTTTCTATTTTTTCAAATTTTTCAAATAAAAAAATAGAAACGTCCCCTAATTATTAGAATTTCCGGCGGTAAGATACGCGGACTATGTGCTGGGTATCTAAGGACGAAAGGCACCAATTTCCCTGTTGAAAAGGCTCCTTATAGGCCACAAACTCGCCATAAAGAAGGTTAAAGGCTTCGTCTTTGTTTAATTTATATTCCGTACCGATAAAAAAGTTATGGTGGTCATCGGAGAATCCCGCTCTCTTTTGGTGTTCATTCTGTTTATAAACATCGATTAGGCGAGAGTAAATATATGAACCCCAAAACGTCCATTTCTCATTTGGTTTATAGGTTGTTTCTAATCCGGCGTGGTTAAGATTATAATTTAAGGCGCTGGCGTATCTATTTTCATTATAAGTAAATCTAAAGATATGTTCCCATTTTTCATTCGGGGTGTAGATCAATCTGGTCCGGGCAATATCATAATATCGATAAGGTGGCGTGCTAAAAAAACTCTGGTCGTATAAAAACGGAGAAACTTTATCCCAGAGATGCCCATCTCGGGTTTCGGTTGTAACATAGTTATCGTTTAACAAACCACGGGGAAAATCCAGCGGGTCATTGGTCCGCTGATATATCCCTTCAACCGCAAGGCATTCTTCTATCAGGTAATAATGGGCCCCTGCTCCGAATGCGCCAATCGACGGATCTTTATCATCGACAATTACCGAATTTTCAGGATGGGCATCTACATCAGAAAAATAATCGGTTAAAGAATACATAGTCTTTAAGTAAAGCAGGGGGTCTTGATTAGCGTGGGTTTTGGGAAGATGCTGATAATAGCCCAACAATTTAGTAGTTAATCGCGGATTAGCCTTATAGGTAGACTCTACTCTTAATACCGATTCAACATATTTACCCGTATCTTCATGGACATTACGGTATTTGATATCATTGTCTAATCTTTCATCAAAGCCTTTGATATTAAATTTAAGGCCGAGAGCATTTCTGGCCCGGTCCATGCCATCGCCCCAGATAAGGGGTATATTAATATCACCTATTTCATCAAAATATACGTTGCGGCTAAAAGTTGGATCATCGGATCTGGTATAACGGTAATTTGACAATCCCGGAAAGAATTTATTGCCCATATGGGCAGCGTATACCTCTGACTTATAAAATCCTCCTTTTTTCTCTTTAGATTCATCATATTTCACCCCGGCTTTACCTGCCAACCCATGATAAACTGTGTAAAAACCTGGATCTTCCCCTATTCTGGTGTAACTTCCCGCCGCTTCTGCCGAGAAGACAGTATTACAATCCAAATTATAATTTAAATCCAGCCCGGTTACCTCGTTTTGGGCTTCTAAACTGCCTTTATTTAAACCTAATTTTACCGTATTAACCATTCCTACTTGTAGGTCTTCATTCAAAGGAATTTTTAAACGGTCAGCATAATTAATGCTATTTGAATTTTCGTAATTATCCCAGAGGCTCATCGGAGTAGCAACGGTGGCCTGAAAGGAATAAGAGTCGGTTTTAGTTTTAAAAGTCGCGCCCCGAAGAAACGTAAGTCTATGGGGGTAATCATCACTGCTGTCTTTGGTAAAAAAAGACATCCGCCTGATCCATCTTCCTCTTTTAATCGGTTTTAAGCCGCTGTCCGGATAAAATACTCGGCTGGGTTCATACTCATCCAGCCAGGCGCCCTCTTCCCAATAGTGACGGTTATCGGATAACCTTAATGGGTCATCGGTAGTTAAAGCCTCGAATTGGTCGGAAATAGGAAATATCTTAAGGGTATAATCATCGTCTATATAATTAATCCAGAGTTTTCTTAAGGGGCGATATTCCATCTTAAGTTTTTGCTGCTCTATCTGGTTAAAATCTGTAAACCAATCATTTAAAGCCGTAGGGTTAATTAAGCTAGTTTTACCATCAACAACCTTATTCTGTTTAATATTAATGATGTTACCTTTATTGGAACGGTATACTTCATTTGCGGTCCTTCTATCCGCAGACCAGTATTTAAAACGCATATCTACAAAATCTCCTCCCACATTAGAGTAAGAGGTCACATCTTTCTTGCTGACAAAAGTCCAGGGATCAACGGTTATTTCCATAAAAGCATTCCAGGGCGAATTATATTTGGTCTCTATATCCAGATTCAGGCGGTCAAAAATCCTTTTATCGTAAGTATTGTGTTTTTCGTCTCCCCACAGATACCTCCAGTTTTTCTCCCTGGGTACTCCTATTTTATCAGCATTGGCATCTTTCCAGATAAAATCGTCGGAAGTAAAACCTACGCCCAAGGCAATATCTCCGTGTACATCCAGAACTCCGAAATTTCCTTGGGCTGTATTGCTATTTATATAACTGATTGCTTTATCGGTTTGATCAATAGGTAAAGTTTGATTAATAGATTTATCCTGAGATTGGACTGGACTGTAGCTATTTAAAGCGCTAAGAATAACTTGATCCCGGCTAGTCGTCACTTTTTTGTTCTCTAAGATAGGTACTTGCGGGGCAATTATTTTAGCAGGTTGTTCGACAGGCGAGGCTGCCTGTTGGACAGGCCGGTTAAATACATTATTAATATAATTTAAGGCTATTTTATTATCGGGTTCAAGCAGCAGCGCTTTTTTAAATTCAGTAAGCGCCTCTTCATATCTCTCGCGCTTATAAAAAGATACACCTAAATCGCAGAGATATTCCGCCGCCTGAGAGGCAGAAAAAGCAGGCTCAGCAAATAAAGAATAGGAAATAAGAAACAATAAGAAGATTAATAAAGTTTTTTTATTTTTCATCGAAAAAAAAGAAAAAACCGGATTGACCCCTTTTTGCATCAACCCGGTTTTTTCCGAGCCTCTTAAACTGCTGATTTTACCTCCGATTTTAAAACCAGCGTCAATTACTGCAATAATATTCGCAGCCTTATTCGTTAATAACTTTACACGATCTTAAAAACTGAGGCGTGAACTTAATGCCTAGTTTTTTCGCAATAGGCAAATTAACATAAGTCTGGCCTTTTTTATTATTAGTTACCGGTATATCTTTAGGTGATTTACCATTTAATATCTGTAAGGCTATCTCTGCTCCGATCTCGCCTTGTTCCTCAGCCAGCTTGGCATAATCAATTAAAACAAACGGGGCTATAAAATCATGCGAGCTACTGGTGGGTATTTTAGTAACTTCTCTGACAAAAGCTTTTGCTTCAGCATCATTCCAATCCTTGATACCGGCATTATTAACCACAAAGAGCATATCACACTGATCGTTTAACTCTTTGTAAGCAGCCTTCCATTCTTCAAAAGTATTTACAAATCTGGTATTAAGCGCTACGCCATACTTTTTGGTCCAGTTGTCCGCTTCTTTACGATCGGTTTCATTGTCTTTACCGATAAATCCCAAACGGTCACCCTTAGCGTAGGTCCGCATCATTTCAATAAGAGGCTTCACAACAGAAACCTCCAATACACCGGTAACATTAGGCCAGGGAAATCCGTAACTAGAAGCATCCCAGTTAACCCCGATAAATACAAACGGAATGTTCGAATCTTTATAATAAGGAACAATAACATACTTAGAGGGATTATCATCCGCGGCAATAACCACATCAGGCTTGTAAGATTCTATTACGGCCTTGACCTGAAGCGCTGCCTGTTTCTTGAAATCTTCCGATCCGTTACGCTTGGTATCCATACGAATAACTTTAAACTCCGCTTTATTGCCGATTGTATCTTTTGCCCCTTGAACCTCACCATCGCTCCAGGCATATCCTTCATGATAAGCATCAATAAAAAGGACCTTTTTCTGCGCTGCCCAAGATACGCTGACGCACATCAATACCGCAATCACCAGACCCAACCCGCTCCATTTTCTTATACTCACTTCCCCCTCCTTTTTTGATTATCCAGAATTTAAACTGCCCTGATAGGGATACCGGACTAATGTTAGTATATTATACAAAAAAACTTAATATGTCAATAGAAAAATTAAAACCGGGGACATTCCTATAAACAGGGGACGCTTCTATTTTTTACAACTTAATACAAACTTAAAGAATAGAAACGTCCCCTAGCGAAGAAACATTCCCTAGTTTTTGGGATTATTTAATTTGATACGGGATCAGGATTAGCCTCGAGGCTTATTTTTAAAGAGTGGGTAAAAATAATCAAGTATAATTTTTTATCCTGAGCAAGATACATGCCTCCTTTTATCCTGCAGAAGAATTTTTCTCTTTGTTCCTTGTTATTGCGTTCTTTTAATACGTAAAGATATGGCAGCGGTTTTGGATTGTTTTCCGCTACCACCTCCCTGATCATATATACAAAATGCCTGCGTATGACCCGGTGAATCCCCTCTTTATCCATCACTTCCGAGCTAGCTATTATTCTTCTTTTTTTATCTAAAGAGGTTAAATTCCTATATAGTAGATCGCGCATCGATGACTCCTTATATAGTTAAAAGCCGGGTTACCCCAATGTTAAAATATCTCCTTTTTTTGGTAACCCGGCTATCCCCTTCTTAGTGGCTGGTGGGGAAACTAG
>JBDRLN010000063.1:0-2812 GCA_043812955.1 Candidatus Omnitrophota bacterium | reverse complement strand
CCTGAATACATTTGTCACCTCCCTGAAGGGTTGTGATAAAAGTATACAGGGTCATTCAAGTCGAAAAATAAATTTTTTATTGCTACTGTCTATTTATCAGGCAGTTACATAAATTTAAAGATTCTTAACCGGACAGCAGTGGGACTGTCCCCTTTTTCTTCTTTTTCTTTTTTAACTTGACAGATATTTAATTGAGTATTAGTATCAAACCAAAGAGTATATTAATAAATCTTAGTAAAAAGTAATTAATGCCTTTGATCCTGAAAAACGTGGGTCAGGAGTTTGGGAGAACTTAAAATCTGAAAATCTGGAGAATTTATGGAAAGCAATAAGAAGAAGATTTTGGTTGTAGATGACGAAAAATCAATCCGCGATTTTTTCAAATGGTTGCTTTCTTTATCGAACTTAGAAGTAGTTGAGGCCGAAAACGGCTATGACGCTATAAAATTAGCCCAAGAGAACAAGTTTAACATTTTTTTCATAGATTTGCGCATGCCGGGCATAGACGGTTTCGAAACTTCCCGGCAGATCCGTCAGATTAATCCTGAGGCGACAATAACGATAATCACCGGCTACGCCACATGTGAAGCAGTCAAACAGGCGCAAGATCAAGGTTATAGGATCATCAGGAAGCCATTCGACATTAAAGATATCGAAGATGTGATCAAAAATGCGAATTAGTGGTTTTTTGGATGACTATACCGCTAAGGATTATTCGATGGTAGACGGTGCATTTTAAAACCTTTTGAAATCGGCAAAATATTCTCGGAGTAGATAAAATAAAGAGCATTAAATCGGTTTAACATTATGCAAAAACTCCATACCGCCGTAATCGGGGCCGGGGCATCTGGTTTGGTTGCGGCGATAAGCGTAAAGCGGGCCGGAAATTCGGTCATTATCTGCGAGCGAATGCCCAGTATTGGAAAAAAATTGCTGGCTTGTGGCGGGGGCAGGTGTAATTTTTTAAACGAAAAACTCGACGGATCTTATTACAACCCATCAGCGCGGGAATTGGTCAAGTCAATATTCAGCCGTTTCGGAAAGAAAGAAATCCTGCGTTTTTTTAGTGAATTAGGCCTACATTATTATAGCGAAGATAACAGAATCTTTCCGGTTACCAATCAGGCTTCTTCGGTATTAAGGGTGATCGAAATTGAACTTAAAAAACTCGACGTAGCCATTGAAGTTGGTTTTGAGGTTGTGGACATTTCCTCTAACAGGGAAGGGTTTTTAATCACCTCGGCAGCCAATAAAAAAGTTATTTGCGATAATATTATTCTTGCCGGCGGAGGAAGGGCGTATCCGGCTCTTGGCTCTAACGGCGGATGCTACAGGTTTTGCCGCAATTTCGGACATCAGATTATTGATCCTGTCCCAAGCGCAGTTCCAATAGAGATATCGGACAAATCCTGCCATTTACTGCAGGGCCAGAAGATATTTGTTCGTGCTAAAAGTCTGATTGATGGTAGAATATCTTCACAAACACACGGCGAACTGCTCTTTACTAAATACGGGCTTTCCGGAACCGCTATTCTGGATATCAGCCAGGATTTATCAATAGCTTTAAACCGGCAACCTGTGTACAAAGCAGAGGTTTTGGTTGATTTTGTCCCTTTTTTGGAAGATGCAGTTTTAAAGAACGAATTAGCCAGAAGAGTTCATGACGGGGTGGAACCGGAAAACCTGCTCTGCGGAATCATGCCTAATAAGTTTGGATTAGCTTTCTTGCCGCTATTGAAGACAAAAGATCCCGGGGGGATAACTGGAGGTCTTAAACAAAAGAAATTCAAAGTTCTCAGGACCCGAGGATGGAATGAAGCGGAATTTACCTGTGGCGGGGTTAGTATTACGCAGGTTAACGAAAAGACTTTGGAGTCACGATTAAAAAAAGGCCTATATTTTTGCGGAGAAATTCTGGATGTGGAAGGCAAAAGAGGCGGATATAATTTGGCCTGGGCTTTCAGTTCGGGTTTTATCGCAGGTTTAACTGAAAAAACATCTTAAAAAATGGAGGGTGAATGCCTTATGACAGCAGTTTAGACGAACAGTTGTTTTCGAAATCTCTGGATACCGAAGATGGAAGGATCTCTGTAAGTGTTTATTCTTACAATAACGGAGCTAAGAAGCTTCAGATCGTCAGAGAGAACCGTGATCCGGAAGGGGCATTGCGTTTTGCCAAAATGGGCAGGCTCACTAAAAGTGAGGTAGAAGGAATTCTTCCTTTGATCCAGGAAGCGATATCTCAGATGTAGAAAGCGGGGAGGGGGCAATAGCGGTTAGGAAAAATATTTTGATTGTCGAAGACGAGAAAAGTTTTGGGAAATTTATCACGGTTATTAAAAATAATATAATCAGGTATTAAGGTTATCCGCAAAAGTCTCACCATTAGGCATATAATATTTTTATTTATTTTTAGACTGGTGTATTTATTGTTTTTGGTCTGATTATCTTTGTTGATGCCTGGAAAATGTAGAAATTATGTTTAAACGTTAGAATCATGGAGATTGAATGAAAAAAATTTCGCTGGCACAGGTTAAGACAGAACGTAAAGGCAGGGTTGTGGAAATCCTGGGAGGAAAAAACCTGCAAAATAAACTGATGAATATGGGCCTGCATGAAGGAAAAGAGGTTACGAAGCTTAGCCATATTGGTTTAAGAGGCCCGGTAGTAATAAAGATAGGCCGGAGCATTTTGGCTTTAGGGCATACCATAGCCGTAAAAATTATGATCGAGGTCGAATGATAAAGAAAATTTATTTAATTGGTAACCCTAATGTCGGCAAGAGCGTAGTTTTCTCGCGGCTTACCGGAGT
>JBDRLN010000062.1:0-12598 GCA_043812955.1 Candidatus Omnitrophota bacterium | reverse complement strand
TTTCCGCCCCCTGACAGCATTGATTTTTGTGTGTTCTTTGAGCAAAAAGGCAAATTTTGGTGCGGTCAAAATTTGCCTTTTTGTCCGCGCTTCTCAAGCGTTAATCGAGAAAGGCTCGGCCAAGCGCCGTTAGAGGTAGCTTTTAGCATAGCGCAGGCGCTGTGCGGACGAACCCGCTTATTAAGTACTGTTCTTTTCTTATCATAAATACTTGAAGTGAGGACGCGACGGCTGGCGGCTGCCCCCACCCAGCCGCCAGCCGAGACGAGCCGCACACGCATTGCATTGGCAAGAAGCGAGCGGCCAAGCGAGCGCCAAGTGAGGCCTGCGCCCACGCAGGCCGAACGATGCACGGGAGATGTGGGAGCCGCCCAAGCGGCGGTGCCTATTGATAAATTAATTGTGGTGCGTAAATACCGTTAGAACAAACCGGTATACGCACCGCCATGTTGGAAATGGAGCGCTCTGAAGAAGCCCCCTATAGGGGGCTTCCGACGAGAAAACGAGGCGGCGCTCTTTTAAAATAAAGTTCTTCACCAATCTTTTTGTGGTTTTCATTTTGGGTAATTAAGGCCCAAAATAAAAACCACGGATTCTAAATTTCCCTCTTCCCTCTCATTAGGAGAAAGGAGCTTTGCCCATGCGCTATTTTATCTATGCCCGTAAGTCAACCGATGACGAAGACCGTCAAGTACTCTCTATCGAAGCCCAGCTTAAGGAGCTTCGCGAATACGCCAAGCGCGAGAATATTGCGGTCATTAATGAGGTAATCGAAGCTAAAACCGCTAAGAAGCCGGGGCGCCCACTGTTCAACGATGTACTCTTTCAGATCGAGCGCGGTGCCGCCGAAGGAATCCTTGCCTGGCATCCCGATAGATTAGCCAGAAACAGCATTGACGGCGGCAAGATAATCTATCTCATTGATCAAAAGGTTATTCAGGACCTGCGCTTCCCCACTTTTCGCTTTGATAACAACGCTCAAGGCAAGTTTATGCTCTCCATTGTCTTCGGCCAGAGTAAGTATTATATAGACGCCTTATCCGAGAACATAAGGCGCGGGATAAGGCTTAAGCTAAGCAAGGGTATCTGGCCGCAGTGGGCGCCCGTAGGCTACCTTAATGACCGCAAGACACGAGGAATTATCCTGGATGAGGGCAAAGCTCCTTTCATCAAGAAAACTTTTGAACTCTACGCAACGGGCTCTTATACGCTTGAAGGAATTCGCGAGAAGATAAACTCTCTTGGCATGAGCGGAAGACGCGATAAGCCTCTTTCCAGAAGTGACTACCAGTTTATATTGCAGAATCCCCTCTACTACGGCGTCTTCCGCTACAAGGGCGAAATGTACGAAGGCACTCACGAACCAATTATCACAAAGAAACTTTTTGATAAGTGCCAGGAGGTAATGCGCCTGCGCGGCAAGCACAAGGAAAAACAAAGTCAACCTTTTGTTTTTAGGGGACTGATGCGCTGCGGTGAATGTGGAAGGTCAATAACCGCTGAAGTTCAAAAGGGGCATACTTATTACCATTGCACCAAAAGGTTAGTCCGCTGCTCCCAAAAATATATCCGCGAAGAAGAGCTTGCCGCGCAGGTCAAAACTATCATTCAAAAAGTTTCTTTGTCTGATGATTGGACAGAGAAAATTTTGAATGAGCTTGCTAAAGACAAGAACGAGGCTGTCCAATCATCAGGCCTCCCGCAGCAAAATCTGGACGTTAAGATTAAGGCGATTGACGATAAGATAAGCAAACTAATAGATATGTATTTAATGGGGTCTTTGACGCTTGAGGAGTATCAAACCAAGAAGGAAAGTTTTATCAGCGAAAAGAAGAAATTACAGGAATCTGCTAAGGATTTTGCTGCGGTAGGCTCTAATCGGTTCGAACCGGCGAAAGAATTTGTAACCTCTTTGAATAGAGCCCGTTGCGCGATTGAAGAGGGAAATTTAGAATCCCAGAAGGAATTTCTGGAAAAGATTGGTTCGAACTTTATTTTAAAAGAGCGCCGCCTCGTTTTCTCGTCGGAAGCCCCCTATAGGGGGCTTCTTCAGAGCGCTCCATTTCCAACATGGCGGAGAGGCTGGGATTTGAACCCAGGGACCCAGTTTCCCAGGTCAATTCATTAGCAGTGAATTGCTTTCGACCACTCAGCCACCTCTCCTAAACTACTTCCGTTTTTTGCGGAAAAAATCCTTCAAAATAACTGCGCAATCTTCTCTTAAGATGCCTTTTTTTACTTTTATGCGGTGATTTAGTTTTTTAAGGTTAATTATATTGACAATCGAGCCGCAGGCGCCGGTTTTAGGATCCCTGGCCCCGAAGATAAGATTTTTTATCCTAGCCAGAACCAACGCGCCCGCGCACATGCTACAAGGTTCGATTGTAACATACAAGGAAACACCGTTCAACCACTTTGTATCCAGGTAATTTGCCGCCGAGGTAAGGGCGATCATTTCTGCGTGGGCAGTAGGATCTTTCAGGCGCTCGATCTGATTATGGGACCGGGCAATAATTCTATTATTATAAACTATTACACATCCTACAGGAACTTCATCTTCTTCTAAAGCCTGGCGCGCTTCTTTAAGCGCCTGCGCCATATAGAATCTGTCTTCTTTTAACATTAAACCCTTACCTTAACTCTTAACTTTTATCTCTTATCTCTTGAATCTTAACTCTTGACTCTTAAATCTGTATTTTTGCGCCCAGCTGGGATCGAACCAGCAACAACCAGTTCCGTAGACTGGTGCTCTATCCAATTGAGCTATGGGCGCATAATCTTTTATCCAATTGTCCCGACCTTCGGGTAAGTGGGTCGGGATCCCGCCAAACTAAACATGATCGAGGCGGGAAGCTATGGGCGTGAGCTTCTATCTGTCTCCGGGCGAATCCGCCCTGCCCGCCACGTAGCTTTGACGGGTCGCCAATTCTTGTGGCGACTTAGTGGCTAAAAACTATAAGCGCCATTATTATAATTTATTATTTTTTCGTTAGTTACGGAATTGGGAATTTCTACTACTTTATTACCAATATATCCAAGTGTCCATTTGCCTGCCTACCGAGGCCGTTGGGGCTTATCACGAAGTGAACCGCAGTATCTACTTTACCATATCAACCACTTCATTCAAATGTCCCAGTGATATTATTATAACTATAAACTCTGTTTAAAAAACTGGTATAGTTATTGCCCGCCTTACTCCAATCGCTAATTACCGGCTGGAGCACGTTGTCAAAAAAAGGGTTTGAGGTAGAGGCAGCCCCGTCACTCGCGTTATCTAAACTTACCGGATAAATAAACGTCCTTCTTTTAATTTCGGATTCCATTCGATAATCCGAAATTCCCTGCCTTATTGAGGCCACGGTAAAAGATTCAACTGCCTCCTTAGCCTCATTTTTAAGATTAAGAAATAAGGCAACAGATATCCTTGCCAGGATTCCCATTATAATTATAATAAATATAATCTCTATAAGCGTAAATCCTTTTTTTTGCCCTCTGCCGGAAATATTTACTTTAATCTGTTTATATGAAGTATCTTTTATTTTAAACATTTTATTTTTCCAGCTTTTTTCTTAATTTCTCTAAAGCAGCGGCTAAATTTTTGAATTCGTCTCCCCGGCGCAAAGATATAGGAGGAACCGGCTTACCCTCGGCCAGCATATCGATATTCTTTTCTATCCTAAACAGCGGACCGGCAATCCGGTGAGAATAGATAAGGGACAAAAACCCAACCAAAATAAGTATAGCTATTAAGTCCAGAATGATTAAATCCCTGTTTTTGCTTAATGCCTGCAAAGACTGATTTTGCTTATATTTCATGGCAGACTGCAGGGCTATTAATCCCTGCTTGGCTTCCTGAAGTCTTTTGGTAACCGTGGCTTCGTCCTTAGCTTTTTCCAACTGAAACAAAGCTGAATCCACAATAGATATCCCAACTAGAAAAGATTCTTGTTGACGGTATAATTTTATTTCAGTAGATTTGACTAAAAAATAGGTAGCCAGAATAACCGTAGCCAGGGCAGGAATAACGCACATGCCGATGTAGGTAAGCTGAATCTTAGGGTTAATAAGATAATTTTTTCTGCGGATCAACATATCTCCTCCTTAAGTTCGTCAGGCCTTCAATACTGCCTATTTAATTTAATTCTGCGAAGCTATTAAGAAAATTATACCTGTTTTGATGATAATTATTACCTTAACAAATCTTCTTTCTTTAAACCTAGGGTTTCGATCGCGGCAGACGGATTAGCCGCGTAATGGCGACAGAATTTAGTCACGTCCTTAAACTCCTTAATATCTCTTTCTACCATTATTCGAATGAGTTTTGCGCGCAGCCTCAATTCTTCCATAATTTCCTTACCGGATTTACCGCTTACTTCAGCCAACCTATCCCGGTAAATACTGCTTACAGCTGATTCCACAAAATTCTGTCTGCTGGTATCATAAATCCATAAAGATGATAATAATACCATCTTCTTCTCCATTCCGCCTGTCTCTACCAGCTCTCCTACAACCCGATGCACTTTATTATTATGGATATAACGGCGCATTATTACAAATACATCAACTAAATTAATAAGAACTCCCGCAACATTCATTGGTTCATTTTCCAAGCGAATTATAGTCTCTCTGGCAGTTGATGCGTGCAGAGTCCCCATGCAGTATTTTCCTATATTCATCGCGGTCATTAAATCCTGGGCCTCTTTACCCCTTACCTCTCCCACAATTATCCTGTCCGGACGCATTCTCAAAGAATTCTTTACTAAATCCGCCAAAGAAACTTCCTCATCGCTCTCCAGTCGCGAGCAATTCTCCTCCATATCGGTATTCAGCTCTAAGGTATCCTCAATAACCACTATTCGGTCATTAGAAGAAATAAAACTGAGCAGGGCATTCAAAAGAGTGGTCTTCCCGGTGCCCGGGCCTCCGGAGATAATGATATTAGCTGGTTTAAGCCCCATGCCCTCCACATAAAGCCAGAACTGAGCAGCTAATTCCGGGTTCAAGGTACCGCTTTTAACCAGGTCAATTATGCTCAAGGGCCTCTCCTTGGCCCGGGTAATGGTTATCTGCGGCCCGTAAGGAGAATAAATGATATTTGCCCTTCCTTTGACATCAGTAAGTTCAACGTTATTTATTTTTCTGATGTTTTTTCTGCCGGAAAAAATAATTAATTTTTTGATAAACAATTCTATCTCTTCCCGGCTGGAGAAATGGCTGCTGGTTTTAACCATACCTATTTTGCAGTTATGCAGGTATATGGGGGAGAGATAATTAATCATAATATCTTCTACTTCCGGGTCAGCCAAAAAATCATCGATTACCCCATAAGAGAGGAACTCCTGAAAAAATTCTTCCAATTGCAATCCTTTGCATTTTCTCACAAACTTCTGGCAACGGGGAGAGTTATAAGTTTCCAAGAATGCCTGGAAGATCACCTCATGCTTATTGGTTAAATCCTGCAATAAAGCTATTTTTCCGCTTAGCTTATCCAGAATTTCGGTTTCAATACCAATTCTTTCTTTGTCCATAGTCCCCGCCTTTTCTATCGTTTAATAGAAAATATTTGCTTTGATATTAATTATACAATAAAAACTCTTAATAAAAAGCATTATTTAGCTCTTAATATATCCCTGATTATTTTGGATAAATTCACGCAATATACAGCAGGCATTCTTAATTGACAATGATAATTGCATTGCTAAATCCGGCTTTAGATCCTGATAAAAAGGATGATTCTTAATTATATCACTTAGATAAAACAGGGCTACTGCTTTAATCCCGGTAAACGCGGAAGCTGAAAAAAATGCCGAACACTCCATATCTACCGCCTCTATACCTTTTCTCCTGTAAATATCCAACCTCTCCTCTTCTAATTTTAAAGACGATACGCTTACGCAGGTTACTTTTTTAGCTTTGCTTATATTCAGGAGATTATTGAATAAATCCCGATTAGCTGAAAAAAATCGTATCTGTTTATTCGAATTAAGTAACATAATAGAAAAACTCTCCTGGGAATAACATTTAAAAGGAACGACTAAACTGCCTATTTTTAATCCGCTATTTGGGCCAATCAATCCGCAGGAGCCGAAAAGGACTATCTTCTTACACCGGCTATCCTTAAGATATAATACCGCGTCGCCAACTAATCCAGCATTCATGCCTGTATGGATCAGGCTAAAATCATCATTATTTGCGCAGGCGTATAATTTACCTTGCTGCAACTTTTTAATATTAAATTCATTTAAAACCCCTTTTGGAATCAACGGAAGAATAAGGCAATGTTCCTTTATCTGTGTATTTTTTATTCCGAATAGTCTTTGAAATTTATTCATAGGTATTCATAAAATAACCGCCGAAACTGTGGATATAAATATTGTAACTCTTTTTCGCTACTTTAGCAAAAATTTGAATCTTTTTTTCTATATCCTGCCAGACCTGAGCATAATATATTTTATCTTTGAGCATCTTTTCATATCTTTCCTTTAAAGATTGATCCTGGCCGGAGATATTAGCTATGATCTCCCGGATGTTGTTTAGCCGAAAATTCAAACATTCAAATTCAATATTTTCCGCAAGGGGAAACTTATTGAAAACTGTGCTTATATCCGATACCCAGGGCAGAATCGGGGAAAAATAAGGCACTACCGGAATCCCCTCTTTTAATAGAACCGTTACTGCTTCATCCCGCAAGGTAAATGCCGGGCTTTTCGGCTCTAAAATAAGTTTAAAATCCTGATTGTAATTATTTATTGAAAAATATATTTTTCTGCAAAATCCCTGTTTTAAAAGCTGGATATAATCCAGAATATATGGCGAACGGCTGAGTATTACGTAATATACTTTATGCCGGTTTAAGATCTCCAGGATCCTTTGGGCCAGACGGTATTTTCTCTCCATCGGCTGAAAACATTCGGTCGTAGAGCCTAAGAGAACCTGCTTTGGTTTCCTTAACAACAATTCTTTCTCTAATAATTGCGGGGCATTTATCCGGATATCCACATATTCCCCCCAGGGTTTATTTTTCCTGCTGACCACCCGATTAGAGCGAACATAGCAATAAAGGCAGCTAAACTCACATCCCATAAAAGGATTAATCACATACTCGCCTAAGTCAATAGCGGTAGGATTAAGTATCCGGCTGATCTTGACTTCATTAATCTCAACCATTTTTTTCCATAAGATTGCCTAAAAAAGCATTAGTATATTTAAAACCTCTATGTTTTATCTCTTGAACTAATATTTCCAATCTCCGCAAAGCCTCATTATTGATCTTATAATCTCCCTTTCTATCGGCTTTCGTCCCGTCATAATAGGTAAAAGGATTGACTTGTTCTATTTTAGGGATCATACCTTTATTGGCAATGATAAAGTCCAGCCCCTTTTGAAAATCCGCCCGAGTCTCTTGCGGGTATCCGGTAATCAGGCTTATGCCGAAAAAAAGCTTTGCCTTATTCAGTTTGCGCAAAAATTCCAAAGCATCCGCCGTAGTAAAACCTTTATTCATTTTTTTAAGCACATTATCCGAACCGGATTCCAAACCGACAAAAAGATTGTAGCATCCGCTCTTTTTTATTTTATCAAAAATACCCTGCCTCATATCGCCGCGTACAGCTATCTGGGCCTCCCAGTTTATTGACCCAAAATTCAAGATTATCTTATCGCACAAATCTTCTAATTTTATTAAATCGCCATTTATCAGCGAATCAAAAAAAACAAAACTATTTACTTTATTCTTTTCCTTATGATACCTTATCTCTTCTATGACGCTATTCACTTTGCGCGCCCTAAACCCTCGGGTTAGCAGCCTCTCTGAACAAAAATCGCATTTACGGATGCAGCCACGGGTGAATAACAGCGGCAAGGTATATTTTTTAGGATAAAGATCGATATCCAGTCCGGAAAACTTAGGAAAATCTAAATCCGCCAAATCCTCAAGTTGTTGAAAAGCAACTATCTTATTTTCTATATTTTTTCCGCACAGATAATCATTAAAAGGTTTTTCTCCCTCGCCTGCCACTAAAAAATCAGCCAGCCTGCTGATACCGGGATCAATCTTACCCCTTCCTTTAAATAACTGGCGGGTTATCTCCGGCCCGCCAAAAACTATCTTAATCTTGTTTTTTTTATTCCTCAGCTCTTTGGCGATCTCCAGAGTCGCCCTAAGATTGCTTTTAAAGCAGGAAAAACCTACAACATCATAATCCGCCATTCTATTTAAATATTGGTTAAATTTCTTTGTAAAATTATTTTTAATTAAATAAAATATCCGCTCCTCTAAAGGTTGATTACAACTAACCAACCATTCTTTTTTAAGCTGGGCGTCTGCCAGGCAGAAAAATAGATTATTTGAATCCAGGATATCAACCTCTATTTCTTTAGCGGCAAGATAAGCCTGCAGAAACCCCAATCCTAAAGGTGGCATTTTAGGCCAAAACAAAGGAGAAATTGTCAGGAGTATTTTGGGGTTACCCATATTACAACGATATAGATTATTGTATTAAGAAAGGATTACGATACTATCAGATAGGTATTAGCGATTACGAGCCCAAGAGATTCGGCCCCAGGTTTAGAAAGATAAAGACATCCCTCCATCAACCACAATAGTCTGGCCGGTAATAAAACCCGCGGAATCACTCAAAAGGAATTTCACCGCATTGGCTACCTCATCCGCATTGCCAAACCTAGCCAAGGGTATGCCTGCTTTTAATTTTTTTACCACCTCTTCTTTTAAACCGCTTACCATATCTGTCTCAATAAACCCGGGGGCAACGCAGTTTACCCGGATATTATACGCAGCCACTTCCCGGGCCAAGCCTCTAGTAAAGCCGATTATCCCGGCTTTGGAGGAGACATAATTAACCTGCCTGGGTAAACCCACAATCCCGGCAACCGAAGAAATATTCACGATACTTCCGCTCTTCTGCTTTAAAAAAGTTACAATAGCGTTACGGGTAAGATTAAAGGTACCGGTCAGATTTGTTCCGATCACATCATCCCAATCGCTTTTTTCCATGAACATTAAAGCTTTATCTTTTATTATCCCGGAATTATTTACCAGTATATCCAGCCTGCCAAAGTATTCTTTAGCCTTCTCAACCAGTTCTTTGGTTTTAGCAAAATCCCCGGTGTCGACCTGTAAACACAAAGCCTTCCGACCTATTTTTTCTACTTCCTTAGCTAATTCTAAAGCTGCTTCAGCGCTTTTTAAATAGGTAAAACAAACATCCGCTCCCTCCCGGACTAACATTAAAACTATTTGCCGGCCTATCCCTCTGGAGCCTCCGCTGACTATGGCTGCTTTATCCTTAAAAAGCATATAAGTCTCCTCTTATTCTTTCTTTAAAAACATCTCTTTTAGGCTCTTCCCCAAATCCTTAACCTGCTTTTTAAAATCCTCGGGATTATCGACGTACTTTTGGGACAATTGTTCGATTGTATTCGCGGCTGCCGCCCCGGCTAACTGTTGGGTAATCATACTAGCGTCAATAACGGGCTTATCCAGCTTGGTTTTGAAGGTAAATTCCGAAGATAAATTCATGACTTTTATCCGGCATTTTACCGCCAGATTATTATTCACCGCTTTTAGGTCTGAGCTGGCGTTTAATTTAGCGGAGGAATCCATAAAGCCGCCTAACGGAGAATCCTGTAAACCCTGAATATAAGGGGCAAAATAAGTCATTTCAATATCTTTTAATTCTATCCTTCCTTCCATATCCTTTGGCCCAAAATCTATCCAGCCGGAAGCAGTTGCTATTCCTTTCTCAGCATTATCTCCTAGCATCGCGGACACATCGAAATTAGCCAATAATGATGTGATCGGAAACGAGACCTTGGAGATTTTCGCATTTATATTGCTTAAGGTGATTTTGTATCCTGCGGATCCGATTTTCTGATCCACAAAAAACACTTTTCCCTGGCGGATATCCAGGCCGGCTAAGAAAATCGGCGGCTGTTTTCCTTTATTCTCAAACTGCGGTATATTCAATTTACCATTCTTGTCCATTACCAAAGATATTTGTGGTTTAATGATCCGCAATTCATTGAGGACGATTTTACCGGCTAAAAATCCCAATATGCTGGGTTTAAGAGAAATTTCTTCGACTTTCACCAGGCCCTGAATATTTAAATTACGGATATTCACTGACAACGGAAAGCCAAGACTCAAACTACCGATGTTAGTCTTAAGCTTGAAGTTGCTCTCGATCTGGCTAATCGCTATCGGTTTGGTAAATAAAGCTACCACGATACTTAACAACAAAAATAGTATTATAATTATTCCAACCACCCAAGCCAAAATCTTAATTATCTTTTTCATCTTAGATCCCTTATTTTAACTACCGGTTAATTTTTGGGATAACCTATTGTCTGGGCCAGAGTTATCCGCTGATCAGGCCGTAATTTCATCGCCTTAGATAAAGACGGTTTATCAATCATCCCCCTGACAACAGTAACTAATCCAGCAGAGGCGCAATATAAATAAACATTCTGGCTGATAAACCCCGTGTCGGTTCCGGAATAAAATAAAACATCTTCAGCCGACATCCTGCTCATTTTTGATAAATCTGCCACAAAGATAAGATTTATCGGCGCATCTTTAACGAACGGCTGGCGACCGGTCAAAAACCTTATATCTTCAGCAGTAACCTGAATCAGTACATTTGCTTTAGCGTCAAACAAATAAAGCCCATCAGCTTTAGCAATATAAATATCGATCTCCTGCAGATTCATGGCAGTCGGCGCGGTATGATGCCCGGAATCCGGACGATTAATCCCGTTAGCCGCCCAGAGCAAATCCGAAATTACCTGCAAAGTCAATTCTTTAGGACTGAATTCGCGCAGGCTTTTACGCTCCTTTAAAGATTGCATCAAAGACTTTCCGCCTTCGGTTTGAGGAGCTAAAAGCTGGATAGTTTTAATTTCCTGAGCCCGGGTTATCCCAGAGTAATCGCAAATAATTGTTAATATAAAACTGGCAACTAAAACTACTGCCCTTTTCATCTTGATCATTTTTTTATTTTACCCTCCAGCCTTCATTTAAAACCTCTATGGGAGTCCCGGAAGGAGAGTCGCTTTGCAGGCGCTTAGCGTAAATCCTTTGCACTTCCTCTAAAGAAGTACCGTTCTTGGCAGCCACTGCTTTATATATTATAATCCTATCGCTGTTTTCCGCATCAATAATCTGCTTTACGGTAGAGGTTGTCTGAGACAGGTCCCTGGCCTCCACTAAACCTAATTTATTTTCACCCACTATGGCCTTACTCTCAAGAGCGCGTAATTCATTGATCCTATCTTTACGCCTTAAAGCTGCCTGCTCAACTTCCGGACTAAGGCCTTCCTGGGCATAAGCGCTAGGAATAAAATTACTTAAGAAACTCTGTTTATTGGCTGGCTTAGACTTATCCTTCGCGCCTGAAATAATCCCCTCGATCGCATCTATATCTTTTTCCACATGCTGGTAGACATCCAAGCGCATGGTAATATCTACCTTAATCGGCTCTTTAGAGCCCTGCACGCTCAAGCGCGCGCAGCCAATAGCTAGAATTATAAATGCCGATAATATGAAAAATCTTTTCATCGTTTAACCCTCCCTAACTTAAAATCATGCACTATAACATTAAAAGAACGTTTACCCGCCGCGCCTTCCAGGTTTATCTTAAGGATAATGTTACCGCCTTGAAACCCCAAGCCCATCAAACCTATATTATAGCGGTAATTCTTAAAACTTTCCACTAATAAACTTACCGGCTGATTAGTCGCCTGTCCCATATTCCCCAGGAATTTCATATCTGTAATAACCAACATACCTCCCGGAGGCAAAGTCGAAAAACTTCCGTCCAAAATTTCTATCCGGTCAGCAATACCCTTTAGCTTCAGGCCTCCGTTTAACCTGCCGGTCATCTCGAATTTCTCGCCCAAATTAAAATCCCGGATAAGCCTTTCTATATCCAGATCAGCGCATTTGATTTCTGCCTGATAGCGCACTGCTTTGTCGATTTCTAAACCTAAATCCAAATCTATGGTCCCGTTTAAGGCTTTGGCTGATACACCATAGGCTGACAATAGCTTATCCTGTAATTTAATATTGCCTTTAATATCACTAACACTAAGCTTGTCATATTTTAAGAGCGGAATACTGAACTTCCCTCCTGCGGAGCCTGGCCCGAACTCCAGTAAAACATTTTCCAACTGCACTCCCAACATGCTAAAACTAATCACCTTTAAATTAAGGTAATCTAAAGATTGGTTGATCAGACTCAATCTTAAATCTAAATCTGCTTTGGCAGTCAGGTCCAATGTATTTAAATCCAGGCCCAGGCCCGATATCTCTACGGACTTAAATATTGGAGCGCCCTGGCCGACTTTAATATATCCGGCAAATTCCCGAATCTGCTTCTTTGGGGTATTAATGTAAACTGCCGGGCTTTTTAAATACAACTTCAGGCCATAATCAACAGAAGCCTCTTTGACTTTAATATCATAAACCCCCGGATTATTTATCTGTATGTCAAAGAAACTAAGCCCGGCAGCAGGTTTAATAACGCACCTGCCGATCGAGACTTGGCTTTTGATAAAAACATTCTCCAGTTGTTTTTTAACC
>JBDRLN010000061.1:0-71774 GCA_043812955.1 Candidatus Omnitrophota bacterium | reverse complement strand
TGATCTATAGTTTGGAGAATGACCAAAAAGAGCTATATAATTTAAATAACGATCCCATAGAGCAAAAGAACCTGGTGGATGTTGAAAGAAAAAAGGCTTATGAGCTGGAACAAGAGTTATTTAAATGGTTAAAATCTATGCGGAGAGACTTTAACGGATACAGGGATGAAAAAGAAAAAGTGATAAAAGAATACTAAAAACGCGCCTTCCTTTACTATTCTTTAAAAAATAAATAATAAAAATCGTGTTAGAAAACCTCTTTTTTGCCGTCTATTTAAATAGAGCGGAGAGGAGGTGGAATAATCGTAAATTTGTCAACGCTGAACATCTTTTGAGATATGAAAGTGTTGACACTTAGGCGTTGGTGAGTTATAATTATAATCTAATTTATATAAAATAATGGAGGCAGTCATGGATAAGAAAGCTCAAGTTAAGGCTGAGTCAGTCCAATCAGCAAGCCGTGATATATCAGACCGGCAAAAGGCCTTGGAATTAGCACTTTCCCAGATAGAGAAACAGTTTGGCAAAGGTTCAATTATGAAATTAGGAGGTAAGATCAGGGTGGATGTTGAAGCCATTTCTACCGGTATACTTACGCTGGATTGCGCTTTAGGGATAGGGGGTTTACCTAAGGGTAGGGTTATTGAGATATTCGGGCCTGAGGCTTCTGGCAAAACCTCGCTTACCTTAAGTGTGATCAGGGAAATCCAGAAAAAAGGCGGGGTTGCGGCTTTTATCGATGCTGAGCATGCTTTTGATTCATATTATGCCCAGAAGATAGGGGTTAATCTAGAGGAGCTTTTAATGTCTCAGCCGGATACCGGCGAACAAGCCCTGGAGATCACCGAGACCCTGGTTCGTTCCAACGCCGTAGATTTAGTGGTAGTGGATTCAGTAGCTGCGCTTACTCCTCGGGCTGAAATAGAAGGTGAGATGGGGGATTCACATATGGGTTTGCAAGCCAGACTGATGTCTCAGGCCTTGCGTAAGCTTACCGCGGCTATCAGTAAATCCCGCACCTGCGTTATTTTTATCAATCAGATCAGGGAGAAGATCGGAGTTATGTTCGGAAATCCGGAGACTACTCCCGGGGGACGGGCATTGAAGTTTTATTCTTCGGTAAGGCTAGACCTGCGCCGGATAGCCGCTATAAAATCGGGTGATAGCGTGATCGGAAGCCGGATCAGGGCCAGGGTAGTTAAAAATAAAATTGCTCCGCCTTTTAAAGAGGGTGAATTTGAAATACTTCATGACGAAGGCATTGCCAGGGCAGGAAGCGTGATCGATGCCGCGGCAAACCTGGAAGTATTAACCAAATCCGGGACTTGGTTTTCTTTTGAAGGCGAGAAGATCGGGCAGGGCAGGGATGCCGCAATAAAATCCTTGAAAGAAAATCCTAAATTACAGGATAATATTGAGAAAGAAGTCAGGAAAAAGATCGTGATGTTATAAAGGGGAGGTAGTTAGCAATGAAGAAAGGAACATTATTTTTTGCTGTTTTTTTTACGCTGTCCGGTTTAATCATTGGCTTGCTAGTGGCAGGAAGTTTAAATTTTCCGGTTACAGCTATTAGTCAGGAGACCAAGCCAAAAATTAAAAATTATTCCGAGCCTACTTCATTAGAAGGTTTTAATATGGAGGATGCGATTATCCGAGTGGCCGATACATCGGGAAAGGCTGTTGTTTCTATTAGCACTGAGCAGTTGACTAAAATAGGGGGTAGCCAGAGAAGATATTACCGCTATTCTCCGTTTGGTGGAGGCGAAGAGATGCCTTTTGGAAATGATGAACTATTCCGGCGTTTCTTCAATGAGTTTTTTGGCGATATTCCGGAGAGGGAATTCAGGCAGACAGCTTTAGGGTCCGGGGTGATAATTGATGATGCCGGTTATATTTTAACCAATGAGCATGTAGTCGATAATGCGGATAAAATAACCGTAACTTTATCTGATGGCCGCGAGTTTAAGGCTCAAGTAAAAGGAAAAGATTCTCGTTCAGATTTGGCAGTTATTAAAATTGAGGCTCCTAAGAATTTGCCGGTGGCAAGTTTAGGGGATTCGGATAGTTTAAGGATAGGACAATGGGTAGTAGCCATAGGTAATCCTTTTGGATTTGCCATGCAGAATCCTGAGCCAACAGTGACCGCGGGTGTAATCAGCGCCTTGCATAGGAGTTTAGGCCGGGCGCTCTCCCGAGATAAGGATTTTAACGATCTTATTCAGACTGACGCGGCGATAAATCCCGGTAATTCCGGAGGGCCTTTAGTAAATTTAAAAGGGGAGATTGTCGGAATTAATGTAGTAATATTTTCTACAACCGGCGGATACCAAGGGGTGGGTTTTGCAATTCCTTCTAATACCGCAAAAAGTATAATCTCTAGGCTTATCGAGGGGAAAAAGATAGCTTATGGATGGTTGGGTATTACAGTTCAGGATCTAACCGAGGACCTGGCTAAGTATTTTGGTGTAAGCGATAAAATCGGGGTTTTAGTAGCCAAGGTTTTAAAAGGCAGTCCAGCGGAAAAATCCGGAATGAAAGAAAGCGATATAATCAAGCAATTTGATTCCAAGCCGATCGCAAATGTTAAGGAGTTATTGAGCAATGTCGGTAAGGCCGAAGTAGGTAAAAAGATAAAGGTTGTTGTGATTAGGGATAAGAAAGAAATAATTTTAAACGCAGATATCGGAGAGCGGCCTCAGGATGTAGAAAAAACCGAAGAAGAAATAGGTATATCCGAAGCTGGCTCCTGGAGGGGTATCAGGGCCGAAGAATTAAGTCCTGAATCTAAGCGGCGCATGCATTCAGCGGAAAAAGAAGGGGTAGTTGTGGTTTCGGTTGAACCGAATAGCTCGGCAGATAACGCGGGCATTATCTCCGGAGATGTGATCATAGAGATAAACCGGCAGTCGATTAAGAATTACGCGGATTACAGCCGGATAACCAAGCTGGCCAGAGGCAATTGTTTAATAAAGACTGCCAGGGGCTATTTCTTGGTTAAAGAAGATGGCGGAAAATAAAAACCTTAGTTCTTTAGAAAAGGCTAAAAGATACGCTTTTTTTCTGCTTAAATTCCGCTTGCGCAGCGAGAAAGAGATTTACCAGCGGCTTAAAAAGAAAGATTTTTCGCAAGAAAATATACAAAAGGTTATAACCTTTTTAAAAAGCAAAGATTTTATTAATGATATTTTTTTTGCTAAGGCTTGGGTTGATAGCCGGGTAAAAAAACCAATAGGCTGCCGCAGGCTTAAAACCGAGCTAAAAATTAAAGGCATAAAAGAAGATATTATCAATGAACAGATTGAACGGGTTAAAAAAGATTATCCGCAAGATAAAATAGCCCTTGAGCTGGCAAAGACAAAGTTAAGTAAGTTAAGGTCAATAGAACCACAAAAAGCCCTGGCTCGGGTTTACGGATTTCTGATCCGCCGGGGCTTTTCGCCGGATGTGGTAATTGATGTTTTAAATAAATTTAAGAGGAACTAGGGGACTGGTCCATTCAATATAACCAATTGCAGCATATACTAGTTACAGATAGTCACTTTGCATTTTTTTAATATAAGTATAACTTTGAAAAAGTTAATACTGACTTGCTGGAAATTACTGTAGTGTATAACGTTAGAGCGAAGGGACCTGGTCCCCAGTCTATGAGATGAAGACAGATATATTAAGAGAAAAATTTTTAACCTTTTTTAAATCCAAAAAGCATAAGCTAGTTGAAAGCGACTCTTTAGTGCCTAAGGATGACCCGACTGTTTTATTTACGCCGGCGGGGATGAACCAGTTTAAAAAACAGTTTCTGGGTCAGCTTACGGGTTTTACCCGGGCAGCTAGCTCCCAGCGTTGCCTGCGCACCGATGATTTGGATAAAGTGGGCAAGACTGATTCTCACCATACATTTTTTGAAATGCTGGGAAATTTTTCTTTCGGAGATTATTTTAAAGAAGACGCGATTGTCTGGGCCTGGGAGTTTCTAACTAAAGAGCTAAATATTAAAGAAGGAGACCTTTGGGTTTCGGTTTACCAGGATGATGATGAAGCCTATAAGATCTGGAGAGATAAAATTAAGATTCCGGGAAAAAAAATAGTTAAACTTGGGGATAAAGATAATTTTTGGCCGGCAGAGGCTAAACAAAAAGGGCCTAACGGGCCGTGCGGTCCCTGCTCGGAGATATTCCTGGATTTTGGCCCTGATATTGGCTGTAAAAAGACCGAATGTTCGCCTGCTTGCAGCTGTGGAAGATTTGTTGAGGTTTGGAACTTAGTGTTTACTCAGTTTAACCGTAAAGATGGCGGCCTGCTGGAACCTTTGCCTAAAAAAAATATTGATACCGGAATGGGATTAGAGAGGTTAGCCCGGATTATGCAAGGTAAAAGTAATAATTTTGAGACTGATTTGTTTCAACCGATAATCAACGAAATCCGCAACTCAGCAAAGAAATCACCCGGCGCTAAAGATTTATACGCTATTTCTGATCATTTACGGGCAATAGTTTTTGCTATATACGACGGCGTCATGCCTTCAAATGAAGGCAGGGGTTATGTGGTCAGGAAATTGATCCGTAAATCAATTATGCATTTAAGGGGTATGGGTTTAAAATCCGCATTTCTTTATACCCTGGTGCCGGTATTATCAGCGGTGATGAAGAATCCATATCCGGATCTGGATAAACGCCGGGAAGATATTGCTGAGGTTATTCTGGCCGAAGAAAATAATTTTATAAATACCTTGCGTTTGAGTAGCGCTTTAGTAGATAGTGAAATTAAGAAAGTTAAAACAGGGCTAGAAAATGATCCAAACATAGAAGGATATATTTGCGCTAGCTCAACTACCTCTGGGGCTTTAGGTATTTCCGGCTATAGATTATATGATACTAACGGCATCCCTTTGGAAATAACCAAGGATGAGCTATATAAAAAGCATATCAAGGTAAACGAAAATTTTGAAGCATCTTTTCAAAATGAGCTTGATAAACAGAAGAACCTTTCAAAATCATTTAGTAAAATGAAAGGCGATGTTTTTTCTGGTGGCCAAGTTACCCTCAGAGTTAAGAATACTAAATTCTTGGGGTATACAAAAGATTTAACTGATGCCTCGATACTGATTATATTAGATAATGAATATATTGAGAAAAATCAGGTATTGCCTGGTGAAGAAGCAGTTATTATTCTGGATCAGACTGTTTTTTATGGCGAGTCCGGAGGGCAGGTCGGAGATATCGGTGAAATAGTAAAGGGTAAAAATATATTCGCAGTCTCAAACAGCGTTAAATTAGGCGAAGTGACAGCCCATCTTGGTAAAGTTAAGCAGGGTAAATTTAAAAAAGGCGACGAAGTTTTAGCGCAGCTGAATAATGATTTTCGGATGTCGGTAGCCAGGAATCACACCGCCACCCATCTTTTGCAGGCAGTTTTAAGAAAAGTTTTAGGCCCTCATGTGCAGCAACAGGGTTCATTGGTTGCTCAGGAGAGGATGCGTTTTGATTTTACGCATTTTAAAAATATAGATAAAGGAGAGTTGGATAGGATTGAGAAATTAGTAAATGATTTTATTCTCCAGAATCATCCAGTGCAAAAGAAAGAGATGTCTTTAATCCAGGCTAAAAAACTTGGGGCCCTGGCTTTTTTTGGCGAGAAATATGATGATAAAGTCAGGGTGGTTTCAGTTGAGGGTGTTTCTAAGGAGCTTTGCGCGGGGACGCATTTGGATAATACCGGCTCAATCGGTTTATTTAAAATAATCAGCGAGGGTTCGGTTGCCAGCGGAGTAAGAAGGATAGAGGCGCGTACGGGTTTAGGGGCATATCAGGAGATTAAAAAACAGGAAGAGGTGATTGAATCGCTGGTTTCGATTTTAACTGCGCCTATGGAAAAAATCGTTTCGGAAGTCCAAAAAAGGCTCTCTAGCGCCAGGGATATGGAGAAACAGCTTAGTTCTCAGAAATTAACCGTGGCAACCTCTGGGGTTGACAGTTTGGTTCAGGAGGCAATGTTAATAAAGGGAAAAAAAGTCATCACTAAAGTTATCGAGGATTCATCGATGGATATACTGAGGAAAACCGTAGATCTGATCAAGCAAAAGACTGATAACGCGATCATTGCTTTAGGGTCAGTCAGAGATAACAAGGCAATACTAGTTATCGGTTTAACTAAAGATTTAGTTGACCAGGGTTTAAGCGCCGGTAAATTCGTGCAACAGGTAGCATCGGTATTAGGTGGAAGCGGCGGAGGACGGAGTGATTTTGCCCAGGCTGGCGGAACTAGGCCTGAAAATTTTTCACAAGCATTTGCGGAATTAATTAAGATTATTGAGGCGCTATAATGAATATCGCACCGTCTAGAAAATTAAATGATTATAAGATAAATGGTGCTGGAATTCTTATCAAGAAAGAAGGTGCGGGGTGAAGATAATCCGCTCGAACTCCCAAAAATTAGAAAAGATTTATAACCGGGGGCTAATCCGTTCCAGGAGGGTAGAAGACAAGGTTAGGCAGATAATCGATGACGTTCGCCTGCTGGGCGATGAAGCGGTTTTAAAATATACCCGTAAATTTGACAAGGTGAAGTTAACCGGCCGTCAGATTAAGGTTTCAGCTATCGAAGTCAGTGGCGCCTACCAGAATATCAGCCCGAATTTTGTCTCTAGCCTCAAAATAATCATTGATAATATCAATCGTTTTTACCGCAGGACCCTGAAAAAATCTTGGAGGATAAAAGACAGCGAAGGCTTAATCCTGGGGGAGAATTACCAGCCAATCGATAAATTAGGGGTTTATATACCGGCAGGCACGGCGCCTTTGGTCTCTACGGTTTATATGACTGTGCTTCCGGCTAAAATCGCAGGAGTTAAAAAAATAGTGTTAATCAGCCCTCCGAATAAACAAGGGTTTATTAATCCTCATATTTTAGTAGTAGCTAATCTTTTAAAAGTTGATGAGATCTACCGGATAGGCGGGGCTCAGGGGATAGCCGCTTTAGCTTACGGGACCAAGACGATACCCAGGGTAGATAAAATCGTCGGCCCTGGTAATGTTTATGTTAATGAAGCAAAGCGGCAGGTTTTTGGCCAGGTGGATATTGATATGATCGCCGGACCAACTGAGCTGGTAATAATCGCTAATCGTTCCAGCGACCCGAAATTCATTATCGCTGACTTAAAAGCCCAGGCCGAGCACGTTAATGGCCTGGCTATACTGGTTACAAATTCTAAAGGTTTAGCTAAGGAGATAAAAGCAAAGGCTGTTGATGTAAACGGGTTTATAATCTTAACTAAAAATTTGGATGAAGCAGTAGAGATTTCTAATAGGATTGCCCCGGAACATTTAGAGATCCTAGTAAAGAATTACCAGCGTTTATTAAAAGGTATCCGTAATGCCGGAGCAATTTTTCTGGGGCCATATAGCCCGACAGCTATCGGTGATTATGTTGCCGGCCCAAGCCATGTATTGCCAACCGGAGGGACTGCCAGATTTTTCTCCGGTTTATCAGCCGTGGATTTTGTAAAAAGCAGTCATGTCATTGGCTATTCTAAAAAATATTTAGAGAAATTAAGAGAGCCTCTGGAGAAAATTGCCAGTATTGAAGGATTAGGTCAGCATTTGGAATCGGTTAAAGCCAGGTTTGAGTAATATGATCCTACTACGCCCTAAGATTCGGATTATATATGTAACGGGTTTCGTAGGATTTCGCTAGATGCGCCTGACGGCGTATATTGGTGCTCAAGGAGATAGAATGAGAAAAGCCGGGATAAAGAGAAAGACAAAAGAAACTGATATAAACCTAAAGTTAAATATCGACGGCTCAGGGAAATCGAAAATCAATACCGGTATCGGTTTTCTGGATCATATGTTGGAATTATTTGCCTTTTGGGGGCTTTTTGATTTAGAAATTGAAGCTAAGGGCGATTTAAAAGTAGATATACACCATACCAATGAAGATGTAGCAATCGTTTTGGGCCAGGCATTCAAAAGGGCGCTCGGAGACAAAAAGGGTATAAAGAGGATCGGTTCTGCTTCGGCGCCGATGGAAAACATAACCGCTAACGTTACGATTG
Source organism: Candidatus Omnitrophota bacterium (assembly GCA_043812955.1). Lineage (GTDB taxonomy): Bacteria > Omnitrophota > Gorgyraeia > Gygaellales > Profunditerraquicolaceae > JAHKAP01. The sequence continues at coordinate 63,724 of JBDRLN010000061.1, read as the reverse complement.
ATATCTGCGGTCGGTCTTCTCTTGAATTAACCCCGGACATTCCGGGCGTACTTACTGGCGCGCAGATTAAAGAAAAATATAAAGCTGAATATGCTCAGCATTTTTTTGAATCGCTGGCGCAACAGTTAGGGGCAAATCTTAATATCAAAATAGAGAACACGAGTCCGGATTTACACGCAATTTTAGAACCAGTATTTAAGGCTTTGGGCATTGCTTTAGATCAGGCCACCCAAATTGATCCGCGTAGAAAGGGTATTCCTTCCACTAAAGGAATAATTGATTAAATGATTAAGTCACGGATTTGCACTGATTTATTAACGGATCTCCACGGATTATCCGTTTTTATCCGTTCTTTGCATCCGTGTATATCTGTGGAATATAATTAAAAAATGATCGGGATAATTGATTATGGAATGGGCAACATCCATAGCGTTCAAAAGGCTCTAAAGTCTTTAGGCGCTAAGGTTTTATTGACTAATAAGCCTGAAGTATTGAATAAATGCGAAAAGATAGTCCTTCCCGGTGTGGGGGCTTTTGCTGACGCTGTATCCGAGATGGATAGGCAGGGTTTAATTTCAGCTGTTATTGATGCTATAAAACATAAGAAGATATTTTTAGGAATATGTTTAGGCATGCAGCTGTTATTTGAAACTAGCGAAGAATCTAATGGCGTTAAAGGCTTAGGAGTATTAAGAGGAGAGGTAAAAAAATTTGTTCCTGGTAGGGGTTTAAAAGTCCCGCATATGGGTTGGAACCAGTTGAATACAGGGATAAGTCTGCCTCAGCGACAGGAAGGTGATAAGGGGCCAGGGATAAAGGAATGCCCGTTATTAAGGGGGCTGTCAGAGAAGCCTTATGTTTATTTCTGCCATTCTTATTATCCGCAGCCTGAGGATAAAGCCGTAGTTGCCGCCACTACTGATTATGGGATTAATTTTGCTTCTGTGGTCTGGCAGGATAATATAATCGGTGTGCAGTTTCATCCTGAGAAAAGCCAGGCTGTGGGACTGAAAATATTGAAAAACTTCGTTGAATTATAAAATGCAGGGACGGTTCTTAACTTGATCTTAAAGTGTCCCTTTTTTGGGGACAGTTTAGCTTTGGCTTGAGAACCGTCCCTGCCTGATATGGAAATATGCTAATAATACCGGCAATAGATTTAAAAGACGGTTGTGTAGTAAGGCTATGCCAGGGCAAGGTTAAAGATAAGGTTGAATATTCTCAGGATCCCTGTGAGATCGCTTTAGGTTGGGAAAGGCAGGGGGCTAAATTATTGCACGTGGTGGATTTAGACGGAGCTTTTTCCGGCGTCCTTAAGAATAAGTCGCTATTAAAGAAAATATTAAATTCCGTAAATATACCGGTTGAATTTGGCGGCGGAGTAAGAAATATTCAGACAATAAAAGAATTGCTTAATTTTGGCGTATACCGGGTGGTTTTAGGGACCAGGGCAATTGAGGATAGGGATTTCTTAAAAGAAGCTTGTAATAAGTTTGGGTCCCGGATTATTGTTAGTATTGACGCTAAAGGGAGCCGGATAAAAACTAGGGGGTGGAAAGGGACATGTAAGGGATTTGACCTGTTGACCTTTGCCGTATATTTAAAAGGTTTACGGTTTAAAGAAATTATTTATACCGATACATCAAAAGATGGTATGCTTAAGGGCCCGAATACGCGGGGCATAAAAGATCTTATGCAAAAATCGAGAATAGGAGTTATTGCTTCAGGTGGCGTTTCCTGTCTTAAAGATGTAGCTGGTTTAAAAAAACTAGAGAAGTTTGGTTTGACCGGAATAATAATAGGCAAGGCTTTATATGAGCAGAAGCTTATTTTAAGACAGGCCTTGAGATTAAAATAGGGGGTGAGAATATGCTTAGGGTGAAAGGTGTTATGTTTTTAATCTGTGGTTTTATTCTAGTTTTAATCAGTGGCTGTGCTACTATGGGCAGAAAACCGGGCTTAGAGTCACAGGGTTTGAAAAATCAGATTAGGGTTTTAGAGACCAGGCTTAAAGAAAAGGATCAAGAGATTTATGATTTAAAAGAAGCCCTGAATAAGGCTAGCGCAGAAAAAGAAGTGGCAGTCAAAAGTTTCTCTATTGAGAAAGCTGACCTCAAGATTAAAATTCGCCCCACCCCTAAGGCGATCCAGACTGCTTTAAAGAATGCCAATTTTTATAATGGCAATATTGACGGGAAGATCGGAAAGAATACTGTAGAGGCGATTAAAAATTTTCAAAAAGCTAACAATCTGCATGCTGACGGCAAGGTAGGCAAAAAAACCTGGGAGTTGTTAAAGGCGCATGTTAACTAAGCGTATTATTCCCTGTTTGGATATAAAAGATGGCAGGGTAGTCAAGGGGATAAAATTTTTAGGCCTGCGTGACGCTGGTGATCCTGTAGAAGTAGCTAGGGTTTATGATTGTCAGCAGGCGGATGAACTGGTTTTTCTAGATATTACCGCCAGTTTTGAAAATAGGAAGACGCTGATTGATTTAGTGAAAGATATAGCCATAAATATATTTATGCCTTTTACTGTCGGCGGAGGCATACGGGATATTAACGATATCCGGGACCTGTTAAATGCCGGAGCGGATAAAGTTTCGATAAATAGCGCGGCAGTTAAATATCCGGGATTGATTAAAGAGGCGTCGGATAGATTCGGCAGCCAGTGTATTGTTGTCGCTATAGACGCTAAAAAGACCCGGCCCCTGCACGCAGAGGCTGGGTGGGAAGTGTTTATTAATGGCGGAAGAACGCCTGTTGACCTGGATGCTGTAAATTGGGCTAAACAGGCTGCGGAATTAGGTGCGGGCGAGATACTTTTGACTAGTATGGATTATGACGGCACTAAGGAAGGCTATGATCTGGATTTAACCAAGGCAGTCAGCGATAGTGTAAACATCCCGATTATAGCTTCAGGCGGCGCGGGAAAAATGGAGCATTTTTTTGATATTTTAGATAAGGCTGGCGCGGATGCCTGTTTGGCCGCTTCGCTTTTTCATTACGGAGAATTTAGCATTAAACAGGTTAAAGAATATCTGCGCAGTAAGGGAGTAGAAATGCGAATATAATATTTAGTAGATAGTAGGTAGTATGTAGTAGGTAGGGCAAATTAGGGATCATAAAAAATGAAAGATAAAAAGTTTAAGATTAAGGATTTAAAATTTGATAAGACCGGTTTAATACCGGCGGTAGTCCAGGATTACAAAACTAAAGATGTGCTGATGGTCGCTTATATGAATAAAGAGTCGATTCAGCGGAGCTTAAAATTAGGCAAGACTTGTTTTTGGTCGCGTTCGAGAAGAGAATATTGGGTTAAGGGGGGGACCTCCGGAAATTTTCAACTTGTAAAATCCATTGCTTTTGATTGCGATATGGACGCGCTCCTGGTCAAGGTCAGGCAGGTGGGCGTTGCCTGTCACACCGGCAATAGGTCATGTTTTTATAGAACAATATAAAGATAGTATTTAGTATGTAGTAGGTAGGAGTTAGGGTTTTTATTAAATACTACCTACTGATTCAGTATAGGGTAGTTAATAGATAGGTATTAGGGAAACCCTAAATACTACCTACTAGGATTAATATGTATACTCCATCATTAAAGGAATTTCTAAGGTTATCTAAAACCAGCAATGTCATTCCGGTTTACAAGGAGATCAGCGCTGATTTGGATACTCCGGTTTCCAGTTTCCTTAAGGTAAAAAAGAATGATTATGCTTTTTTACTGGAATCTGTTGAAGGCCAGGAGAAAGTTGCCCGGTATTCTTTTTTAGGCAGTGAGCCTTCTTTAGTTTTTAAAAGCAAGGGCAAGAATATCGAGATAATCTACCAGCCGTCATCTCAGGGCTATAACTATTTATGTTTTAATAAAAATAAGAAGGTCAGCCGTTTTACTACTCGGTCAAATCCACTCGCTGAGTTAAAAAATATTATGGCGGATTTTAAAGCTGCCAGAATCAAAGGCCTACCCCGTTTTTACGGAGGCTTTGTCGGCTTTATGGGTTACGATATGGTTAGGTTTTTTGAAAGAATACCGGATAAAAATCCGGATGATCTAGGACTGCCTGATTGCGTATTTATGCTTACTGACACGGTTTTGGCATTTGACCATATTAACCATACCATAAAAATTATCTGTAATGTAATATTGCCGAATGATACCTCTAAGGTTTCTAGGCTAAAAAAAAATAAGGTGTATCAGGAGGCTTTAAAAAAAATAGAATCGATTCACCGGGATTTTGATCAATCAGTTATTGATAAATATAAGGGCAGGGGTTTGACCTTAAAAAGCCTTAAAAATAAAGTATTCTCTAATTTCACCAAATCCGGATTTTGCAGTATAGTAAATAAAGCTAAAGAATACATCAGGCGGGGGGATATTATCCAGGTAGTATTGTCCCAGAGATTCAGGATAAATTTACGCAATCCACCTTTTGATGTTTATAGGAGATTAAGGGGCATTAATCCTTCGCCGTATATGTTTTTCTTAAAATTGAAGGATTTTATTCTTATCGGTTCATCTCCGGAAATGCTGGTCCGCTGTGAAGGGCAGGCTGTGGAAACTCGGCCTATTGCCGGCACGAGGAGGCGGGGCAAAGATGAAAAAGAAGACAAATTGCTTGAGCAGGAGCTTTTTAACGATAAAAAAGAGCGGGCGGAACATTTGATGCTGGTAGATTTAGGCAGGAATGATTTAGGCCGGATTTCCCAGAAAGGCAAGGTTAAAGTAAACGAATTTATGAACGTAGAGAGGTATTCCCATGTGATGCATCTGGTTAGCGACGTTACGGCAGAACTGGATAAAAAATACAATTCTTATGATGTACTAAAGGCATGTTTCCCTGCAGGGACTGTTTCCGGAAGCCCTAAGATCCGGGCAATGGAGATTATCGATGAGCTGGAGAATACCCGCCGCGGCGCCTATTCCGGGTGCGTAGGCTATTTTAGCTTTTCCGGTAATCTGGATACTTGTATTACTATTAGGACAATCATTGCCAAAGGCGGATATGCCTATATTCAGGCCGGGGCAGGCATTGTTTTAGATTCGGTCGCAAACAGGGAATATCGGGAATCACAGAATAAGGCAAGAGCCTTAATTGAGGCAATAATTAGTTCATAGTTAATTGTTAATAGTTAATAGTTCATAGTTTATAGTGTCGAATCTATAATCATGAAGAATGTGAGCTAATAAACAAAAGGAGGAAGTAATTATGTCAGCGCGTATCAGGTTAAGACGGATAGGGAAGAATCCTAAGAGAAAACCGCATTTCAGGATAACTGTTTTTGACAGCCATCGCAGCAGGGATAGTAAATTTATTGAGGAGATAGGTTTCTATAATCCTGTGAATGGTCAGGTAAAGTTCGATAAGGCCCGTTTGGATTATTGGGTCAGTAAAGGCGCTCAGGTATCCGAAACAATTAAAAGGCTGGTAAAAAAACAAGCAGTTTAAGAGTTTGTAGTTATTAGTTCGTGGTTGGCAACAAAAGAGCTAAGAGGCTATAAATAAAAATGAAAAGGGAGGAAAAATGCCTACAGGAGCACAAGTAAATCCTTTATTGAATCTTGTACCCTTAGTTTTTATCTTTATTGTTTTCTATTTTTTGCTTATCCGGCCGCAAAAATCCAAGGAGAAAGAACAACAAAAAATGTTGAACAGTTTAGAGAAAAACGATGAAGTAGTGACTGTAAGTGGTATTCACGGGACTATTGTAAATGTAAAAGATAAAACTATAACTTTAAGGATCGATGACAACGTTAAAATTGAGCTGGAGAAGAATTGCGTTGCCTACATAAAGAAGGATCAAGCAGCTAAACAAGGAAAATAAACTATGGAGAGAAAACTGATTTACAAGGTGGTTTTTATTTTGGGTGTGCTTGGTACCTGCGTATTTTATACCTTTCCTTTGGATAAAAGGATAAACCTAGGGCTGGACCTAAAAGGCGGGATGCATCTATTGTTAAAGGTAGATACCAGCCATTTGCCGGATAAAGCCAAGGCAGATGCAGCGGATAGGGCGTTAGAAGTGGTGCGTAACCGGATAGATTCATTTGGAGTCAGGGAGCCTTCAATCCAGAAGCAAGGCCATGATGAAATAGTGGTTCAATTACCCGGGGTAACTGATAGAGACAGGGCTATTGATATTATCGGAAAAACCGCGCTCTTGGAATTTAAATTAGTCTCCTCGGATCCGGATAAATTAAAAGAAGCTATCGACGGCAAGGTTCCTGAAGGGCATGAGTTAAAGTATGCTAGCGAAGACAATGAAGCTTTACTTCTTGAGAAACAGGCCCTTTTAACCGGAGATACTGTTTCTGATGCCGAGGTGCGTTTTGACCAGAGTTCGTTCAATGAACCCGTAGTGTCCCTAAAATTCAATGCCCAGGGCGCAAAAAAATTCGGCGAGATCACCGCTGCGAATATCGGGAAGCGTTTAGCTATTGTTTTAGACGGGAAAGTCCAATCCGCTCCCCGGATAAAAGACGCTATTCCCTCAGGTGAAGGAATAATAACCGGCAGGTTTGATATTGAGCAAGCTCAGGACCTGGCCCTGATTTTAAGAATAGGCGCTTTGCCTGCTCCAATGACTATTGAAGAAGAGAGGACTGTCGGCCCATTATTAGGCCAGGATTCGATAAATAAGGGAGTAAGGGCAACGCTTATCGGCGGGGCCATGGTTTTTATTTTTATGGCAATTTATTATCTTATTGCCGGGTTGGTGGCTAATATCGCTTTAGTCCTGAACTTATTGATAATTACAGGTTGCCTGGGAATGCTCCCTTATTTGTTTCCCGGCGTATCAGCTACACTTACGCTACCCGGTATTGCGGGTATGGCTTTGGCTCTAGGTATGGCTGTGGATGCCAACGTGTTAATTAATGAACGTATAAGGGAGGAATTGGGCCTGGGCAGGAATTTAAAAGCCGCTATAGCAAATGGCTATAGCCGGGCGTTTAGCGCGATTTTTGATTCCAACTTTACTTCTCTGATTGCAGCTTTCCTTTTGTTTCAGTTTGGCACCGGACCTATTAGGGGTTTTGCCGTAACTTTGACTATCGGTTTAATGGCCAGTATGTTTACCGCTATAGTAGTCACCCGTACCATTTTTGAGCTTTTGCTTAAATTCGGGTGGCTTACATCGTTTCCTATGCTTAGGTTTATCGGCGAGACCAAGCTGGATTTTATCGGTAAAAGAAAGATATTTTATGTTATTTCTGCGGTAGTTATTATCGCCGGTTTAGTTGTTTTCTTCAAAAAAGGCTCAAGCGCCTTTGGCATAGATTTTGCCGGAGGCCAACTGCAGGAATATAGTTTTAAAAAACCTCCCCAGATTGATAAAGTGCGGCAGCTGCTTAAAGATTTAGATTTGGGAGACGCCTCTATTCAGCAATTCAGGGATAATCCCAGGACTATTCTTATCCGCACTAAAGCTGATAAGAATCAGGTTTTGCTGGCTAAATTAAAAGGGGTATTTCCTGAGGAAGACGTGCAGATGTTAAGGATAGAGCATGTCGGTCCGGTCGCAGGTCAACATTTAAAAGGTAAGGCTGTGCAGGCGATAATCTGGTCTTTGATAGGTATATTGATTTATGTGGCTATCAGGTTTAAACATTTTAATTTCGCAGTTGCCGGCGTTATAGCTCTTATTCATGACGTATTAGTGGCTTTAGGGTTTTTGGTGATGACCGGACGCCAGATAGACCTTTTAAGCGTTACCGCGTTTCTGACCATCGCCGGTTATTCTATTAACGATACCATAGTCATCTATGACCGGGTCAGGGAGAATATGCGCTCTAGCCGCAAGATGAGCCTGGCTGAGTTGATTAATTTAAGCGTAAACCAGACTTTAGCTCGGACCATACTGACTTCGGTTGTGACATTATTTGTGGTCTTAGCCATTTTGTTTTACGGCGGAGAGGTATTGAGTAATTTCGCGTTTACCCTGATAGCGGGTTTCATCTCCGGCATATACTCTACTGTTTTTATCGCTTCACCTCTGGTGCTGGCCTGGCAGAAGAAAAGGGCAAAAGCGTAAATTATAAGTGTGCCATGAAAAATAAAACATCAGGCATCAATGACCAAATAATAACCAATAGGCCAAAACCAATTTATCAAACTGACCTGGTTATTGATTATTTGTGATTGGAGCTTATTTGGCGTTTGGAATTTGTTTTATTGGTGTTTTAGTTTTACAGAATGTTTAGATCCTTAAAACTATATAAGGGTGGTTATGTGGATGTGGAAAACCTCGTAACCACCCTTATTAATTTTGAATACCGCAGGCAGGAGAATATCCTCGAAGAGGGCGATTTCTCTCTAAGGGGAAACGTTATTGACATTTTTCCTTTTACTTTTGAGCTACCCATAAGAATCGAATTGGGCCTGGAGAATAATATTTCTAGCCTAAAGACTTTTACTCCCGCTGACGGATTTCTTCTCTGGGAACATCAGATAGCAATTATCCTACCGGTAAAAAAAACCCATACTTTCAAGACCGCGTCTTTTAATGAAGAATTTCCTTTGTCCAGTTTTGTGGATGTTAATATCGGTGATTATGTAGTTCATAATCTACATGGTATCGGAAGATTTTTAGGTTTAGAAAAGGTAAAAGATAAGGATGGATTCAAAGATCATCTGATCATTGAGTATGACCGTCTAGAAAAACTCTATGTGCCGGTTAGCGATATGCATTTGGTGCAAAAATATATTTCATTCCAGACCAGGAGGCCGAAGCTTTACCGGTTATCCAGTAAGGAATGGCTTAGGGCCAAAGATAAGGCTAGGAAGGGGATCCAGAAATTAGCCTGGGAACTCCTCTCATTACAGGCTATGCGTTTGAGCGCAACAGGCTTTAATTATTCTAAGGATAGCGAATGGCAGAAAGAATTTGAAAAGACCTTTCCCTATCAAGAGACTCCGGATCAGGTAAGGGCTGTAGAAGATGTAAAATCGGATATGGAATCGTCTAAACCGATGGATAGGCTGCTTTGCGGTGACGTGGGCTATGGCAAGACTGAAGTGGCGATGCGGGCTGCGTTTAAGGCGATGATGAATAATAAACAGGTGGCTTATTTGGTGCCGACCACCATCCTGGCTGAACAGCATTTCCAGAATTTTGCTTTACGGCTAGCCGGTTTTCCCATAAATATTCAGATGCTCTCCAGGTTTAAGACTTTGTCCCAACAAAAAGAGATAATCGGTGATTTGAGCCGGGGTAGGGTGGATATAGTAATAGGGACACACCGCCTGCTCTCCGATGATGTAAAATTTAAGGATTTAGGATTGGTAATTATTGACGAAGAGCAGCGTTTTGGGGTCAGGGCAAAAGAAAAATTAAAGGCTTTACGATTGACTATTGATGTGATAACGCTTACCGCTACCCCTATACCCCGGACCCTTTATATGAGCCTGATGGGAGCCAGGGACCTGTCAGTGATCAATACTCCGCCGGAAAATAGGTTGCCTATCAAGACCATTGTGGTAGAATATGATGGCGATTTAATCCAGCAAGCGATCCTCAGAGAGATCCGCCGTAAGGGCCAGGTATTTTTTTTGCATAACCGCGTCCAGGATATAGAAAGGATAAAAGAGAAGATTACTAAGGGCCTGCCCGCAGGCACCAGATTAGCCATAGGCCATGGCCAGATGCCCTCGAAAGAGTTAGAGCGGGTAATGTATGATTTCTTAAGGGGAAAAATCGATTGTTTAGTCTGTACTATGATCATTGAATCCGGTATTGATATCCCCAATGCCAACACTATTATTGTTAACAACGCCCATACTTTCGGTTTGTCGGATTTACACCAGCTGCGGGGCAGGGTAGGCAGGTTTAACCGCCCGGCCTACGCTTATTTTGTAGTCCCCCGCAAAGAATCCCTGGATAGTGACGCTCAAAGAAGGCTAAAGGCTATCCAGGATTACTGCCATTTAGGTTCGGGGTTTAAGATCGCGATGGAAGATTTGGAGATGAGAGGAGCGGGAAACCTTTTAGGTATCCAGCAACACGGGTTTATTAATGCGGTAGGTTTTGATCTATATTGCCGCCTTTTAAAAGAAGCTATTGCTAATTTTAAAAAAATAGGAGCCGGTTATAATGCTTAAACTTTTTAGAATATTTTTAATTTCTGTAATTCTGCCTACTATTCCTGTATTTGCCCAGGATAAGATCATTGCTATCGTCAATAACGAGGCGATTACCCGGAAAGAGCTTAACGATTTTATAAATTTTACCCGTATGCGTCTAACCGAAAATTACGACCAAACCAAGATAGAAGAGAAGCTGGATACAATAAAGAAGGACCTGTTGGATAGATTGATCGAGGACCGGCTTTTGGTTCAGGCGGCTAAAAAAGAAGGCGTCAAGGTGGATTCAATGAGGATTAAGGATAAAATAAGCGCTACCAGGAGGAATTACGCAACCCAGGCCGAATACGAGTCTGCTTTAAGAGAACAGGGTTTAGTTGAGGCGGATCTAGAGACCAAGATTAGGGAACAGATGTTGATGTATGCCTTGGTGGAAGCTAAAATAAAAAGCTCGGTTATTGTTCAGCCAGAGGAAGTGACTGATTTTTATCATCAGAATATCGGTGAATTTGACCTTCCCGAACAGCGTGAGTTTGAGTATATTATTTTTCCAGATGAAGATCAGGCCAAGGAGGGGTATGCTAAATTAAGACAAGAGAGTGATTGGGAAGTCGCGGCAAAGAAATATCAGTATAGTCTTAGTAGACTAACTGGTAAGAAGAACGGCGAATTAAGAAAAGAGATCGATTATGTTATATTTAGCCTTAATCCCGGCGAGATTTCCGCTCCGCTAAGAATAGACTCAAGTTTTTACATTTTTAAATTAAATGAAATATTTTTGTCCCGTCAACAGAGTTTAGTTGAGGTCCAGGATAGCATAAATAAGGTCCTTTGGGATAAAAAGATGCAGGAAGGGATGATTAAATTTATTGATGGTTTGCGCAAAAAGGCCTACATTAAAATTTTCTAGGGTTAGGATTGGTCTAACTATGGGAGATCCTTCAGGTATCGGCCCGGAGATAATCGTCAAGGCCCTTTCCCGCCTAAAAATCAAAGCCGATATAGTAATTATAGGCGACCGCAAGGTATTCAACGCTGCGCGTTACGGACATTCGACATTCGACATTCGACACCCAAGTTATGAGTTTATTGATCTAAACAACGTTAATCATAAAAATTTCAAATTCGGTAAGGTCAGGGCGGAATATGGCCGGGCCTCAATTGAATATCTGGATAAAGCCCTGGAATTAATAAGAGATAAAAAAATTGATTGCCTGGTGACCTGTCCAATCTCTAAGGAGTCGATAGACCTGGCGGGAATTCATTGTGGCGGACACACCGAGTATCTTACTAAGAAAACTGGTACCAAAGACTTTGTAATGATGCTTTTAAATGAAAAAATAAAGATTAGTTTGGTTACCCGGCATATCCCGATTAAGAAAGTTTCTTTTATGGCTAATAAAGAGGAATTGCGCCGGGTTATCCGGATCAGCGCCTCTTCTCTTAAAAGCTTATTTAAAATTAGTCAGCCGCGCCTGGCAGTCTGCGGATTAAATCCCCACGCTTCGGATAACGGAATAATCGGCAATGAAGAGAATTCGATTATAAAACCGGTTTTGAATCAAATCCGGGATGAATTTGATGTTGTTGGTCCGGAATCAGCAGATGTTGTAATGTTAAAGGCTCTCCAGGGTAAATATGACGCGGTTATCGCTATGTATCATGACCAGGCTTTGATCGCCTTGAAATTATCCGGTTATTCCAGCGGTGTAAATATAACCTTAGGTTTGCCTTTTGTCCGAACCTCGCCTTTACACGGCACTGCCTTTGATATTGCCGGAAAAAACCTGGCTTTTCCGGCATCATTGATCGCTGCCGTTAACTTAGCCCAAAAATGCGCTTTAAACCTAAAAAAAGATTAGGGCAAAATTTCCTCGTGGATAAGAATGTGCAAAGGAAGATAATCGCTGCCTGTAATTTTTTACCAACGGATACTGTGCTGGAGATAGGCTCGGGAAGGGGAGAGATGACCGGTTTAATTGCTGAAAGGGTGAATTCAGTATATGCCTTGGAGATTGACCGGGAATTATTACCCGAGCTCAGAGAAACCCTAAAAAACTTCAGCAATATAAAAATATTCAATCAGGATATCCTGAAGTTTGATTTACAAAATTGCCTTAAATCCGTAAAATCTGATATCAAGGCATTTGGAAATATTCCTTATTATATTACGACACCGATCATTGAGTATCTATTGGAAAACCGGGGAAGGGTAGATGTAATTTTTCTTACCGTGCAAAAAGAATTCGCTAAACGGTTAGTCTCACCGGAAGGATCGGCGGATTATAGCTCTTGGAGTTGTTTTGTTCAATATTTTACATCCCCGAAAATTGTTTTTAAAATAAAGAAGACTTGTTTTTCCCCAATACCAAAAGTTGATTCTTGTCTAATGCGGTTAGATGTAAGGCCGATACCAGCGGTAAAAGTCAGGGATGAAGGATGGTTTTTTAAGGTCATCCGCAGTGCCTTTAATCAAAGAAGAAAGACCCTAAGAAATTCACTTAAACGATTGGCCTCTCAGGATAAATTAAGAGATTTTTTTAGTGAATATAGCATTAATCCCAAGATCCGGCCTGAGGACCTAAGCCTTCAGAATTTCGCGTATTTAGCTGATTTTATCCGTTAATTTTTTTGTCCGAATTTACCTATCCTATTGAAAATAAGTATCTAGACTTGACAAAATTAAAATATTTAGTATATATTAGTTTATGGCGGTTAAGATAGGTTGGTAAATATAAAAGCAATTTCGGTTTTACGCTGAAGGCCTTGCCAGAAAAAGGCCTCCGGTAATAATCTTCGTGGCCAGCAAGGATTTTAGACCTTATCAAAAAAAATTATTAGGAGTTTAACTAATGAAAATTAAATTCGTATTTATTATAATGTTTCTGACATTTTTTATTAGTAACGAAATATATGCCCAAGATAACGTAACCAAACCTCTTCAGGCCAGTCAAGGGCAGGGGCTTAAAAAAAAATTAGTAGCGAATCCTATTTTTTATAATATTTTTGCTGGAGAATTTGTAGGCTGGGGTATAAAAGTCCCGGCTGACAATTACATTTTCGTTAAAAACACCATATTGGCATTCGCTAATAAACGGAGCTCTTTGGTTGCCAGCGATGAGGAGTTGGAGGATCAGATCTGGGAACAATTACTGCTTTCTTTTGAGGCTTTTCGACAGGGTATATATGTTGAGCCTAAGGAGCTGGAAGATCGGATTACTAAGGTTCTGGATGGCTATAAGATTAATTTTAACTGGAAGCAGAATCGCAACGCTTATATGATCTGGGTCAGGGATAATTTAAAAGAGCCTGTGGAGGTATTTGAAAATCAGTTGCGCCATTTTATTCAATTGGATAAATTACGTCAGCGGGTCGTAGAGAGTATTAAGCCTGAGATTAGCGAAGATGAGATACGCCAGGATTTTCGCAACGAGAATAATATTATCGGATTGGAGCTGGTCCAGATTGAGGATTTGAAAAGGGCCCAGGATTTTTACGCTAAAATGAAAGACCCCGGGCTCTGGGAAATAAAGGCAAAAGATGACCCTAATTTTTCCCAGCGCTTGGGGTTTGTAGCTTTTAAGTACCTTATAGATACCTGGAAGATTCCCTCGGAGGATCTGTATAGGATGATTAAAATGGAGGACAATACTATTTATCCGCCTACGCCGATATATAAAGGCTATGGGGTATTGCGTATTTTAAAAAAGAAAGTTGCTGATGAAAATGATTTTACTAAAGTGCGGGATAGGTATTATAAAAATGCACAAATCTTTAAGAAATATGAGGGTTTAAGCGCCTGGATCCAGAAGTTGAAAGAAGAGGCCATGATTCGGCAGGTCTGGCAGGTAAGCTAAATTTGCAAGTTTTTTAAAAAAATGGAGTATTCATGAATAAAAAAAGAAACAATTTATTCATACCGATTTTTATCCGGTTGTTTATTTATATAGGTTTATTATTTCAGCAGGTTAGCCTGCCTGCCGGCAGGCAGGCTTTTTCTCAGCCTGAACTCGCTGGCCAGGCTTCTAAGCAGAATGACCCTCAGGCTAAAATTAATCAGTTAGAAAAAGACCTGCTGACTTCGCAGGAATTGAATCGTCAGTTGATCGGGGGGCAGGAATCCTTAGAAGATCAGCAGAGGCAGTTGTTTTCTCAATTAAAAAATCTTCATGCTCTAAGGCTGGCCCTGGAACAGGATAAACAGGCGGTTGAAGAAGAGCGTAAGAATCTGCAAAAAGAATATGCCGCGCTTTCCGAGCAATTAGCTAATGCTAGAGGTGGGCAGGGTAAAACCTACCAGGCTAATAATTTTACCAATCAGCTTCAGGAAAGCCAAAAGCAACTTGATCAACAGCGCGAAGAGTTAAACAAACTCAGAAAGCAGCAGAACGAATTAACTGATAGGTATCAGGGCCTAACTGCTCAAAGCGACCAGAAACTAAAACAATTGAGTCAGGAATTATCCCAGTCAGATCAGGATAGGCAGAAGCTGATCATTCAAGTGGACGAACTGGATAAACAGGGCAGGGAATTAAATAGCAATCTTCAGCAGGCGCTTAAAGATTTGGCTGTTTTCGAGGATGCCAGGAATAAAATTTCTATGGAATTAGAATTTAAGAACGCTTTATTGGCTGAAAAGAGTAAGCGGGCAGATGCCCAGAAGGCATCCCAGCTTGAGGCGTCCAGGGCTTCGGACTTGGAAGAAAACGTCCGGCTAAAGAAACAGCTAGATGAATTAATTTTTCAGTTTAAGGAATTAAAGGCCCAGAAAGATACAGATATTGAAGCGATTAAGGTCCAGAAGGAAGATGAATTAACGTTATTAGACGGCCAGTTAGTCCAGTTACATGCTCAATTATCAGATTATAACCATCAAAAAGATGAAGAGTTGAGCGTTGTCAGGTTCTTGAAAGACCAGGAGATAGCTCAGTTAAAACAGGAATCGCTGCGGATAAAAGAAGATAATAGTCGCTTGCTTAAACAGCTTGAAGATTTGACCTCTCAATTTACACAGCTTAAGGTTTTAAATAAGAGAAAAAATTAAGCCAGCTAAATAAGCAGGCCTGCCAGATAAAAGTCCAGAACGAAAAAGAATCAGCTTTAGTTTAAGTCCCAGAAAGAGGCTTTGAGTTTGGCAGGTTGAAACCAGGCCCTTTTTTTAAAAAAAGGGTTGACAAAATTAAATTTATAGTGTATATTCTTTAGTCTACGTGAAACATAGGTAGCCTTTCCAAACAGTCGGCGAAACAATTTACTACAGGCTATTCCTAGGCGTAAATATAAAGAGAATTTTTTTAAAATTCTTGAAGAGGTTTTTTTTTATTTCAGGCTACGTGCAGCATAATGCTGGAGTAGCTCAGTTGGTAGAGCACGTCCTTGGTAAGGACGGGGTCACGGGTTCAATTCCCGTCTCCAGCTTAGCGATCTCTAGAGAAGTTTACTGAAGAAAATAAATATGCGTGAGATTATTACTTTAGAGTGTACGGTCTGCAAAAACAGAAATTACACCACGACTAAAAATAAGAAGAAACACCAGGAAAAACTGGAAATCAAGAAATACTGCAAGTGTTGCCGTAAGCATACAATGCACAAGGAGATAAAGTAACGTATTTTAAACGGGTAAATAGGAGCGTCGGTTAATGGCAAACCAACGGTCTCCAAAACCGTAACTGCAGGTTCGACTCCTGCCGCTCCTGGAAATTATAGCCGGGAAATAAAGGAAAAATGATCGCGATAATTAATAAACCGATTAATTTTATAAAAGAAGCTAAAGCGGAGTTATCCAAGGTTGCCTGGTCAACCCGGGAGGAATTGATCGGGGCGACCATAGTAGTCATAGTCATAACGGCCATAATGGGAATATTTATCGGAATAGTTGATGTCCTACTTTCAAAAGGATTAAGTTTAATTTTAAAATGAAAAATTGGTACGTTGTTCATACCCAGACCGGTTTAGAGGATAGAGTGAAAACAGTATTGGAGAAAAAGATCGCCTCCAATAGCTTTCAGGAATCAATCTCCAAGATAGTCATTCCTACCGAACAAATATCCGAGGTAAGATCTGGAAAGCGCCGAGTTTCCGAGAGAAGGTTTTTTCCGGGTTATGTCATGGTAGAAATGGAAATGGATGATAAGACTTATTCTTTCATTAAGAGCATTCCCGGAGTTACTGGTTTTATTGGTTCAGGCCGAAAACCCACTCCTTTACCCCCCAGAGAAGTTGAGAATATTTTAAAACGAACAGAAGAGACTAAGGTTAAACCGTCCCCGCGAATAATTTTTGAAAAAGGCGAACAGGTTAGGGTCAAGGAAGGTCCGTTTATGAATTTTAACGGCTGTATTGAGGAGATCCACCCTGAAAAGGGGAAATTGAAGGTCAGTATTTCCATTTTCGGCAGGTCAACTCCGGTTGAATTGGAGTATTGGCAGGTGGAGAAGATATAATGGCCAAGAAGATTAACGCTCAGATTAAATTGTATGTTCCGGCAGCCCAGGCTAATCCCGCTCCTCCGGTAGGTCCGGCTTTAGGCCAGCACGGCGTTAATATTATGCAATTCTGTAAACAGTTTAATGATCAGACTAAAGGCAGAGATGGACTAATCCTGCCTGTAGTGATCAGTGTTTATGAGGATAGGACCTTTACCTTTATTATAAAGAGCCCTCCTTCATCAGTGCTTTTAAAGCGTTCAGCAAACCTGGCTAAGGCTTCAGGGATTGCCGGTAAAGAAGTGATCGGCAAGGTAACCTTAAAACAGGTGGAAGAAATAGCTAAACTTAAGATGAAAGATCTAAATACTTCGGATTTGGATGAGGCGATAAAGACTGTAAAAGGAACTGCCCGCAGTATGGGCTTAAGTGTTGAAGGATAACTATTATGAAAGCCCGCAGCAAGAGGTTTAAAGAATCCCAAAAATTGGTGGATAAAAATCAAGTATATTCTCTTAAGGAGGCTATTGCCTGTATAAAAAAGGTAGCAACGCCAAAATTTGACGCTTCAGTAGATGTGCATTTTTCGCTTAATATTGATCCCAAAAAATCAGAACAGATGGTCAGGGGCACTGTTCTGCTTCCTCATGGCACTGGAAAGCAAGTCCGGGTCGCTGTTTTCTGTAAGGGTGAGTTTGAAAAGCTGGCCAGGGAAGCCAATGCTGATCTGGTAGGTTCTAATGAATTAATTGATAAAGTTGCTGGAGGATTTTTAGATTTTGATTGTGTTATCGCTACTCCGGATATGATGAAAGATTTGAGTAAATTAGGCAAAGTCTTAGGCCCCCGCGGGCTTATGCCATCGCCTAAAACCGGGACAGTTACTAATGATATTGTCAAGGCCATCAGTGATGTAAAAAAAGGGAAAGTTGAGTTTAGGGTGGATAAACAAGGAGGGATTCATCTTTCAGTGGGCAAAGTTTCTTTTTCCGAAGATAAAATATTTGAGAACGCCTCCTGTGTAATATCGGCTGTCAATGAGGCTAAGCCATCAACTATAAAAGGTAAATTTGTCGAAGGGCTATCGATTTCCTCAACCATGAATCCCGGATTTAAATTGGGAATATAATTATGAAAAAGTTAGGGGTTATATTTAAAGAAGTATCCTCAAACCGTATTAAGAAGGCCCTGGAAAGTTCGGAGAGTTTTTTTGTGATTAAATATTCCGGGCTCTCCTCGCTCGATTTGTCTTCTTTGAGGCAGGCGTTAAAAGTAGAAAACGCGTCTTGTTTTGTGGTCAGGAATAAGGTGGCCCAGAGAACCTTAAAGGAAAAATCACTGGATAGCTTAATTAAACTTATAGAAGGGCCCTGCGGCCTGGTGTTTATTAAAGATGAGCCGGTAAACGTATCTAAACTTTTGTGTAATTTTGCTAAGGATTATGAAAATTTGCTTTTAGCAGGCGGGTATTTAAAGGATAAGGTTCTGGAAAAAAAAGATATTGAAGCCATGGCTAAACTTCCGGGTAAGAACGTCTTAAGGGCTATGGTGGTAATGACTTTAAATGCGCCGATTGTAAAATTAGTCATGGTCTTGAATGGGAATTTAAGAAAATTGGTCTGTTGCCTGGACCAGATAAAGCAAAAAAAAGAGAAAAATAATTAGTAGGTTTTAGGTTAGCGGGTATCGGGTGAGCGATTAGACCGAACACCGATAACCGTAAACCGAACACCGCTAACCGTAAATAAGGAGGAGTAAAGATGGCAAAGCAAGAGGAATTAATTAAATCAATCGAAGAGATGACAGTCCTGGAATTGGCAGATTTGGTCAAGGCCCTGGAAGAAAAGTTTGGGGTTTGTGCTAATATGCCGATGATGGCAGCTCCTATGGCAGGTGCTCAAGGATCAGCAGGTGGAGCAGCTCCAGCTGCGGAAGAAAAAACTGCATTTACAGTAGTCTTGACCAGCGCTGGCGCAAGTAAGATCGCCGTTATTAAAGAGGTGAGGGCGATGACCAGTTTAGGATTAAAGGAAGCTAAAGACTTAGTTGATGCTGCCCCGAAGCCGGTTAAAGATGGCGTTACCAAAGAAGAAGCTGAAGATATGAAGAAGAAGTTGGAAGCTGCGGGCGCGACCGTAGAATTAAAATAACAGATTCCTTACCTATATAATAGTATAGAAAATGGCTAATAAGCGTAAAAATTTCGCGAAATTTAAAGAGGTATACGAACTACCTAATTTTCTGGACATCCAGACTGAATCTTATCGGGAATTTCTTCAGGTAAATGCAACGCCCAAGGATTTAAAATCCCAGGGGTTGCAGGAGGTTTTTGAAGATACCTTTCCGATTGAGAATGTTGACCGGACTGTCCGTTTGGAATTCGTCAATTATACTCTGGGCAAACCTAAATATATTGTCGGAGAATGTAAGAAACGATCACTTACCTATGCCGCTCCGCTTAAAGTAAAATTCCGCTTAACTACTCCACAGGAGATTAAAGAACAGGATGCTTATTTCGGGGAGCTCCCCCTTATGACTGATACTGGAAGTTTTATTATTAATGGAGACGAACGAGTGGTAGTAAGTCAATTGCAGCGTTCGCCCGGAGTTTCGTTTGAAGAAGAAGAGCACCCTACAGGAAAAAGCGTTTACCAAGGCAGGATCATACCCTATCGCGGCGCCTGGCTGGAGTTTAAATATGATCTTTCGGAAACAATATTAGCTTATGTAGACAGGCGTAGGAATTTTCCCGCAACCCAGATCTTAAGGATATTAGGTTATTCTACCGATAATGAAATCATATCGGCGTTTTCCAAAGATTACCCCGAAATCCGAAATACCCTGAAAAAAGATTATACCAAAAATAAAGAGGAGGCCTATTTAGATTTTTACCGCAAAATGCGGCCGACTGATCCGGTTACTAAGGAAGCAGCTGAAGGCTTATTTTATCGCTTGTTCTTTGATCCTAACCGTTATGATCTGGAAAGGGCAGGCAGGTTTGTGCTTAATCGTAAACTGGGTATGGAAGTTTCTTTGGATAAGCGGATTTTAGATTCTGCTACCGTGATTAGGGTTATTGAATACCTAATTAAGCTTAAAGAAGGCGTTGGAAAGATAGATGATATTGACCATTTAGGCAACCGTAGGATTAAAACTGTGGGTGAATTAGTTCAGAATCAGGTAAGGATAGGAATGAGCAGGATAGAGCGTTCAATAAGAGAAAAGATCGGCGTATTAAGCGACTTAAACGCTTTAAACGTGCATACCCTAATAAATTCCAAGCTATTCTCTACTCAGCTTCATGATTTTTTTGGCCGCAGTCAGTTGTCGCAATTTATGGATCAGGTTAATCCGTTAGCTGAAATTACTCATAAACGCAGGTTAAGCGCTTTAGGCCCCGGTGGATTATCCCGCGAACGGGCTGGTTTTGAAGTAAGAGATATCCATCCTTCGCATTACGGAAGGGTTTGCCCTATAGAAACCCCTGAAGGCCCTAATATCGGCTTGATTGCTTCTTTAAGTACTTATGCCCGGGTTAATGCATTAGGTTTATTAGAGACGCCTTATCGTAAAACCGAAGAAGGTCGGGTTACTAGAAAGATCGAATATCTAACTGCCGATATTGAGGAAGTAAAGATAATTGCCCAGGCTAATGTGCCTTTGGATGGCGAGGGTTATTTTATTGAAAAAGAGATATCCTGCCGTTTTAAAGGCGATTTTCCCAAAGTTAGCCCTAAACAGGTTGAATATATGGATGTTTCCCCAAAACAACTGGTTTCAGTTGCGGCTTCATTAATTCCTTTTTTGGAGCATGATGATGCTAACCGGGCCCTCATGGGATCAAACATGCAGAGACAGGGCGTACCCCTGATGATCAATGAGTCTCCAGTTGTGGGTACAGGCATGGAAGAAAAGGTGGCTTATGATTCAGGCACTGTAGTTATTGCCGAGGAATCAGGTAAAGTTACTAGAGTTGACGCCGCCGCGATAACAGTAGGCAAGAGAACCTATCTGTTATCGAAATTCTTGCGCACCAATGCCGATACCTGTTTAAATCAAAGGCCGATAGTTAAACTGGGCGAACACGTGGAAAAGGGCCAGGTTATTGCTGACGGTATGTGTACCAAAAACGCCGAACTGGCTTTAGGTAAAAATGTTTTTGTGGCTTTTATGCCCTGGAGAGGTTTTAATTTCGAAGATGCTATTGTTATTAGCGAGAAATTGGTAAAGGAAGATGTATTCACCTCCATTCATGTCAAAGAATTTGAGATCGAGGCTATTGAGACCCGGCTGGGTAATGAAGAGATAACCCGGGATATTCCTAATGTCAGTGAGGATTCTTTAAATAACTTAGACCAGAACGGGATAGTTCGTATCGGAGCGGAAGTAGGGCCTGGAGATATACTGGTAGGTAAAGTAACTCCCAAGACTGAATCCGAATTATCTCCGGAAGAAAGGTTGCTCAGGGCTATATTCGGAGAGAAGGCTTCAGATGTCCGGGATACTTCATTAATAGTCCCTCCGGGAGTGGAAGGCGTAGTAGTAGATGTGCATGTATTCCAGCGTAAAGACCGGGGCAGGAAATCCAAAGAAGAAAAAAACAAGGAATTGGTCAAGGTCCGGGAACTGAAGGCTTATTATAAACAGGAGATAGAATTTTTACAGGTCGAGAAGATCAGTCGTTTAGCTCATCTTTTAGGCATTGATAAAGCTAAGGCAGAGAAGATAGATTTTGAAGACAGCGATAATGAAGAAGCAAAAATAGTTTCCAATTCTTATGATGAGCAGATCCGCGAGTTAATCAGCGAGCAGCAGCAGGAGATTGATAAGGTAAGACGCGGAGATGAATTGCCCCCGGGAGTGTTAAAAAGGGTTGTAGCCTATGTTGCGACTAAAAGAAAACTCGCTGTAGGAGATAAATTATCCGGCCGTCACGGAAACAAGGGTGTGGTAGCCAAGATATTACCCGAAGACAGTATGCCCTATCTGCCTGATGGGACCCCTGTAGAAATGATCTTAAATCCCTTAGGCGTGCCTTCACGTATGAATGTAGGCCAGATTTTAGAGACTCATTTAGGTTGGGCTGCCAAGGCTTTAGGGATCAGTATTATGACTCCGGTATTTGACGGAGCTAAAGAAATAGAAGTTAAAGAGATGTTGAGTAAAGCCGGTCTTCCTGAAGACGGAAAAACAACGCTTTTCGACGGCTATACGGGGGAGCCTTTTAGCCAGAGGATCACCGTTGGTTATATCTATATGATGAAATTGATCCACTTGGTTGATGAAAAAATACATGCCCGTTCTATAGGGCCGTATTCTTTGGTAACCCAGCAGCCTTTAGGCGGCAAGGCCCAGTTTGGCGGGCAGAGGTTGGGAGAAATGGAAGTTTGGGCCTTGGAAGCTTACGGCGCGGCATTTACCTTGCAGGAGATGCTTACGGTAAAAAGCGATGACGTAAACGGAAGGACTAAGATTTACGAGGCTATTGTTAAAGGAGAGCAGCATTTAACTCACGGCACGCCTGAATCTTTTAATGTTTTAGTTAAAGAATTACAGGGTTTGGGATTAGATGTCCGTTTAGAGAAAGCAGCCAAATAATGCGCGAAAATCTAGCATTCGACAGTATAACCATTAAATTAGCTTCGCCTGCAGTTGTCCGTTCCTGGTCTAAGGGAGAAGTGCGGAAAGCGGAAACCGTAAACTACCGTACTTTAAAACCGGAAAAGGACGGCCTTTTCTGCGAGAAGATTTTTGGGCCTGTTCGGGACTGGGAATGTAACTGCGGTAAATATAAAGGAATAAAATTCAAAGGGATAACCTGCGACCGCTGCGGTGTTATAGTAGATCATTCTTCAATAAGAAGAGAGCGGATGGGCCATATTGAGTTAGCCGCTGCGGTAATGCATATCTGGTTTTTTAAAGTTGTCCCCAGCAGGCTTTCCGCGCTATTGGATATAAACTTAAGAGAACTGGAAAAAGTGATATATTACGAAGAGTATGTGGTTATTGACCCTGGGACTACTCCTTTAAAGAAGAGAGAATTGCTTAGCGAAGATAAATACCAGGAGGCATTTGATAAATACGGCTCTAAATTCAAGGCTAAGATGGGAGCCGAAGCAGTGCAGGACCTGCTAAAAGAAGTTGATCTTGATGTTGCCTGTAGGAAGCTACGCAAGGACTTGGAAAAATCCAAAGAAGTCCTGAATAACCGCAAGTCTTTAAAGAATTTGAAGATCGTTGAGGATTTTCGTAAATCCACTAACAAACCGGAATGGATGATCCTGGATGTCCTGCCGGTTATCCCTCCGGATTTAAGGCCATTGGTCCCTTTAGAGGGCGGAAGGTTTGCTACTTCTGATTTAAATGATCTATACCGCAGGGTAATCAACCGGAATAACCGCTTAAAGAAATTAATTGAGCTTAACGCGCCCGATATAATCGTCCGCAACGAGAAGCGTATGCTGCAGGAGGCGGTGGACGCGCTTTTAGATAACGGAAGGCATGGCCGGGCGGTAGTGGGCTCTAATAACCGTCCTTTAAAATCGCTTTCGGATATGCTTAAAGGAAAACAGGGTCGTTTCCGTCAGAACCTCTTAGGAAAGCGGGTTGATTATTCCGGCCGTTCGGTAATCGTGGTTGGCCCCGAGCTAAAACTGCATGAATGCGGCCTGCCAAAGCAGATGGCCTTGGAATTATTTGAGCCGTTTATCATTAAGAAATTAAAAGAAAAAGGTTTTGTTCATACTATTAAGGGCGCCCGCAGGATGGTCGGTCACGGAAAAATCGAGGTCTGGGATATGCTGGATGAGGTAATCAAAGACCACCCGGTATTATTAAATCGCGCCCCAACATTGCATCGTTTAAGTATGCAGGCCTTTCAGCCGGTTCTGATTGAAGGAAAAGCGATTAAGATCCATCCTTTAGTCTGCGCCGGGTTTAACGCTGATTTTGACGGTGACCAGATGGCGGTACATGTGCCTTTGTCTATAGAGTCTCAGACTGAATGTAAAGTTTTAATGTTATCAGTTAATAATGTTTTTTCTCCTGCTCATGGTCGGCCGGTAGTTACGCCCAGTCAGGATATTGTTTTAGGGCTTTCTTATCTATCTAAGGAAAAACCGGGGGCAAAAGGTGAAAATAAACTATTTGCCAATAATGATGAAGTTATCGTGGCCAATAATGATAAAGAGGTTGAGCTTAATACTAAGATAAAATTGAGAGTATATTCGGTGTTTGACTTATCTGAGAAGAAAGTTAATTCCGGAAGGCAGATCATAAATACGACTGTAGGCAGGGTTATATTTAATCAAATTCTACCCGAGGATTTTGGTTTTGTAAACCGGGAATTAAATAAGAGCAACGTAGGAGAAGTAGTTTCGGAATGTTATAAACGGTTCGGCCACGAAAGGGCAATTCAGCTGCTTGACGATATCAAGGATTTGGGTTTTGAAATCGCCACTATCGGAGGCATATCTATAGGTATTGATGATTTAGTGATACCTAAAGCTAAGCCAGAAGTATTAAAAGAGGCCAGGGTAGACGTCGCTAAGATCGAGGACCAGTACCGCAAAGGCATTATTACTGACCGGGAGCGTTTTAATAAGGTTATTGATGTCTGGACCCATGTGACGGATAAGGTTTCGGATATGTTATTTAAAGAAATGGATCCTTTTAATCCTATATTTATGATGGCTGATAGCGGTGCCAGGGGCTCACGGATGCAGGTAAGGCAGTTAGCCGGAATGAGAGGGTTAATGGCTAAACCGTCAGGTGAGATCATTGAAAACCCGATTACTGCGAATTTTAAGGAAGGGCTTACGGTTTTGGAATATTTTATCTCTACTCACGGCGCCAGAAAAGGTCTGGCGGATACAGCCCTTAAAACCGCGGATGCTGGTTACCTAACCCGCAGGCTGGTTGATGTTTGTCAGGAGATAATTATTACCGAAGATAATTGCGGCACTTTAAACGGGATTACAGTCCAGGCTATTACCGAAGGCAATGAATTAGTGGTCAGTTTAAAAGACCGTATTGTCGGCAGGGTAGCCCTGGATAATATAGTGGATATTATTACCGATGAAGTTATAGTTGAACAGGGCGATCAGATCACTGAAGAAAAAGCGGATATGATCGATAAATTAGGTATTGAGAAAATCCGTATTCGCAGCGTGCTCACCTGTGAATCTGAGCGGGGAGTATGCATCAAGTGCTACGGACGGAATTTAGCTACTGGAAGGTTGGTTGAGCCAGGAGAGGCTGTAGGCGTAATAGCTGCCCAGAGCATTGGCGAGCCAGGTACCCAGCTGACCTTAAGGACTTTTCATATCGGTGGCACCGCCTCCCGCAGTGTTGAGCAATCTTTGATCGGTTCCAGGAATAAAGGTTTTATCAAATATCATAACTTAAGAACCGCTCCTAAAAAGAAAGAATTTGTAGTTTTAAACCGTAACGGCTCAATCAGTATTAACGATAAAGACGGCCGGGAATTAGAAAGATATCTTATACCTCAGGGCTCATTCATTGGTTTTAAAGACGCAGAAGAAATCAATAAAGGAATTTCTTTTGTTCACTGGGATCCTTATACCGCGCCCATACTTACCGAAGTATCGGGAATTGTTAAATTCGAAGATCTAAAGGAAAATGTATCGGTGGTCCAGGAAGTTAATCCGGTTACTAAGTCAATTGAACAAGTTGTAGTAGAGCATAAAGCAGATTATCATCCCCAGATCGTTATCCTGGACAATAAAAAAGAGGTTATGGGTATTTATCCAATTCCTATAGGCGCCCACATCTTAGTCAAGGACGGCCAGGGCATTGAAGCCGGCGATCTTCTGGCTAAGATACCCCGTTTAACCGTAAAGACCAGGGATATTACCGGAGGTTTGCCTAGGGTCGCGGAATTGTTTGAAGCCAGAAGGCCTAAGGATCCGGCGGTTATCAGTGAAATAGACGGTTTTGTCGAATTTGGAGAGACTAAGAAAGGCCAGCGGGTTATCGTGGTTAAATCGCCCACTGGAATGCAAAGAGAATATGTTATTCCCCATGGCAAGCACCCTGATGTTTATAAGGGAGATAAGGTTACTGCCGGACAGCAGTTAACAGACGGACCGGTTGTTTTACAGGATATTTTAAGGGTCTGCGGCGATAAGGTTCTTCAGGAGTATTTAGTCAATGAAGTCCAGGAGGTTTACCGGCTCCAGGGCGTGCATATAAATGATAAACATATCGAATTGATCATTCGCCAGATGTTGAAAAAGGTTAGAGTGGAAGATTCAGGCGATACCGAGTTTTTGGCTTTACAGCAGGTAGATAAGTGGAGATTCCAGAAAGAAAATACCAGGGTTATTAAAAAAGGCGGAAAGCCTGCTCAGGCCACTCCTCTATTGCTAGGCATAACCAAGGCCTCATTAACTACTGAGAGTTTTATTTCTGCCGCTAGTTTTCAGGAGACTACCCGGATGCTTACTGACGCGGCAACTTCCGGAAAACGGGATGAACTTTTCGGATTAAAAGAAAATATTATTGTCGGCCATCTTATTCCTGCGGGCACAGGCTATCCTATACATAGAGATATAGAAGTAGTAAAGCTGTCCAAAGAGACTAAGGAGAAAGTAGCCGCAAAAGAAACCAAAAAGGATTAAAAGTTATGCCTACAATTTCCCAGTTAATCAGGTTCAGCCGTAGATCTAAGATTAAGAAATCCAAATCTATGGCCTTAAAAGCTTGTCCGCAGCGCAGAGGTGTTTGTATTCAGGTCAAGACTATGACTCCTAAGAAGCCCAATTCTGCCTTAAGAAAGATCGCTAGGGTCAGGTTGACTACAGGTATTGAGGTAACTGCGTATATACCAGGAGAAGGGCATAATCTGCAGGAACATTCTATAGTCTTAGTAAGGGGCGGCAGGGTAAAGGATCTTCCCGGGGTAAGGTATCATATAGTTAGAGGGACCCTGGACGCGGCAGGAGTGAACAGCCGTAAAAAATCCCGTTCAAAATACGGGGCAAAAATGCCGAAGGCAGCCTAAGACATCCTGTAATAAGAAGTAATGAGGATGTCTGATTACAGTGATTAAAAGGCAGATTACAGAGATAAAAGACAGAAGTTTAATCGCTGCAATCTTTATTAATCTCAGTAATCAGGTATAATCCCCAAAATTTATACCTGATGATTATACCAGGAAAGAGAATAAATGAGAAGAAAAAGGGTATTCAAGAAAGAAACTTTATCAGATCCCAAATATAACAATAAGATAGTTGGTAAATTTATCAATATGGTTATGTTGGAAGGTAAAAAATCGGTGGCTGAAAGGATAGTTTACGGAGCATTTGAATCCGTAAAAAAATACCTTAATGAACCAGATGTGATAAAGGTTTTTAATAAAGCTATTGATAATGTCCGGCCGCGCTTAGAAGTAAAGCCCCGTAGGGTAGGTGGAGCGACTTATCAGGTTCCGATCGAAGTAAGGCAGGACCGCGGGGCATCGATCGCTTTACGCTGGATAAGGGATTTTGCCAAGAATAAAAAAGGTAAAACCATGAAAGAGAAATTGGCCGACGAGATCATGTCAGCGTATAAGGGAGAAGGTTCGGCGATTAAGAAGAGAGATGATACACATAAAATGGCAGATTCAAATAAGGCCTTTGCCCATTTTAGGTGGTAAATTTTAAATGCAGGGACGGTTCTGAAACTGATCTTAAACTGTCCCCAAAAAAGGGACACTTTAGCTTTGGTTTGAGAACCGTCCCGGAAAAATATGAATAGACATATACCATTAGACAGGATCAGGAATATCGGGATCATCGCCCATATCGACGCTGGTAAGACGACTACTACCGAGCGGATCCTTTATTATACCGGCAGGACCTATAAGATAGGCGAGGTTAATGAAGGCACAGCGACAATGGATTGGATGGCTCAGGAGCAGGAGAGGGGTATCACTATTACCGCTGCCGCTACTACCTGTTTATGGAAGGATTTTTATATCAGTATTATCGATACTCCCGGACACGTTGATTTTACCGTGGAAGTGGAGAGGTCGCTTAAGGTTTTAGACGGGGCCATTATAGTATTTTGCGGAGTAGGCGGGGTAGAGCCCCAATCAGAGACAGTCTGGCGTCAGGCTGATCGTTACGGTGTACCCCGGATCGCATTTGTCAACAAGATGGACCGAACCGGCGCGAATTTCATAGAAACAATTAACCAGATGCATAAAATGTTAGGGGCAAACGCTGCAGCTATTCAGCTTCCCTTTGGCCAGGCAGAGAATTTTAACGGTCTAGTCGATCTGGTTGAGAATAAGCTTATAGTCTATAAAGAAGAGACCGGCAAGGAATTTGAGGTTTTGGAGATACCCGAAGAATTGAAGAAAGATGCACAGCATTACCGCAACCTATTGATTGAGAAGTTGGCTGAAGTTGATGACGAGATGTTGGAGATTTATCTTCACCAGCAAGAAATTACTACGCTTAAAATTAAAGAAGTGATCCGTAGGACGGTGTCTTTGAATAAATTTATTCCAGTTCTTTGTGGTTCTTCATTCAGAAATAAAGGCGTTCAGATGCTCTTGGATGCCGTCGGTGATTACCTTCCGTCTCCTAAGGATGTTCCTCCGATCAAAGGGACCAATCCTAAGACTGGCGAATTCGAGGAGATCCTGGTTAGCGAGAAAGCCCCTTTTTGTGCGTTCTGCTTTAAGGTCGCTACTGATCCCTTTGTTGGTAAACTCAATTATATCCGGATATACTCCGGGACTTTAAATTCAGGTAAATATATTTATAACGCATCCAAAAGAGAAAAAGAAAGAATTACTAAATTATTGAGAATGCACGCTAACCGCCAAGAGATAATCGAATCGGCTTTTGCCGGCGATATTGTAGCTGCCGTGGGTTTAAAAGACACTAAAACCGGTGATACGCTTTGTGAAGAGTCTAACCCAATATTAATTGAGGCGATGCGTTTTCCTGAGCCAGTGATTCAGCAGGCGATCGAGCCTAAGACCAAGAATGACCAGGAAAAATTGGGTATGGCTTTGCATAAATTAGTAGAAGAGGACCCGTCTTTCAGGGTAAATTATAACCATGAAACCGGGCAGACTGTAATATCAGGAATGGGGCAATTACATCTGGAGATTATTGCCGATAGGATATTTAGGGAATTTAATGTCCAAGTCCAGACCGGGTTTCCGGAAGTCGCCTACCGGGAGACTATTACTAAGAAAGTTACCTCTACCGGAAAATTTATCCAGCAATCCGGCGGCAGGGGTCAATACGGACATGTAGTTATTGAGATAGAGCCTCAGGAGGCACCGGGCGCCGGAATCACATTTGAAAATAAAATAAAAGGCGGGGCGATCCCCCAGGAGTTTATACCTTCGGTAAAAGACGGTATTTTTGACCGGGCCAAGAGCGGGGTATTAGCTAATTACCCGGTTACCGATGTTAAGGTTATACTAGTGGATGGATCGTTTCATGAAGTAGATTCCTCGGAAATGGCTTTTAAAATGGCTGCCAGTATCGCTTTATCCGACGGCATGCGCAAGGCCCATCCGGTATTATTAGAGCCGATCATGAATATGGAGATAATTGTTCCTGAAGAATTTATGGGGGTGATAATCGGTGATTTAAGCTCTCGTCGGGCCAAGATAGTCTCGATCAACCCCAGGGCTAATGTCCGGGCGATCAAGACATTTGTCCCCCTGGCTGAAATATTTAATTACGCTACGGTATCCAGGTCTTTGACTCAGGGCCGCGCGTCTTATACAATGGAGCCCTCATACTACACTGAGGTGCCTTTATATATATCTGAAAAAATTATATCGGGTTTTGCCTCTTCAGGACAAAAACAACGTTAAGCCTTATTAAAATCAGGAGGTGACGTAATGGCTAAAGAAAAATTTGTAAGGAATAAACCTCACGCAAACATTGGAACAATCGGCCACATCGATCACGGCAAGACTACTCTGACTGCGGCTATTACCCATGTATTGGCCAAGTTAGGTAAGGCTACTGCCCGTGATTACGCGGATATCGCTAAGGGTGGCACAGTAAGAGATGAGACCAAGGTAGTTACTATTTCGGTTGCCCACGTGGAATATGAAACCGACAATCGCCACTATGCCCATATTGACTGCCCAGGCCATGCTGATTATATCAAGAATATGATTACCGGAGCCGCCCAGATGGACGGGGCGATACTGGTAGTTTCAGCCGTTGATGGCCCGATGCCTCAGACCAGGGAGCATATCCTTTTGGCCCGTCAGGTCAATGTGCCGTCAATGGTAGTGTTTTTAAATAAAGTAGATTTGGTTACTGATCCGGAATTAGTTGACCTGGTGGAGATGGAGGTAAGAGACCTTCTGACCAAGTACGGTTATCCAGGGGATAAAACTCCGATCATCAGAGGTAGTTCATTAAAGGCAATGCAGGCAGCCGGCGATCCGAATAGCCCGGATATTAAACCGATTATGGATTTGTTGAAGGCTTGTGATGAGTTTATACCTTTACCGGTTAGAGAGCTGGATAAGCCCCTTTTGATGGCGGTTGAAGATGTATTTACTATCGAAGGAAGAGGGACAGTAGGCACCGGCAGGATCGAACGCGGTAAAGTCAAACTCAATGATGAAGTAGAGATAATCGGGTTAAAACCAGAGATCAAGAAAACAGTGGTTACGGGTATTGAAATGTTTCGTAAGCTTCTGGAAGAAGGCCAGGCCGGGGATAATGTAGGCCTGCTTTTAAGAGGTGTGGATAAGAATGATATTGAGCGCGGTATGGTTATTGCTGCCCCCAAATCCATTACTCCCCATACCAAATTTAAGTCCCAGGTTTACGTTTTAACCAAAGAAGAAGGCGGAAGGCATACTCCTTTTTTCTCGGGATACCGGCCGCAGTTTTATTTCCGAACCACCGATGTCACCGGATCGTCAAAACTTCCTGAGGGAGTGGAGATGGTTATGCCCGGGGATAATGTGGTTTTGGAGGTCGAGCTGATTCAGCCTGTTGCTATGGAAAAGGAATCCCGTTTTGCAATCCGTGAAGGCGGGCGTACAGTTGGAGCGGGTGTTGTTATTGAGGTTATAGCATAACTGACTAAATTAATATGCAGAAAATCAGGATAAAATTAAAGGCTTATGACCACCGCCTATTAGATCAGGCGACAGAGGAGATAGTGGATACTGTAAAACGTACAGGGGCTTCTATCTGCGGGCCTTTGCCGCTTCCTACTAAAAGGGAGGTTTATACGGTTTTGCGTGGGCCGGTTATTGATAAGAAGTCGCGGGAGCAATTTCAGATATCCACGCACAAACGGCTTATCGATATCTATGAACCGACATCCAAGACCATTGATGCCTTGAGGAAGTTGAATCTTCCGGCTGGAGTGGATGTAGAAATAAAGTAAGTGTTAAGGGATAAGAGTTAAGTGATAATATAAAAGATCACCAATTACTCTTTCCCTATACTGATTGGATAAAATGATTAGCATACTAGGAAAAAAAGTTGGAATGACGCACATCTATACCGAAGAGGGAGTAATGGTTCCGGTCACGGTTGTGGAAGCGGGGCCATGTCCAGTTTTAGCGGTTAGGGATAAATCCCTGCAGGTGGGTTTTGATGTCATCAACGAAAAAAAACTTAAGAAACCCCAATCCGGATATTTTAAGAAATTAAATATCGTCTGCCAAAAGCTAATCCGCGATATTAAAAAGGATTCGGGTAAAGAATATAAAGTCGGAGACGAATTAAAAGCAGACATATTTAAGCCGGGTGATTTTGTGGATGTGTCTGGAATTAGCATTGGCAAGGGTTTTCAGGGTGGAATGAAACGCTGGCATTGGCAAGGAGGACCGATGACTCATGGTTCAACTTCTCATCGCCGGGTAGGATCAATGGGCTCTTCGACTACTCCGGGAAGGGTATGGAAAGGCCATCATCTTCCCGGCCATATGGGTATGCGTAAGGCTACAGTCCAGAACCTGGAGATAATCAAGGTAGATGCGCAAAACAATATATTGGCGATAAAAGGGGCTGTGCCGGGGAATAACGATAATTATTTGTTAATCAAAACCGCCATAAAGAAGAAGGTAAAAGTTACGCCTGTAGTTCCTTTAAAAACAGCAAAACAACTAGCTAAAAAGAAATGATGAATCTACCCGTATATAATGTTGAAGGAAAAGAAATTGAAACGTTTACTTTGGACGATTCAATTTTTAATGAAGGCAATAGCGAAGGCGCTATTCATCAGGTGGTTAAGTGCTACCTGGCAAATCAACGCAAGGGTCTGGCTTCGACTAAAACCAGAGGTGAAGTTTCCGGCGGCGGAAGGAAACCCTGGAAACAAAAAGGAACCGGCCGGGCCAGGGTAGGTTCGATACGTTCGCCTCTCTGGCGTCACGGCGGCGTAGTGTTTGGGCCCCACCCGAGGGATTTTTCTTATACCCTTCCGGATAAAATTAGGAGAGTCGCTTTAAAATCGGTAGTGGGAGCTAAGATTAAAGAAAATAGCTTAGTGCTGCTGGATGATTTAAAAATTAAGGGGCCCAAGACTAAGGAAGCAGCAAAGATTTTGACGAATTTAAAGCTAAAATCAGCGGATGTAAAAATTCTGATTTTATTAAACAAAATAGATAAAGAATTAAAGATGGCGTTTAATAATATAGATTCTTTGATTTTGGATTTGATCAGGAACACCAATACTTATCAGATCCTGAATGCCGATAAAATAATCATTACTAGGGAGGGTCTTAAGGAATTAATAGAGAGGGTCAATAAATGATATCTTCTTATGATATAATCAAGGCTTTGATCAGGACTGAAAAATCAAGTTTGCAGGAACCCGGCGGAAAATACCTCTTTCTGGTGGATAAAGCGGGTAATAAGATTCAGATTAAACACGCGGTAGAAGAGATTTATAAAGTAAAAGTTAAATGCGTAAATACGATTATATCCCCGGGAAAGTTGACCCGGGTCAGGCATCAGTATGGGAAGAAGCCTGATTTTAAAAAAGCGATAGTTACCCTAAAGAAGGGCCAAAAGATAGAAATCGCATAGACAATTGGTTATCGGTGTTCGGTGTACGGGAAAAGTTTTAGGCCGAAACCCGAAAGCCGCAAACCGCAAACCGAGACAAAACATGGGAATAAAAAAATACAGACCAACCACACCTTCAAGACGTTTTATGAACGGCCATGATTTTTCTGATATTACCAAGACCGAGCCGGAAAAATCCCTAATCACGCCGATCAAGAAAACCGGTGGCAGGAATAATTACGGTCGGGTTACCGCCAGATGGCGCGGCGGCGGGCATAAGCGGATGCTTAGGTTAATTGATTTTAAAAGGAATATACTGGATACACCGGCCAAGGTTTTGGCTATTGAATATGACCCTAACCGGACAGCCAGGATCGCTTTAGTTGAATATCCGAATAAAGAAAAGAGATATATACTGGCGCCTATTGGTTTAAAAGTCGGGGATGAAGTTATTACTTCTAATCAGAAGTCGGCTGAAATCAAGGTGGGTAATTGTCTGATCTTAAGGCATATTCCTCAAGGAACAATGATCCATAATATCGAATTAACTGCTGGTAAGGGCGGGCAGATTGTTAGAAGCGCGGGAACATCCGCTCAGATTATGGCTAAAGAAGGCGCGTGTGCCCATTTAAAGCTTCCTTCAGGAGAGGTAAGATTAATTTATTTGGATTGCCATGCCACAATAGGCCAGTTAGGCAATATTGAAAATGGAGCGATTAATATCGGCAAGGCCGGAAGGAACCGCTGGTTAGGTTTTATGCCTAGGGTAAGAGGTTTAGCGATGAACCCGGTAGACCATCCGCACGGCGGCGGTGAAGGAAAGTCGGGACAGGGTAATCCTCATCCCGTAACTCCTTGGGGCAAACCGACCAAAGGTTACCGGACGCGCAACCGGACTAAATATTCCAATAAATTTATTATTAAAAGGAGAGGATAAAGGCCTATGCCGCGCTCATTAAAAAAAGGACCGTTTGTAGAAGAGAAGTTGATTAAAAAAGTTGACCGGATGCGTATTTCCGGCGGACGCCAGGCAATTAAGACCTGGTCCAGGCGTTCAACGATCATACCGGATTTTGTGGGATTTACCTTTGCGGTATATGACGGGAGAAAACATATCCCGGTATTTGTGACTGAGAATATGGTTGGGCATAAATTAGGGGAGTTTTCTTTCAGCCGGATATTCAGAAAGCACGGCGGTGTCAAGGCCAAGAAGGCGGCCGAAAAGACCTAAAAACAGTATGTAGCATGTAGTAGGTAGGGATTAGGGTATCCCAAAGAAGCCTACTAAAAAAAATAAATAACAATGTAAGTAGCAAAAAAGGGATTAGGTTATTCCTACATATTGCCTACTAACTACTATCTAATAATCAAATGATTGTAAAAGCTGAAAATAAGCATATAAAAATTTCGCCACCCAAGATGCGCGAAGTCATGAATTTAATCCGGAATAAGGATGTTCAGGAAGCGGAGGCGATCTTGGTTAATTTAAATAAAAGACCTAAAGAAAGTTTAATAAAAGTATTGCGTAGCGCTATCGCTAATGCAAAAATAAAGGGTTTCGAGGCGCGGCAATTATATATATCCATGATTATTTGTAATGTCGGGCCGGCTTGGAAGAGGTATAAGGCCGCGGCATTCGGCAGGGCTACACCGATAAAGAGAAGAACTTGTCACGTTAAAATTGAGCTGGATTTGAAAGGATAAAATAATGGGAAGGAAATGCAGCCCGCTGTTATTAAGGATAGGTTTCACTAAAAATTGGCATAGCCGCTGGTTCGCCGGAAAAAAGGATTATGCTAAGTTTGTGTTTGAGGATTTTAACATCCGTAAATTCATTAAAACTAAGTTTAAACAAGCGGCAGTTGCCAGAGTAATAATTGAGAGGTTGACTGAAAAGGTTAAGATTAGGATTCAGTCAGCCAGGCCGGGTATAATCATCGGCCGCCATGGCGCAGATATTGAAAAATTAAGGGAAGATATTAACAGTATGGTTAAACGCGAGATCTCTATAGATATAGAGGAGATCAAAAATGCGGCTATGGATGCCCAGCTGGTATCTGAGAATATTACAATGCAGCTAGAGAAAAGGGTGGCTTTCCGCAGGGCGGTAAAAAGGGCGATTGAACAAACCATGTCCGCGGGGGCTAAAGGCGTAAAGATATCCACTGCCGGAAGGTTAAACGGCGCTGAGATGTGCCGGACTGAGACTTATAAGCAGGGCAAGGTTCCCCTGCATACTTTACGCGCGGATATTGATTATGGATTTTCCGAGGCCTTTACTACTTATGGTTTGATCGGAGTGAAGGTTTGGCTTTATAAAGGCGATATTCTGGGTAAAGAGGCGGCAGCCAGAGATTTGCGTATATCGGCCGATACAGCAATAAATAAAAAAACGAGTATTTAAAATAAAAACAAACCAAAAGCGAGATTGATATGGCTTTAATGCCCAAAAGAGTAAAATATAGGAAGTTGCAAAAAGGACAGCGCCGGGGAATAGCCACCAGGGGTGCGGAGCTGGCATTTGGTGAGTTTGGATTAAAGGTTTTAGTTAACGGCTGGCTTAAGAACAATACGATTGAGGCCTGTCGGGTAGTTCTGACCAGGCAATTACATAAAGGCGGGAGGCTATGGATTAGGGTTTTTCCGGATAAATCTATAACCAAAAAACCGGCAGAAGTACGTATGGGTAAAGGCAAAGGCGATATTGATCATTGGGTATGTGTTATTAAAAGAGGCAGAATACTATTTGAGTTAAGCGGTATTCCGGAAGAGTATGCCCGCAGGTGTTTCAGGTTAATAGCTTATAAATTACCATTTAAAACTAAATTTGTAACCAGGGCGCATAAATAATAAGTAGGAAGGTGCTGGATGAACCCCGCACCTTCCAAAAGATTAGATTCCTTAAGGCAAACTGTTTTAGAATTATGAAAAAAAGGAAGGTGCGGGGTGAAGATACAAGAGCTGCGTAATCTATCCAGAGAAGAATTAATAAATAAAGAAAAAACCCTTAAAGAGGATTTGTATAAGATGAACCTACAGCGTTACGGCGGCCAGGTAGAAAAACCGCACAGGTTCTCATTAATTAAAAGGGATATTGTCAGGATAAAAACAATTTTAAGCGAAAAGAAATAATACGGATTATTCAAAAGAAAGAAAGAGAAAATAAATGGGTAAGCGCAAAGAATTTACAGGCACGGTTATCAGCGACAAAATGATGAAAACGGTTATAGTGAAGATTATGCATCTTAGTAAGCATCCCAAGTACGGCAAGATCATGAAACGGTTTAATAAATTTAAGGCCCATGATGAGCATAATATGGCTAAGGTAGGCGATACGGTTAAGATCGAAGAGACCAGGCCTATATCTAAAGATAAACGTTTCCGGGTCCTGGAGATCTTGAAAAAATTCAAGATACCCAATGTTGAATTAAAGGATGAGGTAAAATGATTCAATTGCGCAGTATTTTAGACGTAGCGGATAATACCGGAGCAAAAAGGGCTTCCCTTATAGGAGTATTGGGAAAAAAGAACGCAATGAATGCCGTGGTCGGCGATATTATTAATGTCAGTGTTAAGGAATCATCTCCTGACGCGGTGGTTAAAAAGGGAGAGGTGGCTAAAGCGGTAGTAGTCAGAACTAAAGAGGCAATTCGGCGCGCTGATGGTTCGATACTACGATTTGACCGTAATGCTATTGTGATTATTGACGCCCAGTTGAATCCCAGGGGGACAAGGGTGTTTGGCCCGGTAGCCAAAGAATTGCGCGAGAAGAATTTTACTAAGATTATTTCCCTGGCCCCGGAAGTCATATAGTTAACACTGAAAAAGCAGTGTTAACTTGATTTCAGCGATTAAAATACAGATTACAAGATTAAACATCCTCGGATAAATCTCTGTAATCTTTTTAAAAATCTCCAAAATAAAGTTATTGCTGGGTTTTTCAGCAATAACTATATAAGGAAAAGACATGTTAAAGATTAAAAAAGGCGATATTGTTCAGGTAGTTAAAGGCAAGGACAAAGGCAAAAAAGGCAAGGTATTAAGCGTATTGGCTGGCGAAGGCCGGGTTATTGTTGAGGGCATAAACCTGGCCAAAAAGGCAATGCGTAAGACTCAGACCAATCAACAGGGGGGGATTGTTTCTATAGAGAGGCCGTTAAATATAGCTAATGTTATGTATTTCTGCAAAGGTTGCAGTCGGGCGGCCCGCGTAGGTTTTAAGTTCCTAGAAGATAAGACCAAGATAAGATTTTGTAAAAATTGTAAAGAAACCATATAATAAGGACTTATATTATGACGCCGAGATTGCTAGAAAAGTATCGCAATGAAATAATTCCGAAGATGATGGAGACCTTTAAGTTTAAAAATAAGAACGCGTGCCCCAAGATTGAGAAGATTGTGGTAAATATGGGCGTAGGCGAGGCGCTCGGGGATATTAAAATATTAGAGAAGGCGATGGACGAATTAGCCACTATTACCGGGCAAAAGCCGATTATGCTCCGGGCCAAGAAGGCTATTGCTAATTTTAAGATTAGGGATGGGCAACCTATAGGCTGTAAAGTTACTTTAAGGAAGACAATGATGTATGAATTTATGGATAGGCTGATAAATGTAGCTCTTCCGCGTATCCGGGATTTCCGGGGGGTGCCAAGCAGGTCTTTTGATAAAGCGGGTAATTATACCCTGGGGCTTTCGGAACAGGGTATTTTTCCGGAAATAGATTATGATCGGATTTCCCGGGTCCAGGGAATGGATATAACCTTTGTAATTAAAAATGCCAGGACCGAAGAAGAGGCCAGAGAATTCTTGAGATTATTTGGAATGCCTTTTTCCCGCAAGGATCAATAAAAAATTAAGCGGGATCCCGACTATTCAAAGTCAGGGTCGGGAAAAGGCAAGGAACAATAAGGAGAATGATTTAAAGATATGGCTAAGACATCGCAGATAAACAGATGGAAGGGAAAAAAGAAGTTTTCTACCCGGGAATATAACCGTTGCCGCATCTGCGGCCGCTCAGGCGGGTACTTAAGGAGATTTGCGCTCTGCCGGATATGTTTCAGGGAATTAGCCTGGCAGGGTTTGATCCCTGGCATCAAGAAATCCAGTTGGTAAGTAAAACTAAAGGAGAAATAAGATAAATGTCTAGGACAGATTCTATAGCTGATGCTTTTACTATCATAAGAAACGCGATGATGGCTAAAAAAGAGAATTTGGATATTCCTGCTTGTAAGGTTGTTAAATGTATTCTGGAGATATTAAAGAGAGAAGAATACATAGACAATTTTAAATTAATCGAGGATAAAAAACAGGGTTCTTTAAGGGTCTATCTAAAATACAGCGGTAAGAAATGCGTAATCAGCGGTATAAAACGCGTATCCAGGCCGGGGTTGCGTAAATATGTTACCCATGATAAAATTCCGTATGTTTTGCGGGGCAGAGGTTTGGCGATTATTTCGACATCTAAAGGTATTTTGACGGATAAGGAAGCCCGGGAACAAAGGGCCGGCGGCGAGGTCATTGGGTATATCTGGTAATACCATTTCCACCCCGTAGGTGGACTCCACCTACGGGGTGTAGTGTTCAATAAAAAGGTAAAGGAGTAAGCTTCATGTCAAGAATCGGAAGAAAGCCAGTAAGCCTACCTAAAGATACTAAGGTAGAGATAAAAGGGAGTTTTATTTCTATTGAAGGCCCAAAAGGTAAATTGGCCCGGACCTTTAGCGATAGGATTGGCCTGGAAGTCAAGGATAATCAGGTTTTCGTTACCCGCGCGGGGAATACAAAACTGGATAAGGCCCAGCAGGGCTTAGTCAGGGCTCTGGTTGGGAACATGCTTAAGGGTGTGACTGAAGGCTATGTCAAGGAGCTGGAGATAAACGGTGTGGGTTTTAAAGCCGTAGTTCAGGGGAATACCCTGACTATGAATTTGGGATTTTCTCATCCGGTAATTTTTAATATACCTGAGGGGATAAAGTTAGAGGCCCCTAAGCTAACTCAGATTGTGATTTGGGGGATTGACAAGGAAAAAGTCGGCGAGCTGGCTGCTGAGATACGTTCGGTATACCCGCCTGAACCCTATAAGGGCAAAGGCGTGCGTTATTTGGGAGAATACGTAAAGAAAAAAGTAGGAAAGGCCCAGGCATCTGGCGGAAAGTAATATGAAAAATAAAAAATTGATAAAACAAATAGGAAGGCATAAGCGAATTCGCGTGCGTATAAAAGGCAATAGCGAACGCCCTCGTTTAGTGCTAAACCGGGGTTTGAAGAATTTATTTGCCCAGTTGGTCGATGATACATCAAATAATACGGTATTCTCTTTATCGACTCTGGATAAAGAAATAAAGGCAAAATTTCCCGCTCCGGGAAACATTAAGGCCGCGGAGTTTTTCGGGGAAGTGTTTGCCAGGCGGGCAGTTGAAAAGGGGATAAAAAAAATTGTTTTTGACCGGGCTGGTTATTTATATCACGGAAGGGTCAAGGCTTTTGCCGATTCCTTAAGAAAAGCAGGATTGGAGTTTTAAATGCGCGAAATGAATATTCAACAGCAATCAGAGTTAAGCGAGAAGATAGTTTCGAT
The DNA here is from genome assembly GCA_043812955.1 of Candidatus Omnitrophota bacterium. Classification (GTDB taxonomy): domain Bacteria; phylum Omnitrophota; class Gorgyraeia; order Gygaellales; family Profunditerraquicolaceae; genus JAHKAP01. The sequence continues at coordinate 24,613 of JBDRLN010000061.1, read as the reverse complement.
CAACAGGGTTACCAAGGTAACTAAGGGCGGGAAGAATATGTCTTTCAGCGCCCTGGTGGTTGTCGGGGATAGGAACGGCCGGGTGGGCTTTGCTTTAGGTAAGGCAAACGAGGTTGCCGATGCCATACGTAAAGGGCTGGGCCGGGCTAAAAAAGATTTAGTTAAGATTGGAGTGGAAAACTCAAGTATCCCTCACGAAGTTCTGGGTAAGTATGGCGGGGCCTTGGTTCTTTTAAAGCCGGCTTCCGAAGGAACAGGAGTAATCGCCTGCGGCCCGGTCAGGGCAGTATGCGAGGCTTGTGGAATCAAGGATATCCTGACTAAATCTTTAAAATCTAATAATCCTATTAACGTAATCAAGGCTACTATGGTAGCTTTAGGAGATTTAAAGGGAAAAAAATAAATGCTCAAGACTAAAAGAACAATAGCGGTTCAACAACCTGAAATAAAACAAAAAACAAATGTGGATCTGAAAAAAATCGGGCTGCATAACCTAAAAGCGCCTCATGGTTCCCATAAGAAGAGAAAGCTTTTAGGCCGGGGAGCAGGCTCGGGGCATGGAAAGACTTCAACCCGGGGAAGTAAAGGCGCGACTTCGCGTTCAGGCCCTGGTACTTATCTGGGATTCGAAGGAGGCCAGTCTCCACTTATCCGTAAGATGCCCAAACGCGGGTTCCATAGCAGATCCCCGAAAGTATATCAGGTAGTTAATCTGGAGGTTTTAACCAAGGTCAAAGAAGATATGATCAATCCGGCGTTAATGCTGGAAAAAGGCTTTATCAAAAGTAAATCTTTGCCTGTAAAGATACTGGGCAATGGCGAGCTTAAGGCAGCGAAGATAATTTATGCCCATGCCTTTTCTAAAAAGGCTCAGGAGAAGATAAAAAATACAGGCGGTAAAATAGACATCCTATAATGAGAAAGAAGTAAGGATGTCTGATTACAATGATTATCCCGCTCAATAATCTCTTATCTGGCGGGATCCCGCGACTAGCGGGAAAAGTGAGATTACAGAGATTAAAAATAGAGACTCTATAACCGATAGGGTTATTACTAAACTTTAGTAACAAAGTTGTCTAATAAGGCGATTAATGGTTTAATCGCAGTAATCTTTATTAATCTCAGTAATCAGGTATAATCCCTAAGATTTATACCTGAAGATTATACCAGAGGTTATTAATGCTTAGCGCGTTAGTCAATTCTTTTAAAATACCGGATTTAAAGCGCAGGCTGATTATTACCGGAATCTTGATCGCGGTTTACCGCGTTGGTTGTTATGTTCCTACCCCCGGAATTGATGGGGTGGCTCTGGGTGAATTCTTTAACCGTATAGCTAAGACCCAGGGTGGTACGCTCTTTGGCATAATGAATATGTTCTCCGGCGGCGCTATGGAGAGGCTGACTATTTTTGCTTTAGGGATCATGCCTTATATTTCAGCTTCAATCATTATGCAGCTTTTGACGGCAGTTATTCCTCAATTGGAAAAAATTGCCAAAGAAGGCAAAGCTGGTTATGAAAAGATAAACCAGTTTACCCGTTGCGGCACAGTGGTACTGGCGTTGATTCAGTCTTTTTTTATTGCTATGTGGTTGGAGAATCCGGCTCGGTTTGAAGGATTAAAAATAGTGATGCAGCCAGGGATCGGGTTTCGGATATTGACGGTATTTACTTTAACCACCGGCACTATTTTTATCATGTGGTTAGGCGAGCAGATACAGGAGAGAGGTATTGGTAACGGCATATCATTAGTAATTACTGCCGGCATAATCTCACGTATCCCGGCGGCAATCGCTCAGTTATGGGTTTTAATTTCTCCTTTTTCACCCGCCCGCAGGCAGATCCAGCCTTTAACTATTCTGGTGATGGCAGTTTTATTATGCGCGGTAGTTTTCTCGGTCATTATGATTACTCAAGGCCAGAGAAAAATACCGGTTCAATATGCCCGCCGCGTGGTAGGCAGAAAGATTTACGGCGGTCAATCCACTTATATTCCTTTAAAAGTAGATACTTCAGGAGTAATCGCCATTATTTTTGCCCAGTCAATAATACTTTTTCCGGCAACCTTGGCGTCATTTATACCTAATCCGGCATTTCAGATGTGGGCCCAGAATTTAGTTAGGGGTCATTTGCTATATACTGTAGTTTTTTCGCTTTTAATTATTTTTTTCTGTTATTTTTATACCGCGATTGTCTTTAATCCGATAGATATTTCCGAGAATATGAAAAAATACGGGGGGTTTATCCCGGGCATCCGGCCGGGTAATCCAACCTCGGAATACCTGGATTTTGTAATGACCCGAATTACCTTAGCCGGTGCTATTTTTATAGCAATCATAGCGATCCTGCCGGATTTTATTATGGCTTGGCTAAAGGTGCCATATTTAGTTGCTTCTTTTGCCGGAGGAACCAGTGTATTAATTGTGGTAGGGGTAATGCTGGATACGGTAAAGCAGATTGAATCACACTTAGTTATGCACAACTATGAAGGTTTTATTAAGGGCGCTAGAATCAAGGGTAGAAGATAGCAGTGCAGATTGTAGATTGAAGATTTAAATCAAACAATTAATATATATGAATATTATCATGCTGGGGCCTCCGGGGGCGGGCAAGGGGACACAGGCAAAAAGAGTCGCTGAAAAAATTAAATCGCCCCATATCTCTACCGGAGACCTATTAAGGCAGAATGTGGCGAATAATACTTCCTTAGGTACGCAAGCCAAAGATTTTATGAATAAGGGGGCGCTGGTACCGGATGAGTTGGTTACTCAAATGTTGATTGATAGATTGGATCAGCCGGATATCGAAAAAGGGTTTATATTAGACGGATATCCTCGTAATCTTACTCAGGCTAAAAGGCTGGACGAGGTGTTGGAGGATAAGAGAAGCAGCATCAATAAAGTTATTTACTTGGATGCTAGTGAACCGGTAATAATCCAGCGTATTACCGGAAGGCTGGTCTGTAGGTTTTGCTCAGCTAATTTTCACGTTAAGAATATGCCTCCCAAAAAAAGTATGGTTTGCGACCATTGCGGGGGCGAGCTCTATCAAAGAAGCGATGATAAAGAAGAGACTATCAAGAAACGCTTAGAGGTTTATCGCCAGGAGGTGACTTGTCTTATTGATTATTATAGCATCACGGATAGATTAATTAAGATTAAGGCTGATGCTGAGGCAGAGCCGGTCTTAAATGAGATCTTCAAGGTTATAAGATAATAGCAATGATCCCGATAAAATCCGTTCAAGATTTGCAAGCCATGCGCGAGGCAGGCAGGATAATAGCGGGGATAGTTAATAGATTGCGAGAGAGCGTAAAGCCGGGGATAACCACAAGACAGATCAATGATTTAGCCGGCAGGTATATAGAAGCACAAGGGGTAGCTTCAGCGTTTAAAGGTTACCGGGGTTATCCGGAAGATATTTGTATATCAATAAACGAAGAAATTGTTCACGGTATCCCTAAAGACAGGCAAATAAAAGATGGCGATATCGTAAGCCTAGATGTAGGCATAAAGTATAAAGGTTATTTCTCAGATATGGCGGTTACGGTAGGAGTAGGTAAAATTAGCTCTCAGGCAAAAAAGCTCATAGATGTAACCAGAAAATCTTTAATTTTCGGCATAAAACAGGCTAGGACAAATAATAATCTTTCGGATATATCTTATGCTATTCAGCAATATGTGGAAAAGAACGGATTTTCAATAGTCAGGCAGTTTGTCGGCCATGGCATAGGCAGGCAGCTTCACGAAGAACCGGAAATACCTAATTTTGGCCAGCCTAACCGGGGAGATATTTTAAAACCCGGGATGGTTTTAGCGATTGAGCCAATGGTGAATATGGGCAAATTGGATTGCCGGGTTTTGAGCGACGGGTGGACAGCAGTTGCAGTTGATGGAATGCCTTCCGCGCATTTCGAGCATACGGTAGCAGTTACTGAAAAAGAAGCTGAAATTTTAACCTGTTTATAGTCCCGCTACGGCGGGATCTCGTTAGATGCGTTTTACGATGCATAATAGTGCTCGCGCCGCAAGCGGCATCTCACTGAATGCGTCTACGACGCATAATTGTGTTCGAGGAGAGTATGGGTAAGGAAGAGTTAATAGAAACTGAGGGTAAGGTTGTAGAGGCGTTACCCAACGCGGTGTTTAAGGTAGAATTAGAAAACGGGCATATAGTTACCGCGCATGTATCCGGAAAAATGAGAATGAATTTTATAAGGATATTACCGGGAGATAAAGTAAAACTTGAACTTTCTCCTTATGATTTAGGCCGGGGGAGGATTACGTTTAGAGTAAAATAAAATAGGTAGAGGTATAGATTATAGTAAAGAATGGAGAGAAAACTCAAGTGAAAGTAAAAGCATCAATCAGGAAGATATGCGATAAGTGTAAGATTATTAAGCGTAGAGGTATTGTTAGGGTTATATGTTCTAATCCTAAACACAAACAAAGACAAGGATAGCTAAGGTTATCGGTTAGCGGTTATCGGTTAGCGGCCAATACCGTAAACTGAAAACCGTAAACCGAAAACCGATATAAGGAGGAAATAAAGTGCCCAGGCTTTTAGGTATAGATATACCCAAGGAGAAAAGAATAGAGATATCTTTATGTTATATTTACGGCATTGGTAGATTCCTGGCTAATCAGATACTCAAAGAAGCCCAGATAAGCCCGGATAAGCGGGCCAAGGATTTGACTGAAGAGGAGATATCGCGCATCGTCAATATAATCCAGAAAGGCAATTATAAGGTAGAGGGGGATTTGCGTCGGGATATATCGCAAAATATTAAGAGATTAATGGATATAGGCTCATATCGCGGTATGCGCCATAAAAGAGGGCTACCTTGCCGCGGGCAAAGAACCCGGACCAATGCCCGGACCAGAAAAGGCCCGCGTAAAGGCAATATTGCCATAGCTAAAGCTAAAAAGGAATAAAAATGACCGAAAAACCAACAACACCAGCTACACCAACTACATCAACTACAACTGCAACTCCAACCTCAACAACCAGTAAAAAAAAGAAGGGTCTTAAAGGTATAACTTCCGGGATTGCTCATATCCAGGCGAGTTTCAATAATACTGTAATTACTATTACCGATAAACAGGGTAATACTATTGCCTGGTCATCTCCGGGGATTGTAGGTTATAGTGGTTCTAAGAGGTCTACGCCTTTTGCCGCTCAAACAGCTGCTGGTGACGCGGCTAAAAAGGCAAAGGATCTGGGCTTGCAGGAAGTTGAAGTATGGGTAAAAGGCCCTGGACCAGGTAGAGAATCAGCAATCAGGGCGTTACAAGCCACCGGTTTAGTAATAACCGCGATTAAAGACGTTACTCCTATTCCGCACAATGGTTGTCGTCCGAAAAAGAAAAGGAGAGTATAGTATATATGGGAAGGTATACAGGACCGGTATGCCGGTTATGCAGGAGAGATCAACAAAAACTATTTCTTAAAGGCACCAGGTGCAATACTGAAAAATGCGGGCTGGCTAAAAGGGGTTATGTCCCGGGACAGCATGGAGAAGCCAAGGCCCGGATCAAACTTTCAAATTACGGCTTGCAGTTAAGAGAGAAACAAAAAGTAAAAAGAATGTACGGTCTTTTTGAAAAACAGTTCCGCCGTTATTTTAAAATCGCCTCTAAATCCAAAGGCGTAACCGGTAAGGTATTGTTGCAGCTTTTGGAGAGAAGGCTGGATAATGTAGTTTTTCGTTTAGGATTGGCTTCTTCTCGGGCTCAGGCCAGGCAGATAGTCCGGCATAATTTCATTTGGGTTAATTCTAAACGGGTAAACATACCTTCTTATTTGATCGCCAAAGACGACAGCGTCCAATTAAAAGCCAAGGATAAAGCAATGGTTAAGATCAAGGATAATCTTGAACTTACCAAAGACAGGACAGTACCTGCGTGGTTGGAATTTAATATTAACCTTCATCAGGCTAAGGTTTTACGCTTGCCGGAGAAGGACGATATCCAGCAGCCGATCCAGGAACAGTTGATAGTCGAGTTATATTCAAAATAAAAGTAATACAAAAAATTGATATGTAATCATTAGGCTGGAACGGTTTTAGTGAGAGCCTATTCAAAATAAAGGAGCTAAGAAAATGGGTATAAAGTGGAGAGATTTTCAGCTACCAAAGAAATTGGAGTGCGAAGAGTCAAGCTATAACGGAAAATATGGAAAGTTTTTTGCCGCTCCTTTTGAAAGGGGCTATGGCGTTACTTTAGGCAATGCCTTGAGAAGATTGCTTTTGACTTCCGTTGAGGGTAGCGCCGTGACATCAGTAAAGTTATCCGGAGTACAGCATGAATTTTCCGTCATTCCCGGAGTAATGGAAGATGTCCCGGAGATAATCTTAAATCTTAAGGGACTGATCTTAAAGTCGCATTCCAAAGTACCGAAGACGCTTTATATAAAGAAGAATACCAAGGGCGAAGTTAAGGCTAAGGATATTCAGACTGACGAGAGTGTAGAAGTAATCAATCCGGACCTGCATATCGCTACTATTACCGAAGATATTAAATTCAATATGGAGATTGAGGTTGCTAAGGGAAGGGGCTATGTGCCTCAGGAAGCGAATAAAAGGGATGACCAGGTTATCGGGACTATCCCTATTGATTCCATATTCTCACCCGTGAAAAAAGTGAATTTCTGCGTTGAAAATACCCGTGTAGGCCAGAAAACAGATTATGATAAACTAATCCTTGAAATCTGGACCAATGGCGCAGTAAACCCAAAGGACGCGCTTTTATATGGTTCCAATATACTGCAGAGGCACCTGGATATTTTTGTTAACTTCGGGCAGTTACCTGATGAAGAAGAGGATGAACCGGAGATGACTAAAGAAGAAATCGCCCTTTATGAAAAACTCAGGTTGCCGATTTCCGAACTAGAATTATCAGTAAGGAGTTCTAATTGCTTAAGAGAGGCGAATATTAAGACTATAGCGGACCTGGTAAAAAGGGCTGAAGATGAGATGCTGGGTTTTAAGAATTTCGGCAAGAAGTCTTTAACCGAAATCAAAGAGCTTTTGACCGGGATGAATTTAAACTTGGGGATGCAGATAGACTCCAAGAAACTCAAGACAAGCTAATACCAAGATAAGGATGCAACAATGAGACATAATAAAGCAAAAAATCAGCTAAACCGGTTTACCAGCTGGCGTAAGGCAACTATCTTAAGCCTGGTCAGGAGCCTGTTTATCTATCAGCGGATCTCGACTACTTTAGCCAGGGCTAAAGCAGCCAGATCTCAAATAGATAAACTTATAACCATGGGTAAAAAGAATACCCTGGCTAAAAAAAGGCAGGCCTTTAAATTATTAGGCGACCATAAATTAGTCAGTATCCTTTTTAATGATATAGCGCCGCGTTTTAATCAGAGGCAGGGCGGGTATACCCGCCTGCTTTTACTGGGAAAAAGGCGGGGCGATGACGCCCAGATGGCTATTTTAGAATTGACTGAGGTAAAAGAAAAGGCCAAAAAAGTCAAGAAGAATAAAGTGAAAGAAGCCAAACCGAAGACGTCAATATCTGGCGAAATTACGGAAAAGACCGAATCTATGCCGGAAAAGTTGGTTGATGAAAAATCCAAGGCTGAAACGGCGGTTAAGGAGAGGCCTCCTGTTACCAAAAAACCTGCCAAGAAATTCTTCAGCGGTATTAAGAATATTTTTAAGAAAAAGAGCGACTCTCTTTAATACCGATGCGTATTGACAGCCGGTTATCTGAACGCTTATCAAAAGTAAAACCTTCTTCTACCCTGGCCATCACCTCTAAAGCCAAAAAGCTCAAGGGTGAAGGTAGGGATGTAGTTACATTGGCCGCGGGCGAACCGGATTTTGATACTCCGGAGCCCATTAAAGAAGAAGCTATTTTGGCTATCCGTTCGGGCTTTACTAAATATACGCCTACCACCGGAATCCCGGAATTAAAGAAATTAATCTGCGAAAAATTCAAAAAAGATAATTTATTAGAGTATTTTCCTAATCAGGTGGTTGTCTCCTGTGGGGCAAAACACAGCATTTTTAACAGCCTATTTGTTATGATTGACCGCGGGGATGAGGTTTTGATCCCTTCCCCTTATTGGGTCAGCTATCCGCAGATGGTTAATCTCTGTGGAGGCATCCCGCGGTTTATCAATACCAGCCCGGTTAATAATTTTAAGATTAAATTAGAAGACCTGGAAAAACACATCAGTTCCAAAACCAAATGTTTAATTTTAAACTCACCTTCTAATCCTGCGGGTTGCGTATATACCAAGGATGAGCTTAAAGAGATCGCCCGGATCTGCGTTGAGAGAAAAATATTTGTAATTAGCGATGAGATATACGAAAAAATCATCTTCGATAATTTAAAACATACATCCATAGCCTCGCTGGGAAAAGATATCTACGATTATACTATTACTGTTAACGGATTATCCAAAAGCTATTCTATGACCGGATGGCGTATCGGATACTTGGCTGGCCCGGCTGATATTGTGGAAGCTGTATCCAGATTTCAAGACCACTCAACATCTTGTCCTGTTTCAATATCTCAAAAAGCGGCAATAGCGGCTTTAAATATGAATGCTGAATTCTCTGAGGCTATGAGATTAGAGTTTCTTAAAAAAAGGGATTACCTATCCAACAGGCTGGACAAAATTAAAAAGATAGGTTATTGTAAGCCAACGGGTGCGTTTTATGTCTTTTGCGATATTTCTAAGACTGGATTGGATTCGGTTACTTTCTCGGCGCGTTTATTGGATGAAATGCTGGTAGCTGTTATCCCCGGTGATTCATTCGGCAGGAACGATTATGTCCGTCTGAGTTTTGCCGCCTCACTCAAAGAGATTGAGGAAGGCCTGAACCGGATTGAAAAGTGGGTGAATAGTCTATAATGGGAAAAACCATTGCCGAAAAAATATTAAGTAAGCATTCCGGCCGGGATTTAAAGGCGGGGGATTTTGCCGTATGCAAAGTTGATTTTACCTTTGGCCAGGATGGCACAACTTCAATCATAATTGACCGGGTAAAAGAACTGGGAATAAATAAATTAAAAGTAAGGTTTTGTATGGTTATTGATCATAGCGCCCCTTCTCCTAACGCGGGCGTATCCAGGGTGCATAAGAAGATGCGCGCTTTTGCTGTTGATTTTAAGTCCGATCTTTATGATGTAGGCTGCGGAGTATGCCATCAGGTAATACCTGAATCCGGTAATATATTGCCCGGCGACTTAGTTCTGGGAGCGGATTCGCATACCTGTACTTACGGAGCGTTAGGTGTTTTTTCAACCGGGGTAGGGTCTACGGATTTGGCCGTAGCTTTAGCAACCGGAAAAAATTGGTTTAAAGTGCCCCAGACCATAAAAATTATCGTTAAAGGTAAAATACCCAGGGGTATCTTTGCTAAGGATATCATTCTTCATATTATCGCCAAAATAGGGGCTAATGGGGCTACTTACAAGGCTGTGGAATTCTCTGGCCCGGTTATCGCTAAATTAGATATTGATGGCCGTTTTACATTCTGTAATATGGTGGTTGAGATGGGGGCTAAGGCGGGTTTTATGCCCCAGGATAAAAAAACTATTGCCTGGTTAAGGCCGCGTTTGAAAAATAAAAAAACGATCAGTATAATTACTCCTGATCGGGACGCTGAATATTGTCATACAATAGAGTTGGATATCTCTAAACTTAAACCCCAAGTCTGTATACCCCACAACGTAGATACAACTGCGGATGTAGACAAATTAAAAAATATACAGATAAATGAGGCATTCTTGGGAACTTGCACTAATGGCCGGCTGGCTGATTTAAAAATTGCCGCCTTAATATTAAAATCCCGAAAAGTCTCTTCCAGGGTTAAATTTATTGTCGCTCCGGCTTCCAGGAGTATATTCCTGGAAGCCTTAAAAACCGGGATTATAGATATATTGGTTAAATCCGGAGCAGTAGTAGTTGCCCCGGGTTGCGGGCCATGTGTAGGGACTCATAACGGCGTGCCGGCAGACGCAGAAGTAGTCATATCTACCGCTAATCGTAATTTTAAGGGAAGAATGGGTAACCCAAACGCTTATATCTACCTGGCTTCTCCGGCAACTGTTGCCTCGTCAGCTATTGAAGGCAGAATAGCTGATCCCCGAAAGTATCTTAAATAGGGAGGATAAAAAATGGAAATACGGGATTTGCTGGAATTATGTATAGAAAAACAAGCTTCTGACTTGCATTTCACCGATAATGAGCCGCCAATATTACGTATTGACGGAAAACTGCAAAGGACAATCCTGCCGGTTTTTAACAAGGAGATCCTTAAGAAAGTAATTTATAGTGTTTTAAGTGACGTCCAGAAAGAAGTATTTGAACGGGACCTGGAGCTGGATTTTTCTCTGGCCTTACCGGGTTTAGACAGGTTCAGGGTAAATGTACATATGCAGAAAAATTCAGTAGAGGCTGCTTTTAGGCGAATCCCCATTAAAATTCCGATCATGGCAGATGTAGGCTTGCCTCCTATAGCTATTGAATTAGCCCGTAAGCCTAATGGCCTGGTTTTAGTAACCGGGCCTACCGGAGTAGGCAAGACTACTACTTTAGCAGCAATGATCGATCTTATTAATAAAGAGAGGGAATGCTTAATAATGTGTATTGAAGATCCGATTGAATTTATTCATTCGAATAAGAAGGCCGTTATTAAACAGAGAGAGATTTATGCTGATACCCGCTCTTTTGCTGATTCCTTGCGTCATGCGTTGCGGCAGGATCCTAATGTTATAGTAGTAGGAGAAATGCGCGACCTTGAGACTATCGCCACTACTCTTACAGCCGCGGAGACCGGACATCTTGTTTTAGCAACTTTGCATACGCCTGACGCGCCGCAGACTATAGAAAGGATAATAGATGTATTTCCGCCGCACCAGCAGGCTCAGGTTAAATTACAGTTATCCGATTGTTTGCAGGGTGTAATTTCTCAATTGCTACTTCCGCAAGCCTCAGGAAGGGGGAGGGTTTTAGCCACTGAGATAATGATTGCCACCTCAGGCATAAGAAACCTTATCCGTGAGCAAAAGATCGAGCAAATCCCTACTTTGATGCAGACTGGGAGCCAATACGGGATGAGGACAATGGATAAATGTTTAAAAGAGATGTACCAGAGCGGAATTATTACTTTGGAAATGGCTATGTCCAAGGCCAAGAATATTGAAGAGTTTAGGCAACTATAAGGGAATTGGGGTCAGAATTATTTTTTTCTAAGTATAATAAAGAAGAAATAATTCTGACCCCAATAAAGTTATGATTATCAAAGGCAAGACAATTAAAATAGGCGACAATATTAATACTGATGTTATTATCTCGGGAAGGTATAAATTCTCTATTACCGACCTAAAAGAATTAGCCAAACATATAATGGAGGATATTGACCCGGATTTTCCAAAAAAGATAATTCCCGGCCAGTCTATACTGGTAGCGGGAAATAATTTCGGAATGGGTTCAAGTCGCGAGCAGGCGCCTTTAGTTATAAAAGAGTCGGGAATTATCGCGATATTGGCAAAATCATTTGCCCGGATATTCTTCCGGAACAGTTTTAACATAGGCCTGCTTTTAGTGGAGACTGATACCGACAAGATAAGCCCAGGGGATATTATTGAATTAGACCTGGATGCCGGAAAAGTCTGGAATACTACCAAAAATATCTATCTGGAGATTAAACCGTTGCCGGGATTTATGCAAGAATTATTAAAAGAAGGCGGCATTGTGAAATACATCAAGAGGCATGGAAATCTGCCTAAAGTATAAGTATATTTAGAAGTCTAATTTACACCCCGTAGGTGTAATACACCTACGGGGTGGAGCAGGTTAAAGATGGCATATAAAATAACAATAATACCTGGTGATGGAACAGGTCCGGAAATAACCGAGGCCTCCCGGCGCTGTATTGAGGCTACGGGCGTAAAAATCGAATGGGAAGTAAGATATGCCGGAGAAGTTGCACAAGAAAAGCATGGTTGTCTTTTACCTGAAGAAACAATCGCGTCAATAAAGAAGAATAAAATTTGCATTAAGGGGCCGATTACTACTCCTATCGCCGGCGGTTTTCGTTCGGTAAATGTGGCCTTGCGCCAGGTGCTAGATTTATATGCTTGTGTGCGTCCGGCGAAATACTATCCCGGGGTTAAGTCATTCTATAAGGATGTTGACCTGGTAATAATCAGGGAGAATAGCGAAGACCTTTACGCGGGGATTGAATTTGAGGAAGGCGAGCCCTATACCCGTAAAATCATCAAACAGATAGAAGATTATTCCCAGAAAAAGATCAGTCCTGATTCCGGAATCTCGATTAAACCGATATCCAGGTTTGCCAGCGACAGAATAGCCAGGTTTGCTTTTGAATATGCCCTGAAGAATAAGCGTAAAAAAGTAACCTGTGTAACTAAGGCCAATATAATGAAATTTACCGACGGACTATTCTTAAAGACTGTTCGGGAAGTAGCTGTTTCCTATCAGGGCAGGATAGCCTTTGAGGAAGCGCTGGTCGATAATATGGCTATGCAGTTGGTTCAAAAACCTTTAAATTTCGATCTGTTGGTTTTGCCTAATCTTTACGGTGATATTCTATCTGATCTTTGCGCTGGGTTAGTTGGAGGTTTAGGGGTTGCCCCGGGAGCGAATATCGGCCAGGAAATAGCAGTGTTTGAGCCGGTCCACGGTTCAGCGCCTAAATATAAAGGTTTGAATAAGGTTAATCCTACCGCTATGATTCTTTCCGGAGTTTTAATGTTAAGATACATCAAAGAAGATAAGGCAGCAGATAGATTGGAAACAGCGGTTAAGGAAGTATTGTTTGAAGGTAAATCCGTAACCTATGATTTAAGGCCATCTCCGAAAGACCCTGCTGCAGTAGGAACAAAAGAAATGGCTGACGCCATCATCAAGAAACTTAAATAAAAATAATGGGGTCAGAATTATTTTTTTTATTCTAAATGTAAGTAAAAAATAATTCTGACCCCATATCTTACAGGTATAGGTAGAGAATTATGAAGATATCAATAATAGGCGCTGGTAATGTAGGAAGCCTTACGGCCCTGCGCATCGTCCAAAAAGGCTTAGGAGAAGTTCTCCTAGTTGATGTTGCCAAGGGTCTGGCCTGCGGCAAGGCGTATGACTTAGAAGACTCCAAATCGTTGAGCAAATCCGATTACAAAATAGCCGGGAGCGAGGATATTAATCAGATCCGGGATTCGGATATAGTGGTGATAACAGCCGGCCTCACCCGTAAGCCAGGAATGACCCGCGAAGATTTAATCAGTAAAAATGCCCAAATAATCAAAGAAGTATGCATTAATATAAAAACACTCTCTCCTAAAGCGATTTTAATTGTAGTTACTAATCCTTTAGATGTGATGACCTACCTGGCATTAAAAACCACTGGTTTTAATCCCAGCAAAGTCTTGGGCATGGGTTCAAGTCTTGACGCTGCCAGGTTTAATAATATAATCAGTAAAGAATTAAAGGTTCCGGCCAAAGATGTCGAAAGTATGGTTATTGGCAGCCATGGCGAAGCGATGATACCATTGCCCAGGTTTAGCTATATTAAGGGAAAACCGATTTCCGAGATTGTCGACGAAAAAACCATGGAAGATCTGGTAAATAAAACAAAAAGCAGGGGTTTAGAGATCATATCTTTATTGGGAAGCGGAAGCGCTTTTTTTGCCCCTTCAGCGGCAATTGTCGAACTGATAGAGGGGATTATTGCAAATGAAAAACGCACCCGAGGTGTTTGCGCCTATCTAAACGGAGAATATGGCTGCAAAGATATTACTATCGGAGTCCCTTGTGTTATCGGTAAAAAAGGCATAGAAGATATAGTGGTATTAAGTTTAAGCCCGGAAGAAAAAAACAAATTTCAGGAATCCGCAGAATCTATCCGTCAGCTGATAGCTCAAGTAAATATTCAGTAATATGTATGATTTAGCTATAATCGGCTCTGGTTGGGCCGGGCTCAATGCCGCGTTAAAAGCCAGGGAACTTGGTTTAGAACCGGTTATCATCGAGAAATCTGTGCTCGGAGGCACTTGTCTTAACCAAGGCTGCATACCCACAAAATCACTGATTCAGTCCGCGAAAACATATGTCCTGCTTCAGAAATCCCGCACCTTTGGCATTGAAAATAATGGGACCTTATCTATTAACTTTGCCGATATCCAATCCCGTAAAGAAAAAATAATCCAACAGTTGCGCCAGGGACTGGAATTTATGCTTAAGGGGATAAATATCATTAATGCCTCAGCTGAATTTATTTCTGCGGATACCCTAAAGGTCAATGGCGATAAGATCCAGGCCAAGCGTATTCTTATTGCCTCAGGCTCAGAGCCGCAGGAATTAAGCGGTTTAAAATTCGATAATAAAAAAATAGTTTCCAGCAATGAGGTTTTAAATTTAAAGGAATTACCCAGATCAATTTTAATTATTGGCGCAGGCGTTATTGGGTGCGAGTTCGCGAGTTTATTTTCCGGCTTAGGGGTAAGGGTGGCAATGTTGGAATTGACGTCTCAGATCCTTCCCGGATATGATTTAGATGTTTCCAATAAAATTAAGAATTGTCTTGAGAAGAAGGGAGTGGATATAAAGACCTCGGTTAATGCTTCTATGGCAGATATTCAAAAGTACGATCTGGCCCTGGTGTGCGTGGGTAGAATTCCCCGGGTCGAAGGCTTAGGCCTGGAAAAGGCGGGGGTCGCTGTGGAAAAGGGGAGGATCGTAGTAGATCAATACCTGAAAACCAATATACCTAATATATACGCTGCCGGAGACTGCATCGCGGGGGTAATGCTGGCCCATTATGCCGCATATCAAGGAAAATGTATAGCTGTTAATCTTGCCTCTACCCAGGATTTAAAAAAAGCTGACAGTAATAATATCCCAAGTTGCGTTTTTACTGACCCGGAAATAGGCAGCGTTGGATTAAGCGAGGATCAGGCGCAGAAAGCAGGATTTGATGTACAAGTTTATAAGCGTGATTTTTTAAGTTCAGGTATGGCCAGGATAATGGCCGAAACAGATGGTTTTGTTAAGTTAATATCAGATAAAATGTCTAATAGGATTTTAGGCGGGTCAATCATCGGGCCGCGGGCAACTGAATTGATTAGTATCCTGGTGATGGCAATAGATAGCGGACTGACCCTTAACCAGCTACGGGGAAAGATCTTTCCTCATCCCACGTTAGCGGAATTAATACCCGAAACTATTGTCGATTAAAATGGGGTCAGAATTATTTTTTACCAGAGTAGAAAATAGAAAAAATAATTCTAACCCTATTCCTGGCGATTTAAAAAAGTACTTGACAAAATTTATTATTTATTTATAATTAGCACTCTACGGTAAAGAGTGCCAATTAAACCTAATACTCAATAGGAGGTGTGAGAATGAAGATGCAACCATTAGGTGACAGGATAGTAGTAAAGCCTTTGGAAGCTGAAACCAAAACCAAGGGCGGGATAGTTATACCTGATACAGCTAAAGAAAAACCCCAGCAGGGTGAAGTAGTAGCTGTAGGCAAGGGTAAGGTATTAGACAGCGGGGCGGTGCAGGTATTGGAAGTAAAAGTTGGAGATAAAGTTTTGTATGGTAAATATTCAGGTAGTGAGATCACTACCAAAGAAGGCGAAGAATTATTAATTATGCGCGAAGAAGACATTTTAGCAATTATCAAATAATAAGCAAAGGTTCTTCGTCCGCCTTTGGCGGACTCGGAATCAATTTTCCACATATATGTGGGAGAAAATTGAGGAGGAGTAAAGATGGCAAAACAAATATTGTATCAGGATGAAGCCCGCAGAAAAATCCTTAGCGGCGTAGAGCAGTTATCCAAGGCGGTTAAGGTAACTTTAGGGCCAAAGGGCCGCAACGTAGTTATTGATAAAAAATTCGGTTCGCCTACTATTACCAAAGATGGCGTAACAGTTGCTAAGGAGATCGATCTAGAGGATCCTTTTGAGAATATGGGCGCCCAGATGGTCAAAGAGGTTGCTGAAAAGACTTCGGATATAGCCGGAGACGGAACCACTACCGCGACTATACTGGCTGAATCTATATATCGCGAAGGATTAAAGAATGTTACTGCCGGTTCCAACCCGATGGAATTAAAGCGCGGGATTGAAAAAGCGGTTGAAAAAGTTGTTGATGAATTAAAACAGTTATCCAAACCTATCAAAGATAAGAAAGAAGTGGCTCAGGTTGCTTCTATTGCCGCTAATTCCGATACCGCAATCGGCGAGTTGATTGCCGAGGCTATGGATAAAGTCGGCAAGGATGGAGTAATTACGGTTGAAGAGGCAAAATCAACCGCTACCACATTAGAAACAGTTGAAGGCATGCAGTTTGATCAGGGATATCTTTCTCCTTATTTTGTAACTGACGCGGAAAGGATGGAAGTTATATTAGAAGATCCTTATCTGCTTATATATGAGAAAAAGATATCAACGATCAAAGATATACTTCCTTTGTTGGAGAAAATTGCCCGGACTGGAAAACCTTTATTGATATTAGCTGAAGAGGTTGAAGGCGAGGCTTTAGCAACATTAGTTGTAAATAAGATTCGGGGAACTTTTGTGGCTTGCGCGGTTAAGGCTCCAGGCTATGGTGATAGGCGTAAGGCCATGCTGGAAGATATTTCCGTGCTTACCGGCGGCAAGGCAATCACCGAAGACTTAGGGATAAAATTAGAAAACGTCGATCTTGAGGATTTAGGCCGGGCCAAGAAAGTAAAAATAGACAAAGAAAACACCACTATCGTCGAGGGCGCAGGCAAAACCCAGGCTATCAACGCCAGGATCGCCCAGCTTAAAAAACAGATTGAGGATTCTGATTCAGACTATGATAAAGAAAAACTTCAGGAACGGTTGGCTAAACTGGCCGGCGGAGTAGCAGTAATTAATGTCGGCGCTGCTACTGAGACTGAAATGAAAGAGAAAAAAGCCAGAGTAGAAGACGCGCTTCACGCAACCCGCGCGGCTTCCCAGGAAGGTATTGTTCCGGGCGGCGGAGTAGCCCTGATTAGGTGCATTGCCGGTTTAGATAAACTCAAATTAGAAGGCGATGAAAAGGTCGGCGCTAATATTGTCAAAAGGGCCATAGAAGAGCCTTTAAGGCAGATCGTTCAGAACGCAGGCCTAGAGGGTTCTGTAGTAGTTCAGCGCATTAAGCTGGAAAAAACCAACATAGGTTATGACGTAAATCAGGATGCCTATGTGGATATGATTGAGGCCGGTGTAATTGACCCCACCAAAGTAACCCGTTCGGCTTTGCAAAATGCCGCTAGTATTGCCGCATTACTTTTAACTACCGAGGCAATAGTAACGGATAAGCCGGAAAAAGATGATAAAATGCCAATGCCTCCAGGAGGTATGGGAGGAATGGGTGGTATGGGAGGAATGGGCGGGTATTAAAATAGTAGATAGTAGGTAGTATGTAGTAGATAGTAAAGAGGGCGGAGGATTAAATATCCGCCCTCTTTTGTTTATATAGCAATGTTTAATTAAGTTAGTTTTAGAAAATTAATTTGCGGTTTTAAATAATGACTGTATAATTAAACAATACTCGATAATCAGTGGTAGGGTGTTGAAAATTAGGAATAATTAGATTAAAAATGCCGTTACTTACCGTAATAGTTCCTGTATATAATGAAATAAATACATTAAAATGTATATTGGAAAAAATTAATTCTGTGAATGTGGATAAGGAAATAATTATTGTTGATGACTGTTCTCCTGACGGTAGCGTTAATATGTTAAAAAAAATTAAAAATAATGATATAAAGGTTATTTTGCATAACCAAAATAGAGGCAAGGGCGCTTCTTTTTTAACCGGCCTGGCAATTGCCCAAGGCGAATTTGTTATACTGCAGGATGCTGATTTAGAATATAATCCGCAAGATTATGTGGCTTTAGTTGATTATGCCTTGAAGAATAACTTAGCAGTAGTTTATGGATCCCGTTTTCTAAAAACCTGGCGAGTTACTTCCTTAGGGCACTATCTTGTAAACAAATTACTCACAACTTTTACAAATATCCTTTTTAGGTCTTCCTTAACCGATATGGAAACCTGCTACAAGCTTGTAAGATTGGATTTATTAAAGGGACTGAATCTTCAGTCTCAAGGGTTTGAGATAGAACCAGAAATAACCGGAAAGATTCTTAAAAAAGGCTACAGGATAGCTGAGATTCCCATATCTTATAATCCTCGTTATTATTATCAGGGAAAAAAAATCGGTTGGAAAGATGGCCTAAGTACTATATTCTGTCTTATCAGGTTACGATTAATAACGGATTAGCGCTGTATAAATAGAAGCCCAAAATTGCAGGCTAAAGTCACGCGGCAAGAAGAATATAAAATAGCCTAGAAAGTTGTTTTGGAATGTCCAGGGCGAGTAGCCAATATTAAAAAGAAAGCGTTTTCTTGACAATAGCTTTTTGTTATGGTATACTTGTTTAACTTTATTCATACTAAGGAGATGCGATAATGCTATTGGATATCTTGAAAGGTTTCAACTGGCTGGATGTAGCGGTAGTAATCTTCATGTTTCGAATAGTTTATATCGCGATGAATAGCGGCCTGCCTATTGAATTATTTAAACTACTGGGGACTATTCTGGCAATTTATCTGTCTTTACATTATTATACCAATCTTTCGGATTATCTGGGAGGCCCGGTACCTTATTTAAAAAATATGCCCTTGGATTTTCTGGATTTCGTTTGTTTTATTATTTTGGCTGTTTTGGGGTATATTATCTTTGTTTTCTTACGTGAGGGGTTTTCCCATTTTATTAAAATGGAGGCAGTGCGTCATCTAAACAAATACGGAGGAATGCTTTTAGGGATTATCCGCAGTTTTTTATTTACCGGACTTTTAATATTTATTTTAGCGATATCCACTATAAGTTATCTGGGAGAAAGTGTTAAAAGTTCTTCCTTGGGGAATCGTTTTTTTAAAATTACTCCTATTATTTACAGTTTCTTATGGAACAATGTAATGTCTAAGTTCATGACCGGGGAGAAATTCAATAGTACAGTCTTTGAGGTAAAAAATAAATTTTAACTGATGCGCTTATCCGAATTCTATAATTCTGTAGTCAGATTCGGGGCTAGCCATGACCCCCGCAAAAATAATCTGGCGATAAAATCGTTTGCCGATACCCGCATACTTTATGGAAGGCGTTCTACCCAGGTTAAGAAAATCCTGGTAGGTATAGATATTGGGGTGGGAGAGATTCTTTTAGCGGATAGGATCCGCTCTAAACAAGGATTAGACCTGATTATATCCCATCATCCTGAAGGACAGGCCTATGCTCATTTTTACGAAGTTATGCGCCTGCAGGTAGATTTATTATCCCGGGCAGGAGTAGAGCTTAAGGCAGCGCGATCCTTTCTGGACGAAAGGATGCGGGAAGTCGCAAGAAGGGTAATGCCGCAGAATCATATGCGTTCAGTCGACGCTGCTCGGATATTAGGCATACCTTTTATGTCCATGCATACTCCTGCGGATAACCACGTCTATAGCTTTCTTAAAAAACTCTTCTCTCTAAAAAAACCGGGTAAGGTTAAAGATGTTATTGATATTTTAAATAATATACCTGAATATCAAACCGCCGCCAGAGAGCTAAATCTGGGGCCGCAAATCATCTTAGGCAATCTCAATCGCTCGGCCGGAAAGATCATGCTGGAGATGACTGGCGGGACTGAAGGCCC
The DNA here is from genome assembly GCA_043812955.1 of Candidatus Omnitrophota bacterium. GTDB lineage: Bacteria > Omnitrophota > Gorgyraeia > Gygaellales > Profunditerraquicolaceae > JAHKAP01. Next base: position 4,903 of record JBDRLN010000061.1, on the reverse strand, counting down.
GAAAGAGATTTACGAAAAGCTGCGCAGTAAAGGTATCCGTACTTTGGTATGTATGCATTTAAGCGAAGAACACCTTAAAAAAGTCAAGGATGCCAGTCTTAATGTAGTTATCGCCGGCCATATATCTTCTGATAATTTAGGGCTCAACCTGCTTTTAGATAATATTGAAAAACAGGCCGGGCATTCTTTTTACACTATTGATTGCTCAGGGTTTAGAAGAATAAGAAGGACTGGCTAAGGTACAATATATATGGAAAAAGCAATAGGCCGTATACCAGAGAATATTTTAGATGATATCCTGAATAAAACAGATATTGTTAGCTTGATCTCTAGTTATATTCCGCTTAAGCGGGCCGGAAGAAATTTTCGGGCCAGTTGTCCTTTTCATCACGAAAAAACTCCCTCTTTTATGGTTTCTAGCGATAAACAGATTTATCATTGTTTTGGCTGTGCTGCCGGAGGTAATGCCTTTAATTTTCTGATGCAATATGACCGCCTGGATTTTCCAGAGGCAGTTGAGCTTCTGGCGGAAAAAGCCGGCATAGCTTTGCCTAAGAAGGAAGAACACAAAGGTGGCGGTTTTACTACCCAGCTTTACAAGGTAAACGAGTCAGCCGGGCTTTTCTACGAGAATATCCTGCATTCATCTTTAGGCCTACATTCCAGGCAATACCTGATAAATAGAGGAATTAAACAGGAAACAGCAAAATTGTTTAAATTAGGGTATGCCCCTGATGGCTGGGATAATCTTATGAATAATTTAAGGGGAAAAGGTATTAACCTCTCTTTAATAGAAAAGTGCGGGCTTATCCTGAATAAAGAGGACGGTGGATATTATGACCGGTTCCGTAACCGGATAATCTTCCCAATATTTGACCTAAAATCCCGGATATTGGGATTTGGAGCCAGGGTAATGGATGCCTCTGTGCCTAAATATATAAACTCTCCCGAAACTCCGGTATATATTAAGGGAAAAAATTTATACGGTTTAAATCTATCCAAGGAAGATATAGCTCGGGATGATTTTGCGGTAGTGGTAGAAGGTTATCTGGATTTTATGATTCCTTATCAAGAAGGCGTGCGTAATATCGTCGCTTCTTTAGGTACTGCTTTAACGCCTGAACAGGCAAGGCTTATCCGCAGGTATACTTCTAATGTGGTTATGGTTTATGATAGCGATACCGCTGGGCAAATGGCCACTATCCGCTCCCTGGATATTTTTATTGACGAAGGGATGAATGTTAAGGTAGCCTCTTTACCTCAAGGTTTTGACCCGGATTCATTCGTGCGTAAATCCGGCGTAGAGGATTTTAAATCCAGGATTAACGCAGCTGAAAACCTGTTTGATTATAAATTAAGGGTATTAAAATCCAGTAATTCAATCAAAGATGCCGAGGGAAAAGCCAGGATTTGTTCCTTAATGCTTCCCACGATCAACAGGTTTAAGAATGCGATCCTTAGGTCTGAATACCTCAAGAAACTTGCTCAGGAATTGAAAGTAAATGAAAGTGCCTTAGCTGAAGAAATAAAGAAAATAAAAGAGGATAATACATATTTGGGCATTAATCAGGACGATAAGAGTAAGATAGGCGTGCATCCCACGGAGAAGCTCTTAATCAAGTTAATGTTGGAGGAGGAGGAATTTATCTCCCGGATCAAAGGAGAATTGGAGCCTCAGGATTTTCAGGATGAAAGAACAGCCAGGATTGTCTCTCTTATGTTTAATCTGGTATCCGAAGGGAAAGTTGTAGAAATTAATTCATTGGTTAATTCCTTGTCTAACGACGCGGCCTCTAAGGTCGTTTGTGAATCTATGTTTCTACCGGAGATACCTCTTCAGGATAAGGAAAAGGTAGTAGACGATTGTATTCGCCGGATGAAGAGCAAAAAGGCAATTATTAAACGAGAGCGCCTGCAGGCGGCGATAAAGACAGCTCAAAATTCAGGTGACGAAGTAAAATTAAGAAGCCTTATGGAAGAATTTCACTATTTAATCAAAAGAGGTGGATAGGTATGCCTAAGAAAATTTATACCAAGGAACATGTTAAAAAGATTATCGCGTTGGGTAAACAAAAGGGTTATTTAACCTACGATGAAGTCAATGATCTTTTGCCCGAAGACATATCTTCATCAGAAGACATCGACAAAATATTCGATCTGATAGGAAATGAGGATATTCAGCTGGTGGAAAACGCGGGAGAGGTTGATATTGAAAAGCGCAACGCCGCCGCTTTGATCAAGGAGGATATTTTAAGCGAGCAAAGTAAAGCCGAAGAACATTTTCTTCCTTTAGATGACCCGGTTAAGATGTATTTAAAACAGATGGGTTCGATATCGCTTTTATCCCGCGAAGAGGAATTAACATTAGCTAAAAAGATTGAAGAAGCGGAGACTAGATTCACCCGGGAAGTTTTTTCCACAAAATTTGCCCGCAAGGCCATCCTTAATTTTGTCAATGACATTTTTAGCGGCAAGGTAAATTTGGAGGAAGTCATCAAGGGAGAACTTAACACCAGCCAGAAGAGTATTTTGAATAAATTTGTCAGGATCACCGCCCGCTTAAAGTCTACTCGGAACGAAGATAGAATTATCTCGCTCGTCCAGCAGTTTAATTTTACTACACCAGTGATTGAATCTATCGCGCTTAAATTAAATAAATTAGTCAGGGAGCTGGACCATATGGATCGCCGGGGGATCCGTAAATCCGTTCACAAGACAGAGGTTTTAAAGATAGTTAGTGAGCCGTATTCCTTAATAAAGGAGAAGATAAAAGCAATCAGGTTTACACACTCTAAATTTAACCGTGCGAAAGAAGAGCTGGTAGAGGCTAATTTGCGCCTGGTAGTCAGTATAGCTAAAAAATACAATAATCGCGGTTTATCCTTTCTGGATTTAATTCAGGAGGGTAATATCGGCCTAATGCGGGCGGTAGATAAGTTTGAATATAAAAGAGGGTATAAGTTCTCGACATATGCTACCTGGTGGATAAGGCAGGCGATTACCAGGGCTATTGCTGATCAGGCCAGGACAATAAGGATACCGGTACATATGACTGAAACCATAAATAAGATAATTCGATTTTCGCGTCTTTTCCTGCAGGAGAATGACCGCGAACCATCACCCGAAGAAATCTCCAATAAGATACGTTTATCCCAGGAGAAGGTTAAGGCGATATTAAAATTTGCTCAAAAACCCATATCTCTGCAGATGCCTATAGGAGATGAGGGGGATACGCATTTTGGCGATTTTATCCAGGATAAAAAGATAGCCTCACCGGCTAATACCGCGGTGCGTTCAATGTTAAAAGAGGAAATGGATTCAATACTGGATACGCTGACAGATAAAGAGAAAAAAATACTTTCTTTGCGCTTCGGAATTAGTGATGGCTGCCCGCGAACCCTGGAAGAGGTAGGAAATATTTTTAAAGTGACCCGAGAAAGAATCCGCCAGATTGAAGCTAAGGTCTTAAAAAAACTAAGGCATCCGACCCGCTCCAGAAGATTAAGGGCATTTTTGGATATGAGTCTTGAGCATGAAAGGGAATTTTAATCTATGAAAAGAATAAAAGTATTTTTATTGATCCCTCTGGTTTTTATAACATTGTGCCTGGATAGATCCTACGCGGCGGATAATAGAGATTTGGCTATAGAATTTATTTACGAATACGCCAAGAATTTATATCAGAGGGGTGATATCGAGGGCGCGAAACATGAGTTCAATAAAATCCTACTTATTGCCCCGGATAATCAGGCAGCCCTAGGTTTCTTAAAAAAGCTGGGAGAAGATCCATTAAACGAAAATACTCCGCCGGAATTATTAAGCCAGGAATACCTGGAAAGCTTTAAAGATGATATGAATTTTATGATTAACAAGGTAACTATTTTAGAAGGTAAAAATAAAGAATTTGCTTCTGCAATTAAAGTATTAGAGGACAATAACCAGCTACTGCGCAGTAACCTTAATCAGGCAATGGCCGCCCCTAAGGAAAAATTAACCAAGGCCGATTTTTCTCCTAAAATATTAGATCTGCAATATCAGTTGAGCCTTATGGAAAATAACCTTCAGAAAAAAGAAGCGGAAGTAAAAGGACTTAAATCCCAGGTAGCAAAACTTAGCGCGGAATCAGGTAATCTGAATGAAAAAAATTCATTGATGAAAAACCTGGAAGCGCAGATTATCAAGTATAAAACAACAGCAGAACAGCGGCAGGCAGAGTATGAGGATAAACTAAAAACAGCAGGAGATGTTTTTTTAGCTAAGAATCAGGAACTATCTAAGCAGAATACCTTGATCAGCCTGGAAAAAGAGCAAAATGCCAAAGATTTGAAGTCTCAGGTTGAAACCTTACGCGTTTCACTAGTGAATAAAGATAATGAAATAAAACAGCTCGATAATAAGGTTCAGCAGGTTATGAAAATTAGTGACGATTTTGCCGGGAAAATTGAATCCCTGAATAAGGAATCACTCAAAAATAACAGCCAGTTTAAAGAATCAGCTATGAAGATAGCTGACTATGAATCTAAGATTAAAACTTTATCTGGTCTTCAGTCTCAGCTAAAGATTGCTCAGGATTCCTTGGCGAATAAGGATAATTCAATTTTAGCCAAAGATAAACAGATACAGGTGATTTCTCTTAGCTTAAAAGATCAGGAAAAGCAGGTAGATACCCAGGTAAAGCAAATAGCAAAATTAAATAGTGATTATTCACAGCAGACAGATTCGCTTAAAAACGAAATTAAGAATAATGACATTTTGCTTAAAGGCCTTCAAGCCCGGCTGGATCAGACTAAGAAGGAATCGGAGCAGAAAATTAATGATTATCAGGCCAAGATCAATGAATCTAGCAAGTCTTGGGAGCAGGTTAAATCAGATAAAGATAAACAAATTGCCAAATTACAGGAAC
>JBDRLN010000060.1:0-2808 GCA_043812955.1 Candidatus Omnitrophota bacterium | reverse complement strand
GGCTTCCATCTGCCGTCATATTTATAACCTCCGTAGCCACATTTTCTGTCTCCGTCAAAAAAATCTTTATCAAATCGTTTCGCTATGCGGATAATTTCCGGGGTTTTCTCTTTAAACCGCTGATCGTAGTCCCTGATAATTCTGGGATGAGTGCCTAGTAAATTAATTTCAGCCATGATTATCCTGCTTTTTCTTTAATACGGAAGTGACCGCCAATAAATAATTAGCCATCGGATAAAAACCGGTATGCACAACCTCGTCATTCATGGAAAATATAAACACATTCTTGAAATAATGCCCCAACAAACTTCTTAAGTCATCCGCGGTTTTCAGATTAACATGCCCTGCCCTGCTGTCAATCCCGGCATATTTTTTTGCTGTAATGTTAGGGGTCCCTAGAATAAACACGGCATCTTCAGCAAGAACTTTGCAAATATTATTCATCGCTATTTTTTCAACATTTGTTTTAATATGCTCTATGAAATCTAAGGCATACGCCCCATCGAAAAGACCGTTAACAGGAGATCTTTTTGTTATATCCGCAACCTGGAAAGTAACAGCAAGATTCTCTTTTTTATATTGTTTCCTGGCCCAATTTATGAATAACGGGTCAAAATCTATGGCATGAACTTTAGGTGCTGTTTGTAAAACTAACCTCGTTCCAAATGCATCTCCGCAGCCGATCTCCAAGACATTCTTTTTTCCTGCCAGCATTTTCGCGCAGAATTTATACCTTGCCAATAAAAAGGATACGTGGCGCGGGTCATTCCTCCAAAGATGGCTGGCTGTTGGGCCAAGTTTTATAGCACCTTTCTTTTTTATTGTTTCGAATTGAACATCGTATTGACATTCCCTTGCCTTTTGTATTTTTTTCATATTAACGTCCCTCTCTGCTTTGATTCATAAGATTAATTTATAGCAATTTTATAGCTATCAGCTATTAATTTAAAACAATCATCAACCGCGGTAAGCCTTGCGCCGGAATCCCTGCGTATTTTTGTTGAATCAACGCTGTTAAATTTAGGGCGTTTTTCCTGAAAACCAAAATCGTTTATTGATACCTCTTTAATGCAGGCTAAATCGTAATTAAAAAATATGGTTAATTTTTTTGCAAAATCAGATATTCTTAATATCTCGTTGCCTCCGAGATTATAAACGCCGGAACGATTGTTCTCTATCAGAAAATCCGTCATGCTCAAGACATCCATAACATAAACAGGCGAAATAAAAACATCCGAAGCCGCTATTATATTTTCTTTTTTCATAAGCTTATCAAGCCACGCGGTAAAAAGGGTGTTATCGCATTTTTCCGCGCCAAATACCTTTGTTAATCTTAATATTATATATTTGTCGAAATTATTGATTATAAATCTTTCTACTTCCAGTTTTTGTTTTCCATATTCTGAAACAGGCTTTAAATCATCAGATTCTTTAGGCAGTTCAGACTCCCCGTCAAAAACCATACTGGTGGATAAATAAACAGGCGCAATATCCAAATCTTTGCAATATTTAAGCAGCGTTATGGTATTGATTACATTTACGGCGCGCGATAAATCCTTCTTATCCCTGCAGATCTCTATATCTGATATACCGTGACAAAAAATAATACGCCTCAAATTTTTTAACCTCTTGATCTCCTCTATATCCCCATTTTTTAGATCCAGATAAATCCCGTCTTCTTTATCCAAGCCGCCTGCTTTTGGAAAATATGTCCCTTTTACGCTAACCTTATTTTCCTTAAAATAACGATAAAATTTAGCGCCTATAAAGCCGGATGCCCCTATGATCAAAATCACGTCATGTCCTTATCTTGTTTATCCGACGAAGTCATTATATTCTTGACCATGCTGTTTACTCCCAGATTCCTTCTGGTATTCTCCCGCCAGTCTTCCAGCTCATGCATGGTTATCCCGTTTATTCTGGCGATCGTCTTCTTTCTTTCTACAGAGGAAAAATTTATCCTATCCCACTCAAAGGACCTCAATACCTCCAATTCAAAAGGAGTAAATTCCTCGGTAGAGATCAGTCCTTTTCCGTATCCGGAATAGTTGGAGATGTTCTCCAGATAATCCGCCGGGAGCAGTTTATCCCGCAGGCAGATCTCCATTAATTCGGTCTGAGGAAGCGGAGTCGCTATGTGGAAGTTGGCGATATCAACGTTGAGTTTCTCGGCGTATCTGACCGTATCGCGTATCTGCTCCCATGTCTCTCCCGGGAACCCGATAACGAAATTAGCGATCACGTCAAACCCGATAGATTTGGCAAAATCAAGCTTCTCCGGGATCTTGTCGAGACGGACAGGTTTTTTGATGATATTATCAAGCACATCCTGGTTTCCGGATTCAATAGAAACAGTTATGTAAGTGCAGCCGCTTTTATACATAAGCCTCAGGATTTCCTCGTCAAGAAGCCACGCAGTCACGTTGACGCATTTCCAGGTCAGATCTTTGTAGTCCTTAAGCATGCCTTCCATGATTTTTATTGCGCGTTTTTTGTCCGCCAGGAAATGGTCATCCAGAAAAATTACTTCCCTGATGCCCTGATTATATAGGTCATGGATTTCTTTAAGCACGTTTTCCGCGCTCCTGAACCGCACCTTTTTGCCGCTTACGGTCCTGCCGGCGCAGAATATGCACCTATAGGGGCAGCCTCTGGAAGTAATGGTAACAGCTGACGGATAATTCCGAGTCAATAGTCCCGGGGCATATTTAAATTTGATATTTCCATAGTCACGCAGGGTAGCATCGGCAATAGACGAATAGTCCGGAAAAGGAACCTTGTCTAAATCGCTGATAAATTCCATCTTGC
>JBDRLN010000059.1:0-8447 GCA_043812955.1 Candidatus Omnitrophota bacterium | reverse complement strand
AAAACAACGCCGGTAAATAATAAAACTAACCCCAGCATTAACAAAACTATTCTTTTTTTTAACACCTAAACCTCCTTTATTAAAATTAATGCCCTAAATCAATTATATTTATTTTCCGGCTAACTGCCGAACTACTGTTTTATTTATTTCGCTATCTGAATTTATTAGGTTGTTTTAAAGCCCATTCTTCCTGTTTTTATTTGTTTTATTTTATATCAACTAGGCTGCCTGGTCAAACTATTAGTGCTTCCTCTCCCGGGCCTTGATCTTATGCCAGTTTGAAATAATTTCTTTGGCTGATTTTACTTTGACCTTACCAAAGACATGGGGATGCCGGCGCCTTAACTTCTTTATCAAGGTATCAATAACATCCTCAATATCGAATTTTATTGCTTTGGAGGCAATCTGGGCGTGGAACATTACCTGAAGCAACAAATCACCCAATTCTTCTCTCATATGGCTGTAATTGCCGCTTTTTATAGATTGGGTAAATTCCTCCGCCTCTTCTTTAAGATAAGGTATCAGCGACTTATGAGTCTGCTTTTTATCCCAAAGACAGCCTTTCGGACCGTGGAGAGTAATGAATAATTTCTTCAACTCAATAAATTTGGTCTTATTTTTCATAGCCTTATTTTGCCTCTATCTCCCTGACTCCGGACCGAAAAGACTTTTTCGCGGAATGCCGGCGTTTCGATTCCAATATCTTTAATTTGGCCCTACGGGACCTCCTCCTCTTCTGCCTACGGATCTTCTCAATCCGCTTTCTCTCCTGAGAAAGCTTTCCTAAAATAGCGGATTCAATCTTTTTTAACAGGATCTGCCGGGCAAGAAAGCGATTCTGGGCCTGGGAACGCTCAACCTGACACTTGACTTCAATACCGGTGGGAAGATGCACTAAATATACACAGGTAGAAACTTTATTTACATTCTGGCCACCTGGTCCTTGAGAACGGATAAATTTTTCCCGGATATCTTCTTCGCGTACTCCCTGCCGCAGCATCATCTCCCGCAACGCGTTTTCTTTATCTAATCCAACCATATAATTAGAAATAATACCCTAAGTCTACCTATCCTGACTACCCTGCCTCACTGGCAGACAGGTTATAGCCAGAAGATACCCTTTTATGAAAATTGTATTATAATCTGTTTACTTATAAGCACTTATATACGATTAGCCTATCATCTTAAGGAACGCCCCTATTATACTCTAAACATGGCCTTGTTCAAACCATAAATTATGCTATAATCTTAAACAAAGGATAAATTATGCAGATTTCACTTCAAACCAAAAATTATTTTTTTATTGTTAATCTTAATCAATCCCATATAGCTCAAGAGATCCATAGTAAAATCCCATTCGATTCCGAAATCCTAACCTGGGGGGATGAATTTTACTTTAAAACAGGAATAAATATATCTGAACTTAAAGATAAGGTTACTAATGATGTAAATATTGGGGATGTTGCCTACTGGCCGGAAGGAAATTGTATATGCGTCTTTTACGGGCCAACCCCTTTTAGCAAGAGCTCAAAACCAATTCCAGCCAGCCCGGTTGTGATTATCGGCAACACCTATGCCAACCCTGATGAATTAAGAAGAATTCATGAATCAGAATCGATCCGGGTCATGCCTTTAGAGGAAAATTCTGCCGCAAAAAAAAATATTCCCAAATATGAAAGAAAACTCACCCAACAGGAAATCGATATTTTAGTTCAAGAACTTTTAAGAATTAAATCTAAGAAAATCTAGTCAAATGGCAGGAAAAATTAAGGAAATTTAAGGAAGAATTTTTAATTAAATAATGTATCACCGGAATTATTACTTTTGATTTTTATCTTCTTATCTATCCCTCTATTTGCTAAAATACTCAGTTTAGTAAACCGGATCCCCATGCCTACCGGATAGCCGACTCCATCTTTCTTCTCAGTTTGCGCCCTATTCCAGACTATTTCTCCTTCAGATTCTAACGCCTCCCCAGCCCCTTCAAAATAGAAAGATAACTTTACCTTTGTGCCTTTGGGCTCAATATTCTCAGTCTCAAGAAACACACCATTTAAGCTGATATTCCTTGCCTTCCTAAATTGTAGAAATTTATTGCTACGATAATCCAGAGGTAATTCAATTGATATTCTCTCATATTTTCTTCTTTCCATAGTAGGCTACCAATCCTTTCTTTTTAACTTTTATTTCTTTATCTATATGCAATTTAACGACAAATGAAAAACCGCAATGCCAGACCCCAGTATTTTGTTCCGCGGCAATGCGGTTTATCTAACCGTATTATGGCGCTCTCATACCTCCAAATGAAAACGCTTTCCTCTGCTATATATTCCGTTTTAAGTGTACCATATAAATGAGTAATTTCAAGTTCTTTTTACAAAACAGGGAAACCTCAGAGACGGTGCCCTTCTTGAATAAACAGACAAAAAAATCAGGGACATTTCCGGAATTCGCGATAGAAAAAACCCTGACGGTTCGAATTAGTATCAGTATCGGAGGCGGAAGGATTTGAACCCTCGAGGCACCTTACGATGCCTAACGGTTTTCAAGACCGCCGCATTCAACCACTCTGCCACGCCTCCATAAACGCAGTAAACGCAGGGAACGCAGGGTCAGGTCCCTTTACTCTAACATTATATAATCTAATATGTTCCGATGAGTCAGTTTGCATTTTTGACCATAAAATCAACATTAAAAAGTGCAAAGTATCTTATTGTAATTTATATATACCGCAATTATTTATAACGAAGGGACCTGTCCCCATCTGCTGTCCACATCTGCTCCCCATCTGTTCATCTGTTATATCCCTATCTATTAATTCGGTATAAAAAGCTGTTTAAATACAACATAGAATATGCTCTGGGCCATCAGGTAGGTATTATTGCAAAAATTAACAAAAGAATATTTGGGAAATATCAGATTCAGGCAAAAAGCCGCGATAGAAATATTAATAATAAAAACCAGAGAAAATCCGAAAATATAATTTCCTTTTAAAAAATCCCCTTTTTTACCCCGCAAGGTCTTGGCTGAGAAAACCAGGTGCAGACCTAAGCTAAAACCAAATAAAAAAACCAGAGAATTGATAACCTTAACCGAACTACCCATAACTATAGCCAGCGAATATAAAATAGCAATAATAATGGCGTAAATCGGAATAACATAAGGCGCGACTTTTACCAGTGGCGCAAAAAACCTAAAAACCACCTCCAGCATCTTATGCCCTTTAGCGTAGATTTTAGCCGGCTCAAAAACAAACAAGTAAACAATCAGAAAACCAATTACCCCATCCCAGAAATATTTTCGCCAAACAGCGTCGACTGTCTCAAATTCAATTAAAAAAGCCTTGGTTGAAGAATACACATAGATCAAAAGACAAAGCCCCAGGATAAACTTAATCGCCCCAAAAGACTTATCCCAAAACTTAGCTATTCCGGATTTAACCTGGTTTATACCGGCATCAAACCCCTGGCTTATTCCCGCTGCGCCAGATTTGGCATTATCCTTAATAATATCCTTATTATTAAATTTAGGGAATTCTTTCTTTTCCATTTAAGTATGGCCTTAAGGCCTCGGGGATAACCACCGAGCCATCTTTTTGCTGATAATTCTCTAATATCGCGATCACTGTCCGCGGCAGAGCTACCCCCGAACCATTCAGGGTGTGCACAAAATCTAACTTTTTAGTATCTTTTCTTCTAAAACGGATATTTGCCCGGCGAGCTTGAAAGGCTTCAAAATTACTACAGCTGGATACCTCCAACCACTTATCCATACCCGAGGCATAGGCCTCTAAATCATAACACTTAGAAGCGGCAAAGCTGATATCCTGAGTAGTTAAAGTAACTACCCGGAAAACTATCCCTAAAGCTTTTAAAATATCTTCGGCATCATTAACTAACTTTTCATGTTCAGCATATGAATTTTCCGGTTTTACAAATTTAACCATCTCTATTTTATCAAATTGATGGACCCGCATTAGACCCTTAGTATCTTTGCCGTAGGAACCTGCTTCCCTGCGAAAACAGGCGGAATAGGCAGTTAGATATTTAGGCAGATCCCCTTCCTCAAGGATCTCGTCGCGGAAGATATTAGTTACCGGAACTTCAGCCGTAGGAATAAGAAATAAATCGTCGTCTTTTAACTTATACATATCCTCTTCCATCTTAGGAAGCTGTCCGGTCCCGGTCATTGAAGCCCGGTTAACTAAAAAAGGGGTAAAGACTTCACTATATCCGTGTTTCTGGGTGTGAAAATCAAGCATAAAATTAATTAATGCCCGCTCTAGTTTCGCGCCCCATCCCTTATAGAGAATAAAGTTTGAGCCGCTGATCTTAGTTGCCCTGGGGAAGTCAATAATATCCAAATTCTGGCACAATTCCACATGGCTAACCGGCTTAAAATCAAATTCTTGCTTCTTACCCCAGGAACGGATGATTTGCGCCTTGGCCGGTTCACCCACCGGAACGCTGGAATGCGGGATATTCGGAATAACCAACAGCAATTTATTCAAATCCGCTTCTATAATCTTTAATTTTTCTTCTAACTGATCAATCTTCTCGGCCGTGGATTTCATTGATAAAATTTTATCCTTAACCTCTTTTTTAGCCTTTAATAGGCTGGTAATTTCATCATTAGCCTTATTTTTTTCTGCCCGCAGCGCCTCCAATTCATTTAAAATAAGCCGGCGGGATTCATCAGCTTGAGTGATCAAATCCAGATCAAATTTATTATTGCGATTGATCAACGCCTGTTTGACTAAGTCCGGATTTTCGCGAATGAATTTTATATCTAGCATTTTTTTAGTGTATCTCCCAATTCAAAACTTAGCTTGTCGTGGGACAACAGTCCCTTGTTAGTCCCTACTGCCAATAGTTTTAACCTTTAATAACACCCAACGGCCGCATCCTGCAAACCCGCTTAGAGATACCGACATTATGCACCACATCAACTACATCATTTACATCTTTATAAGCCTGAGGTGCTTCCTCAGCAATGGTGCCGCGTCCGGATGCTTTAACTATTATACCCTTGGAATGCAATTCTTTCAATAAAGAATCTACGTTTATGGTCCTGGCAGCTTCAGTCCGAGACTTTGCCCTTCCTGCCCCATGACAGGTACTGCCAAATGTCTCTTCCATCGCCTCCTGCGTACCTACCAGTAAATAAGAATTCCTCCCCATATCGCCGGGGATGATTACCGGCTGTCCGATCTTCTTATACTTTTGCGGCAATGCAGGGTGGCCGGGGGCAAAGGCCCGGGTCGCGCCTTTACGATGCACGCATAATGTTTTTTCTTTCCCGCCAATAATATGTTTTTCAATCTTAGCGATATTATGGGCCACATCATAAATTAAAAACATTCCCATCTTTTGCCAAGAACCACCCAAGACTTTCTCAAATACCTTACGAACGAGATACATCAAGCACTGGCGGTTAGCCCAGGCGTAATTCGCTGCGCATTTCATGGCCGCTAAATAAGCTCTCCCTTCTGGAGAATTAACCGGAGTGCAAGCCAACTGGCGATCAGGAACATTGATATTGTATTTATTTAAACAATGGACCATGCTTTTAGTATAATCATCGCAGATCTGATAACCTAATCCCCGAGAACCGGAATGGATCATAATTGTAATCTGACCCAGATCTAAGCCTAAAGTATCGCAAGCCTCCTGGTTGTAAAGTTGATCGATTACCTGTATTTCCAAAAAATGATTTCCCGAACCCAGAGTCCCGGATTGGGCTTTTCCTCTTTCATAGGCCCGCTCAGATACTGTTTGCGGATCAGCGCCTTCAATCGCGCCGTATTCTTCAGTACATTCCAGGTCATCGGTAGTACCATAGCCTTTTTCCACTGCCCACTTAGAGCCTTTAAGTAAAATCTCTCTTTCTTCCTTCGTACTTACCCGGATATCCCCTTTTGAGCCTATACCTGAAGGGACATCCGAAAATAAACCATAAACTAATTTTTCTATTTTATCTTTAATATCTTTATAAGTAAGATCGGTCTTGAGCATTCTTACGCCGCAATTTATATCGAAACCAACTCCTCCAGGAGAAATAACTCCCCCTTCTTCAATATCGGTTGCCGCTACTCCACCAATCGGAAAACCATAACCCCAGTGGCAATCCGGCATAGCCAGCGAGGCATTAACAATCCCTGGCAAAAAAGCCACATTAGCTACCTGCTCTAAGGCCTTATCTTTTTTAATATCCTTAAGTAATTTTTCATCGGCATAAACTATCCCCGGCACCCGCATCCCCGGTTTGTAGCTTTTAGGTATACGCCAGCGATAATTATCAATTTTTTCTAATCTTATACTGTTTAATTCTAGCATTTAATTATCTTTCCTATCCGCGTAAATCTGCGACCTTATCTAACCATGTAAGTCCACAATTATCCAGCCCTTCAGACATCAAAAATTACCTCAAGCTTCCAACCTTTTTTAGTTTGTTCTAATTTAAGCTGATGATACGTCGCAGCCTTGATTTCAGTATTAACTTCATAATTACTCATGCCCTGGCCGGATACTTCAGCCTCTAAATTATTGCCGCCTAATTTATTTATCCGCAAATTTGAAAATATTAATCCCTTAGCTGAGGATAAAGAAAGCAGTTCGTTCAACCAATTAATAAACAATTCTTCTAAATTATCTGCGTTCTGTTTTATTTTTATTTTTCTTAAGGTAGGTGTTTTGGGAAAGTGATTTTTCTTTTGGGCGATGATGTCAAACATAGCCAAAGCGGAGTTTCTAAATAAGCTCTTTAGGGTTTCAGCCTCTATTTTGATGCCTATATCTGCGGTATGTTCAATTAACCGGTAATTCTTAGCCACTACGGAAATAGATTTAACTAACTTACGCTTATTCGCCGCGCTTAAATCTTTAATCTTGATCTCCCGCTTTAAGGCTTTACTCTTGGAAGTCGATTTCTCGCAATACACTAATTCTACCGGCCTTCTGGACCTGATATACTTAGAACCCTGGCCTTTATTGTGTATTATTACTCTTTTCGCGGGGTCAGTTGAGATGCCGGTATAGAGGGAATTGTCGCTACATCTTAGAATGTAGACATACCACATATAGATAAAAATTTATGGGTCACGATGAAGCCGCCTGCCTGATTTTTATTTTTTAGCAGTATTGCTAAATAGCTCTTCCCCGGCGCCACCTTTTACCACAATGCTAATGTCGGCAGTGTGTTCTAAAAATTCATAATCTTACATTAGCATTATATCTTTTATTCAATCTACGGAGGGATTCTTTGCCCGGCGAAATATATTTAGGAAACTATGCTTGTTTTCATCAATATACTCAACACTCGGCGCAATATACTCAATCTTTGGCGGACCTACCAAACCACTCTTATCGCCAAATTTGCTTTTAGTATTTTCTATCCACTGAGAAATCTGGGATTGACCTAAGGCCTCCAATAGTTTTTTGATCGAATTATAATCCAATAAGAATAAAAGGCCTCCCCTGAAGCGGATATCTTCGACTTTCAGCATGATACTCATAAAAAAGAGCATCTCCGAACCGCCAAACTGCTTAAAGATGAAACCTAAATATCTATCCTTAGAACCTAAGCCCAAAAAAGGAACAGTGTAAAAAATGTTTAAGCGGGTCATTTCTGAAAGCACGCTGGTAAAAGTACCGGAAAAAATATTAACTGTTTCTTGCAAAGATGACTGAAAGACCAAGTTTTTAATATCTAATTCCTGGGGGTTTTTATTTAACAGTTTGCTGCCTAAGATCCGGGCATCCTGGAGATTTAAAAGAAAGGCCATCCTCCCCGTAATATCACCCTCAAGGCTAGTCTCGATGACAAAAAAAGACTCTTCCAGAAAGATTTTATTGGTCAAGTCGTTCGGGCTAATAAACTCTACTTGAGGAAAAGATAACTCGGTTTTTACCCCTAACATCTCTGAAAGCGCCTTAGCTATCCGGCCGGAACCAATAGTGCATACTGCTTTTAGAAAATCTAGTGCTTTATCTTTGGTAATCATAATAATAAGCCTCGTTCGACTAACATCTTGTTAATTTTAATTATACCACTTCCATTTTAAATGCATAGAGATTTAAGATTTAAGGTTTTGGGTGTCCATCCAGTGCCCAAATTGGAAATCAAACCCTACAAACTGGTACTAATCTATAGCAAAGAAAAATCCCCTAACTTATTTGAGCTAAGGGATTTTAAATGGTGGAGCTTATTGGATAAAGTTAGAATATGTCTCCAACAAGCGCCATTAGTAAATATCAAATGATATTGATTTATTCTACCGCGCCTTAGGGCGCTGCCGTATCTTGCGGGCACCGTTCGCCCCGCTTGGGAGTGGGGCTCACTTGGCGGCCGCCTCGGCGGCGGCCTTCTTGCTAATTTTTAAGCATGTTCGGCTCGTCTACGGCTGGCGGCTGGGTGCGGTCAGCCGCCAGCCGTTTGCGTCCAAATCT
>JBDRLN010000058.1:0-2673 GCA_043812955.1 Candidatus Omnitrophota bacterium | reverse complement strand
GATGATTTTATCCCCCATTTCAAAACCATAGTGATCGTTAAACTCCTTAAACTTGTTCAGGTCCACGTACCCGACGGCGAATAAAACGTGTAATTTTATCCGCGTTTCCAGTTCTTTAAAAACCAGGGTATTCCCAGGCAGTTTGGTAAGCGGATTAGCGTCAAGGTCACGGGTCATCCGCACAAACGAGGCTTTAACCCGAGCCAGAAACTCGGCAGGCTCAAAAGGTTTTTCCACGTAATCGTCGGCCCCTGCGTAGATGCTCTTTATTTTATCTATGGGATCCCTGCTTTCGATAATCATGATCATGCTCAGGTGGCGAAGATTAAATTTGGCGCGGATGTATTTGGCAATTTCTATTCCCTTTATCGTCGGGGAAACGAAATCGCAAACCACCAGGTTAAAAAGCTGATTTTCCAGGACTTCCAGCGCTTCGGCTTCTGTGCCGCAGGAACAAACCTGGTATCCCTCGCCGATTAAAAGCTGAGACAAAAGATCCCGGGACTGCTCTTCTTCGATAATAACCAGGATATTACCTTCGGTAAAACTCATAATCGCTCTTTCACTTTAATGATTCCAGGAGCTTCTTGCAACCATCCTGGATACTAAGCATTGCCTTGTCGTCTAAAATCAGGTAAAAAGTCCCCAGGATTTTTTCCTCCGGTTCGAAAAATACCGCATCAGCCAGGAGAATATGTTTCTCTCCCGAATAGGCAGAAGTGGCCATACTCATAGCCTGGTGGATAGATCCGCTAACCAGGGTGGGGATTGAAAGAATGATAACAGTACGCAGGATCATGCTTAAGGCCCCGGCATAAGAAGAAGTAATTACATTTCCGATCTCTTTAATCACGGAAAATCCCATTTCGGTGAACAAGCCGCTCATTTTATCACCCGTCTGGGAGCGGTAACACATATCGATAAGCTTAAAAGCGCTTTTTTCATCCAAGATAAAAAGGATTGCCCCTTTTAAGCCGCTTAAGATATTGCTGGAAACACTGACCACGATCTGCTCGGTATTAATCCTATCAAGGATTGTCTGTGTAGAAATTATATCCAGCGCCGGCATCTCCATGATTATTTTTCTGCCCAGGATCTCAGAAAGGGCAATGCTGCCGTGACCCGCGGCAATGCTGGAAACTTCCCTTAAAATATCCATTTCATCTTTCATTAGATTCCCCTTAAATGAGGCCATAACTTATGGAGCACGCAGTGCGACATAAGTTATTGGGCCGAATTTAGTCCGAGGCATGAGCGGATTTTAACAAAATCCGCGAATGTCTGCCGAGGACGATACACAACTCCGGCGCAACTCCGATAGGCCAGAAAGCCATGGTTTGGCTTCCTTTAGCCAAAGCCATTAGCGCCGGGTGTCATTTATAAGAAGCCTGCTTAATTAAAATTCAAGCGGTTTCTTCAGATTATAAAATAGCATAGAATAGAGGCAAAATCAATGGTTTTATATCCGCCTTTTTTCGAAGACCGTTTCTAAATAACCCCTTATGCGCCAGCAGGTTTTATTTTATGGTAACTCATTGTGAGTATCCGGGTAAATAAGAACCAGATTGTTATTAAAGGAGTGTTCTGTCAATAAAAGTGCTGATTTTTTTTATAATTTCCTCTTTTTTACTATTTAACGCTTTGCTTAAACTCTCTCCGAAAGAAGTATCTTCGACCTGTACCCCTGCCAGGTATATTCTGGCCTTGATCCCTAAGTTTTTGCAGACTTCGAAGATGCCCTTCAGGTTAAGTTCATGCGTTGAAGTGGCTGAATTATCCAGAATATGTTCTATATCTTTTAACTCGCTTATCAAGAGTTCACCGACAGCCAGACCTGCATTAATACCGTCAATGAGCAGAACTGCATCGTAAGTTTGCATATTGTGCGGCAAATCAAAGCTTGCATTTTCAAAATTAAAATAATCTAAATCTTGCCTCTTATAAAATTTAAGGAGAGATTCCAGAATTATTATTCCTATTCCGTCATCTCTCCTTAAAGTATTACCTATGCCAATTACCGCTGATTTTCTAAGCACTTCGATTTCTTTTTAAGACTTAATCACTGCTTCTCGTCGGCAGCGGGGGCAGAGAATCCTGATGCGGTCAGACCGCATAAATTCATATTTTTCTTTGGGTAGGGGGTTTTCTCCCAGGGTAAGATTTAACGCTCTTAAATAGAATAACATAAGCGACGCGTTGGAAAAACAAAACGGCCCCAACTTTCTGGCTACCCATAATATCTGATCATAAGGCGCAATAACTTCGCCACAACATTCGCAGAGAACGAGTTGTTTTTCTATCTCTTGTTTAAGTTCATCTCTTTTTTCCGTGGTAGCCAAATCAAAGTCAGAAGATAAAATAATCCCTTTTTCTGTCAGGCAATTTGCCTGGCATTGACCGCAGAATATACACATACCCCAATTAACCGTTAGAATCCGCTTGTCTTTTACATCCCGCATCTCTATCGCTTTTGAGGGACAAACCTGGAAACAGGCGCCGCAGCCAACACAATCTTCCTCATGGAATTCCGGTTTACCCCTGAATCTCTCATAAGGCTTATGCGGCTGATAGGGGAATCTGGAAGTATAAGGGCCTTTTATCAGAGCTCTTATAGCTTCTTTCAGTTCTCTTAACTTTGGATATTTCATATTTTAGGACTTAAAAATTACTAGT
>JBDRLN010000057.1:0-24086 GCA_043812955.1 Candidatus Omnitrophota bacterium | reverse complement strand
CCCAAATTTTTTATTGCCCTGGCTGTAGCGAAGCGTCATATCCCAGCTGACGAGACCTTCGTTTGAGTCAGTCGAGATCCCGACCGTTTAAAAGGTAGTTGCCGGGAAGCTACAGCCCCAAATTTTTTATTGCCCTGGCTGGAGCGAAATTGCACGCTCCCAGCTGACTCGACTCCCGTTTGAGTCGGTCGAGATCCCGACTGTTCAAAAGTAGTTGCCGGGAAATTACGGCCTTGAATTTAAAACGAGATTATTTCAAATTATCTTTTTGTTCCAGAAATTGCGCTAGAAGAGACCAGGTCCGGCTGCCCACAACCCCGTCGGGAACCAGGTTATTTATCTCCTGAAATTTCCTGATCGCATCCTTAGTCTCTGATCCGATATTGCCGTCAATAACCCCTTTATAGAATCCGGCTTTTTTTAAAGCCGTCTGAATATCTTTTCCGGAAGGCAGGCTTAATTTTGATTTATCTTCATCCATTTTTTTTGAGATGGCATCGGCCTTTTCTTTAGCCTCAGCTAACTGCTGTCTTAAAAGAAGATTGGCCTCAAATTGCTTTTTAAGCACTTCCTCTAGCTGACCCTGGTTTTCCTTAAGCGTCGCTTCAGAATCCTGGCGCTGTTTAACTTCCTTCTCCAGAGAATTTATTTTGTCTTTAAGAAGTTGCAGATCTTTAGTGGTGGCGCACCCGGAAAGAAAAAAGGCAAAAATTAAAAAAACCAAAAAATTTAATCGCATCTTACCCTCCTTTAATTTTCCATAACCATAATTACCTACAATAGTTGTGTAAATTATTATACCTTAAAATTAGGGAATTGACAAATAAGATTTTAGATAGTATGATTAAAACACTATCGCCGGAGTGGCGAAATGGCAGACGCGGCAGCCTCAAAAGCTGTTGTGGGCAACCACATGGGGGTTCAAGTCCCTTCTCCGGCAATTAAATGGGTTCTCCCGCCAGTAGTTTAGAAAATAGGCGGGATCCCGCCCTGACATTCTAAACTGGACGGGAAACTCTCTTCTTCGGCATTTACTGATTTATTTCTTGAGGCTGCGGCTTAAGGTGTTGCGATTCAGATATGGCAGGATCTGCCGGTAGATACGGTGGGCGACAATTTTATAACCCTGATTATTGGGATGCATAACATCGCTTTTTAAAGAAGGCTCGGTAACAATACCACTGAGCACGCTGGGTATAAAAATAGCATTATACTTATTGGCTAATTTTTTAAATCCTTCCCGGTATTCTCCCATAATTATATCTGAACTGATATCAGCTATAGCTACCATTACCCCCTTGTTCTGGATACGCTTAATCATCTCTTCCACATTCTTAAATGTATCAGCTACAGGCAATTTAAATAAAAAATCGTTTCCGGAAAATTCTATAATCACTAATAGGGGATCTTTACTCAGGACGTCGGATTCCAGGCGTTTCAGCCCTCCTGCGGAAGTGTCATCGTTTATACCGGCGTTAATCACCGGCATACCGGTAAGTTTAGATAAAATTGACGGGTAATCCTTGCCCTGATCGGCACCTTTGCTATAGGTGATGCTATCTCCGAAACAGATTATATTTTTTCCAGTAGCATTTATATTACTTATTTCCTTCTTATTGAATCCGCTGGTAAGTAAAAAACCCAAAATACAAAAAACCAGGATAAACAATACTAGCCAAAATCTCGCTTTATATAGTACTTTCGTTTTTTGATTTTTCATCTTGGGCCCTTAATCTCAATTGTCCGCAGGCAGCATTTATATCCCTGCCCCGCTCTCTTCTTAAGGTCACATTCAGGCCATGTTTTAAAAGATAATCCTTAAATAATAAAACTGGTATTTTGCCCGGCGGGTCAAAACTCTTTTCGCTTACCGGATTAAAAGGAATAAGGTTAATCTTACAATTCATACCCTTAAGCATTGTAACCAATTTATGGGCTTCTGGCAACCCCGAATTTACGCCCTCAATCAAACAATACTCAAAAGTCACCTGGCGGTTAGTCTTTTGAATATACTCCTTACAGGAGGCAATTAAATCTTTAAGGGGATATTTATTATTTACCGGCATAAGCTGACTGCGAATTTTATCATCCGCGGAATGTATTGAGACGGATAATTCGACCTGCAGGCCCTCCGCGGACAATTTCTTTATCCCGGGGATTATACCGCAGGTTGAAACGGTTATCCTGCGGGCCCCGATATTTAGAGTTTCGGGAGAATTAATGATCCGGATTGCCTTCATTACAAAATCATAGTTATCCATCGCTTCGCCAGTTCCCATAAAAACCAGGTGAGTCAATCTATTGTCCGCAGAGTTATCTTTTATATATAAAATCTCTTCTAAGATCTCAACGCTGGTTAAATTCCTCTTTAATCCAGCGCTCCCGCTGGCGCAAAAACCGCATCCCCGCGAGCAACCGGCCTGAGTAGAAACGCAACCGGTAACTCTTTGATCAACTGGTATTATCGCCGCCTCAATAATATTCTTATCCCTGGTTTGCAGGAGAAGCTTCTGGGTGCCGTCAGAAGATTCAATTTTTTTAACCAATTCCAGATCCATTAGAGAAAAATTATCCTTTAACCGCTTCCTTAAGGACGGGGATAAATTACTCATCTGGCTAAAATCTAAAACTCCATTTTTATATACCCAGGAAAAGATTTGGCTGGCCCGAAAACGCGGTTGATTCCAGGCTCTTAAAACATCTCCTAAATCATTAATAGTTAATTCCTTGATATTTTTAAGCATATAATTATTCCTGTTTTAAGAGCCCCCCCCCGTAAACCAATGCTAAGCCTGCCTACTGCCTGACGGTGAGTCCGGGTAGGCAGCGGTATCCCCATCCTAATATTTTAAAGGACACCATCCTGATTTTCGCCATAGGCGGATCCGCCTTTGGTAAAAGCTGAAATGGCATCCTTAATGATTAAAGGTTTCTTAAAACTTCTTTATTTATCTTTCCGGCCCGGTTTTTAGGAAGTTCTTTTACAAATTCAAAATAATGGGGAATCTTAAAATGGGCTAAATGCTGGCGGAGAAAAAAACGCAGATCTTTTTCAGCGAGCTTACTTTCCGGCTTTAAAACCACAAAGGCCTTAGGCACCTCTCCTCTTAATTTATCCGGCACTCCGATAACCGCGGCTTCAGCCACCTCAGGGTTCTTATGCAAACCCGCCTCAACCTCCGGCTCAAAAACAATCTCTCCGGAAACTTTAATCATTTCTTTTTTTCGGCCCATAATATATAGGTCAGCATCTTTATCAAACCTGCCCAGGTCTCCGGTATGAAACCAGCCATTACGCATAGCCAGGGCAGTTGCCTCAGGGTCTTTATAATAACCGTCGGTAACTACCCAGCCTCTGACTACTATCTCGCCAATTTCTCCTGCGGGTAATTCCTTATCCTCATCGGAAAATATCTTTACTTCTATCCAAGGAGCAGGTTTGCCAACGCTGCCGATCTTATCCGAACCTTTTTTGATCACGGTAGTCGGGGCATTGGTTTCAGTTAAACCCCAACCGTGCAAAAGATTGGCTTTCGGGCAATATTGATGGAACCGACGTATTGCATCGGGTGAACTGGGCGCCCCGAAAATATCTATCCAGCGTAAAGTTGATAAATCCGTAGTCTCAAATTCTTTCATCTGTAAAAGGGCGTAATACATCGAGGGGACCATCCAGAAACAGGTAATCTTAAATTTTTCTATATTTTTCAAGAATTCCGCCGGGATAAAACGCTCCATCAAAACTACGCTCATCCCGTAAACTAAGTTATTCTGAGCGTAGATCAACCCCCCTAAATGGGAAAAGGGAAGAGAACATAATCCGATATCATCCTCATTTAAATCTTCGGCAAAACACTCCATGGCCTTAGGCGGAGCGCCCAGTTGAAGATAATTCACCAACACGCCCTTGGGCCTTCCGGTAGTACCTGAGGTATAAAAAATAATGGCGTAATCTTTATCATTAATTTCAACCCGAGGATTTTTATTTTCAGCCTTATTCATTAAGTTCTCAAAAGATAAAAAACCCTCTCTTGTGCCGTAGAGGCTCGCATTTTCATCCTGGCACAAACAAATCTTTTTAAGACCTGGACATTTGTTTTTAATTTCCGGTAAAGAAATATTGGCTTTATTCTTGGCGATCAATAGGCAGGCTTCGGAATGGGTTATACAAGAGACTAATTCATCTTCGGTAAGCATAAAATCCAAAGGCACGCAAGTAGCGCCTAAAGACCAGAGGGCCAGATAACTATAGATATATTCCGGCCAATTAGGCAAATATAGAGCCACTTTATCGCCCTTTTTTATTCCGGAATCTTTCAGGCCATTAGCCAGCCGGAAAGATTTATCTTTAAGCTCCGAGAAAGAAATGGGCTCTCCTCTAAAAATATAGGCGCTCTTATCAGGGTGTTTCTTAGCCCTGGATTCCAGAATTTCAGCTATTTTCATTAATTCCAACCTTTACCATATCCACCCCGTAGGTGTCTTCCACCTACGGGGTGGATATACGGTTCATATTAAAACCCGTACCAGTAATTAACTAAAGGTTTATCATCCGGGGTTCTATCAGTAAAGATATTTTTCAGCCGAGTATACTCTAAGAAACCTTCCCGGCCCAATTCTTTACCAAAGCCGCTCTGCTTAAATCCGCCGTAAGGGGCTTGCGGATAAAACATTCCATAGGTATTTACCCAAACAGTCCCAGCATTGATTTTTCCGGCCAGTTGATTAGCTTTACTGGCATCTTTAGTCCAAATAGAAGCAGCTAAACCAAAATCAGAATTATTCACCAGTTTGATCGCTTCGTCCAAGCCGGAGAATTTACTAAATACGGCAACCGGGCCAAAGATCTCTTCCTGAAACACGCTCATTTGCGGCCTAACTTCAGTTAATACTGCCGGTTCAAAGAAAAATCCTTTTTTTAACTCCGGCGAGTCCGGAATTTTTCCGCCGCAAATCAGTTTTGCCCCTTCTTTTTTGGCTTTCTCTACATACTCCAATACTTTCTTGCGCTGGGATTCAGAAATTAGCGGACCCATCTGGGTTTCATAATCCGACCCGGGACCTAATTTAATCTGTTTAGTCTTTTTGACAAACTCTGCGACAAATTTATCATATATATCATCCTGAATAAAAATCCTGGACATGGCTGTGCACATCTGGCCCTGGTTTAAAAAAATAGAACACAAGGCGCTGTTAACCGCTACTTCTAAATCCGCATCTTTTAAAATTATTCCGGCAGACTTACCCCCTAATTCTAAAATCAGTTTCTTGACATTCTCAGAAACATAACCCAATATCTCTTTACCTACTATATTACTGCCGGTAAAAGAAATCATATCCACCCGTTTATCTGAACATAATATTTTTCCAGCCGAATCTCCGGAGGCATTCACCACATTTACTACCCCGCCGGGTAATCCGGCATTATTCGCTATTTTACCTAATTCTAAAGCGGTCAAAGGAGTTAAGCTTGAGGGCTTTAAAATCACCACATTTCCCGCTGCCAGGGCTTGGCTCATTTTCCAGGAAGCAATTAACAAAGGGTAATTCCAGGGGACAATTAAAAGAACTACCCCTATTGGCTCGCGGACGAGCCGGCTTTGAGCATTTTCTAAATCCAAAGTTTCGGATTCTAATAGTCTCTCTAAATTGTCGGCAAAATATTCAAAAACCTTGGCGCTGGAAGGTATGTCCATAAAAGTAGATTCTTTGATCGGTTTACCGGTATTCAAAGTTTCTGTTTTGGCCAATTCGCCGGCATTATCCAAAATCCCTTTAGATATCTTTAAAATAAATTCTTGGCGTTCCTTTAAGGAGAGTTTTGGCCAAGGGCCTTGATCAAATGCTTTGCGGGCGGCGAATAAAACTAATTCCAAATCCTTAGGCCCAGCTAAAGGAACTTCAGCAATGACCTCGGAATTCGAAGGATTAATTATTTTTTGTAATGATCCACTGCTCATTTTATTTTAACCTGCCTGAAGAGTTCGAATAAACGACTGAAAGGCACATACCAGCGGGAGAGCTTGGCAAATTCACCTTTTAATTTCATTTTACCCTGAGTAGTAGCTACAAAAGGATCAAGTTTACCTAAAAATACCGCTTCCCAAATATCGGTTGGAGCGGAAATAATGAATGGGGCAAAGTCGTTAAATTCCAACTTGGTTATTTTGCCCTTTTCAAAATTAAATTTATAAACCAGGTTTTGAGAATCTAATTTTATGGCCAACTGCAGGGTTAAATCCAATTCCGCGCCTTTTTTGGCAATTGTCTCATCAATATTAACCAGATCCACGATAGCCCGGATATGCTCTTTAGAAAACATTACAAAGGCATTATCCTGGTTAAGGCTATTTTTAAGCTCTTTATCCAGATTATCCAGGATATCCTTATTGAAAAGCCTAGCAACTGCTGCGGTTTTAACTGCTTCTTCCAAGGCCTCAATCAAATACAAGGCATCGCTGAATTTTTCGGCCATAGAAACTACTCCATGGTTTTTTATCACCACGATACTGCTGTTTATCAAGGCCCTAAGCACCGGATCTAAGTTAGTTATTGCCGGAGTATCCTGCGAGATAACCGGAACATTCCCCAGATACAACCGTCCTTCAAAAGTCAGGGCTTTTAATTCTGCGGCTACGGAAAAATAAGCGTTGATTAAAGTAGGGTGGCAATGAATAATTACCCTGCAGGGAAAATTCTGATAAACTTGGGCATGCAGAGGAAATTCCGAGGTCACCGGCTTATCTTTAACCTCCCCGGGCTGGTTTAAATCAACCTTAATAATATCATCTAAAGTCAAATCCCCTAAACTGGATCCGCTTTTAGTAACCAGGATACGTTCATTATCCAGCCTGGCGCTTAAATTTCCGGAGCGGGCAACTACCAGGCGCAGATCGTATAATTTCCTGCCGATATGGATAATATCTTTTTTAAGGGTTTTTCCCTGATTAAAGATCATTTTTTATACCCAGATAAATATGTTTAGTAATTAACTGCGCCGGGGTAATATCAAACGCCGGATAATATCCCTTTACTCCTTTGGCTGCGATACGCTTGCCGCAAAATTCCAAAAGTTCTTTATCCGGCCTAACCTCTATTTTAATCTCTTTACCGGTTTTGACCGAAGATTTCGGCGGGCAAAGCACATAAAATGGTATTTTAAAATACCCGGCTAATATGGCCAGCTGGTAAGTGCCGATCTTATTGGCGATGTCGTTATTTTGGGCTAAATGGTCAGCCCCCACAATAACCTTATTGATTTTTCCTTCAGACATTACCTGGGCTGCCATATTATCCGAGATCACAATTACTTCAAATCCAGAGCGTTTTAATTCCCAGGCAGTCAAACGCGCTCCTTGCAAATAGGGCCGGGTTTCAGTGACAAAAAAACTCAACGTTTTCCCTTGTTGACGGCAGAATTCCCCGATTAAAGGCATCAGGCCGCTGACATTGCAGTGAGTGAGGATTACATCTTTATCCTTTATTAAACCGGCTGTTTCTTTAGCTTGCTGGATCCGTTTATTCTTAAGCATCTCTAAAAATCCTAAGATATTTTTTTCTACCGGCACCCCTTGCCTCGCCCAACCCAAAATCATATCAGTAAGCATTTTAAAGGGGAGAGTAGGACGGCAGGCGTTAATCGCCAAAGATACTTTTTCTAAATCCGGCAATAGGTTAGTGGATTTTTTGTTCTTACTTATTTCTAGTAAAAATGTATACATTATCAATAATACCTGGCCAACAGCCCGAGTCTTCATTTGACTAATTGCTTTACAAGCCTGTTTATAATTTCTGGATTTTAAATAAATTAATTTACCCGGCAAAGCAGTTTCGTCCAGGATATAGATTACCCCTTTTTCAAATCGTATCGGCCAGAACAATGGCGAATATTTCATATAACTCCTACTCAGTTCAGGGACGGTTCTGAAACTGATCTTAAAGTGTCCCCTAAAAGGGGACACTTTAGCTTTATCTTCAGAACCGTCCCTACTTTTATTTTACTTCCAGTCTTTTTACTGTTTCTAATGCGATTTCGATTAACTTAGTTTCAGCCATATAATAAAGCGGGTTCATAAAACCCATTTCTCCGGTAATCACATTATCGCTCACTGCCAGGATCGATCCGGCTTTAATATTATAAGTCTGGGTAATGGTCAAAAGAGTTGATGAAACCATATCCACAGCAATCGCGCCTTCTTTTCTCTTGGCTTCAACGATCTCCCGGGTCTCGCGCAATAACGCGTCGGTGGTCCAGGCGCATCCACGATGAATTTTAGCGCCCATATCCTTAGCCACCGTATATAAAGTATCTGAGATTTTTTTATCGGCAACGGTCTTAAAATCCTTACCCACATAATAAGGAGTAACGCCGTCTCCGCGTAGTACCGTATCCACAACCACTAAATCTCCGACCTGAATATTCTCATCTAAGGCACCGCAGGTGCCGATGCGAATAATATTCGCTATCCCGGCGTTACACATTACCTCGGTAGTAATGGAGGTGTCGGTAGAAAACCTGCCGCCGTTTATTGCAGTAACTTTGATCCCCTGATACATGCCGGTATACATGGTGTATTCCATAAATGAGAAATTCTTTACCGGGTTTTCGATCTTTTTCATTAAGACATCCAAGCGGTCTTTGGGGCCGGGGACAATAGCGTATTTGCCCACATCCTGAGGCCGCAGTTGAACCACCTGGGTTAAATCCTTACCTGTCAAATGAATTTCTTTCTGCATCTGCATAAATTATCTCCTTTTTAAGGACCTTTTAAGACCTTTAAGGACCACCTTTAAGGACCAGGTCCCTTTCATATAACCAATTGCAGTATATACTAGTTACATATCGCTACTTTGCACTTTTTTATATCGGTTATATCTTATAAAAGTCAAAACTGACCACTCGGAACTTATTGTATCATATAATGTTAGAATAAAGGGACCTGGTCCTGTAGTTGGTCCTGTAGCATTAAAGAGCGAGCACTTGTTCTAAATTACCGCCTAAAATTTTATCCTTATCGGGCTGGGGAATATCCAGCTCCCGCACTGCCTTAATCCCGATGCCAATATCTTTTTTCGCCGGCCAGTCGCTGCCCCAAACTACATGGCTTGCGCCAAAGAATGAAATAGCTATATCAATATTTGCTTTATTACGGTCTCCTCCTGTATCCACGTAAATCTTCTTCAGAAATTCTGTAGGCAGGCCGCCTAAGTCTTTGACAAAGTTCATCTCGCGTAACATCTGGTAAGTGGTATCAAAGCGATGCTCAAGAAACGGCAGTGCGCCGCCAAAATAGCCAAAAATCAGAGTAGCCTCAAGATCCTTAAGTATTCCGGCCATCAGCAATTTTCCAATACAAATAGCTGTATCAAATATGTATTCGATCACCGGAGTAAGAAGCGGGTCTTTTACCCGCTCAACTCCAATCGGATTAATTATCTGGGAATGGATAAAAATCGGTATTTTCTGTCTCTGGGCCAAGACATATATAGGTAAAAAACGGGCATCATCAAGGTATGTTCCATTATAACTACTAGCCAAAGAAATAGCTTTAAATCCTAATTCCAGAGTCGCCCGCTTTAACTCATCAAGCATCTGCGCAGGATTATCCACCGGTAAGACTACGGCGCCAATAAATTTATCCGGATAACGCTTGATTATCTTGGCGATATTATCATTGTAGATCCGGGCTAGCCTATCCAATCCGCCTAATTTTGAATGCGCATCTGTTGTAGGATAACTTAAAACCGCCTGGTTAACCCCTGCTTCAGCCATAGCCTTAACCTGGGCCTCAATATCTCCCCAGGCTTTAGAAAAAAAATTGGCGTTAGTTATGATTTCTTCCGGTAACCAGTGGCTATGGGCGTCAATAATCATTTATGCTCCGCGCTTTTAATGATCCGGCTGATCATCTCTTGCTCATAAAGCTCTTTGATATCTTCCAGGGCTTTTTTGCCCAGGTCGCTGACAATAATATTTTCAATCGCCTCAAGCTTAATATCCAGGAAGAGGAATTCAGGATTGATCTTTTTGCCTTTGTATTTTAAGGCCAGGCACTGTTTTTCTTTCTCATCGATATAATTCATGAAGTCATTAACAAATTTCTCCAGTTCTTTTTTATCCTCCGGCAGATAAGCGGTTTTAAGTTCTTTTTCGATCTCGGCAAGCAACTCCTTATCAATATCCAGTTGGGTAAATTTACGTTCGTATTTGTCAAATACGTCTTTGGTGATCTTATACAACCAAATAAGATAGCGTTTCTTTAAATTTTTTACATCCTGTTTATCCATCTTGTTCCTTCCTTACTTTTCCGGATGCGCCTGCTTAAAAGGTATTACCGGCGCAGTCCAGGGCGTCTGCTGGTTAATTACCGAGATCTCCAGCGGGCAGACATTTGCCGGCACCGTCAGGGCAAATCTCACTGCATTCTCAATCGCCTCAGTAGTCATCAGCCTTGAGGTGTCAGCGGTAATCTCCTGTAATTTACCAGTTAGATCAGTATCAGTGACTCCCGGTAGAATTGAAGTAATTTTAATCCCCTGATCGCGCATTTCCCAGAATAGCCCTTTAGAAAAAGCCCTTAAGCCTACTTTTAAAGAGCTATAAACCAGAAAATTCCTGGGCAGGGGATCGCAAAGGGTTGAGCCGGAAACCATATTAATGATTGCTCCGGATTTATTTTTTATCATATCATTTATTACCAGGCGGATCAGGCGCACATAACCCAAATAATTAGTATGCACTAAACGCTCAAAATCTTCAAACGGCTGCTTTTCAAAAGGATACTGGCTGGATACTCCGGCGTTATTGATCAAAATATCTATATTGCCGAATTTATCTTTGGTTTTATTTACCAGGTTCTCTAAGTCTTCGAGTTTAGTTACATCACAAGGCACAGGTATTACTTTTACCTTGTATTTCTGGCTGATCTCTTCGGCGGTTTCTTTTAAAGGGCCTTCCTGGCGGGCAGCCAAGCCTAAATTAATCCCCAGGCTGGCGGCAGTTGATGCCAGCGCCTTACCTATGCCTCGGCTAGCGCCGGTAACAATAGCGGTTTTTCCCTTTAAATCTACAGACATATTTACCTCCTTGGGCACAAATATGCGTCGCAAGACGTCTGCCTAACGGCAGTCAGGCATCTAGCGAAACTCCGCGTAGCGGAGTAAGAACACAATTTTGAGCCGACGGCTCATTTAGTGAAACTCCGCGAAGTGCGCCAAAATTATCATAGAGAATTTTAGCTGCGTTTACGTAGCGGAGTAGAAAACACAATAAGTTTTATCTAGTGGGGTTAACTTTTAAAGAATCTTGTATTTATCCTACATTATTCAGGCTTCCAACAGGCAGCCTAACGATAAAATTCGTCCCGATACCTACCTTACTCTTGACAATAATCTCACCCTTATGCTTCTGGATAATATTATACACCATAGACAAACCTAAGCCAGTGCCTATAGGCTTAGTGGTGAAAAAAGGGTCAAAGATGCGCTTAAGGCTCTCTTCGGATATGCCGCTGCCAGTATCGCTAATCTCTATAAATATATCGGCATCTTTAGAGTAGGTTTTAATAGTAATCTCTCCCTTATCCTTGATAGCTTGAACAGCGTTAGTCAACAGGTTTATAAACACCTGCGATATCTGCTGGGGGCAACAGGTTAATAAGGGGATATCCGCATATTCTTTGATTACTTCCGCCTTGGGCTTAAATTCATCCCCGACAATACTTAAGACAGATTCCATAATCTCATTAAGATTAACCCTGTCCTCTTCTGCCTCGCCTATAGTAGAGAATGTCAATAGGTCCTGGACTATCTTTTTTACCCTCTGGGCGCCATTAGCAGATTCATTAATCAGCTTAGGCAGCTCATCAAAGATATAATCTAAATTTGATTCCTTTTTCAGGCTTTGGATCTCCTGCAATAAATCCGCTGCCTGAGGAAGGGATAAGTCCGTCAACCGCTTTTCTAAATCAAGATACCTCTTAAAAACAGTATCTAAACTCCGGAGGTACTTGTCTAAGATGGAAATATTGCTGATAACAAAGGCCATAGGGTTATTGATTTCATGGGCAACCCCTGCGGCAAGCTGACCGATAGAGGCCATCTTCTCAGATTGGATGAGCCGGGTCTGGGCTTGTTTGAGCTCTTCGTAGGCCTTCTTTAAGTTATCTTCAGCCCGTTTACTCTCAGTGATGTCCCGGACTGTAGCCTGAAGAAATATTCTTCCTCCTAAATCCATCTTGGACAGAAGCACGTTAGCGGGAAACTCCTCGCCGTTAAGGCGCTTATACTTCCACTCAAAAAAGTTGGAGCCTTTACTCAGGGCTATCTCAATCATCTCCTTGGCTTTTTCGCTAGAAACGCTTCCGTCCGGCTGCAACTCAGGAGATAAATACCAAGGCTTATAGGAAATTAAATCCGCTTCATCTTTTAGCATAAACATCTTAATTGTTTCCGGATTCCCAGAAGAAAACCTCCAAGAAGGCGGCTCCAGGGTCATGATGGCGTCCCGGGCACCCTGAAAGAGGCCTCGATAACGTATCTCGCTATCCCGCAAATATCCTTCTATTCTTTTACGTTCGATAATTTCTTTCTTCAGACTCTCTATAGACACGGTAGTTTTCTTTAAATCCTCCATCATGGTATCGAATGAGCGCGAAAGCTGCCCCACCTCATCTTTTGACTTAGTGCCTACCTTATAATCTAAATTACCGCTGCCTATTATTTCGGTCCCTTTATGCAACCGATGAAGCGGCTCAGTAATAAGTTTGGCAATGCGCACATCTAATATCCAAACTGATACGAACACTATTAATAAAAGTACAATAAAAACCTGATACAGGTGAGCTAAAGGCTTAAATGCCTCTTTTACGTCTATCTCAGCTAAAACTGTCCACTGCATCTGGGGGATATATTCATGTGCTCCCAGGACCTCTACACCGCGATAATTAGGGAAAACATCCAATTTTTCTTGCCATTTAACTTGGGAAAAATCCTGTTTCATGTCTTTAATCATCCAGGCTTTCCTTAAATTCTCAGTATCTACCTTCTGTTTTAAGACTGTAACTTCTTTAAATCTGGAAGGGGTGATCATAAACCCGTATCTATTGACAATATAAATCTCGCCCGTATTACCCAGACCGGTTTTCTTTGTAACGATATTGTATAACTCTTCTAGTCCATTCCTTAACACAAACACTCCTAATAATTCACCTGTTTGATTGTTTAAGAGTGGCGTGGATACGGTTATTAAGGGCCTTTTCTCTATTTCAGAAAAATAAATATCCTTGATGAATATCCTTTTCTGCGCATTGAGAAAATAAGTATCATTGGACTTATCTGCCCCAAGGCTAATTGCGTTAGAGGAAGCCACCACTTTGCCGGTCTTATCCAGCAACAAAATTTCATCTATTGCGGAATTGACCTCTTTTGTTTCTTTGAGCCCTTCTATTATCTGCTCAAAGGCATCAGCCTGCCGAGGATCTCCTTTACTGTTTATTTTTAGTAAATCTTCCGGAGCCACGCTTTTTGATAACTGACCGACAGAGATTTCCAACATATTAAGGTAAGTTTTGATATGATCAGAGCGGAAATAACACACCGTATTCAACTTGTTACATATAGAGTCCCGTAAAATGTCTTTCGAAATTATATAAAAAATAGACATGGCAATACCCACAATAATTAAAACAATTACAAAAAAAGATAAACTTATTTTATAGGCTATTTTCATAAAGCTTCTCCTTGGGGCAGCCTAACGATAAAAATTGTCCCAATACCTACCCTACTCTTTAAACTAACCTCACCCTTGTGCTTCTGGATAATATTATACACCATAGCTAAACCTAAGCCAATACCTTTACCTGCGGGCTTGACGCGCCCCCCCTTGTTGTACTTTACTGTTGAATACGGCTCTATAAATTTAAAGTTGGTTTCCTGACTCTTTTTCAATTAACTGCTTAAAAATCAAAAGATTTTCTTTAGAATGCTTATTGATAAAACCCTCGACCTCTTGGTCATTAAATTTGGCTTTTCTATCCATTTCAAAATGCTGGATCCAGGACAGTTCTACAGGACACCAGTCCGTGGTTTGGCCTCCTTTAGCCAAAGCCACACCCTCAGGCTTAGGGGTATAGAGCCAAACGATCTTCATATATCTGAAGGGGAATTTCGGTTCTTCTCTTTCAGAATAGGTAAAATACTTATCTTTGAATAAAAACCGCCAGGACTGCCAAGATTTACCCTCATCGTCAGTAAGTTGAAAGGTTATTTTACTGGCTTCTTTTTTAACTATTTCAGCTTTCTTATATTCTCCTCCAAAGAGCTCGGTCCAGCGCGGGATATCGTTAGAAATGTCAAAAACCTTGTCGTATGAAGCATTGATAATTATCGAATTACAGGTATGTCCCATTTCTTTCTCCTTTTTTTCTTGGAAGTACCGCGTATTTTAGATTAATTCAAACGGGTGACTTGGGGGTCGTCTCACAGCCGAAAATTTTCGGCGAGAGACACCCCCAAGGCAGGACCCGCTTCTACAATTAATCTAAAATCGCCACAACCCTACTCCACGCCGCGCCGGTCTGTCTTATCCTAACCGGGAAACAAATGATCTTAAACCCGGTATCGGGAATTTTATCTAAGTTTGCCAGACGTTCAATATGAATGAATTCGCGCTTACGGCCGTAAAAATGCGCTGGATAAAATTTCTGGGAATCCCGGGTTTTCAAAAATTCTCTGAGCATAAAACGGTCTGGCCGTTCAATCCCAATAGTGTCAGTACCAAAGATTTTAACGCCTCGGTCTAGGAGAAAATCAATCGCCGAAATATCCACCCCGGGGTAATCACTGAAATACTTAGGTGTTCCGTAAAACTTATCCGCGCCGGTGCGTAAAAGAACTATATCTAAACCTTTTAAATTATAATTTATTTTCTTTAATCCGGATTCTAGATCGGCTGAAGTAATTAACTCGTTGGGTTTTTTATGAGAGAGGTTGATCTTCACCGCATTGGAATAACACCATTCCAGAGGGATCTCATCCGCGGTTTTAGAGGCGCGGTTCTCCGATTTTGAGCCGTAATGAAATGAATAGTCCAGGTGGGTTCCGACATGAACCGGGGCATGAACAATTTCCAAAGATAAAAATTCCTGGTCCGGAAGGTCTTCTTTTTTTAATACCCGCTTTCCCAGGAGATATTTAATCTTCCCGGAAAAAGTCTTACCCATGATCACCCGGTTAAACTTTTCTACTCCCTCTTTATGAGAAACCCTTTCAATATCAACCTGGTGGACCTCAAAGGCGGTCTCGTCAATGGGAAGGCTTAGATCAATGATATTCATTTGGAATTAAGTTTCAATTCAACAATTTTAACAATATCTTCCGGAGTGAAAAACTTAGTGATCTCCTTGGTATCTATCTTGATCCCGAAAGATTTACCCAGAGCAATCACTACCTCAACCATTTCAGTGGAATCAACTCCGATGCTATCCAAAAGAGCTACCCCTTCTTTAAGCTCCTGCGGTTTCACTTTAAGCAAATTAACTAAAGTGTCTATGATTTTTTGTTTGGTCTCCATATTTTCCTCCCAACCTAATACCACCCCGTAGGTGTCTTACACCTACGGGGTGGACATGGTTTCAGATATGGGTTTCGCCCTTGGTTGCCCCAGCTTCCCATTTTCCCACTCCAGCCATAACATCCTGAAAACATAGTTTGGCTAAGGGATCAAAATTGCTCTCCATAATCCGGTTGATCCTTCCAGGTTTAGAAAAGAATTCCCGCATGCACCAAGATCCCAGCCTGCCTAAATCTTCAGTGCTTAAATAATCGGTAGGGATAACCGGATGCAAAAAATCCCATTGGCTGAAATCTACTTTTTTAGTATCGATCCATTTCTTTTTTAATGCTATCTTCCACATCGGTGAATTAGGCGCAGGAGTAACATATCCAACCCAGAGGATATCCGGATCAACCATATCGGTAAACTCAAAACGCTGTTTGATGATCGCTTCAGTGTCATAGTCAAAACCCATCATAATATCCGCAACTATCGCGATATCGTTTTTACGCAGGATTTCAATGGTCTTTTTTATCTGTTCAATGGTAATGCCCTTGGCGATCTTTTTAAGCTCAGATTGAGTGGTAACTTCTATGCCAAATACTCCCATAAACAAACCGGTCTCTTTCATCAGTGGTAGTATCGACTCGCAATTAACCCAATCAATAGCCCGGCCTAAAGAAACCCACTTTATGGGTATGTTCTTTTGCTTTTTAAGTTCACAAAATCTCTGCACCCGTTTCGGGTCAACATTGAAATTGTCATCCTGGATAACCACTACCTTAACCCCGTATTTTTTATGTAATAGCTCCAACTCTTCAATTACCCGCTCCGGAGATTTAGCCCGCCATTTTAAAAAATCAGACGGAGAGCGGGGATCAAATTGATCCCATTCATAACAAAAAGTGCAGGCTGATGGGCAGCCCCGAGAAGTAACCATATCTACAAAAGGTTTCCAATAAGTATGTCCGACGTATTTATCCATAGGAAAAAGGTCGTAGGCTGGAAGGGGAAGTTTATCCAGGTCATCCATCAGCGGCTTATGCGGACCCATAACAATTTTTCCGTCAATACGCGAGGTTACTCCTCCTACATCCTTGAGTGGCTTCTTCTTATCAATTGCCTCAATCAAGTCCCCAAAAGATTCCTCTTCGCCCATAACTACGAAATCTATTTCCGGGTTTTCCTCTAAGGTATGCGTGGGCATAGCAGAATACCATAATCCACCTAAGATAATTCTTGTTTTGGGCAGGACTTTTTTGATCCTCTGGGCAGCCTCCCTGAAATGGCGCAGAACTCCATAGCCACCATAACCATGCAGCTGCTCGCCCATAACTACAATATCAGGATTAATCTGTTTTACTTCTTCCACTAATTGCTCCATGGGTGTTTCATAGGCCTTGCCGTCAATAACTGAAATATCCTCATATCCGCGTTCCCTGACATAGGCTGCCCAATGGGCGTAAAGCTGGTTCGGCGAACGGTGGATCCCGTGGGTTGCCCAAGCGCCTACCTTAGGCATCACAAATAAAATTTTCATCAATCCTCCATTTCAAATAGGGACGGTTCTGACGGCAATCTTAAACTGTCCCTTTTATGGGGACAGTTTAGCTTTAGCTTAAGAACCGTCCCTGTATTTTTCAACTACTAAGACTGCATTGATCCCGCCCCGGCCCCGGGAGATCACTAAAGCCTTATTAATTGACTGGGGCCGAGCTTCTTTTATCACGAAATCCAATCCCTTTATCACCGGCTCATCCAAGTTAATAGTTGGCGGTATTAAATTATTCTCCATTGCCAAAATAGTGATAATTAAATCGATCGCTCCGGAGGCGCCCAGCAAATTCCCGAACGCAGACTTAGGACAGCTTAAGGGGATATCTTTAAGCCGAGGACCAAAAACATTTTTTAAAACCTCTACCTCACTATCATCCCAGATATCCAAAGCTAAACCATCCAAACTAATGTAATCTATTTCGTCAATATTAACCTGGGCATCTGAAAGCGCCATTTTAATTGCTCGGGCTAATTCCGCTCCTTTAGGATCTGGATTTATTCGATCAATTCCATCGCAAGTGGTCCCATATCCCGAAATAATAGCCTGAATTTTTACTCCTCTTTCTTTGGCCCGGGTGATATTCTCCATAACCATGATTCCTGAGCCTTCGGCAATTACAAAGCCTGAACGCCTTTTATCAAACGGACGATAAGCAAATTGGGGATGGCTGTTATCCTTGGATAGCCCGCCATAAGTATTGCAGCATAAAAGCGAATAAGGAGTAACCGGAGCTTCCATGCCTCCGGAAAGAATCATATTCAGCTTATTTTTGCTTAAGACCTTACAGGCATAGCCAATAGCCATTAAAGAACCTGCCCGGTCAGCAACTACAGTTTTACTAAATCCCTTGATCCCGTAATAAATAGATACCTGGCCCTGAGGCGCTGCCGGAAACCAGGCTGAGGCCATGTAAGGAGAAACTCCTTCCCGGCCTTCAATGTAAAGATCTCGTAGCTCTGTCTCAGCATAAAGCCAGCCGCCGATAGCGTTGCCTAAAAATATCCCGACTAGATTCGGGTCTTCTTTCTTTATATCAATCAAAGAGTCCTGGAGCGCCATTTCCGAAGCGATCAAAGCCATATGCGAAAAAACATCGATCTTTTTTAATAGCCGCTCAGATACATGGGTGTATTTATCCAAATCATCAATCTGGCCAGCAATATGCGACGGATATTGGGAAGCCTCAAATCTGGTAATCTCTTTAATAAAAGACCGGCCGGATTTGATATTAGCCCAGAACTGGCGCTTGCCGATTCCGGAGGGGGCAACTACCCCGATGCCGGTAACCGCAATCTTAGCCATTGAATCTCCTTAAGATTAATGAAGAATGTATTCCGGAAAAACCACTTGAGGTTTTAATAATAGTGTTTACTTTTTTAGAAATAGCCTGATTAGGTATGTAATATAAATCGCACAGAGGATCTTTTTCCTCCTGATTTATTGTCGGAGGCAAAATGTTCTTCTCAAAAATCATAGCGCAGATAGTCATTTCTATCGCGTTAGCCGCGGCCAAAGGATGGCCGATCATGGATTTTAAAGAACTGACAGGAAGCTTATAAGCATAATCGCCGAAAATTGTTTTATAGGCATTAGTTTCAAATATATCATTCATTCGGGTGGATGAACCATGGGCATTGATATAATCAATCTCGGTTGGTTTGGTATTCGCGTCTTTTAAAGCCAGATCTATACAACTAGCCATGGCCGCTCCATCAGCCGGAAGATCGGTCATATGAAAAGCATTGCAACTGGTGCCGAACCCGGTTACCTCGCAGTAAATCCGGGCATTGCGTTTTAAGGCATGATTTAATTCTTCCAAAATTAGGATCCCCGCGCCTTCAGATAAAATAAACCCGTCGCGCTTATTATCAAACGGACGGCTGGCTGCTTCGGGCGTGTCATTACGGACTGATAAAACACTAACCACATCAAATGCCCCGAAAGTAATCGGGGTGATCGGAGCCTCGGATGCGCCGGCAAACATTATATCGTGTTCGCCGTCCTGAATAGTCTCTAGAGCAAATCCTAAGGAATCGGTGCCGGCAGTGCATCCGGTAGAAAGAGTATTACAAATCCCCTTTAATCCGTACCTGGCGGATATTTCAATGGACGGGGTATTAAACATCGCGGCATCGTATAAATCCGGCCTGACCAATGAGGGATCAATAGGTTTCTTGCCGTCGTCAGTAACCAGGGCAAATTCCTCTTCCATGTATTTTGTCCCGCAGATAGCATTAGCTAAACATACGCCTATTGTCTGGGGATTTTCTTGGGATAAATCTAAACCGCTATCTTTTAAGGCCATCTGGCCGGAAACAACTGCAAACTGCACATACCTATCCATGCGCACTGCTTCATCATGGGTCAGCCCGAATTTAAAAGGGTCGAAATCACTGGCCTGGGCAGCAATCTTGGTATTAAACAAAGACACGTCAAATTCTTCAACTTTCTTTACCCCGGATCTGCCGGCAATAAACCCTCCCCAGGCATTATCCTTGCCAATACCATTAGGGGAAATTACTCCGATCCCGGTAATAACCACTCGTCTTTTTTTATGCATAATTATTCCTTATTATCTTCGATCCGGGTAACTTTAAATACTATATTGCCTCCGTCAGGGCAGGTAACCGTATCTACGGAATTCGGATCTGGCATAAAGAAAAATTTGGCTCCGAAATTCAAGGCAAAAAGCGCTGGAAACGCAGTATGAAAAGCTGCTCCGCAAAAATCCGGGATACATTTTAAACCTAAAGTCTCCCACTTATCTCCGACTTTATAACCAAAGGTGCATTTGCCTTTAGCTTGAACTACTTCAATAACCATTTTTTTAGGGCTAAACTTATGTTCCGGATTCTTAAGCAGAGTTTCTACCTTGCCAAGGCTATCTAAAATCTCAGCCTTAAATTCCAGTTTACCTCCATCAGGACAGGTCACTAAAAGCGAACGTTGGTTATCCCGGAAACCGAATTTAGCCCCAAAACTTAAAGCGTAGATCACTGGAAAAAGCGCGTGGGCTAACCCCAAACAAAAATAATTAGGCGGATGAGTAAAATCCTCTAAGAATAATTCATCGCCGATCTTATACCCATGATAGCATTCGCCGAAAACAGCGCTTACAGTAAGTTTTAATTTAGGAAATGGGGTTTTAACTGCACTCATTTTAATTAAATAGCTCCTTGGTGCTATTAATTAATTCTGCCTTGGTAAAAAATTTACTGCTCTTCTCTACCCGATGCACCATTTCAACTAGTTTTTTGTTCAAAGACGCGGGAGCAACGCTTATCTTAGCCAGACTGACAAACTCACCGTTAATATAATCTATTTCCGAAGGCCGACCTCTTTTTATACTCTGGAGTATTGAGCCGTAAAGAGGCTCCCGGCTTAGATTAATCATTATCCCGGAAAATATTTTCGCCGCTTCATCCGTTGGCATTGAGGTTAATTTGGTCAGACGGTCTAAACTAAAATCCGGCAGAGACTCTAATTTTACTCCGGCCTTGGTTATTATATTTAAACCTTCTTTCCAGATACCGATGGCAATACGGCTTATATTCAGATCCCTGAATACCTCCTGCAGGCTTAAACCCAGTATCCCTGAAAGGCAATTACTGGCATTAACAAAGACTTTCAGATATTTCATCCCTTGGATATTTTCGGCTACCTGAACAGGAAAAATATTTTCCAGGGCCTGGCGAACCTTAAAAACCTTAGGGTCATTTTTAGAAAATACCTTTCCGACAATCCAATCCCCATCAAAATTATGGGTAATTTCTCCTGGGTTAAGTGAAGTTGAGCCAAACATAACAATACTAGAAATGATATTTTCTTTGGGTAAATACCTGGCAACTATATGTTCAGCCTGGACTCCGTTCTGGATAGTTAAAATAACCGAATCTTTAAGAAATTCCGAGTTGTCCCTAACCGCCCTAATAATATCCTGGGTCTTAACTGCCAAAATGGCCAGATCCGGATAATAATTTAGGCTGTCTGAAACATCAATTTTTACACTAATATTGCCTCTGGCCCCGGAAATCTTTAATCCTCGTTCTTTTATTATACCTTTAGCCTGCGGCCGACTGATTAAAGAAACATCAGCTTCTTTAAACTTCAGATATCCGGCAACCAAACCGCCAATTGCTCCTGCCCCTATAACTGCTATCTTCACCCCGCACCTTCTTTCATATTCAATATTATGCTTATATTTAAACCCTCAAACCTTACTGTCTTAAAGAATGAATGATCTGAAGGTGCGGGGGTTCATCCCACTTTTATAGGAAAACCATATTTTCTATACTCAAATCCGGTCTGCTCTAAAAGCCTGACCATCATACTATAAAAAGCCGGAGGGACTTCGGAAAAAAAAGCCCTAATCACATCCTGCTCCTCCACTTTCTGGGAATTTCTAGCCAGGGCATTCTCTTCAGCTTTCTTAGTTACCGCTACTTCGGTAATGTGCCGGTGAAAAACCGGTATTCTTAAAGTCATTACCTGAAATTTATCTTTTGCTATCTGTTCCCAATCCATAAATGAGCAAATAACTTACGGAGTGCTCACTTGCGCTCCTACGACGTAAGTTATAGCCTGCCCCCTTTAATTATATTAGCGTCTGCGCCTGCCTACCGGCAGACAGAAATTAATCCTGCTCTTTTAGATATTTACATAGTAAATCCCCCCAAAAATGGGGTTATAACCCAGCTCTTTTGGTAGAACATGCTACCGATCACGCCAAAAGGGCTGGGTAAATCCGGACTTATAAATTATGCCCTTATTTATAGTAAAATTTTACTATACGTGGACAAAAAATATTATATATAAGCAAATTGTTTTTGTCAATAATAATTTACTACGGGCTAAAGCCTCAGAAAATACAGGAGTTAGGCGGGATTGGTCAAGATAACCTTAATACAGTCTTTTCCTTTAGAAACCAGG
Source organism: Candidatus Omnitrophota bacterium (assembly GCA_043812955.1). Taxonomy (GTDB): domain Bacteria; phylum Omnitrophota; class Gorgyraeia; order Gygaellales; family Profunditerraquicolaceae; genus JAHKAP01. The sequence continues at coordinate 2,046 of JBDRLN010000057.1, read as the reverse complement.
CCAAAACCTTTGGCAGCCTCTTCTAAAGGTAGTCTATGGGTAATCAGTTGAGCTAGTGAAATTCTGCCGGTTTTAAGCAAATCTATTGCCATTATTGCATCAGCCGGGCTATTCCCGTAAGAAGGCAGGATTTTAATGCCTTTGTGCCAGAAATCATTAATAGGTAGACCTAAGTCAACCCCGGGTTCGGTAGAGGCAAAACATAAAATCGTGCCTCCCCGGTCAACGCTTTGCAGGGCCTGTTGAAAAACCGATAAGTTTCCCGCGCAAACAATCACCAGGTCAGCTAACCTATTCTCATTTGCCGCTAAAACGCGCTTAGGTATGTCTTCTTTAGCGTTTATCACCAGGTCCGCGCCTAATTCTTGTGCTTTTTGCATCCGGTATTCCTGAATATCAGTAGTAATGACCCTGCCTGCGCCCAAAGCTTTGGCATTTAAAAGATGGATTAACCCGGAAATTCCGCTGCCTAAAATGAGCACGGTTTGCCCGGGTTTTAATCCAGCCAAAATCTGTGCGCGCAAAACACAAGCCAGGGGCTCTATAAAAGTTGCTTCATCAAAAGATATTTCTTTGGGGATTAAAAAAACTCCCCGGTCAACATTTAAAGCCGGTACCCGGATGTATTCGGAAAATCCCCCCGGAAAATAATTAGTAGTATGTAGTGTTTCGCAGGCAGTATGCTGATTATTTAAACAATACCTACAAGTATTGCAGGGGACATGATGAGAAACAAAAACTTTGGCTTTAGGCTTATATCCCTTAACTCCGGAATCAACTTCAACTATTTCCCCGCTCATCTCATGGCCTAAAACTAAGGGCGCTTTTTTTATCCGGTACCACTCCATCACATCGCTGCCGCAGATACCGCAGGCCTTCATCTTAACTAATATTTCTCCGGGTCCGATTTTTGGTTTTGGCATTTCTTCAATTCTTACATCCCAGTTATTATAATACATCGCTACCCGCATATCTGTTATCCCTTATTTTTAGTTTCACTAAATATCTCTTGGGCTTTTTTCACATTCGCCTTTTCATGGACGATCTGCCATAAGCTCTTCGCCATAGCTACTGGATGAGCGCTCTGCCAGATATTTCTTCCTAAGTTTATCCCGACAGCTCCTTTTTGCATCCCATCATAAATAAATTCAAAAACTTCTTTTTCAGTTTCGCATTTCGGGCCTCCGGCAATCACAACCGGGACCGGACAACCGCAAACCACCTTATCAAAATCATCTTTACACCAATAAGTCTTAACTACCCGGGCGCCTAATTCCGCGGCAATCCGGCAAGCTAAAGCCAGATACCTAGCATCCCGCTTTTCAATCTCCTTGCCTACAGCAGTTACTGCCATTACTGGTATACCGTAATTCTCACATTGATTTACTAAGTTAGATAGATTCAAAAGGGTTTGTTTTTCGTAATCGCTACCCACAAAAACTGAAACTCCTACTGCGGCGGCGTTCAAACGGATTATCTCTTCAATAGAAGTAGTTAGGCTCTCATCCGCCAGATCCTTACCAACCATGCTTGTTCCCCCGGAAACCCTTAAAATAATCGGTTTATTAATCTCCGGTCCGATTGCCGAACGCAATACCCCGCGGGTAACAAAAAGCGCGTCGCAAAAAGGCAACAATGGTTTAATAGTCTGAGCTGGTTTTTCCAGACAGCGGGTAGGCCCTTGAAAATAACCGTGGTCAATAGGCAGGAAAAAACATTTGCCATCCGGTTGGATCAATTTATTTAAACGGTTTTGCATCCCCCAATCCATATATAACCTCCTTGAGCAAAAGTATGCACCAAAAGTGCTTTCAGTTAATTCCCACGATGCGGGATAATTGCATATTTAATAGGTTTATTCTATACTGGAATCTGCTAGCAGGCAATAAAAATCTAGGTAAGTTCCTGGAAATGATACCATACATCGTTACCCCCCTGCTTATGAGGGAAAGTTAACAAAATTGCTTTGTATAAGTAAAGAAATTTTTGAAAAATTAAGTTTAACTACGCGAGAATCTAATACCCAACAGGCTATAGTTAAGAATA
>JBDRLN010000056.1:0-2176 GCA_043812955.1 Candidatus Omnitrophota bacterium | reverse complement strand
GCATACCATGACCATTGCTGAAATGCCACCGCATACGCACTCTTATCGCTGGTGGAACGCATGGTATTTCTCTGGCAGCTCTGAACTTGCCGCTAAAGGCAGCTATAATGATAATGCGCAGACGGGAAGTGTTGGAGGCGGTCAGCCCTTTAACGTGTTGCCGCCGTATTATGCCCTCTGTTTCATTATGAAAATCTCTTAAAGACAAATGGCTATGAGATTAAAGAAGGTTTTAAGTATTGTTTTATTTATATTTCTTTTATTAGGAAAAGCTTTTGCCCTTGAGTCTACCGATATCCTGGGAATGGTAAATTTAAACTGTATAGACTTAAGGGTAATCGGCGTATGCGTAAATCCTATTGGTATTCCCGGGATCGTAATTATGTATTGGGAACCAGCCCTGCTCATTGAAACCGTCAAACGTCCGGGCGACACTGTAATTGATTCGCTAAAACCGGTTATAGCTAACATGGCCGCTCAAGGGACAAAAAGCCTGATGTCCGGGCTTATAGGATTGCCTGTAGGGGTTTCAAGCGGGTCTAATTCTAGTAAAATAACCGGCACCAACTTACAGTTTAATGAGGCGCACGCGTATGAGATTCCTTTTAGGGACGAGATTATGTCTTTTATCGATATGCAGTGTCCGGATAAGCTGCCAACCGGTTCTTTTATTAAGTATCTTTCGGAATTGGATTCTGCGGAATGGCGTATAGGGGCCATAGAAGCCCTACATCCAAAAAGTATAGCCTCGGCAGCCAGCGGTTTAACCTGCGCTGCCACAGGCGCATTCCTGGATGATCTCTGTATGGGTTTTTGGGGAGCAACTTATCCAAGGCGCGGCTTTATTACGCATCAGAGCGAGGTAGTTGGAAGCGCTATCGCAGCAGTTCGTGCAGTAAGCATCGCTTCGCTTTTAGGCTCTACTTCACACATTGTCTTAGAAACCATTGGTTTTATTCCGTCATTTGACAGCGATAAGCTGGAGTTAATCTATCCGAATCCTTCCGGTTGTATCAGGATAGGCCAACATCCGGCAACCTGGGAATCCGGCAAGTTATCTACTTCCGGCAAATACCTATGGGTATATTGGAGAAGAAGAATATGTTGTATTTATTGAGTGTAATTCTAAGCGTTTCTTTATTAGTAAATCCGGCTTGTGTAATGGCGGGTTTTTTTGATGAGAAAGATGCCTCAATTCAGCAAAGCGGTTGCAGCGAATGTAAAGGCGATTCGCTTAATCTAAATCCGGATTTAAAAGATAAAGTTTCAGCGATAGAAAAGAAGATCTCCAGTAACCTCAATAAAAATACCAGTGGTAATGAGATTACTTTGTTTATTGATCTTAGCGACAGCTCTTTTGACCAGGCGGTTAACTCTTTAGTCAAATTCAAGAGAGATAACCCTTTTTGGTCGGTTAAAGGCGTTATCACAGGGAGCTCGAATAATTTAAAGGGAAAACTGCTTACAAAACATAAATTCTTCGGCACCGGTATTGAATTCAGCATCGACCTAAGCGGCAGCCTTGCAAGAGAATTCAATATCCTTAAGACGCCGGTTTATTTGATTACTCATAATGGCAGCCAGGAGAAGATAACCGGGCTATCTGACTTTAATGACTTCATATCAAGACTTGATAAATGAGATTATTTATTCTTATGTTTATTATTTTTTTATCGCTCCTTGCTAATGCATCCGCAGAAAGTATCTTTCAGTATAAACGGATTGATTTTTTCCAAGAGATAGAAACACAAATAGAGCCAGTAACAGCGCAAACTAATACCTCTTCTGAAGTTATCCAAGAAGAATGGGCTGAGCCGGTAATCAGCCCTTCAGGCAAGGTGACTATCTATGTACCGCCTAAAGAAGTAAGGGATTTTCTAGATAAGCCTGATCCGGAAAACGCAAGAGCATACTTACAGTGGAATTTAAAAAGGATTGAAAAGTTCATCTTGGCGCAGGAATTACTAAGAAAAGAAGCAAAGGAGCTTGAGGTAATGAAGAAAACTAAAGGTTTGCTTGAATCTGATTCTCCGGCTGCTTTGAGGGATTCTAACGACAATGCCAAAATAGAAGTAAGCTATCTATTCTATTTTATGTTAAAGGGGTGTCCGACTTGCGAGAAAGAATCTCGGGTAATAGAGGATATCTACCTTAACCATCCAGAAGTGAGGATTGA
>JBDRLN010000055.1:0-19302 GCA_043812955.1 Candidatus Omnitrophota bacterium | reverse complement strand
TGCCGTATAATTTATTTTTGTGAAAGAAAGGAGAAATAAATGGAAATAAAGGATAAGGTAACAAAAGCGATCAACAAACAGATAAACGCCGAGCTTTATTCGTCATATCTGTATCTGGCGATGGCAGCTTATTTCGAAGCCAAGAACTGGCAAGGTTTTGCCAATTGGATGAAGATCCAGTCCAGGGAAGAGAATACCCACGCTATGAAATTCTACGAGTATATCTTAGACCGGGGTGGTGAAGTAGTATTGGAGGATATCAAAGCGGCAGCTACCGACTGGAAAACTCCGCTTGAGGTTTTTGAGGAAGTCTATAAGCACGAACTAAAGGTAACCGCATTGATTAATGATCTGCTTAAAGTAGCCCGTCAGGAACAAGATGCCGCTACTGAATCAATGCTTAAGTGGTTTATTGATGAGCAGGTTGAAGAAGAGGCCCATGCCAAGCAGATAGTTGACAAGCTTAAGTTGATTAAGGACTCGGCAAACGGATTATTCATGCTTGACCACGAATTAGGTGAGAGAAAATAAGGTGTACTTAAATAAATAAACGGCCCGGACGTAATTTCCTCCCCTAAAAATTGCGGCAGTTTTTTGATGGTACAGGAAAGTATGCTCCAGTAGAGAATAGGTAAAACCCTTTCCTATACCACTGCAAAAATCGCTTAAAATTGTCTGCCTGAGGCGATTTTCTTGAAAGATAGCCAGGCGGGGCGCGGGAGATGTGGGAGCCCTTGACATCGTAGACGTCAAGGGCGGGGCATTATTAGTTATTTCCTTACTGACCGGCTTTCTCTTTGGTATCAGAAGACGTAATACTTTAGGAGGTTTTCGGGATGGCCAAATCATTATATTTTATTCTATTCGGTGTGGTAATAATTATAGTCTACGTCAAATACGTTGAAAGCAGAGGCATATTTTATCCTGAAAAGAGAATAGAATCTTATCCCTCCTCTTTTAATCTTAGTTTCGAAGATGTATATGTAAAGACAGAAGATGGGGTAAGAATCAATGGTTGGTTTATACCTCAGAGTAACGCAAAATATACGCTTTTGTTCTTTCCTGGTAATGCGGGTAATATCGGACACCGGCTGGAAAAGTTACTTATGCTGCGGAATACGGGTGTTAATATATTTATCATCGATTACAGGGGTTTTGGTAAAAGCGAAGGGAAGGTTTCGGAAAAAGGGCTTTATCTTGATGCAAAAGCTGCTTACAACTATTTGGTGGATACCCGGCGCATCCTACCGGAACAAATTATACTCTATGGGGAGTCGCTGGGAACAGCAGTGGTTATTGACCTGGCGGCAAATACAAAAGTCAAAGCCATAATAGTGGAAGGGGCATTTTCCAGCGGAAGGGATATGGCAGGCCGGATATATCCTTCTTTGCCCAGATTTCTTTTCTCTAATTTATATGATTCTCTGGAAAAGATAAAAAAGATGCGAGTAGCAAAATTATTTATCCACAGCAGGAATGACGAGATAGTGCCTTTTGCATTAGCCAATAAGCTTTATAATGCCAGCCCGGGACCAAAGGAGCTGGTAGAGATAAACGGAGGACATAATACTGCTTTTTTAGACTCTCAGGAAAAATACATTTCTTCTATAGGTTTATTTATAGAAAGACTTTAGTTAATGAGGCGGGATAATGAAAAATGTATAGAATACTAATAATAATTTTGATTCTCATGATTAGTCATACCTTAATTTTTGCTCAAGAGGCAGTTACTCCGGCTTCAGCTAATCCGGATTTTAAAAATCTCAGGGAGCGAATGGTAACTTATCAGATAGAACAGCGCGGGGTTAAAGATAGGCGCGTATTAGAAGCAATGCGTAAAGTAGAAAGGCATAAATTTGTGCCCTGGATTTATCAGCATTTAGCCTATGAGGATAGTCCTCTACCTATCGGTGAAGGACAGACTATCTCTCAGCCTTATATAGTTGCGCTGATGACAGAATTATTACAACTTAAAGGCGAGGAAAAAGTTTTAGAGATAGGCACGGGAAGCGGTTATCAGGCCGCAATACTTGCGGAATTAGCTAAGGAGGTTTATAGTATAGAAATATTGGAGCCGCTGACCAGCGAGGCAGAAAAACTGCTGAAAGAATTGGATTACCGTAATATTTATCTGAAAACAGGCGATGGTTTTCTGGGTTGGCCTGGACAGGCTCCTTTTGACAGGATCATTGTTACTTGTGCGCCTGAAGAAATACCCGCTTCTTTAATCGGGCAATTAGCTGATGGTGGCAGATTAGTTATTCCGGTGGGAGTGTATTGGCAGAATCTAAAATTAGTGCAGAAGATAAAAGGTAAGTTGATGACCACGGATATTATTCCGGTAAGATTTGTGCCTATGCTTAAGGGCAGGAAAAATGAATAACAACTCAGAGACGATAACCAAAATCGCTAAGCTTTTAAAGATAAGTAAAAGTATCTTGTTCATTACCGGGGCCGGAATTTCCGCGGATTCAGGTTTGCCGACATACCGGGGTATCGGCGGGCTGTATAATGACAAGCTAACCGAAGATGGCATTCCGGTAGAGATGGCTCTGGCCGGTGAGACTTTGGAGAAGCAACCGCAAATAACCTGGAAATATCTCGCGCAAATAGAAAATAACTGCCGGAAAGCTAAATTCAACCGTGGACATGAAGTTATTGCGGAGATGGAAAAGCATTTTGAGCGGGTTTGGGTTTTGACTCAGAATATCGACGGATTCCACCATGCTGCCGGCTCGCGCAATATTATCGATATTCACGGAAATATGCATAAGTTAGCCTGCATGAGCTGCAGTTGGCGAGATGAGGTTAAAGATTACAGCGAAATAGATATACCTCCGGTCTGCCCCCGGTGCGCAGGTATAGCCAGGCCGGAAGTGGTTTTCTTCGGAGAGATGTTGCCGGAGAATAAGGTGGCGAAGCTGGATTGGGAGTTAATGGGAGGATTTGATATTTACTTTTCAATAGGCACAACCAGTGTTTTTCCTTATATCAGGCAGCCTATGGTAGCAGCGAATCATTTGGGCCGGCCTACGGTCGAGATTAACCCCGAAGATACTGAAATATCTGATTTGGTGGATATTAAACTGCGTATGCGCGCGGCAGAGGCATTGGATGCGATATGGAAAGAGTGTGGTTTTTCACTTGACTTTTAGCCTTAAAGGGGTAGTATAAGCTTGGAAATCGGCAATGTCCCGAGTTGGAAGGAATAAATCCCGGACAATAAAAAAGTAAAACCTTCGTAGGCGTAAGTTTGCGAGGGTTTTTTGTTTTTAGAGGAGCGTTTCGTCATGAAAAAGTTTATCCTCGTTTTGTTCTTAATACTTCTGGGAACTAGCTGTCTTTTTGCCGAAGAGCAAAAGCAAAGCTTTACTGAAAAACACCAGGATAAGAATTCGATATTTCTTGAGTACGGCGAAACGATCAAAGTTAACGAAGATTGGTCTTACAGGAGAGAAGAATATAAGAAGCTAAAAATACTTAAAGAAGAAGCCCGGGCTATGGGGGAAATCCCGATTCCGTATGATAAAGAGAAAGATAAGATAATAGAACTTTCCGCTTACACAATAACCCCCGATGGCAAGAGGCACGGATTTACAAAGACCAATGATATCAGTCCGTATGAGTCTTATCCTATTTATTCGAATGCGATGGTTAAGATGGTTACGATGCCGGAGGTTAATGTTGGGTCGGTCATTGAATATAAAGTCGTAATTGAATCCAAGGGGTCACAAATTAAGAATGCCTTCTGGAAAGAGCTTTATTTTATGCCAAATGTTCCTACTAAGCTTTTCAAGATAGCCCTTATTCTTCCTAAAAAACTCGCTATCCAGTATAAAGAATTTAATCTTAAGTATAAGCCGAAAATCACTCAGAATCACACAACCATTACATATACCTGGGAGATACCGGATGCCTATGATGAGCGAAAGGCTGAAGATTATGTCCCGCCACCACGGGTAGAAGATGTGATAGAAGGGGTTGAGTTTTCGTCCATCGAGAGTTGGAAAGATATTTCTAACTGGTACTATGCTTTAGTACAGAAGAATCTTAAAATAACACCGGACATAGAAGCTGCCGTTCAAAAGGCTATTGCGGGTAAAGTTGCCCTTAAGGACAAAGTCAGGTCAATCTTAGAATACATTCAGGATAATTTTCGCTATGTTTCGATGTCATTAGGTCCGTATTCGTTAGAACCACACCCGACAGATGAAGTTTTTAAGAATAAATACGGTGACTGCAAAGATCTTTCTCTTCTTAGTGTAGCTATGCTTAAAGTTGCCGGCATCGAATCAAATGTTGCTTTATTCCGGGATGAGTATTCTATTACCGATCCAAAGCATGATCTGCCCATGCCCACATTATTTGATCATGTTATAGTTTTAGTTAAAGATGAAAAAGGGGGGAGTTTCTACGTTGACCCTCAGCTTAAAGGATACGATATCGGAGAATACCCACTCTATTACCAGAATGCCTATACGTTGGTTATTACGGAAGATGGCGGCAAGCTTGATAGATTGCCCATGTTCACTGAAAAGAGGACATATACTAAGAAAGAAATAAACAATGTAATTAATTCCGATGGTTCAGCCTTATCTGAAGTCACTTCTCTTTGGCCCTTGGATAGTTCAATTGAAACAAGAGAAAAGTTTAAAGGCCTCGATAATACCCAGAAAGAAGATTTATATCAACGTTTAAATGCGATGTTATCGGCTGGCGGAGAGATGCTCGAGCGCCGCTATGAGAATTTTGATTCTAGATATGGCAGATTAAAAAGTTATATTAAAGTAAGGCAGCGCGATGCATATCTAATTAGTGATGGCATGATAATCCTTGATATTGCCGGCTATCAAAGGGAAATCGAGTTTACTAAAGATAGGAGAGAAAGCCCCATATTTTACCCAGGAGATGGTTGTGATGAGATCATAACAACCTATCGGATACCTAAGGGATTTCAGGTTCTTTCGATACCGCAAGGTTTCGAGAAAGACATTGGATTTTTTAATGTCAAAAGAGAATACAAGCGAGATAAAGATAAAATAACAATCCGTGAAGTAATTAAGCATAAGCGCTTTGAAATTCCCAAAGAAAAATATCCAAGGGTCAAGGATTTTTTTGATAAGCTGCCCAGCCAGACTCAGCAGCGCATTGTTTTAAAGAAAACGAAATCCTGGCAGCAGAAGCTAAATGAGATCTGGGCAATTATAAAACAATAGATTCTTTATATGAAACAATATGCTGTTGAAATTAAGATTTCTGAGCAAAGGCTCTATTTGTACGCAGCGAATAAGATCATAAAGTCTTTTCCTGTTTCTACATCAAAATACGGAATAGGTAATAAGTCCGGAAGCAATAAAACTCCGCTAGGGTTGCATTGGATAATTAGTAAGATTGGCAGAAATGCTTGCCTGGGTGCGATTTTTAAGCGGCGTATAAACACCAGGAAGATAGCTAGTGTGCGAGGAGGAGGAGATCTTATAACAACCCGAATCCTACGCTTGGCAGGTATTGAGAAAGGCGTCAATAAAGGCAAGGGTATTGATTCCTTTGCGAGGTGTATTTATATTCATGGCACTCCGGATGAAGATTTAATCGGTAAACCGGCATCTCATGGCTGTATAAGGCTTAAAAATCGTGATATAATTGAATTGTTTGATTTGGTTAAAAGAGGTAAAGAGGTATTATAGTTAAAATTGCTAAATAGCCTTTCCTCCCCCTAAAAATTGCGGAGGCGTTCTTTCAAAATAAAGTTCGAACCCATCTTTTCCAGAAATTCTTTCTGGGATTCTAAATTTCTCTCCATCTTGAGTCTATCTCCAAAATTCATTACTATTTTTAAAGGGAAGTGGTATAATTTAAAAAGAAAATGAATGAAGCTATGGAGAGAGACGAAAAAACAGGCATTATTTATAAAACATGGGTTTGCCCCTCGCCCCGAGCGGTTTTTCTGTTAGTCCACGGGCTGGGCGCCTTTAGCGGCAGATGGGATCTTTTAGCCGATTTCTTCCTGCGCAACAATATTTCCTCCTACGCCATAGAGCTTAAGGGTTTCGGCGAGACAGAAGGCTTAAAAGGCCACGTTGATTCCTTCGATATATATTTGAGCGATATCTGCTTACTTTATGAGATCATTAAAAGAGAAAATAGCGGAAAGAATATTTTCCTTGTAGGCGAGAGCATGGGTGGCCTTATTTCTTTTTTGTTGGTGGGCCTAAAACCCGATTTATTCGACGGGCTTATTTGTCTTTCCCCTGCTTTTAAGAATAGGCTGAAATTCCGTCTGACAGAGAAAATTAAAATTTACTTTGGTATGCTTTTTTTACCCCGGAAACAGTTTAAGATGCCTTTTGATTCCCGGATGTGCACCCGCGACCCTGACTGCCAAAAAGCAATGGATACGGATAAAAGAGAGCACCGGCTGGCCACGCCCAGGCTTCTTTTCAATATACTCCTTGCTGAGAGCCGGGTAAATTCTTTAAAAGAAAAGATAAAAATACCGGTCTTATTTTTGCTTGCCGGTAACGCGGATAAATTAACCGTCCCTGAGGAAGCTAAAGCGGTTTTTAAGGGCCTTAAGGCTAGAGATAAAGAAATAATTCAGTATCCGGATATGTATCATTCGCTTTCAGTAGAATTAGCCCGGGAGAAAATATTCGAGGATATCTTAATATGGGTAAGCAAAAGAATTTAGGGGGCGCCTTGTGAAATACATACTAGCTATAGACCAGGGAACCACCGGCAGCCGCGCAGTTCTGTATGATAGGTTTGGCCGAAAGATAACCTCTGCCTATCAGGAATTCAGGCAATATTTTCCCAGGCCAGGATGGGTTGAGCACAATCCCCGGGAAATATGGATCAGTGTTAATAGTACCATCCAGAAGGTGCTTAAAAAAGTTCCGGGTGCTGAAATAGCCGGGATAGGTATTACTAATCAACGCGAAACTACTTGTTTATGGGATAAGGATACCGGCAAACCCGTTTATAATGCCATTGTCTGGCAGTGCCGGCGCACGGCCGGGCGTTGTAACGAACTGAAAAGCAAAAAGGGGGAGGTGGAATTCATTAGAAAGAGGACGGGCCTTCCCATCGACGCCTATTTTTCCGCCACCAAGATAGAATGGATTCTAAAAAACGTGCCCGGCGCTTTGGCAAAGGCCAAAAAGGGAAAATTATTTTTCGGCACCACCGATACCTGGATATTGTGGAGGCTGACAGGTTCAAGCGTCCACGCCACCGATTTTACCAATGCCTCGCGCACTATGCTTTTTAATATTGAAAAGCTTATTTGGGACAGAGAATTACTAAAAAGATTCAGTATCCCGCAGGAGATTTTACCCGAAGTTAAAAAATCGTCGGGGTTTTTCGGCCGGACCATAAAAATAGGCAGGTTAGCCGCCGGCATCCCGATATGCGGTATTGCCGGAGACCAGCAGGCAGCGCTTTTCGGTCAGGCCTGTTTTGATCCGGGCAGTATTAAAAATACTTACGGCACAGGTTGTTTTATTCTCTTGAATACCGGAAAGAAAAAACCAGTTTCAAAACACGGGTTGATCATTACCTTAGCCTGTGGCCCAACAGGGGAGCCGGTATACGCTTTGGAAGGCGCTGTTTTTATTGCGGGCGCAGCGTTACAATGGCTGCGTGACGGGCTTAAGATTATAAGTTCGGCCGGAGCATCCGAAAAAATGGCTCAGTCGCTTAAAGATAATACCGGGGTTTATTTTGTTCCGGCGCTGGCTGGCCTGGGCGCGCCTTACTGGGATCCTGCTGCGCGGGGAGCTATTTTTGGAATTACCAGGGGCACCAACGCCGATCATCTTGCCCGGGCAGCGCTGGAGGCAATGTGTTATCAGACTAAGGATGTGTTTTTGGCTATGTACAAGGACACCGGGCTTAAGATTAAAAGTTTAAAGGTTGACGGCGGGGCGGCTGCGAATAATTTTTTGTGTCAGTTTCAAGCGGATATCTTGGGAGTTGAAGTAATAAGGCCGAAGGTTATAGAAAGCACTTCTTTGGGCGCTGCCTATCTGGCAGGGCTGGCAGTGGGATATTGGAAAGATACGAATGAGATTAAAAAATACTGGAGTAAAGATAAGGTGTTTACTGCGAAGATGCCAAAATCCGCGGCATCCGGTTTTTACCAAAGCTGGTTGGCGGCGGTCAAGCGTACCCTGGTAAGATGAAGCCTTACGATGTGGTAATAATCGGCGCTGGGGTGGTGGGCTCTTGCTTAGGCAGGGAACTTTCCCGCTATAAATTAAATATCGCCATCCTGGAAAAAGAAGAGGAGTGCGGCTTTGGGGTTTCAAAATCCAATTCCGGGATTATCCATCCGGGTACTCAACATCCTGCCGCTTCGTTAAAAGGCCAGCTTTGTGTCCGGGGGAATATTTTAATCCGGAAGATCTCCCGGGAGCTGGGCGTTGATTTTAAGGAAGTCGGTGAACTAATAATTGCCTTTAGCCGCGAAGAGATTGTCCGGTTGAAGGAGTTAAAAGAAGAGGCAGAGTCACTCGGCGTTCCCAGATTAAAGATTGTCGATAAAAATTGGCTAAAGATTAATGAACCTAATCTTTCCCCTGAAGCTGTCGCCGCCCTCTACGCGCCCACTGCCGGGATCATAAGCCCCTATCGGCTGGCCTACGATCTTTGCGAAAACGCCATTAAAAACGGGGTTGAGATTTATGCCGATAAAAAAGTAACTGGCATAATTAAATCCGGAGGTGGTTTTGAAATCCAAACGCAAAACGGAGAGTTTAAATCAAGGTATGTGATTAATGCTGCCGGATTATTTGCCGATGATATTTCGGGGATGGTTGGGGTTAATGATTTTAAGATCTTGCCGCGTAAAGGCGAGGAATTTATTTTAGATAAAAAAAGAGAACATATAGCCAATCACCTGCTTTTTCCCCTGCCCTCAAAAGTTTCCAAAGGAATGCTAGTGATTAAGACTGCGGACGGAAATCCCATGATCGGGCCGACGGCAGAAGATGTCAGCGATAAAGATGATTTGGCTACTTCCGATCAAGGGTTAAAAAAGGCGCTGGCTGGCGCCCAAAAAATGATACCTTCCATCAGCGAAAACGACATCATTGCCTATTTTGCGGGCTTAAGGCCGGTTGGTGTTACAGTCCTGCCTTCGTCGGTGGGAGAGGATTTTATTATCCGGCATGAACCTAAAGCCTTTGGATTTGTAAACGTGGCGGGAATCCAATCACCGGGGTTGACGGCAGCGCCAGCTATTGCGATTTTAGTTTGTGATATTCTCAGAAATAACGGCCTTCCGCTGAAAAAGAAATATTTTTTCTGCGGGCACCAGCGGGAAATAACCCATCTTTTTGCTATTCCTTTTTCCCGGACCAAAAAGCTGATGAAAAAAGACCCCACTTACGGTGATATCGTCTGCAGGTGTGAGATGGTTTCCGCTAAAGAGGTAAAGGATGCCATAGGCTGCGGGGCAAAAACACTCGATGGGATAAAATTCAGGACCCGGGCCCAGTCCGGCCGCTGCCACGGTAGTTTTTGCACCACCAGGATAATGAAAATACTGGCCGAAGAGAGAAAAATTCCCTTGACCCGGATAACCAAGAGGGGAAGAGGCTCGGAGCTGGTTAAAGAGGATAGGTTAGATGTTTAAAAGGGATTTGATAATAGTGGGGGCAGGCCCTGCCGGTATGGCGGCTGCTATTTCAGCGTATGAAAACGGGGTAGAGGATATATTACTTCTGGAGCGTGACCAGTATCTAGGCGGGATTTTAAATCAGTGCGTCCACACCGGTTTCGGGCTAAATTATTTTAAAGAAATCCTTACCGGCCCCGAATACGCCCACAGGTTTATTGAGAAGTTAAAAGGCATTAAGGCCATAGAGGTCAGTCTGAAATCATTTGTGGTGCGTCTGAGCGCTAATAAAACACTTACCTATTTAAAGCCGGGTGCTCTGGAAACAACGCAGGCTAAAGCGCTGATAATGGCTACGGGTTGCCGGGAAAAGACTCGCGAGATGGTGCATATTGCCGGCAGGAGGCCGGCAGGGATTTTTTCAGCGGGACTGGTCCAAAAACTGATAAATATCGAAGGGCTTCTGCCCGGCAGGGAGATTGTGATTGTGGGTTCAGGCGACATCGGCTTAATTATGGCCAGGCGTTTTACCTTAGAAGGGGCCAAGGTTAAGGCGGTGGTGGAAATCCAGCAGCACACCAGAGGCCTTGTGCGCAACGTTGTCCAATGCCTCGAAGATTTTGATATTCCGCTGTATATGCGGCACAAGATTTCAAAGATTCACGGACAGGACAGAGTGGAAAAGGTAGATATAGTGAAGGTGGATGAGGAATTAAATGAAATTTCCGGTTCTCAATTTCAGCTTGCCTGCGATACAGTGTTAATATCGGTGGGGCTTATTCCGGAAAATGAGCTTATCGAGATGGCGGGCGTAAAATTGGATAAAAAGACTAATTCCCCGGTATCCGATGAGGTAAATAGGACCTCCATCCCGGGATTATTTGTCTGCGGTAATGCTTTTAAGGTTTATGACCTTGCGGATTCGGTCTCGCGCGATAGCGCTGAGGCCGGCCGCCTGGCCGCGGAATATCTAAGAGGTTTGAAGTGATTAGAAAATTGACTTGTATAGAATGCCCGGAAAGCTGTTCTTTAACGGTGGATATAGAAAATTGCCGTATTGTTAAAGTCAACGGTAATCAATGCCCCCGAGGCCAAGATTACGCCCAAGCTGAAATTGAGAATCCGCAACGGATCCTGACCGGGGCGGTTTTAACTAAGGGCCTGGCAATAAAAATGGTTCCGGTAAGGACCGATAAACCCATACCCAGGGCCATGATTCTTAAAGCGGCGGCCGAGATTAAAAAGCTTGAGGTTACCAAGCCGCTTAATATAGGCGATATCATAGTCTCTAATTTTATGGGCCTGGCTGTAAATTTGATTGCCACTAGAGATGTATTATAGGTATTTTACTCGGCATAGGGGACGTTTCTATTTTTCACAACATGATGAAGAAAAAGAGCCGTTCTTTAATTTTGTTCTGGGAGTCGGAAAACAACCTACCTCTCAAATATACCAATAGCTGTTTACAGAGGTCTTTCTTCTATAGAATATTACTACCCGTCCTAATCAGGGTACCGCTCAAATTTAATATTAGTTGTTTCGAGAGAAGGTGTTGCCTTGTGCCCAAATTGTACCCATCCAACACAGAAACATTACTAAACAAACCTAAACATCCGGACAGTATAATTTATTGACAATAAAGTCGTTAGCTTTATAATGACTTTTAGCGTCGAGAGTTAAGGGAATATGCTTAGTATACATCATGTCTCTTTGAATATATTTTCCTCTCCCAAAAAATTGCGGCAGTTTTTTGAAAAGATAGCCAGGCGGGGCGCAGGTGGGGGCGCGATTATTCAGGGCTGGACTTAAAACGTTTCAGCCCTTTTTATTTACCCTAAATCCCTTACCATTTCGTAATGGAAGTGGTATAATTGAAAAAAGTTGCAAGATGTTCTTTTAACAGAATATGATAACTATTCAAAAAATAAAGATAGCAGATTTTTTACATATTTTTTTAATATTTTTTCTGGTGCAACTTTGGGGCTGTCAACCAAAGATAGCAAATCTGGATTCAAACGGAAAAGATATCATTTGTTTTGGCGATAGCATAACCAAAGGTGCTGGCTCAACAGAGGGGAATGATTACCCATCTTTATTATCCCAAAAATTAAATATGCAGGTAATAAATGCGGGAGTCGACGGTGACACGACGCGGGACGCATTGGCACGGATCAATGAAGATGTATTGCAGTATAATCCCCGTTTAGTTATAGTTGAGTTTTCCGGGAATGATTTTCTCAAAGGTATCTCGCCACAGGAGACATTTGATAATCTTGATAGGATTCTGGTGATGATTCAGCAAAAGCAAGCTATGGTTGTTATGGCAGAAGTAGCAGCAGGGCATTTTGGAGACAAATATCTCTATGGTTTTAAAAAGATAGCTAAAAAGAGGCGAGCTTTACTAATTCCCAATATAATGAAGGGTATATTTTTTGATCCATCATTAAAGAGTGACCAGATTCATCCCAACGATGCAGGGTATCACATCATAGCCGATAGAATATATAAAGAAATAAAGTCTTTATTAGAGTAATGCAATAACCCGTTTGTTTTCTTACTATTTTTAAATGGAAGTCGTATAATGGAAGAAATATAAAAAAAGCAACGAAAGGCTGTTGAAATTTCTGCAAATACATACTCCGTTAAACACTTGCGGAGATTTTTTATTTTAAGGTATTTTAATATTTTTTAACCATTCTTAATATCATAGGGACACTTTTTGGACACCAATAGTAGTGCTTACATTGTTAGGATGTTATAGGCGCAATGCAACATTGGAATTGGAGTTGGTAGCGAGTTTACCCTAATTTATACCCCCACCTAAACCTTAAATATCTTGTATTATTAAGGTGTTATTATATAATTGGTATTGGAAAATAAAGATAGGATTCCTGTAGCACTATCGGTATTCAAATAGCAGTCTCTTGGTAGGGATATCCAGGGTAACCTTTCTTTTAATCAATGGCAAGCGAGGTCTGTATTAAATATAAGCACGCTTTATTCCTCAATCCTTATATCGAACGAAACGTCACCAATACGATGATGCTTTTTCCGCCCGTTGGTCTTGAATATGTGGCGACGAGCGCCAAAGGCTTAGTTGATAAAGTCACTCTTTTGGATCTGCGGTATGAGAATGTTTTTTCCGATATAGATAAACTCCTGGAGTTTATATCTGGCTCAATTAATATTATCTGTGTTGGCATCGGTTGGGACCGGCAGTTTGAAGAAATTTGCAGCCTACTTAACCGGATGCCGGATAACATACCTTTAGTGGTTGGCGGTTATACTGCAACATTAAAGGTAGAAGAATTTTTCAAGGCATGTCCTAAAATAGATATCATAGTCAGGGGCGAGGGTGAAGAAACGATAAAAGAGATACTCCGGGCTGTGGCGCTTAAAGATATCCAGGGTATCTCTTACCGGGAAGGCGACAGGATAATACACAACCCGAACCGACCCCTGCCGGATATAAGCACTCTCGCGGTACCTGATCGAACCCTGCGGCGTGACGAGTATTCATTTTTAGTAAACGGCGTGAAGGTAACGAATTTGACTCTTGATTCGGTGTTAACCGCGAGAGGCTGCCCCTTTCACTGTAAATTCTGCACGTTCAGCCTAAATCCCCTCGGACAAAAAAGAAATTATGCTCCGCGTAGCGTGGATTCCGTGGTTAATGAGATTCAGGGAATAAAGGCGAAGGTGGTGCTCTTTAGCGATGATAACCTATTTGAAGATCCTAAAAGGGGAGAAGAAATCTGCGATTTAATTATTGAACGCAAAATTAAAAAGCGTTTCATGGCTCAGGCGCGTATTGATATTGCCGAGTACCCGAGACTGTTGGAGAAAATGGTCAAAGTGGGGTTCAAGGCCCTTTTGCTCGGGATAGAATCTCCGCATGACCGGATACTGAAGCAGCTTAACAAAGGTTTCAATCAGCAAAAGATACGGGAGTGTTTTGCGGTCCTCAAACATTACCCGATTTTCTACAGCGGTTACTTTATCTATGGGAATATCGGAGAGACCGAAGAGGAGATGATGTATATTCCGCAATTCGCCAAGGAGATCGGTGTCGATGTCATTGCCTGCAATAAATTGAGGATCGAGAAGTTTTCGCCTTTAAAAGAACTCGCGCTAAATTCTCCGGGCTATCATATTACCGTAAAAGGAGAGTTATATTCCGATACGTATAGCCATGCCGCCTTGAAAAAAATCGGCAGAAAGATCAAATTTACTTTTTATACCCCCTCCCGATATGTAAAAATCGTCTGGAAGAATATTTTTGTAACAAAATTTTGTACCTTCAGCGAAATAATGGCTTTTTTCTTTATTTTGCCCCATATCATCGCAGGCGTTATTACCAGGGAAAACCAAACAGGCAGGCTTAAGGATTCCCTGAAGCGCACCTTTATCAGAAACGCCTGATAGAATCTCAGATATAAAAATACCGAACAAAACGGACATAACCAATCTTACAGGGGCTGGACTTAATCGTTCAGCCCTTTTTATTTGTTAGATTTTCCCATCTCTATCATCAGGATGTTGTGGACGCAATGCAACATTGGAGTGGGAATTGGTGGTCGTCCTGTCTTAAATCTCTTGTCATTTTGACAAAGGGAGTGGTATAATAAAAAAATATGGGAGAAGATCGTGACTGAACAGATATCTTATATTTTAACTAAAATATCCATTCCTCACTTGAATATATTGTTCCTGCTGGGATTGTCTTTATTTGGCGGAACAATAGGCGGAAGCATCTTTCAGAAATTACGAATTCCTCAGGTTGTTGGATATATGATCGTAGGGATTTTAATCGGTGAATCTGGTTTTAAAATCGTCAATAATGATATTATTAGAACTCTCCAGCCTTTTAGTTATTTTGCCTTAGGTCTAATTGGTTTTATGATTGGCGGGGAGTTAAAGAGAGATATTTTAGTCAAATACGGTAAGCAGTTTATATATATTTTATTATTTGAAGGTGTTGGTGCGTTCATTGTAGTTTCTATGTTTATAGGCATAGCCGGCACCTTTATTTTTAAGGATTGGAAGTTAGCTTGGTCGCTTGGGTTATTATTAGGCGCTATTGCTTCAGCTACAGCACCTGCGGCTACCGCTGAAGTACTTCGGGAGTATAAAACAAGAGGTCCCGTAACCAGAACAGTTTTAGGAATTGTGGCAATGGACGATGCGTTAGCGCTTCTGCTTTTTGCGATTGCTTTTAGTGTCGCCGGGAGCTTAAGCGGGAATAACCATGAGAGCGCGCTAAGAATATTTATCCATCCTTTATATAAGATCGGTGTATCTATAGCCACAGGAATTGCTTCGGGCGTAATTCTTAATCAATTTTTAAAAAGATATTCTGAAAAAGAAAGAATTTTAGTTTTTTCTATTGGGGCAGTATTATTAGTTTCGGGATTTGCCTTAGCGATAAACGCAGATATGTTATTAGCAGTTATGACATTAGGGGCAATCATTGCAAATATTATTCCGAAAAAAAGCAAAGAGATATTTAAATTACTTGCTGATTTTACGCCTCCGATTTATATTTTATTCTTTGTTCTTGTTGGAGCAAAATTAAACCTAAGTTATTTGAGCTTTCCTATTATCTTACTAGCTATAGTCTATCTTATTGGCAGGAGTGCTGGCAAGATGTTTGGGGCTATCTTGGGAGCAAAAATATCTAAAGCACCAAAAACAATTGAGAAATATTTACCGCTATGTCTTTTTAGCCAGGCTGGCGTTGCAATCGGTTTATCTATTTTAGCAAGCAATAACTTTCCTGGAGAAATCGGAAACGCAATAGTCATAATTATAACTGCTACCGTTTTTATTCTGGAATTAACGGGTCCTTCTTTTGTAAAATTTGCGGTTACTAAAGCCGGAGAGGTCGGGTTAAATATTACAGAAGAGGACTATCTTCAGAAGACCAGAGTTAAAGATATAATGGATAAGAACCCACCGCTTATAAAAGAAAATGCCTCCCTGGATGAAATACTAAAAATTTTTAGCCAGACTACTAACTTTTATTATCCCGTTATAACCGAAGAAAAGAAATTATCCGGAATTATAAGTGTCGATAGTATCAAGAATATACTTACAGAAAAAGAACTGGTAGGTTTAGTTTTAGCTAGTGACCTTAAAGAGCCCGCGCTAGCCACTATTTTTGATAATACCATGCTTTCGGATGTACAGAAGATTTTAGATAAGCACCACTTAGAATATCTTCCTGTCGTTGGCGAAGAAAAAGAAGTACCGGGTTTTATTGAAAGAAGAGCGCTGGACATAATAGTTTCAACTAAGATTATGGATCTACAGAAACAGGCTGATGCGGTATAGCAATTAGGATATGCATTTCCTGTTCTCTGGCGTAAAGGAGTAATTTAAACAATCTTCTTGTGCCTAAATTGAGACGATGTCTGAAAGGCAAATATAAAACTGCTCATTTTTTGCCCTCTGTGATAAAATATATCGCAGAGGGTTTTTTAATTATTATCTTGAAATTTTGGGCATGTTACTTAATTATGAGGGGTCAGATGAGTGAGGAGTGAGGGGTCAGGTCCCTTTGTTATAAAACCATATAGTACAATATGTTCTGATGAGTTAGTTTGCACTTTTAAAGAATAAAATCAATAATAAAAAGTGCAATGTGCCTTGTTGTAACTATATATTTCACAATAATTTATTACTAAGGGACCTGGTCCCTAACCTTGGTCCCTAACCTAACTAAAATAATCATCCGGACAGTATAACTCGTTGACATTAAATATATTGGTTTTATAATAATTCGCAGGAGAATGGTACCTATTAAAATATATTTTATTTGAAAGGAATGGTATATGGAAGATAAAACTAATAAAGAAAAAGAAATGAAGAAAAAAGGTTTTTTCAAAAAGTTCTTTGAAAAGCTGGATAAGAAGATGGAAGATAAGGCGAACGCCAGCCCCTGTTGCTGTAAGCCTAATGATAAGGATAATAAATCGTGTTGCAGCTAAGCGTTGACTGGTTTGTTTATAAATTCCTGGGATTTTCCGGTTCATCCAGGCTGGCAGGGATTATAGATTTTTTTCTCTATGATTCCATAAAGATCGGGCTTTTGCTGTTTGTGATGATCTCGGTAATCGGTTTTTTAAGGACTTTTATTCCTCAGCGCAGGATTAAGGAGTGGTTGGTAAAAAGTAAAGGATCCGGAAACCTTTTTGCCGCTTTGTTCGGGGCAGTAACACCTTTTTGTTCCTGCTCGTCCATTCCGATCTTCTTAAGTTTTATGAGCGCTGGCATACCGTTAGGTATAGCTTTTTCGTACCTTATAACTTCTCCGCTGATTAATGAATACCTGGTGGTATTGATGTTGGGATTTTTTGGCTGGAAGATCACCTTGGCCTACATAATTAGCGGCTTGTTTATCGGCGTGGCCTGTGGGATCATTTTAGATAGGATGGGCCTGGAAAAATATCTGGTTAAAGATATAAACTCGTCTGATACCGACGGATTTATCAATGGAAAAAAATACCGAGGTTTTAAAGATAGGTTTTCTTTTGGCATTAACGAAGCTTTGACAATTATTAAAAAATTATGGATCTGGATATTGGTCGGCGTGGGAATCGGGGCGTTAATTCACAATTATATCCCCCAGGAAGCTGTCCAGGGGATAGCAGGTAAGGCCGGGATTTTCTCGGTGCCGGTTGCTACTTTAATCGGCGTTCCGATGTATGGAAGCTGCGCTGCGATTTTGCCTATAGCGGTTGTTTTATTCCAGAAAGGTTTCCCGTTAGGCACTGCTTTAGCGTTTATGATGGCAGTATCCGCGTTAAGCCTTCCGGAAGCGATCCTGCTTAGAAGGGCGATGAAATTAAATCTGATCGCCATATTTTTTGGTATAACAACTTTAGGTATTATACTTACCGGGTATTTATTTAATTTTCTGCAGCTGATATTAGTTTAAGGAGAAATAGAGCTGTTTTAGGCTTAGAAAAAATAATATCTATTGACATTTTTAATTTATTTTGTTACACTTAAGACTATTAGATGTATACGGTTATAACAATATTGTCCTAAAAGAAGAAGCGGAAAGGAGGGTAATGTGGCCGGTAGACTAAAACAGATTGTAGACCAGGTTAAAGCTAGGGTTATGCTCAAAAATCTAGCTGCGTCAACACTAAGTATGAAACTGGGAACCAATGTTGAGAATTTTACCGAAACAACGCCAGATGACACCCAGATTGAACAAAAGCTCTTGGCGATCGCTAAAGGACTTTTAGGTGACGACAAATATTCAGAAATCCGCATAATATAGAAAGGAGGTGACTATGAAAAGTTTAAATATCATCAAATTAGTGCTGCCGGGAGTTGTTCTTTCTTTTGTATTATCTTATTCAGGTTTTAGGCTTTCCGCACTTCACCCCTTAGCAGACGCGTTATTCATAACTTTTTTGGGTGCGATTATAGTAGGCAATATTATCAAACAAAAAACCTTCCTGTATATGGGTATTGGTCTGTGCAAGGATATCCTTATACCCGTGGGTTTGTTTTTATACGGCACTCAGGTTAATTTAAAGGACTGGGCCGCATTAAAATCTAATATTTTTCTTTTCGCGATACTTAACCTTATAATTTATTTTGTAGTAATACTCTTGATCAACCGGTATGTCTTTAAAATACTCAACAACAAGATTTCTTTTCTGAACGGCGGAGCGAATGCCATCTGCGGAGTATCTGCTACCGCGGTATTCATCCCGTTCGTGGACGCCAAAGATGACGAGGTAACTTTGACCTTGGTGTCAATAGTCATTACCGGGATAGTTTCGGTATTTGCGACCTGGTTTGTGGTCCAAGAGATATTAAACCTTTCTATGCAGCAATATGCCCAGCTTTGCGGTCTCACTCTCAATCAGACTGGAGCGACAAAGTTAGCAGCGAGTTTTATGAGTAAAGATGCGGCTAAAATAGCGGTTATGATAAAGAACTTTCGGACTTCAATGATTATTCCTGTGGCTTTACTTCTTATGTTTTTGAGCCAGGCGTTTGGCGGAACAGCCAGCAAGATGTCACCGGAATTAAGAAAGAGCGCTGTTTATTATGGGATATTTATCGCCATGTTATTTTTTGGCGGGGCGCTTCTTTTTAGTTTTACGCCGCTAAGCGTTTACGTGAAAAGCATAAAGCCGACATTTACCGTTTTGTTCGGCATGACCCTTGCTAGCGTAGGGCTGCTTTGTAATTTAAGAAGCGTGTCTATAAAAGATATGGCTTCTAATACAATCTCGGCCATTATTGCCTGGTTTGTGGTTATGATGGTTACTGTTAGGATGATAAGACTTATTTAGATATAATCAGCTCAGCTGAGGGAATCAAATATAACAACAAGTCTTTGGCCAATATAGGCTAGGACAAAAAGGGGGCAGCGAATATTTTTAGG
This sequence comes from Candidatus Omnitrophota bacterium, assembly GCA_043812955.1. Lineage (GTDB taxonomy): Bacteria > Omnitrophota > Gorgyraeia > Gygaellales > Profunditerraquicolaceae > JAHKAP01. The sequence goes on along the minus strand of JBDRLN010000055.1, from coordinate 271 downwards.
AAATAATCGCTGTCCCTTTTTGTCAGAATATCTTGAATAACATGAGAAGACGGCCAATAATAATATTATCTGTTACTTGTCTATTTCTATTATTGGTTTTTGCTTTTCTCAGGCCATTGATTATTATTCTGGTTAAAAAACAACTGGAGAATGTTTTTATCAAAAGCCAAGTCTCGATCGGCAGGTGCGTTATTAAACCTGCTGCCGGGCTTAGTTTCTTTGACATACAGATAAATAATCCGGGGGTTTATGATATTAAAGTCAAAGAGGC
>JBDRLN010000054.1:0-16279 GCA_043812955.1 Candidatus Omnitrophota bacterium | reverse complement strand
ACTTTGATTTCTTTGATACTGAATATGCTCATTGTTTGGTTTACCTTACAAAAGTCGGAATTGATAATTAAAAGTATTGGCCCGGGAGGAAGCCGGGCATTTGCTAAAATCATGTATATACTTTTAGCGGCTATTGGGGTTATGATGGTTAGGAAAGGGATTATCGGAGCGTTTTTAAAATGATGAAGAGCGTTTTAACTTTTATAATGGCCGGGGGAAAAGGGGAAAGGTTATTGCCTTTGACCAAAGACCGGACTAAGCCGGCTGTGCCTTTTGGCGGCATATACCGAATAATTGATTTTACCTTAAGTAATTGTATTAATTCAGGGTTGCGTAAGATTTATGTGCTTACCCAGTATAAGTCCGCGTCTTTACAAAGGCATGTGCGTTTAGGCTGGAATATCCTGGCCTCGGATTTAGGCGAATATATTGAAATATTACCGGCTCAACAGCGGGTAGGTGATTCTTGGTATTTAGGCACTGCCGATGCTATTTATCAAAATCTCAATTTATTAGAGATTGATAATCCGGATGAGGTTTTAATACTTGCCGGGGACCATGTCTATAAGATGAATTATTATACGATGATTGACTATCATTGGGAAGTTAACGCGGATTTAACTGTTGGCGTTGTGGAGATGGATAAATCTAATTCTGAATATCTGGGAGTAATGGAGGTGGATAAATCCGGCAGGGTAAAAGATTTTCTGGAGAAGCCTAAAAACCCCAAGCCTATTCCAGGCCAACCGAATAAGATTTACGCTTCAATGGGTATATATGTTTTTAAGCGTTCAGTGTTAGAGGAACAATTAAAAGAAGATTCCCGGAATAATAAATCCGGGCATGATTTTGGCAAAGACATAATACCCCAGATGGTCAAGGACGGATTAAAAGTGGTAGCTTTTAAATTTACCGGCAACACCGAAGATAAGAAAGAACTTCCTTATTGGCGGGATATCGGGACTATTGACGCTTATTACGAAGCGAATATGGATTTGGTTGAGGTCAAGCCGGTATTTAATCTTTATGATCAAGCCTGGCCTATCCGGACTTTTCAGGAGCAATTTCCGCCGGCAAAATCGGTATTTTCTGGAGAAGAAATTACCGGCAGGGTAGGTTTAGCTTTGGATTCTTTAGTATCCAGTGGGTGTATAATCAGCGGTGGTCAGGTTAAGCGTTCTATACTTTCTCCTAATGTCAAAATCCATAGTTATGCTCAGGTTGATGAATCGATCCTGATGGAGGGGGTAAGCGTGGGTAGGCATGCTAGGATAAAAAGGAGCATAATTGATAAAGATGTGAAAATACCCGAAGGCACAGTTATTGGGTATGATTTGAAAGAAGATAAAAAGAAATTTACAGTTACCGAATCCGGTATTGTAGTTGTAGCCAAAAGAACAGAGATCAAAAAACAGGACCAGGCCCCTTAGCTTTAACTAATTGGGGTATATACTAGTTACATTAAGTCACTTTTCACTTTTTGCTATTAATATTATTATAAAAAATGCAAACTAACTCATCAGAACATATTGTGTTATCTAATGTTAGAGTAAAGGGACCTGACCCCAAGGTGGGCCCCAAGGTGAGGAAGGCGAAGATAAAAGATATAAAGGATATCCAGGTTTTGATTAATTCATTTGCTAAAAAAGATCTGATGCTTCCCCGCTCCCTGAATGAATTATACGATAATTTGAGGGATTATTGGGTGGCTGAAGAGAACCAAAAAGTAATCGGATGCTCAGCCTTGCATATATCTTGGGGGGACTTGGCAGAGATAAAGTCCGTGGCAGTCAGAAAACAGGATCAAGGTAAGGGTATAGGCAAAGAACTGATATTAAATTGTATTGAAGAGGCTAAAGGATTAGGCGCTCAACAGATATTTGTCCTTACCTACCGGCCGGAATATTTCCAGAAGTTTGGGTTTAAGAGGGTTAAACATAATGATCTTCCGCATAAGGTCTGGGCTGAGTGTATTAATTGTCCGAAGTTCCCTAATTGCCAGGAAATAGCTTTGTTGAAGCATATTTAATCAACCATAATTCCACCCCGTAGGTAGATCCCGCCTATAGGGTGGACAGAGGTTAAGGAGGAATATATGGATTATATGTTAACTGAAGAGCAGAAAATGATCCGGGATCTTTCCCGTAAGATTGCCGATGAAAAAATCCGGCCGGTTGCCGCCAAATACGACCAGACCGAGGAATTTCCCTGGCCGGAATTGAAGATAATCGCTGACGCTGATCTATTCGGATTATTTATACCTGAAGAATACGGCGGAATGGGTATCAGTGTATTAAATTTATGTATCGCGACAGAAGAGTTAGCCCGGGCCTGCGGTGGTATTGCTGTATGTTATGCTGCATCGGCATTGGGTACATTCCCGATAATTCTTTATGGCAATGATGAACAGAAGAAAAAATACCTTCCGGATATAGCTAAGGGCAAAAGGATAGCTGCTTTTGGATTGACCGAGCCGGAAGCAGGATCGGATGCCGCGGCAATTAAAACTACCGCTAAAAAAGACGGTAACCACTATATATTAAACGGGACCAAGCATTTTATTACCAATGGTGGCGAGGCCCAGGTTTATACAGTTATTGCTATGACTGATAAGACTAAAGGCCCGCGGGGCGCTTCAGCGTTTATAGTTGATAAAGGGACTCCGGGTTTTACTTTTGGCAAAAAGGAAGAGAAAATGGGTATCCGGGCTTCAGCTACCCAGGAGTTAATTTTTACCGATTGTAAGATTCCTAAAGAAAATCTTTTATCTCGCGAGGGTATGGGTTTTATCGTCACTATGAAGACCTTTGATATGTCCCGTCCGGGAGTAGCTGCTCAGGCAGTAGGTATTGCCCAGGGAGCTTTGGACGCAGCAGTTAAATACTCTAAAGAGAGGCATCAATTTGGTAAAGCTATCTCTAGTTTTCAGGGTATTCAATGGATGCTGGCGGATATGGCTACTCAGGTTGAAGCCTCCCGGGCATTAGTTTATACAGTTGCCAGGATGGTTGACGCCGGAGTTAAAGATGTAGGTAAGGATTCAGCAATGGCTAAAATGTTTGCTTCCGATACGGCAATGAAAGTAACTACCGATGCGGTTCAGATATTCGGTGGTTATGGATATATGCGCGAGTATCCGGCTGAGAAATATATGCGTGATGCTAAGATAACCCAGATCTATGAAGGGACAAACCAGATCCAGCGCAATATTATAGCGTTGCAATTGATCAAGGAAACAGCAAGATAAAGCAGTATGTAGTAGGTAGTATTATGTAGTAGGTAGTATATAGTAGGTAGGGAAAAAGCCAGATAAAGCAGTAGTATGGGCAGAATTTAAGTTTTTCCCTAATGCCTGCCTACTAACTACTATATACTGAATCAGTAGGTAGAATATAGGAAGGCATAGGAGAGAGATGAATATCATAGTCTGCATTAAACAGGTTCCGGAGACAACTGAGGTTAAGATTAATCCGGAGACGAATACCCTGATTCGCGAGGGAGTGAAGTCAATCATCAACCCCTTTGATATGTATGCCATTGAAGAAGCAGTTAGGCTCAAGGAAAAAACAAGCGGCAAGACAATAGTGATTACTATGGGCCCGCCTCAGGCTGAATCAGCTCTACGCGAGGCTATCTCTATGGGAATTGATGAGGCAATTTTAATTTCTGACCGGGCTTTTGCCGGAAGCGATACCTGGGCAACCAGTTATACCTTAGCCTGCGCTATTAGAAAAATTGGCGTATTCGATATTATTATTTGTGGTAAACAGGCCTCTGACGGAGATACTGCCCAGGTAGGACCGGGGATCTCTATGCATCTGGATATTCCGCAGGTAACTTATATAAAAAAGATAGAAGAGATTAAGGATAAAACTATCCGGGTAGAGAGGATGACTGAAGAAGGTTTCGATATTGTTGAAACACCCCTGCCTGTTCTGTTTACTGTTGTAAAAGAGATCAATGAACCGCGCCTGCCTTCTTTAAAAGGTATGATGCGGGCAAAGCAGGCTAAGATTACTAATTGGAGTGCTTTAGATATTGAGGCTAAATCTGAATGTATTGGTTTAAAAGGTTCGCCGACTAATGTGGTTAAGATTTTTACGCCCCAGCCGCGGACCGGTGGCCAGATGCTTAAAGGCGATACGCAAGAAATAGTTGAACAATTGCTTAGAGAATTAAAGAATGAAGTTATCTAAACTTACTTAAACTTACTTATATTTAACTATATTTATATATATTTATTTACATTTGCATATATTTACTTAAGGGGAGTAACAATATATGGGAATACAGGTTATATTAGAAAAATGTACAGGTTGTAATATTTGCGTAAAGGCATGTCCTTTTAGCGCAATTACTATAGTGAACAAAAAGGCCATTATCGATTTACATAAATGTACTTTCTGCGGGGCTTGCGTTCCAGCTTGTAAATTTAAAGCCATACTACTGGAAAAGGTTCAGGAAATAATAGTCAAGAATGATCTGAACGTCTATAAAGGGGTTTGGGTTTTTATCGAGCAGAAAAAAGGGAAGATTCAGTCAATATCATTTGAATTATTAGGCAAAGCCAGGGAATTAGCGTCTAAGTTGAATACCTCAGTCAGCGCCGTATTCTTAGGCAACCAGATTGAAATTGAAGCCCAGGAATTGATTTTCTGCGGCGCGGATACGGTTTATGTAGTGGAAGCGCCTCAATTGGCGAATTACCAGGATGAGCCTTATACCAACGTATTAATAAAATTAATCAATAAGTATAAGCCGGAAATTGTTTTGTGCGGGGCTACTTCTATTGGAAGATCATTGATCTCTCGGGTGGCAGTAAAGATCAAGGCTGGTTTAACTGCTGATTGTACCGGATTGGATATCGATCCCCAAAAAAAATTATTATTGCAGACCCGACCGGCATTTGGCGGAAATATTATGGCAACAATTATCACGCCTAATCATCGTCCGCAGATGTCTACGGTCAGGCATAAAGTTATGCCTCAGCCCATACCTGATAAACATCGCAAAGGAAAGATAATCAGAGAGAGTTTTCGTAACGAAGAATTAATCTCCCGGACAACGCTGCTGGATATAGTTGAAGAGGTGGAAACCTTGATTAATTTATCCGAAGCCGATATTATAGTATCCGGCGGTAGAGGCATGGGAGGCCCGGAAAATTTTAAGATCCTGCATGATTTTGCCGAAGTTTTAGGCGGCGCTGTTGGCTCTTCCCGCGCGGCAGTAGATTCCGGATGGATGCCTTATTCTCACCAGGTAGGGCAGACCGGAAGGACAGTCTCTCCTAAGATATATTTTGCCTGCGGTATATCCGGGCAGATCCAGCACTTGGTAGGCATGCAGTCTTCCAAAATAATCGTAGCCATTAATAAAGACCCGGATGCCCCGATATTTAAAGTAGCTACCTACGGAATAGTGGGAGATCTTTTTGAAATCATTCCCGCCCTGACTAAAAAATTCAAAGAAATCCTGAATAAATAATATATTCAGAAGGGCCTAATGTTTTTATAATTTTTTCGTTTGTTTTATCAGTGGTTTATAGTAGTATTTCTTTTGTTATATTGAGTCTGTTCGTTGGTAGAGAAAAATATTTTATCGTGTAATTCATTGCTGCTACTATTCTTATTGACAACCTCCCGAGCCCAAGGTATTCTATAAAATATAAGATAAATCAGGGTATAGGGTAAATTGATATGCTTGGGATGGAATTTTCAATGGTTAGAAAGCCCAAGATTACGCCTGCGGATTTAAAAAAAGTTAAGATTAATATTTAAAATAATAGAGCGATGGGTGATAAAAACCTGATTGCGAAAATTTTTAGTGGAGTAAAAAGGATGCCGGCCGAGCATACATTGAGGCTGGTGTCTAGTAAGGGCCAGGTAAGCGAAAAATATTTTGCCAGCGGGGTTGATTTTGGTTTTTCGGCCATCAAATTAGCCCAGATTGGTATTATCAACCGCAAGCCCCAGATTATAAATCTTATTATTGAGGAGCTTCCCGGCGATTTAAAAGACCATCCGCAAGAAAGAAAAAAGGTAGTTACAGAAATCTTTAAAAAAATTGTGCAGGAAAATAGAATAAAGGGAGAAGTAGTATCTTCCATGCCATCTTCTTTAGTCCAGATAAAAAAAATCAGACTCCCGTCAATGCCTTCTGATGAGGTTACTGCCGCAGTTAAATGGGAAATGAAACAGTCCAGCCCCATTTCTTTAGATGATTTAGCCTTTGATTATTATATACTTGAACAGCAAAAGTCTGCGTTATCTAACGGTATAGAGGTAATGACGATAAGCTGTTCAAAAAAAGATGTTCTTGAACAGATTGCCGTGATTGAGGTAGCCAATCTAGTGCCGCAAGCAATAGAAGTGGATTATTTGGCTGCGGTGCGTTTAGCTGTCCGCTCTATGCAAATTAAGAAAGAAGAGGCAGTCTTATTTTTGGAATTCGGCTGCCATTCCTGTTCTCTAAGTATTATAATTAATAGCCAAGTTTGCTTTAAGCGCGATTTGGCAATAAGCGGCGACACCCTTACCCAGGCTATTGTGGAACACAATAAAGTTTCTTATTCAGAAGCTGAACGTCTCAAGAAAAGCTTAGGACTTATTGGTGCGGATGCCGCATCGCAGCTGGATTTGGACGACGCTACTAAAGAATCCGCGATCGTGACTAATGAGGCCCTGTGGTTACACCTGGAGAATTTAATCCAGGAAATTGATTATACTTTTAAATATTTTTCCCACCAGTTAATCGATAATATGATAACCAAGTTTGACCGGATTATCTTAAGCGGCGGTTCAACGAACCTGGCCCGTTTTTCAGCTTATCTTAATACCTGCTTGGGAGTTCCGGTGGAGTTAATCGATCCCCTTAGGGAAATATATTTGGGCCCGGAGTTTAAATCTAAATTTGCAGATTTATCAAGTCTTGCGCCCAGATTATCTGTGGCGGTGGGACTGGCCATTCGAGGCCTGGACAAATGAGAAATATAAATCTAATTCCTCCCGAGTTGAGACGGTCATTTTCAGAAAGTTGGATAAAAAAGCATTTGTTAAGGTCTCGCGCCTTAAGAATTTCACTGGCAGTCTTATCGCTAATCATATTTGTTTTCATATATGAATTTTGTACCTTACAGAGATTAAATGACAGGATTGTTTTTGCCAGAAGACAGATCCAGCGGCTCGAGAAGGAGCTTGAGCGCAGTCAGGATATAAAAGCTGGTATTAATAAAGAAAAAGAAAGAATAGATGATGAGAACAAATATATTCAAAAGAGGCTGTCTTTTCTCGAAAAGTCAAGATCCGAAGGAGTGAAATGGTCTGAGGTGCTCTCGCTTTTGGGTAAGCTCACACCCGCTGACTTGTGGTTTACTAAATTGTCCTTAAATAAGGAAACCATTACCTTTAATGGGAGAACCCTGAACAATTCCAAGGTAAGCGACTTCATGGTCAGGCTTGATGAATCTGGGGAATTTAAATCAACCAGCTTTAACTTCACCCAGAAAAATAAGGATAAACAAAGCGATTCGAAAGTGGATTTTGAAATAATCACCCGTTTATTAAAATAACATTCAGAGTGCAGAGATATGATAGAAGCAAAGCGGCTTCAGGATTTTATGAAACAGGTTAGTGTGAGTTTAAACCGGTTGGATAAAAGGACTCGGTTTCTGCTTTTTTTCCTTGCCTTTGCAATTTTATTCAATTTTTATTTCAATAAGGCGCTCAAGCCGCAAATTAAGCAAGCCGCTCGTTTGAAATCAGAATTAGCTGGTTTAAATAAAGAGATAACTGAACTCAAACGCAAGATACCTTCTATCCAGGAAGAACAAAAAGCGTTAGAGGATTTAAAAAAGAAAAACCAGCAAATAACAAATAGATTGTTTGCCCTAGAGAGGGAGCTGCCCAGTTCTTACCGTATTTCTCAGCTCTTGGGTGAATTTGCCAAACAAAGCGCAGACCTGGGAATAGATTTTAGTTTTATCCGGCCCAAGTCTAGGGCCCAGTCGCAGGAAGAAGATTACACCCGGCTGGAAATTGAGATGCAATTTGATTCCCCTTATCATGATTTTTTAGATTATCTTATCCGATTGGAACAGCTTTCTGCATACTTGAGCGTTACGGATATTGTTATTGACGAGATGAAGGAAAGCAGTTTTTCAGGAGAGACAACAGTCAGCTTGGTATTGTCGACACTGTTAAAAAAAGACGCTGATTATTTACTCGCCAAAGAGCAGGGACAGAAGAAAGAAACGGTTTCTAACGATAGCTCATCCGACCAAAATCCTTTCTTGCCGCAGAGAGACAAAACTAAGGAAGGTACCAGGCGTTCTAAATACGTATTAACAGGTATAACTTACTCCGGCCAAAATTCCACCGCTATTATTAACAACGAGATTTACCGGGTGGGTGACCAGATTGAAGGGAAATGGGCAATTAAGCAGATACTGCAAAACATGGTTATTGTCAAGCACGGAAGGACAAACGAAATATTAACCTTAGAAAGGTAACTAAGCCACGATGCCAAGATTTACTAAGTTACTGATAGCCGCATTAATTTTGTTTTCTATTTATGAAACGGGCCTGCTATTATTAATTTCCCGCAAAGAACAGACATACCGAATTCAGCTTTCCAGCCAGGCTATTACGGTATCCCAGGAACGAAACTATTACCAATCGGTAATTAAAAAGTCAGATCAGCTCATTGAAAGTCTAAAAAAAACTCTGGCTGCTGAGATAGAAGGAGCAAAAACCAGTCAAGAAAAAACCTCAGTTCTGGAGGAGAAACTAAAGGTGGCAAACGATACAACAGCTAACTTAAACAAAGAAATAGAAGAGGAAAAGAAACTCAAGCGTGAAGCCGAAGAAAAATCAGGGGCCGCTTTAAGAAAACTTCAAGAATCAGAAAAATCCAAGCTTCTTTTGGTAAATGAAATTAAGCAGTTAAAAGGAGAGCGGGTTGATAAGAATAAGGAATTAGCTAAATTAGAAAAGAGGATCGGCAAATTTGATTTATTAAAAGATAATTTATCCAAAGAGAAGAAATATTTGGTTAAGAAAGTTGCTAAAAGCCGTTCAGACCGGATAAGGTTAAGTAAAGAATTGGGTGCGCTTAAAGCTAAGCAACAGTCGATGAGCGAGCTTACTACAGCCAATCGCGGATTTGGACTACAGATTGCTCAACTTTTAGATATTTTAATCGGTAAGGATTCAGCATTGCACAGTATTGAACAGGAAAGGGATAATTTAAGGGGCGAGGTTTCTCGATTACAGTCAAGAGGAACTGCTCTACAAAATCAAATAAACCAAGCCCAGTCTGACCAAGCTAAGGTTGCAAAGTTACTCGCTGAGATCGCCAAGTTAAATGAGGCCTTAGAGGAAAAATTAACCGGGCCTTACCAAGATACAGGGAATAAAGAAAAAACGAACAAATTAAAACGCAAGGTAGATATAATTTTAATGCCGGAGGAAAACCATGAAGCGTCGCCCTAAAGTAACTCGTCAATTTTTTGTAATTATTTTATTTATTTTTTTCTGGATAGGCCTGGTAAATAGCGCAGAAACTAACTTGCCGGAAAGAATCGCCGCGTATTATAAAAAAGGCAATGCCTATATAGAGCAGGGTAAATATAAAGAAGCTCAGGAGGAATTTCAAAAGGCGATAACTTTATGGAAACAAAAAGATATGGATAGTATTAAAGCTATTTCGCCCCCGGCAGAATTAACCGGCCAACCACCGGTTAAAGAAAATGAAACTCAATTATTTAAAGAAACCCTTGGGCCTGTTTCCAAGGAAATCGATGAACTTTTAAAAAGCGAAGAGCAAAAAGTTAGCATAGACTATAAAGATGTCCCTCTATCTTCGATATTGCAATCCTTTGCCTTTACCTATAATTTAAATCTGGTTTATGCTCCGGATATTAAGGGGAAAGTCACCGTCTCTTTAAAAAATGTGACTTTGGAAGAAGCTCTTGAAGCGGTATTGGGCTGTTGTGGTTATTCTTCTTACAGGAAGGGAAATCTTATTTACATTTATCCTTCCATAGGGCTTGAGGAATCCAGCCTTATTACTTTACCTATTCCCTTGAAATACTTAACTGCAAGCGAAGCCCAGGCCTTAGTTACTAAATCCCTCTCTCCAAAAGGGGATGTTCGGTTAAACGAGGTCACTAACAGTATCGTAGTGAGAGATTTTGCGCCTGTTTTGGATAAAATTGCTATACTTTTGGAAGAGATAGATGCGCCTCCGCGCCAGGTACTTATTGAGGCTAAAATTGTGGATATTTCTTCTCAAGACCTGGAAAATATAGGGTTGACTTACAGCGCAACTTATTCTGCTCCTGGTGGCCTCTTTGGGCATAGCCATAACTCCTATGAGGGCAATGATGAGGTGAGCGGAACGTTTACCACCAGCGGTCCATCTAGTTCGCTGACAGGAGGGCAATTTAAACTGGACACATTTATAATGAAGAACTGGGATGCCACAGCTACTATTGACGCTTTAGTCCAGGATCAGAAAGCCCATATTTTAGCTTCGCCTTCCATCGCTACTTTAAACGGAAAAGAAGCCAAGATTGTTATCGGAGAAAAAGTTCCCTATAAAGAAAAGACCCAGACTACTACCGGAACTACGGAAACTACAAAATTTATTGATGTGGGAACAAGTTTGAGAGTTACGCCTCAGATCTCACCCGATGGCTATATTACTATGGTTGTTCATCCAGAGGTGTCTTCGGTTTCTGCTCTTTTGGATGCGGGGCCACGGATTACTACCCGCGAGGCAGATGTGGTGGTTCGGGTTAAAGACGGAGAAACCTTTGTTATCGGAGGCCTGATTAAAAACGAGGATGCCCGCGTCCGCAGCAGAATTCCCATACTGGGGCATTTACCGGTATTAGGTTTGCTGTTCGGCAATAAATCTCACGATTTAAAACAAACGGAATTAGCGGTCTTCGTTACTCCGCGTATTATCCATGATTCTGGAGGGATAAAACAGGTTAAAGTTCCCAAGAGAGAAGAGGTTTCTGTTAATATCGCCAGAGTAGGCGAGAGGATTCTGGTAAACAAATTATTTGAAAAATGCCTGTATCTTGAGACAAATCAGGGGATCGAGAGCCGGCGTAAAGATAAAACTAGCCGTTTGTCCGAGGCCGTGGACCTTTACCAAAATATCGCAACGCAATTTCCGGAAAGCGATAAAGCCGATGAGTCGCTGTATCGGGGAGGTAAGATTTATTACTGGTTTTTCCACGACCAAATAGCTGCCAAACAAATGTTTCAGGCCTTGGTCGATAATTATCCGCGCAGTAAATATTATTCAAACTCCCGTTTCATCCTCAGGGGATTAAGAAACGTTCCATTAAGCGCTGGTTTAAGCAATAGCGCAAAGAAATAATTTTTCCAAATTTTTAGAGGGGTTATGCCGCTTTATAACTATAAGGTGCGCAACAAAATGGGCCAAGAGGTTTTAGGCAGTATCGATGCCGCGGAAGAAGCAGAAGTTTTAAAAACTTTAAGGCAGTCTGGATATTCTCTAATTTGGCTTCAGCAGGTTTCTTCCTTAAAATTAAAAATCGAATCAATATTTAGTAAATACCAAAAGGTCAAAACCGCGGAGTTGCTCTTTTTTGTCCGGCAACTCTCTACTTTGCTTAAATCCGGCATACCCCTGGCTCCGGCAATCTCCAGCATTAAGGAGCAAACCAAAAATAGGGTGATGAAAGAAATGCTGGAAAAGATAGCTAAGGAGATTGAATCCGGAGTGAGCTTATCGGATAGCATGACTAAATGCCCTGGTATTTTCTCTGATTATTTTGTAAGCATGGTCCGCGTAGGAGAAACCGGTGGTATCTTAGAGAGTGTCCTGGATAGATTAATTCAGCTGATACAGCAGGAGTTAGAAATTCGCAGCCGCATAAAATCAGCCATGGCCTATCCAGTTATTTTAGTGATTGTTTCAGTTGTGATTATTACCTTTATACTTGCCACAATCATCCCTAAATTCGTAACAATTTTTGATACTTACGGCGCAAAATTGCCATTGCCCACAAAGATACTTCTTGCGGTTAGTTTTATTGTGAATAAGTTTTGGTATCTGGGTTTAATTTCCTTCGTAATTTTTATTATCTGGTTTAAAAAATACGCTAAGTCGGTAAGCGGAAGGAAGAAGATCGATACATTTATCTTTAAGATTCCTTTATTCGGGGAGTTGTATCTTAAGGTTGTCATTTCCCAATTCGCCCGTACCTTAGCCTCTTTACTAAAATCCGGCGTTACCTTAATGGAGGCCTTGCGGGTTACTGAAAAGACAGTTTCCAACGCTACCCTGCGGGAAAATATTCAGAATATTTCAATAGGCATTACCAAGGGTAAGCCTTTGAATGAGTTATTTAAGATGACCGCCATATTCCCGGGTATGGTAGTCCAGATGATTTCTGTGGGTGAGAAGACCGGTAAACTGGAACAGGTGCTTTTTGATGTGGCGGATTTCTACGACCAGGAAATAGATTATGCCATTAGAAATATGACCGCGGTTTTAGAGCCGATTCTTCTTTTGGTAATGGGTTCGATGGTTGCCTTTATCGCGCTTTCGGTATTGCTGCCAATATTTAATTTAATCAAAGTTTTTCGCAGGTAATGTGAAAGCGATATTTATATGAACGATTAAAATTTTAAAAATAAACCCTGGAGGAATTAATGAATACGACGCTATACCCAATTCGCAATACGCTATACGGCAAAAGTTTTACTCTTATTGAGCTTTTAATTGTTATCTCCATCATTGCCATTCTGGCCGCCACCATCATTCCTAATTTTATCGGTTTTGATAGCGAGGCCAAGATCAGCGCCACTCGCACTAACCTGGATTCATTAAGGACGAGAATAACCTTATATAGGGCCAAAGAGGGTAAATACCCCGATTCACTCGGTGATTTTTTAAAAAGCTATTATTACGACGCCGGGATTAAGAAAAAATATTTAGATAAAATGCCTGCGGAGATGATCAGTGCAAAATCAGGGGGCATTAATAGTTATGCCGATACCACCACCGATAAAGGTTTTAGTGACGAAGGCGGCTGGTTATATTTTAAGGATACCGCCGACGTCAAGGTAAATTTAGACCAGCCTCTCTCAGATAAATGGGGAGAGTTTGCGGGCCAAAAACCCAGCGAGTGGTGAGTTCGCATAAACAAAATAAATACCCCAAAGAAGATTGACATATGTTATTCTTCGGACTCAATAAGTCAAATGCCCAGTAAAGGAGGTCCTAAATGGAAAAACGCAGGACATATTGGCGGGGTAAAACTAATAATAAGATTACTTGCCATATTAGCACCAAGGGCGACAGAGATTATGCGCAAGGTGTTATTGTATTAGATATCAGTCCTGCAGGCCTTTCTCTTATCTCTGATAAAGATATACCTGAAGGGACACAGTTAAAGTTGAAGATAAATTTCCCCAGTTCTTATACCGATGAAGAGAACAATGTTATGACTAAGGTAGCGCATTGCCATAAAGTTAAAGACAAATTTAAAGTAGGATGCTATTATGTAAGAAAAAGCTAGGCCTCGTAAAATCTTGCATGTAGCTATCTAATAGCCTCCGTAGGGTAATTGGTTTTTTGTTCATCAATGGGCCTACGCCAGCAAAGACTTTATAAGAAGGCGGATAAAAAAATGGATAATCGGGGAACCATACTTCTTATGGTAATTATCGTGCTTATATTTCTGGCGGTTTTGGGAATGAGTTTATTAGGTTTGCTTTTTTCGCGGATTAGCCTAAGCCTGCTTAACATTGACCGATTAAAGGCCTTTTATTTAGCTGAAGCCGGAATAGCCAAGTCGCTAAATGAGTTAAAGACGGATATGGATTATGACCGAAACGGAACAGGTAATGTTAAGCCGACAAAATTGGGCGAGGGCACCTTTTGGGCAAATCATAATTTTCAAACCTCGATCATCACAGCCGTCGGTATGGTAAATAACGTCAAAAGAACCATTCAGATTAAGTACGCAGTTTTCTGATGGAGTCGGGTTTAAATTTTAAGGTAAATATTTAAAATAAGGGGAAGATCAAATGGTATTCATAGGCGACTATTTTATAAAAAAAGGTTTGCTGACTCAAGGCCAGCTTAATGAAGCTTTAGAGGAACAGAAACGCAGCGGAGGCAAAATCGGGGATTTTTTGATTAAAAAGGGTTATGTCTCGGAGAAAGATTTTACGCTGGCTTTAAGTGAACAATTGGGTATTCCCTTCGTGGATATCTCTAGCTATGATATCGATAAAAGCCTGATAAAATTATTTGATTTATCGTTGGTCCGGCGCTATAAGTTTATTCCCCTGAGTAGGGTGATGACCGCCCTGATGATAGCGATGGTCGACCCATTAGATATCCTGGTAGTGGATGAAATAAGGAGGGCCTGCGGTTTAACCATCAGGCCAGCCATAGCTACTCCCAGCGCTATTAATTATGCTATTAAAAAATATTATGAGGGTCAAGAGCTTTCCGCTGAAGCCACCCCTGCTGAGGTTACGGCTCGCAGAGGCGAAATTGATATGAATGATTTAGTAAGGGAGGCATCCGGAGCACCGGTAATTACCCTGGTGAACTCGCTTTTTACCGAAGCCGTGGATGCGGGGGCCAGCGATATCCATATCGAACCCGAGGAAAAAAATTGTTATGTGCGCCTGAGGATCGATGGTGTATTACAGGATGCCCGTCCTATAGCCAAGGATTTAGAATTAGCGGTTATCTCTAGAATTAAGATCCTTGCGGATATGGATATTGCCGAGAAACGCCTGCCCCAAGACGGCAGAGTTAAGACTTCTGTGTTGAATAAAGAGGTGGATTTGCGCATCTCTACCTTTCCGACTATTTATGGAGAGAATATTTCCATTCGACTCTTGGATAAAACGCAAGGCATATTTAAATTGGAGGATTTAGGTTTCCAAAAAGATGTTTTGGAAATTATTAAAGTCCAGGTTAAGCGTCCTTACGGTATAGTTCTGGTGACCGGCCCTACGGGAAGCGGAAAGACTACTACGCTTTATGCGGTTTTAAATTTGATTAATGACCTTAAGAAGAATATAATCACCCTTGAGGACCCAATTGAATATGTAGTGCCACGGGTGTGTCAGTCTCAGGTGAATGTTAAGGCCGGTTTAACCTTCGCCACTGGTTTAAGGGCGATATTAAGACATGACCCGGATATAATTATGATCGGAGAGATTCGCGACCGGGAGACTGCCGAGATATCCATACACTCAGCCTTGACCGGGCATTTGGTTTTTTCCACCCTGCATACCAATGACGCTGCAGCAGCGGCAAGCAGGCTAATCGATATGGGGATCGAACCGTTCTTAGTCGCCTCGGCCCTAAGTGCTATCATTGCCCAGAGGTTAGTCAGGCGGCTCTGCCCAAAATGCAAAAAGGCTTATAAACCTACAGAGGCTGAAATCGTTTCTTTGGGTTTTCCTGCTTCTACTAATGATTTGACATTATATAAAGAGGTGGGTTGCTCAAATTGTCGTTCTACGGGATTTAAAGGGCGTACCGGAATTTTTGAACTTTTAGTCTTAAACGATGGGATCAAGGAGTTAATTTTGGAGAAATCTCCCCCCCATCAGATTGTGGAATACGCGATAAACAATGGTATGCGTACTCTAAGGAATGACGGCCTGGAAAAACTTACCAGGGGAGAGATTTCCGCCTCCGAAGTCCTTAGGGCTAGTCGGGAGATATAAATTATTTTCCTGCCAAATAGAATTACCTCAAAGATCAGCAGGCAGAGGTAGCCACTATCACTCCTGCATCCAGCCCTGTGCTTACCGTAGTTGCCGGAACCGTAACCTTTGGTTTCTTTAAAGGTAGGGACATCGGAATAGATATATGGAGGGAGATAAAATAACCAGTAAAAAGATAAGAGCGTTATTGGGTTATTGCGTTAGAAAAGAGGAGAATAAAGAAATTCGAGGAATTAGGATGAAGAAAAAAACAAGAATTATATTTTATTGCCTTTCTGTAAGTTTTGCTTCTTTATTTTTTTTAGCTTCTGCCCAAGCAGATTTACCTGGCTGGAGCTATAATGCCACAGTTAAAATCACCAACTCCTTAGCTTCAAGCCTCACTGATTACCAGGTCTCGATCACCATCAACACCGCCGCTTTAGTTACAGCCGGCAAGATGCAGGCTACTGGTAATGATATAAGGTTTAATGATTCCGATGATCTCACGCCTTTATCTTACTGGATTGAATCCGGGATGAATACTACCTCCACCAAGA
>JBDRLN010000053.1:0-2266 GCA_043812955.1 Candidatus Omnitrophota bacterium | reverse complement strand
CCTGAAGAAGAAGGGCATAGAGTTTATCGATAATTTCGAATTTCAGCTTAATCATTATGATGAAAAAACAGGGGCATGGTCCAAGGACTTTTTCCTGAACCACGGCTGTACCATAGGATGGTATTTTAATCTGATTCCAGCTAAATATGACATGAGTTTTTGCTGCCACCTGCGGACAGTGGGGTATCTCGATAAAAAACCGTTCAAGGAGGTCTGGAATTCAAAAGAATACTGGCGCTGGAGAAGGCAGGCCAAATATTTAAAGGAAAATAAAAACGCAAGGTTTACAAATAATCAGGTGTTATATGATGAGCACTGTGATCACTGCGATAACCATCAGACTATAATCAAGAACTTAAATGAATTAAAAAAGTACGATTTATATAAATATTATTGAGGGAACGAAGGATCTCTAACAATCATGAATATTAAAACAGTAAGACCCGAATTCTAACTTAAGATGCTTGATTTATTAAACGGTGTTAAAAATGGCCGGATTTGACAGGAGCTAAATAAAAATAATGCTAAAAAGGCTGCTTCAGAAGTTTATCAGGATAATCCAAAAGATATTAATAACAGTTTCTTTAACAGTAGTTTATTTCTTAGGCATGGGGATTACCTTAATTTTTATTGCGCTTTTTAACCGTAAAATTATAACCAAACCCAGTAAAGACGATCATACCTTTTGGGTTGGGGCCGAAGGATACCAGCCTGATATCGAGGATAGTTTTCGTCAATCATAAAAGGAATGAGGTAAGCCACGACAAAGATCGGGTATATTTTAAAAGAAGCGTTCTATATGATCAAAAAACATAGGATCTACTTTTTGGCCCCCATTCTGATAATTCTTGCGCTCCTGGCGTTCATTGTTTATTATATCGGCCCAAGCGCTATTATATCTTTTATCTACGCGGGGATATAGAGCCTTGTTGGTTTGAGGAGAATTAATGAATATTTTGGGCATACCCTGTTTTTACCATGATTAGGCTGCCTGTCTGTTGCAGGATGGTAAAATAATTGCGGGCTGGACTAAAGGGTAATCTAAGAAGCAGCCGTTAATGTCAAGATGCGGATGCAATGTGCATCAGGCTGAATTTATCTCAATGGCCAGGGCGGCAAAAGAATTTCTAGACACGTATGTAAAAACCAACCCTAAATATAAAGATTTTCCGGGAAGCATGGAAGAGGTTTTGGTCAGGGCGAAGAAGAGGCAGAGATGCGCAGTTTTATCTCCGCATTGGTTCTTACCTTTTGATTCAGATGTTTATGTTGAGGTAATAAAAAAAGAACTGAAATGAAAATTTCCAAAGTTAAGTTATCCGGCATATACAACTAACTGCTACCTTAACTTCGTCTCTGTGCATAATTCTATGAAATATTTCGGTTATACGCATTATCATGTGGAAATGAGCAAGCTTATAAGGGAAGGGCTATTGACCAGGGAAGAAGCGATAAAAAATTTAGAAATCTATTTTGATAAAGAGCTGTTGAATAATATTACCAAAAAGCTGGATTATGCTTTTTAAAGTTATCCCCCCAAGTCCTACCGTATGTTTATCGATTTTAATCCCTAGGATTTTCATTAGAATAAGAGCTCTTTTCTGGGGTATGCCCCATGAGCCATATCCTAGTTTAAAATGCTTGAATTGTTAATAAGGAGCAGTATAATACAATCAGGCCGCAAATTACCAGCCTCCTGCTCCAGAGGCTATTAGACAAGAGTGGATAGGAAATGAGGTTGTTCTCTTAAGAACTGGTACAACTTATGAGGGCAGTCATTTTAGCTTGGAATATTGCTAATACTATATTAAAAGATATAAATATCGTATATCTTTTAAGGCTAAAAGGAGGTGATCCAGTAAATAATTTTACTTTGGCAGTAAACAATTTATGAGGAGGCAAGAATGAGAAAACAATCGTTTTTAAGGTTAATAATTTTTCTATTTTCGGCCCAAGCAACGTTTGTTATTTACAATAATCCAAATATTTATGCCGCAGACGTAACAGATGTTGTAACGGTAAGTAAGGACATGAGAGCTGGTTATGAAGAGATGAGAAAGGGGAATCTGGATAGGGCAATTGATATTTTCAACAAGGTTATCTCTATGGACGCCAAGAATTCCAATGCCTACGCTGGTTTAGGTAATACCTATTTTCAGAAAGGCGAGTCTGATAAGGCGATTGAATTATTTAACAAGGTTATCTCTCTGGATGCTGAGAATCCCCGCGCTTATATCGGTTTAGGTAATATCTATTTTCAGAAAGG
>JBDRLN010000052.1:0-30058 GCA_043812955.1 Candidatus Omnitrophota bacterium | reverse complement strand
CTTGGCAATTAGCCAGAGAGAAAAAGCCTGACCTGGATAAAAGGCTATTGATGACAGCAGCTGTTGACCTAGATTTGCTGCTTAACTCCTATCTTACTTTTTTGTCTCAAGGGGGTAAGAATGTGTTGACCGATCCCTAATTTTATCTGCCTGGAGAGCGCTTCTCTTCAATCTCGCCGACTATTTCTTCCATCAAGTCTTCCAAGGTAACCAGGCCTAAAGCTTTTTTATGCTCATTAATCACAATAGCGACCTGGATCTTATCAGCCTGGAATACCTTAAGCAGTTCATGTATGCCCATAGTATGTTGGACATAATAGACAATACGTAAAACATCCTGCAGGACAAAAAGACCTTTATCCTTCAATATATAAAGCAGGTCCCGGGTATAAATTATGCCTACGATATTATTCCTAGAACCGGAGTAGACCGGCAGCTTGGCATAACCCTCTTCAACCGAGATATTTAATATCTCATCTAGGCTTGAATTTAAGTTTACTGCCACTATTTTATCTATAGGTATCATCACGCGGGTAACTAAAATATCTTGGAATTCAAAAACCCGCTGAAGCATCTTTCTTTCTGAGGCAGTTACAACTCCTTCTTCCTGGCCCATCTCGATCATCAGGTGCAATTCTTCTTCGGTTATCAACGGCAACCTCTTTGACGGGCCTATCCTTAAGACCTTTAAAAGCAGGTTACTAGCAATAATAAAAATCCTAACCAGTGGATTCAATATTTTAACCACCAATTCCATCCAGGGAGAGATATAAACCGCCACCCTTTCGGTATGTTTAGCGGCTATTATCTTTGGGGTTATTTCGCAGAAGATAACCACAAAAGAGGCTGAAGATAAAGTAGCTATTACAACGCCCCAGTGATATCCGAAAACCTGAATGCAGATCACCGTGATGATCGAAGACATAGCGATATTCACAAAATTATTTCCTATTAAAAGCGCGGCAATAAATTTATCCAATTTGGCAATCAATCTCTGGATGCTGGAGGCGTGTTTTACTCCTTTAGTAAGCATGTGGCGCAGGCGGATTTTATTGATCCCAATAATAGACGTCTCAGATAATGCGAAGAAAAACGATATTAACGCCAGGGACAGGAATAATAATGACATTGTGATTATGGAAATTACAGATATCATGGTTTTATTTTAAGCGCAACTCTTGGTTTATTTCAGTTTCCCGGGCCTTTTGCGGGCCGATTATCGCCAAATTAAGTTTATTCTCTTGGAATATAAACTGAGCGGCAGAACGGATATCTTCTTTATTAAGCCTACTTATCTCTTTAATTACCTGCTCCGGGGTATAAGTCTTATCTAAGGTTAAGGTAGACTCGCCTATCCAGAGCATCTGGTCCATAGTATCTTCTAAGGCCAACTCCATTTGCCCCAGATAAAACTCCTTAGCCCGTTTTAATTCATCATCTGAAACTAGATAATTTTTTATTTTTTCTAATTCCTCCAGGATCACTCTTATGGCCTCAGTTACTTTAAAATTATCAATTCCGGCATGAACTAAGAATGCTCCAGTATCCTGGAAACGTTTAACCGCTGTGCCAATCTCATAAGCCAAACCCTTATTCTCTCTTAATTCGTTAAACAACCGACTGGACATATTCCCACCTAATATTACATGCAAAACCGCTTGGGCATATTTTAAAGGATCGTCTCTTTTAAAACTATGGAATCCCATAACTAAGTGAGTCTGCTCTGTATCTTTAGCTAACAATTTCATTTGCGGCCCTGCTTGAGCCTCTTCTACTCCTATAAACTTATTTACCTCCTTACCCTTACCATCCTTAAAAATATTTCCCACTGTCTTAACAAATTTATCGTTGTTTATTAATCCGGCTGCGCTGATTACGATATTTATAGGCGTATAGTGTTTATCCTTGTAAGAGTCAAGATCCGGCTTATTAATTCCGCATACTGACTCCGCGCTACCGATTACGCTCAAGCCCAGCATCTGGCGAGGCCAGAGCAATTCATCCAACAGATCATAAACATAACTCTGGGGAACGTCTTTATACATCTTTATTTCTTCTAAGATTACCGTCCTCTCCTTATCAATATCCTCCTGGAATAATTTAGGATTGATAACCATATCCGAAAGCACGCTTAAGCCCAAATCCAGGTGCCGGCAAGGTAATTTTACCAAATAACAGGTAATCTCCTCAGAAGTAAAGCCATTTAAAGAACCTCCCACCCCTTCGATCGATTCTTTGATCTTCCGGCAGGAATATTTCTTACTCCCCTTAAATAAAAGGTGCTCTAAATAATGACTTATGCCTTTATTCCGGTGGTTCTCATACCTGCCCCCGACTTTTATCCAAACGCCTAAAGCTACTGACTGCATTTTGGGCATCCGCTGAGTAATAATCCTTAACCCGTTGTCTAATTTTATCTTTTTATACATAATTTCGTAAGCTTAGAGTTTAAAGTGCAAAGCGTAAAGTTGAAACTTAAAGTTTTCCCGCTCAATAATATTATTTCTTAAGCGGGATCCCGTCTTATAGCTTAATCGCTGGACGGGATAAGTTTTACACTTTAGTTTTACGCTCTTCGTTTTTAGTTCTTCGTTTAATTTCTATTTCAATCTACTTACAAATGCCGTTACTTTTTTTACTAGGTCCGGCCTGCCAATATTCTCTTTAATCTTGCGGATAATCGCGCTGCCCACAATTACCCCGTCAGCTACTCTGCTGACCTGCCTTACCTGTTGAGGAGTTGAAACTCCAAACCCTAAACAAACCGGTTTATCCGTGTACCTTTTGATTAATTTAACCTGGCGGATAAAATCCTTAGACAATTCTTTACGGGTTCCGGTAACTCCGGTTAAAGAAACATAATAAATAAAACCTCTGGTTTTTTTAGCTACGCTTTTTATCCTTTTAATAGAACTAGTAGGAGCCAAGAAGAATACAGTATCCAGGCCGTACTTATTGGCATAAACCCCAAGAAGTTTTCCCTCTTCTGCCGGAAGATCAGGTATAATCACTCCGTCTACACCGCAGCTAAGAGCTTTTTTTACAAATTTCTCCTGCCCAAAACAAAATATAGGATTGTAATAAGACATCAGGCAGATCGGGGTGTTGGTATTTTTTCGCGCTGATTTTACCAGGTTTAATATTTTATCCAGATTAATACCCTTTTTTAAGGCATATTGCGAAGACTCCTGGATAACCGCTCCATCAGCCAGGGGATCGGAAAAAGGAACGCCTAGCTCAATAATATCCACTCCGATTTTAGAAAATTCCCGGATCAACCCAGCGGTAGTATTTAAGTCCGGATACCCGGCAGTAATAAATGCAATGAAGGCTTTTTTACCCTGCTTTTTTAATTGCCTGAATTTTTTTTCAATCCGATTCATAGTTTCAAAGCCTGAATAACGATCCCCATGTCTTTATCTCCTCTTCCAGATAAGCAGACTATTACAATATTATTTTTTTTGAGCTCCATCTTCTTAAGATAGTAAATTGCGTGGGCTGATTCTAAAGCCGGGATAATCCCTTCGGATTCAGATAGCATTTTAAAGCCTTCCAGGGCCTCCCGATCCTTTACTGCTACATAGGTCGCCCGTTTTATATCTTTATAATAAGCATGCTCCGGCCCGACTCCGGGATAATCCAGCCCCGCAGAAATTGAATGCGTAGAATTTATCTGGCCGTAAATATCTTCCAGGAGATTAGATTTAGAACCATGCAGCACTCCCACCTTTCCGGTAACTAAAGTAGCTGCGTGCTTGCCTGTATTTAATCCCCTACCAGCTGCCTCTACTCCAATAAATTTGACTTCTTTATCATTAAAAAATGGATGAAATAATCCCATCGCATTACTTCCTCCGCCAATGCAAGCCAATAAATAACCGGGGAGCCTTTTTTCTTTATTTAAAATCTGCCTTCTCGCCTCGCAGCCAATTACAGACTGAAAATCCCTGACCAGCATCGGATAGGGATGCGGCCCGGCAACAGTACCGATAATATAATGAGTCAAACGCACATTAGTAACCCAATCCCTTAAAGCCTCGGTCATAGCGTCTTTTAAAGTTTTAGAGCCGCTTTTTACCGGTATTACCCGGGCGCCTAAAAGCCGCATCCGGTAAACATTTAAACTCTGCCGGCTCATGTCTTCTTCACCCATATAGATATCGCATTTTAAACCAAATAACGCCGCTACCGTAGCGGTAGCTACGCCATGCTGTCCGGCTCCGGTTTCAGCAATAACTCTCTTTTTTTTCATCCGAACCGCTAAAAGTATCTGGCCCAAAGTATTATTTATTTTGTGAGCTCCGGTATGTAGTAAATCTTCTCTTTTTAAATATATCTTAAACCTTAGATTCCGGCTCAAATTAGCGGCAAAATATAATGGCGTCGGCCTACCGGCATATTCCTTAAGATAATAATCCAGTTCTTTATGAAAAGCCCTATCCTTTCTCGCTTTCTTATACTCACTTTCTAATTCTTCGAGAGCATAGATAAGGGTCTCCGGAACAAACCTTCCTCCAAACTGACCAAAATATCCTGCTTTATTAGGTAACATAGTTTTTTATTATTTACAAGTACAAGCGACAGTCCTTGATTCTAACACTATACGATACAATAAGTTCCTGCTAGTTAGTTTGCACTTTTATAAAATATTCCAATATTAAAAAATGCAAAGTGACTGTATGTAACTAGTATATACAACAATTGGTTATATGAAAGGAACCAGTCCCCTAGTTGCCTAGTTCTTTATTTCTTTACTGATTTGATAAATCTTTTGACTTTAGCCGAGTCTTTCTTCCCCGGCGCCGTCTCTACGCCGCTGGAGACATCCACCCAATGAGGATGAAAAGTCTTTATCGCCTGGCAGACGTTTTTCTCAGTCAATCCTCCGGATAAAAAAACCGGACGGGTAATACACTCCGGGTGCTGCACGAATTTCCAGTTGAAAACCTTGCCGCTGCCGCCAAAACCAGATTTAGTATAGCTATCAAATAAATAAGCAAAGGTATTGTATTTTAATATCTCTTCCGGGCCGATAACCCCCTTAATCCTGAAAGCCTTAATTATCCGCTTATCCTTAAACCTGGCGCAAAATTCCGGAGTCTCATCGCCATGGAATTGCAGAAGATTCAATTTACATATTTTGGCTATTTTTCTGATAGCGCTTTCCGGAGAATTAACAAACACCCCGATTTTAATGACCTTCTTGGGCAATTGTTTAATGATCCGACTGGCTTTTAAAGGATCAATGTAGCGCGGGCTTTTTTTATAAAACATAAACCCTAAAGCATCACAACCTGCCTTTACAGCGAGTTCAGCATCTTCTAGGTTGGTTATACCGCATATCTTTACCTTAACCATATATTACCTCTTAACACCTACCTCTTATCCCCTGCCTGACGGCAGGCAGGCTTAACCCTTCCCTACCATCCCATCAAATCCTTAATCTTTTCTGATCTATCCTCGGCCCTTAATATAGACTCGCCTACTAAAACCGCCCGTACCCCCAATATCTTCAGGAACAGGATATCTTGGAAATTCTTAATCCCGCTCTCCACTACCACTATCTTATCTTTAGGGATTAAGGTAATCAGTTTCTCTGTGGTCTTAGGGTCTACTTCCAAGGTGTGCAGGTCGCGGTTATTTATGCCTATTAAAGGGGCTTTTAAATCCAGGACTTTTTTTAATTCCTTTTCGGTGTGCGCCTCAACCAAACAATCCATGCCTAAACTCTCGGCTATATTCATAAATTCAGATATTTTATCTTTAGAAAGTAGGTCCGCTATCAAGAGTATAGCGTCAGCTCCAAAAAACCTGGATTCATAAACCTGATAGGCCTCAATGATAAAATCTTTTCTTAACACTGGCAGGTCCACTGCGCTTTTAACCTCATTGATAAAATTCAGATTTCCGGCAAAAAAATCTTCTTCAGTTAAAACCGATATTGCCTGCGCGCCGGCCTCTTTATAAATCTTGGCGATATCAACCGGCGAAAACTCCTGACAGATGAGCCCTTGAGAAGGCGACTGTTTTTTTATTTCAGCGATCAAAGAAATTGCCTTAGATTTATTAATAGCCTCGCTAAACGGCCGGGCCAATGGCATGCCCTGGATTTTATTTTTTAGCTCTCCTTCAGACAAGGCCTGCCTGGCTAAAATAATCCTTTCCTTTTTCTGGGCAATAATATCCTTTAAACAATCAGTTTTCTTCATTTCTTTCCTTCTAACCATATCCACCCCGTAGGTGTAAAACACCTACGGGGTGGAAAAAAGGTTAGATTTTTAAAAAGTTGGCTAAAATATCTTTGCCGTCCTTAGTCATGATTGACTCTGGATGAAACTGCAATCCCCATACCGGATAGTTTTTATGTTTTAAACCCATTATCTCTTTATCTTTTGTCCAGGCAGTTATCTCTAGGCAATCCGGAAAACTTCCCCGCTCTACCAGCAAAGAATGATAACGGGTAGCTTCAAAAGGATTAGGTATTCCTTTAAAAATACCTTTTGCCTTATGATAAATTTTAGAGATTTTTCCGTGCATGATTTTATCCGCCACCCTGATCTTTCCTCCATAAACATAACCTATTGCCTGATGGCCCAAACACACTCCGAGTATGGGGATTTTGCCGGAAAACTCCCGGATAACCTCGCAAGAGATCCCGGCATCTTCAGGCCTTCCCGGACCGGGAGAAACCACGATTATTTGCGGATTCATTTTTTTGATCTCTTCCGGGCTGATTTTATCATTACGAAACACCTTAACCCTAGCCCCCAATTCCTCCAAATACTGGACCAGATTATAGGTAAAAGAGTCGTAATTATCTATCATTAATATCATATCTATCCTTAATCCAGTCCAGGGACGGTTCTGAAACTAATCTTAAAGTGTCCCCTAAAAAGGGACACTTTAGCTTTGCCTTCAGAACCGTCCCTGCTTTATTCTTTTTCTCTCCAGATCTTCGCCCCTACGCCCCGCAATTTCTCTTCCAGGTTTTCATAACCGCGCTCTAAATGGTAGATCCTGGATATTGAAGTAATACCTTTAGCTGCTAAACCAGCCAGGGCTAAACAGGCTGAAGCCCTTAAATCCGAAGCCATTACTTGGGCTCCGGACAAACTCTTTGCTCCTTCAACGATAGCATGCGGGCCTTCTCTTTGAATAAGCGCGCCCATACGGTTAAGTTCCGCGACATGCATAAATCTATCCGGATATATCTTTTCCGTAATCACACTTATCCCGGGAGTAACTGTCATCAGACTCATTATCTGAGCCTGCATATCCGTAGGAAAACCCGGATAAGGCAGAGTAGTAACGTTAACCGGTTTAAGTCTATTTTTTAAACTCACCCGCATAGAATCGATAGACTTAACTATTAATCCGCCGGATTCTTCCAGTTTATCAATCACCGCCCCCAGATGAGAGTAAAGGCAATTTTTAATATTCAGATCTCCTCTTGTGATCAGGGCAGCAGTCATAAGAGTTCCGGCTTCGATCCGGTCCGGAATTATCTTATGTTCAGCCCCGTGAAGTTTTTTAACTCCTTCGATCTCAATTATCGGTGTACCCTGGCCTTTGATCTTAGCTCCCATCTTGATTAAAAACTCGGCCAGGTCAGCTATCTCGGGCTCGCAGGCGGCAGATTCAATGACAGTTTTTCCTTTAGCGAATACTGCTGCCATCATTACATTATCAGTAGCTAATACCGAAGAACCGTAAACCCCGCCCAAATACATTTGCGCACCCTTAAGCCGGGAGGCTTTAGCTACTACATAACCAGATTCAATATCAATATTAGCACCCAAACACCTCAAACCTTTTAAATGCAGGTCCACCGGCCTTACCCCGATAATACAGCCTCCGGGTAAAGAAACCCTGGCTTTTTTAAACCTGCCCAAAAGCGGGCCTAAAACACAAAAAGACGCCCGCATTGTTGAAACTAGCTTATAATCAGCCACTAAAACCGGATCTCCGGCCTGAGTAATAGTAACTACTCCTTTATCATAATCAGCCGTTTTACCTAAAGAACGCAGGATCTTCAGCATGGTAATAACATCCCGAAGGTTAGGTACGCCCTTAATAACGCAGGGTTCATCAGTCATAAGGGTCGCTGCTAAAATAGGAAGTACTGAATTTTTTGATCCTGAAACCAGAACTTCCCCCTTAAGCCTGACCCCGCCCTCAATAACTAATTTATCCATTATCCTTTCCTCACTTTCCACCCCGTAGGTGAATTTTCCACCTCCGGGGCGAAACAAGGTTATTTTAACTGAGCTATGATTACCCTATCTATATTACTATAATCTTTAACAATTTCTATTATATTAAAATTCCCGGATTCTTGGAAAATATTTTCTATCTTTTCATTTTGATTAAAACCCATCTCCATCGCCAATAATCCCCCGGGTTTTAAATACTCCCGGGACTGCGCAATTATCCTGCGAAAAAAATCCAAACCGTCTACTCCCGCTTCGAGCGCAATCCGCGGCTGACATTTAACTTCTGGCTGTAAATTATCGATCTCCTCTATAGCTACGTAAGGAGGGTTGGAAACAATAACATCATACCACTTGTCACCTGCCTGCCGGTCAGGCAGACTTATCCCTTGCCCCTTAAATAAATCACTTTTTATAAATTTTATCCTGTCGGCTACATTATTCAGCAAGGCATTCTCCCGCGCAACTTCCAGGGCTTCGGGAGAAATATCCGTAGCAGTTATTTTTACCCTAGGTAAAAATTTAGCTAACGATATAGCAATGCATCCCGACCCAGTCCCTATATCTAATATCCAAGTGTCTTGGTGTCTTGGTGTCTTGGTGAGCATCTTCATTACGGCCTCAACTAATATCTCAGTCTCCGGCCGGGGTATTAAAACATTAATATTAACCTTAAATCCCAGGCCCATAAATTCGGTTTTACCTAATATATATTCTAACGGTTCTCCGCCAATTCTTTTTTTCAAGGCTTTAGCGATAAAAAAACCAGCATCCCTACCTAAAATAATATCTTTATTAAAATACAGGAATAACTTGTCACAATTTAATATCTCGCTGAATAATATTTCTGTTTCGGTCATATTAATTAAACCTGGCTTGTCTTTTCTTCGGCTGCTTTTAAAAGAGCTTCAAAAAATTCATCCAGGTCACCCTCTAATATTGATTCTAACTGATAAGAAGTTAAGTTGACCCTATGATCAGTAACCCGCCTATCGGGAAAATTATAAGTCCGGATCTTTTCACTCCTGTCGCCCGTGCCAATCTGGGATTTGCGCTCCTCAGACATCTTTTTAACCTCTGCCTGCTGTTTCATGTCCAATAATTTCGCGCTCAATATCCTCATTGCTTTATTTTTATTTTTTAACTGTGAGCGCTCATCCTGACAGGCAACCACAGTACCTGTCGGCAGATGGGTGATCCTGACTGCGGAATCGCTTTTCTGCATATGCTGGCCGCCCGGACCGGAAGAACGGTAAGTATCAATCCTTAAGTCATTAGGATTAATAACTAATTCCACTTCCTTAGGTTCAACCAAAACTACAACAGTAGCTGTAGAAGTATGGATCCTGCCCTGGGCCTCAGTATTGGGAACTCGCTGAACCCGATGCACTCCGCTTTCAAATTTTAACCTGCGAAATGCGTCCCTGCCTTTAACGCTAAAAGCTATTTCTTTAAAACCACCTAATTCAGTAGGATGTCCCGACATTGCCTCCACGCTCCAGCTTTTGATCGCCGCGTACTTGGTATACATCCGGTAAAGGTCAGCCGCAAATAAAGCTGCTTCCAGGCCTCCGGTCCCCTGCCTGATTTCCACGATAACATCCCTTCCCGCGTCCTTATCTTCTCCTTTTAAAACCTCTTTGATTTTTGCTTCCAGGGTCTGCTTATTGCTTTTTAAATCAGCCAGCTCCTTTTTGGCTAATTCCACAAATTCATTATCGTGCTTTTCTTTAAGCATATTTTCCAGGCCATCTGTATCCTCAATCAACTTTTTATATTCCCTATACAGATAGACCGGATCTTTGAGATCCGACAACTCCTTAGCCAGCCTGTTCAGCTGTTCGCTGTCGCCAAGGATTTCCGGGGTCGCCAAAAGATGCTCTATCTCTTGGTAACGGGCCTCTATTTTTTCTAGCTTATTTATCATGATTTATACCCGCGCTAATATTAAGCGGTTTTCTTCCCGTATTTCTTCATAAACTTATCCACCCTGCCGGCAGAATCCACAAATTTCTGTTTACCGGTGAAAAAGGGATGACATTTAGAACAAATCTCCACCCGGATATTCTGACGGGTTGAGCGGGTATGGATAGTCTCTCCACAGGCGCAAACAACAGTGCTCTCTTTGTAGCTGGGATGAATTTTATCTTTCATGTTATTTTTCTCCTTTTTTGTGGTTACCCAATCCACCTCGTAGGTGTAAAACACCTACGAGGTGTAATATGGTTCAGCTCGGTTTTCGGTGTGCGGCTTTCGCTAACCGCTAACCCTGCCTGACCGGCAGGCAGGCGCTAACCGCTTACTGGTTCATACTGTTTAAAAACTCTTCATTGGTTTTAGTCTTGGATAATTTCTCAATCAAAAGCTCCATCGCCTCGACGTTATTTAGCTCATTTAAAACCTTCCTTAATATCCATACCCTTTGCAGCTCTTCCGGCTTTAAAAGCAGTTCTTCGTGACGGGTATTGGATCGCTTAATTTCAATCGCCGGGTAGATCCTGCGCTGGAAGAGGTTACGATCGAGTTGAAGTTCCATATTGCCGGTACCTTTAAATTCCTCAAAGATAACCTCATCCATCCTGCTTCCGGTATCAACCAATGCGGTAGCAATGATAGTCAAGCTACCACCTTCTTCGATGGCCCGGGCTGCGCCGAAAAATCTCTTGGGTTTTTGCAGGGCGTTGGAATCAATACCGCCGGATAAAACCTTACCGCTGTGCGGCATTACCGAATTATAAGCCCTGGCCAAGCGGGTGATACTATCCAAAAGCACTACCACGTCTTTTTTATGCTCGACCAGCCTTTTGGCCTTTTCCATGACTATCTCGGCAACCTGGATATGCCTTTCCGGAGGTTCATCAAAAGTAGACGACACTACTTCGCCCTTAACATGACGCTGCATATCTGTGACTTCTTCAGGACGTTCATCTATCAGTAGCACGATTAAAATTACTTCCGGGCTATTGGTCATTATAGCGTTAGCGATCTTTTGCAATAATACGGTCTTTCCGCTGTAAGGCTGGGCCACGATCAAACCGCGCTGACCCCGGCCTAAAGGAGTCAGAAGACTCATTATCCTCATTGACACCTCTTCTGGTTTAGTCTCCATAAGAAAACGGTCATGGGGATAAATCGGAGTCAGGTTATCAAAAAGTACCTTTTCTTTGGAATCTTCGGGATTCTCAAAATTAACTGCCTGGACCTTAAGCAGGGCAAAATATTTTTCTCCCTCTTTAGGCGGCCGGATCTCACCGCTTACCGTATCTCCGGTGCGCAGGTCAAACTTGCGTATCTGCGAAGGAGAGACATAGATATCATCCGGGCAGGGAAGATAATTATAATTGGAGCTCCTTAAAAACCCGAATCCCTCAGGCAATATTTCTAATACCCCTTCCCCGAACATCAACCCTTCTTTCTCAGCCTGGGCCTGAAGTACCTTAAAGATCAGGTCCTGTTTTTTCAGGCCGCTTACCCCGTTTACGCCTAAGTCCCGGGATAATTTATTCAGCTCGGTTATTTTCATATCCTTTAATTTGCTTATATCTAACTTCTCCACAACAACCTCCTTATTTGCTCTACTTGTTTTCTGGTTTGGGAAAGAGTTCCGTTATTATCTATGACAAAGTCCGCTAAACGGATCTTATCCTTAAGGGGTATTTGAGCCTTGATTATCCTTAAGGCCTGTTTATTACTTAAAGGTGTCTTCCTTTTACTTAGCCTCTTTAACTGCTTAACCCGGATAGATTTTACTACAATCAATTTATCCGCCAGGTCCTGCAAGCCGGATTCAATTAACAACGGCGCGTCCAAGATTAAAACTCCGGGCCTTGATGAGTTTATCTTGGCTTTGATAGCCCGGATTATCTCCGGATGCATAATCCGGTTCAGCATTTTAAGCTTTTCTTCATCTTTAAATACTAAATCAGCCAATCTCGCCCGATCGATAGAGTTATTCCTTCTTAATATACCTTCTCTAAAATTCCGGAGTATTTTCTGGTAAACCCGGCTTCCGGGTTTAAGCAGGCTATGACCTATCTTATCGGCATCAATTACCGCCGCGCCATAGAGCTGAAACATTTTAGCAACTGTGCTCTTTCCGCTGGCCAGGCTGCCGGTTATACCTAAGATAATTTTTTTATTTGGTCTTTTTACCATACAGCTCGATATATTTCTTTGCCGACTCTCCCCAGGAGAAATCGCATTTCATTGCTTTAAGCATTAGGCTGGACCATTTTTCCTGATCATTAAAAACTTCGATAGACTTTTTAATCATCTTTAAGAGCACCCCGGCGTCATACTTATCAAATATAAATCCATTATCCTTATTAACCGTATCAGCCAGGCCTCCGGTCTTAAATACTAAAGGTATAGTTCCGTATTTTAAACTGATCAGCTGCCCAAGGCCGCAGGGTTCATATTTAGACGGCATAAGAAAGATGTCCGACCCGGCATATATTTTATGAGCCAGGGTATCGTCAAATTTCAGGTTCAACGAAATAACCTTAGGGTATTTCCTAACTATTCCCTCAAGAAGCTGATGATATTTTAAATCTCCGGTGCCTAAAATAACCAGCTGGGCTTTCATTCTGCAGATCTTATCCATATCAGCTGCCAGAAGATCAAAACCTTTTTGCTCAGCCAGCCTGGAGACGATCCCGAAAAGTGGAATATCTTTTTTTAAAGGCAGCTTGCAGGCCTTCTGTAGGTCTTCTTTACATTTATTTTTATCCGCAATTGTCTTTAATGAATAATTCTTGGCGATAAACTTATCGGTCGCCGGATCCCAGAGAGAATAATCCAAACCGTTTAATATCCCGAAGACGCTCTCCCTGCGTTTAATCAAAATACTCTCCAAACCAAAACCGAATTCTTTAGTCTGGATCTCTTGGCTGTAAGTTGAGCTTACGGTAGTGATCAGGTCGGAAAATACCAGGCCGCCTTTTAAAATATTTATTTTGTCATAAAATTCCAGGGTATCTATGGTAAACAGGCTCCAGTCCAGGCCTAATTTAAGGAATTCCGACTTAGGAAACAACCCCTGGTAACCTATATTATGAATAGTAAACATAGTCCGGATATTTTTATAAAAGGCATCTGCGGCGTAGGTTGTTTTGAGGTATACCGGGATCAACCCTGCCTGCCAGTCATGGCAATGAATAACATCCGGAATAAATTTTATCACTTTTAATAAATTCAAGGCCTCTTTACAGTAGTATGAAAACCTATCCAAATTATCCGGATGGTCGCCGTTTTTATCGCCATAAAGCCCGTCGCGGTTAAAGTATTTATTGTTTTCAATAAAATATACTAAGACGTTTTTTCCGATAACCGAATAAGAAATTTTATCATTAAGCCGGCTGATCTTAATATTCTTCACATTCCTAATTGCCTTGTAATAAGGCATAACCACAATTACTTCCTGGCCCTGGGTTTCTAATGCTATAGGTAATGCCCCGGCTACATCCGCTAAGCCTCCGGTTTTAGCAAAAGGAACTACCTCTGAAGCGCAAACAGCTATTTTCATCTCTTATCCCCTTTCTTAAATTATCTCTTCCATCTTTCCCCAATCCCTGCCGATCTTTACATCCACTTTAATGGGGACGCTTAAATGAAAAACATTCTCCATCGTATCCCGGGCGAGATTTACAAATTCTTTAGTTTCTTTTACAGGCAGGTCAAAAAGCAATTCATCATGGATCTGTAGGATCATTCTGGTTTTAAACCCCGCGTCTTTTATCTGCTGGTGAATCTTGACCATCGCTGATTTTATTAAATCGCTGGCTGAACCCTGAATAGGCGTATTCACTGATTGCCTCTGGGCCAGCTGGCGGATAGACTGATTCCTATTATTTATCTCTGGCAGATACCTGCGCCTGCCTAATATCGTAGTTACAAACCCAACTTTTTCTACCAGCTTTATTTGATCCTGGATGTATTGGCTGACTTTAGGATACCTTAAAAAATAAGCGTCAATAAACTGCTGGGCCTCGAATTGAGATATCCCCAGGTCCCGACTTAATCCGTAAGCGCTTAACCCGTAAATAATCCCAAAATTGATCCTTTTAGCTACTTCGCGCATTTCATCCAAGACATCTTTTTCTTCGATATTATAAATCAAAGACGCGGTTATTCTGTGGATATCCTTGCCCTGATTAAAAGCCTTGACTAGAGTTTCATCCCCGGACATATGCGCCATGATCCTTAGTTCTATCTGGGAATAATCGCAGGATAAAAGCCGGCTATCATCCGAAAAAGCAATTATCGCTTCCCGGATACTTCGGCCCAGTTCAGTCTTAATCGGTATATTCTGCAAATTAGGATTACTGGAACTTAGACGTCCGGTTTCGGTGCCAGTCTGGTTAAAAGAAGTATGTACCTTATGAGTGTCTTTATCCGCTAATTCCGGCAAGGCATCAATATAGGTATTCTTTAATTTCATCAACTGTCGGTACTCTAAAAGCTTGGCCGGGAGCTTATGCTGCGAGGCTAGTTTATTTAATACCTCTTCGTCGGTTGAGGGCCCGGTCTTGGTCTTTTTTACTACCGGGAGTTTTAATTTCTCAAAAAGTATCTGCCTGAGCTGCTTGGGCGAATTAATATTAAATTGGACCCCGCTCATCTCATAGATATCCTCGATAAGTTTAATCAGGCGCTTTTCCAACTCCGAAGATAATTTTTTTAATTTTGCCAGATCCAGCCTTATCCCGTTTAATTCCATAACGGCTAAACAATCCACCAGCGGCATTTCAATCTCCAGAAATAATTTCAGGAGGTTTTTCTCTTTAAGTTCTTTCTCAAGCCGGGGCTTTATATCTCTTATCAGGTCTATTGATCTTAAACCATCGGCATCCTCGGATCTTAATGGTTTTTCCAGATAATCCCAGCTTAAATCGCTTAAAGAATACCCGGGTTTAGACGGATTCAATAAATACGCGGCAATCATAGTATCAAAAGATAAACCGTTTAATTCCGCTCCCTTGCCGGCAAGGGTTACCTTTATTCTTTTTAAGTCATGGGAGGTCTTTTTAATCTTAGAATTATGGAGCATCGCCTTTATAGCTTTACCTTTAGGGTTAAGTGAAAACACTTCATCTTCCCGGGAAAAATAAACTTCTCCCTCGCTGCCGCAAAACAAGATCACCCCTTCCCCATCTTTAAATAAATAGCTGTGTTCTGCCTGCTTATATTTCTTTGCTTTTAGGACAACCCCCGCCTCTTCCTTACAAACAGGCAGGCCTTTTAAAAAAGCCTTGAATTCCAGGCGTTTATATAATTTAAATAGTTCCTCGCAATCGGGATTGCCGGCTTTTAGTTCATCTAAATTAAAATCCAATTTCACTTCTTTATCCAATGTCGCCAACTCCCGATTAAGCTTGATCTTGTCGATATTATCACTGATAGCTTGCCTTAATTTCGGCTGTTTTACTTTATCCAGATGAGTGAGCAGTTTATCCAGAGTTCCGAATTCCCGAATCAACCCTACCGCGGTCTTCTCCCCTATACCCGGCACTCCCGGTATATTATCCGCGCTATCTCCCATCAGGCTGACAATATCGATTATCCGCTCCGGCCCAACTTTAAAACGCTCCAAAACCTGTTCCTTATCTAAGATCACCCCTTCATCTTTATAAGGATTAAACACCTTCACATTAGCCTCCACTAACTGCAGCATATCTTTATCCGAGCTGACTATTGTCACAGTTAAATCTTTTTTTTCGGCGCGCTGAGCCAAGGTAGCGATTATATCATCAGCCTCAAAACCAACCTTTTCAAATATGGTTATACCCATAGCCCGGATTATTTCTTTGATCAGGGGGATCTGACAAGATAAACCCTCCGGCATAGCCGGCCGCTGAACCTTATATTCAGCGAATTTCTTCTGCCGGAAAGTATCCCGGGACACATCAAAACAAACCGCTATAAATTCCGGTTTTTTATCTTTTAGTATCTTATTGAGCATATTCACAAAACCAAATACGGCATTGGTCGGCTGGCCAAAAGAAGTAGCCAGTTCCTTGACCGCGTAAAATGCCCGGTAACAAAAAGCCATCGCGTCTATAAGGTATAATTTGGATTTCGCCATTAGGAAACTGCTAAATCATTGAAAGGAATTTTTAAGCTAATTATTTTTTCGAGGTGGTCTGGCCAGCGCCTGTATCTTATCAAACTCGTCCTGCGCCACTTGAGGATTATCGTACCGGTAATACTTTACCCCTTTTTGAAAATACTCTTCCATCTCTTTTATTTTAAGTTCCTTTTCCTTTTCTGCTTGTTTTTTACTGATCGATGTCTTAAGCTCAAGAACCTCAACTGAATTATTGATTTGACCGGCTCTATTTGCTTCCTCCAATGCTTTGGTATAATCTCCAGCTTTATATAAATTATTCGCTAATTTTAAATACCCCTGGTATTTTTTAAGCTCTTCTTCTTTCTTAATCTTTAAGTACTCAGCTGCCTCTTTATCGAGTGTTAAGGTCTCTTCATTAATATACAATTGTTTAATAGCCGGTGACACCCGAGTCAGATCAATGAACTTGGATTGTGCTTTAATAGTCCAGGGATCAGATTCTAAGCCTTTCTCCCACCTCTTCTTCCAGTAAAAACCTGCCCGGTTAAGGTCGCGCTTTCCTTCATAAAGAAAGGCTAGATTAGAGTAAGCGCTAAGATATTCAGGGTCGAGCTTCAGGGCTCTTAGATAAAGCTCTTCTGCCTGATCTATCAACCCTTTAGCCTCATACATTACGCCCAGGTCATTATAAGTAGGAGCGTATTCGGGGTCTAATTCAACTGCCTTTTGATAAAAACTCATTGCCCCGTCATAATCGTCATTATTCTGAAGCTTCACACCCTGCTGGCGGTAAATACGGGCCTGCTCTTGAAACTTGCTTAATTCTTTAACTTCTCCGGCAAATAAAATTACCGGGCCTAAAAAGAAAAGCAATATTATTAGGAATGTTTTTTTCAAGGTATTTTATCTTGAATTAAAGGTAGGCATCTTTATTATCATATAATATAAATTAGGGCAAAAGTCAAGAGAAATATTACAGAGAATATTAACCTTTAGCTATACCCGAAAGGTAATCGCTAAGCCTGGCGCTCTCAGCCAA
Organism: Candidatus Omnitrophota bacterium; assembly: GCA_043812955.1. Lineage (GTDB taxonomy): Bacteria > Omnitrophota > Gorgyraeia > Gygaellales > Profunditerraquicolaceae > JAHKAP01. The sequence goes on along the minus strand of JBDRLN010000052.1, from coordinate 12,741 downwards.
AACTTCATCCCAGCTTTTATTATTGTCGGCCTTTAGTTTAGAGCCGGCTACGCTTCCACAGGCATAAATGCCCGGGTAATTAGTCTGTCCAAAATCATCTACTGCTATAAGGCCCTGGCTTAACTCAATATTGGTACCTTTAAGAAAATCGATACTGCTCTCTTTTTTATCTAGGAAAACAACCGATTGGCAGGCGATTATTTTTCCTTCTTTAAATTTTACTGCCTGAACAACAGATTCCCCGATTATCTCTAATATCTCGCTATTGATAACCTTGATCCTAGAAGGCAGGGATATACTGCTTAAATCCCTGCTACTAACCAGTTTGACTTCTTTATTTTTAGAGGCAATGATCCCGGCAGTATTAACGGCAAAATCATCGCTACCGACAAGGCAAACTGAATCGCTAATGAAATAATCCAGAAACTGTTTAAAATCGCTTAACGAATATAGAGTAAACACTCCGGGTTTGTTCGCCCCGGGTATTTCAGGCAAAACATACCTGCGGCCTGAACAAATAACTAGAAAATCGTAATTTATAATTTCTTTGGTTTTTAGCTGAAGATTTTTTTTCTGAAGATTTAAATAATTTACTTTCTTGTTCCTGGTAAAATTAATATTATCCTTGGCGTAAGAATCTTCTTTAAACTTAAATAGATCTTCTTCTTTGATCCTTCCGGCCAAAAAGTCCAAAAGCAGCCTGCGGTCATAAAATGGATAACCTTCCTCACTAATCAGGGTTATCTGGCAATCCTTATTCTTTTCCCGTAAATTAAGGACTAAGGTATGCCCGGCTACTGAGGCGCCGATGATGGCTATTTTTATCATTGGTTATAATTTTTAGTTATAATTTTGCTTTATCTAAAAGCTGGGGCAGGAACCTATTCCAGCCGATAGGCATGATATGAACTCCCTGGCACAATGGTCTTAATTCCTGTATCAACCGGGAGGCTATTTCAATGGATTTGCCCTGCCTGTCTTTGGCCTCTTCCATTTCTTTGATCAGGGCATCCGGAACCTTTACTCCGGAGACATTTTTATTCATATACCTAGCCATATCCGCTGATTTTAATAAAACTATTCCCGCCAGGATCGGGACTTTTAAATGCCTGGCCTTGGAAAGAAATTCTTTAAAAATCTTAACATCATATACAGCCTGGGTCTGGAAGAACTGCGCTCCGGCTGCGACCTTCTTCTCCATCTTGATGATCTGCGGCTCAATAGGTTCAGCTCCGGGATTAACCACTGCTCCGACGCATAATTTAGGCGCAGGACCCTCAAGCTTAGAACCATTCATATCAACCCCCTGCTGAAGCTTCCGGATAACCTGTAGTAATTGCACTGAATCCAGGTCAAATACCGGCTTAGCCTCGGGATGATCTCCCGCTAAAGGATGGTCTCCGGTTAAAACTAAGATATTCTCAACGCCCATTACAGCCGCGGATAAAATATCTGATTGCAAAGCCAACCGGTTACGGTCCCGGCAGGTAACCTGGAATATCGGCTCAAAGCCTTTTTGTTTTAATATACCGGAAACAACCAAAGAGCCCAACCGCATAACCGAACTCTGTGAGTCAGTCACATTAATAGCATCTACCCGGTTACGAATCAATTCAGCCTCATCTAAAATACGCTTGATATCAATACCCTTAGGAGGACCGATCTCAGCTGTAACCAGAAATTTGCCGGATTGAAGTTTATCTTTGAAGTTCATATTATAACTTTGCCCCCTCTACCAGATTGCGCATCAGCATAACCACAGTTAACGGCCCTACCCCTCCGGGAACCGGGGTGATCCAGGAAGCCTTTTTAGAAGCGCCTTCAAAATCCACATCTCCGACGATTTTATCCCCAACCTTGTTTATGCCTACATCTATAACTATCGCGCCTTCTTTAATCCATTCGCCCTTAACCAGACCAGCCTTCCCTACAGCCATGATCAAAACATCAGCTCTTTTAATGTGTTCTTCTAATTTCCCGGCTTTATAAGTCCCAAAATGGCAGACTGTTACCGTGGCTAATTTGTCCAATAATAATAAACTTAAAGGTTTACCTACAATTTCGCTGTGCCCAACTATAACTACTTCTTTGCCGGATAGATTTATTCCTATTGAACCCAAAAGCTCCATTACAGCCGCGGCAGTACAAGGCAAAATTTTAGCCTTGCCAAAAATAACCTTACCCAAATTTAAAGGATTCATCCCTTCTGCGTCTTTTTCCGGAGCGATAAACTGGCTGATTCTCTTATAGTCTATATGCAAAGGTAGGGGCAGCTGCACGATTATACCGCTTACCGAATCATCCTGATTCAGTTTTTTAATAAAAGATGTTAACCCATCCTCATCAGTCACCCTATCCATCTGGTGCAGTTGGTATTCTATCCCTAATAAATCTGCCATTTTCTTTTGGGACTTAACATAAACTTCGCTGGCAGGATTAATTCCAACTTGGATACTCACTAATTTAAGTTTTTTGTTAGCGGCCTGAATCTTATCCTTTAAAATACTCTTTATCTGCTCGGCCAGGATTTTACCTTCTAATAATTTTGCCACCTTCAACCTCCAGGTCTTGACGGATTTTTTTTACCAGTTTACTTTTAGCGGACAAGTTTCTTCTTATGCCTAACGCTTCCTGAGAATTCTTAATATTCATTAGATTAATCTCTACATTAAAATAAGCGCTGGAAAATCCCGCCTCCAGAAGAATTGCCGCCATAACTAAATCGCTGGCTAAAGCCGGATTAGTCCTCTGGGCTAAACCCGGAAGCAGCTTAATCCCTTTAAAAGAAAGTTCACAGGCCTTAAGAGGTATTTTCAGGGAATTACCCGCATCCTTTTTTCTATAAGCTGAGATGTCCGCGTCCAATAAATCTAAAAATATTTTTCTTAAAATAGCGCAGGCAATTAAGATTTTTTTTAGGCTTTTATTGTATTTAGCGTAAGCCTTCTTTCCCAGTGTAAAATTAACCACCATCTCTAAAAGAGAAACCCCTAAGCAAGAAACCAGGCAGGCGGCAGAACCACCGCCGGGAGCGGGAATTTTTGCAGCCAGATCTTCTATATATTTTACTAGTGATTTATCTTTATACATTCTTACGGATAATACCCTGCGCTTAATTCAAACGCGTTCTTAAATAATTCTATTTTAGGAAAACCGCTATCCCAAGATAACGCTACCACATCAAACCTGGCCAGTCTATTTGTCAGTTTCTTATCTTTGATAAAACTCAAGGCTGCCTTGGAGATCTGTCTTTTCTTGCGCCCTGATATCGCTTCTTCAGGAGAGCCAAATCTGTAAGTCCTTCTAGCCTTTACTTCTACAAAACAAAGAGTGTTTTTATCTTCAGCTATAATATCTATCTCGCCAAGTTTAGTCCTGTAATTTCGACAGATAATTTTATAACCTTTATCTTTTAAAAACCTGGATGCCAATTCTTCCGCGCCCCTGCCAAAATCTAAATTATCATTCGACACCGCAAAAACTCATCCTATGAATTAAACAAGGCCCGAATTTGACGATTGCCCGGCGATGATCCTTAGTTGGGTATCCCTTATGCCTGGCAAAACCGTATTCAGGATATACAGCATCATATTTATTCATTATCCTGTCCCGGGTAACCTTGGCTATTATTGAGGCCGCGGCAATGCTTTTAGACAAGCAATCGCCCCTGATTATAGTAGTATAATCAAAATCGATTCTCAGTCGAAGGAGCCCATCCACAATAACATGCAGGCGTTTATTTTTTAAAGGCTTTAATTTATCAACTAGTTCCGCTATAGCCTGCTCCATAGCCATCTGGGTAGCTATGAGGATATTAAATCTATCGATCTGTTTAGGCCCAATTATGCCGATACCAAATACCGACTTTTTAATGATCTCCCCGAAGGATTTTTCCCTCTGACCTGGGCTTAATTTCTTGGAATCGTCTATCCGGTTTTTGAAATCCCTGCTTTTTATAATGACGGCGGAGGCGACTACCGGTCCGGCTAAAGGCCCGCGGCCAGCTTCATCAACTCCGGCTATAAGCTTAAATCCTTCAGCCCTTAATTTATTTTCGTAAGAGTAATTATTTGGCTTGGGTATTAGTTTCTTTGGCTTCAATCTTAGTAGCGTTCTTGCCTATCTTGGTCCTTAGATAAAATAACTTTGCCCGGTGGACTTTTGCCTGCCTGAGCACATCGATACGTTCGATACTCGGAGAATATAAAGGGAATACCCTCTCAATACCTTCGCCATAAGAAATTTTCCTGACTGTGAAACAGCTACTGATACCCGAGCCTTTTTTGGCTATGACTACACCCTCAAAAGGATGCAGGCGTACCTTATCTCCCTCGGGGATTCTGGTCAACACTTTCACGGTATCCCCGATATTGACCTTAGGATACTCCTTCTTAGTATATTCCTGTTCAATTAATTTGATCTTATTCATTGTGTTTGACTCCTTTTCTTTTTTTGTTTACCCCATCCACCCCGTAGGTGGACTCCACCTACGGGGTGGAATATGGTTCAGCTTATTTTTTTTAATAGGTCTGGCCTTTTCTTGACAGTCTTTTTTAAAGCCTCTTGTTTTCTCCAGGCCGCTATTTTTTTATGGTTTCCGGATAAAAGTATTTCCGGAACCCCCATCCCGCGAAAATCAGCCGGCCGGGTATACTGAGGGTATTCTAATAGATTACCTTCAAATGACTCAAAATTCAAGGAATTTTTATCTCCCAGCACTCCGGGGATAAGCCTGACCAGGCAATCCACCAGAACCATAGCCGGAATCTCCCCTCCGGTAAGCACATAATCGCCTATAGATATTTCCTCGTCTGCCAGGGCCTGCCTGACCCGTTCGTCCACGCCTTCATAATGCCCACAGATTAAAATAATCTGTTTATACTTCAGCAGTTTCTTGGCTTTTACCTGAACTAACTTTTGCCCCTGAGGAGTAAGCAATATTACTCTACTCTTGACTTTTAAGTCTTGACTCTTAAGTCTGATCTTATTTACTGCCCTAAATATAGGTTCCGGCTGCAGCACCATCCCTGAGCCTCCGCCAAAAGGTCGGTCATCAACCTTGCGGTGCTTATCTATAGTATAATCCCTCAGGTCATGGGTATATATTTTAACCTTATTTTTCTCCTGGGCCCGCTTGATTATCGACTCATTCAGCACCGCAGAAAACATTTTAGGGAATATTGTTATTATATCTATCCGCATAGTTCAGTATGGGGACGGTTCTCAATTTGTTCTAAAACTGTCCCCGATAACCGTCCCCGCATTTAAGCTTTACGACTTACTTTTATAGTTTTCCAAGAATTCTTTCTTGAATTCAACGAACTTGTCCTGTTTGATCGCTTCTCTAATCCGGCGCATCATCTCTAAATAGAAATAAACATTATGCAAAGACAAAAGCCTCAAGCCCAGCATTTCTTCGCTATTGAATAAATGCCTTAGATATAACCGGCTAAAATTTTTACAGCAATAACAATTACAGCTTTCATCCAACGGCTTTGAATCTTCAGTATAGGGCGCGTTACCGATATTGATCCTGCCGGTAGAGGTAAATGCAGTGCCGTTACGGCCGTAGCGGGTAGGCGCTACGCAATCAAACATATCCACACCCAACTCAACTGCTTTAAGAATATCATCAGGCAACCCTACCCCCATCATGTAACGCGGTTTATCCTCTGGCAGGAATTTAACTGTAGTCGAGGCAATATTATACCTCAAACTCGCAGGTTCGCCAACTGAAAGTCCACCCAAGGCAAACCCGTCAAAATCCATTCCTACCAGCTTCTTGGCGCATTCTTCGCGCAGGTCCTCATAAGTTGCGCCCTGCACAATCGCAAATAAGAACTGTTTATTTTTACTGTTGTCCTGGTATCCCGGTGTTTTGGTGTCTTGGTGCCTTGGTGTCCTGGTGTCCTGGTGCGCTTTCAGCGAACGTTCCGCCCAATCAACAGTCCTTTTCATGGCGGTTTCAGCATGATCTTTAGAACAGGGATAATGCACGCATTCATCAAGAGGCATCATAATATCCGAACCTAAACTATTCTGGATCCCGATTACATCCTCAGGAGTAATAAAATGCCGCTTTCCGTTAATATGCGACTGAAAATCCGCTCCTTGATCACTTATCTTCCTTAATAAAGCCAGGCTGAAGATCTGATAGCCTCCGCTGTCGGTAAGAATAGGCTTATGCCAATTCATGAATTTATGCAGGCCTCCGGCCTTTTGAATAACCTCCAGGCCAGGGCGCAAGAAAAGATGGTAAGCGTTAGAAAGGATTATCTGGGCTGTTGATTCCTCTAGGTCTAAAGGGGTCAGGCCCTTGACCGTGCCCTGGGTACCCACCGGCATAAAACAAGGAGTCTCAAACTCTCCCCGCGAAGTAGTAACTTTCCCTCTCCTCGCCCCCGTCTTCCCATCCCTCTTAATCAATTTATACATTTTTTGTTTTTTACCGATGCATCACTTATTTTGTCGTGGGACAGTCCCCAAAAATCGGGGACAGGCTGGGCTCAAGTTGTAAATGCAACACTTAATTTTGGTATAATATACCAAAAGAAAGGAGTTGCGTATGGCCTATTGCCCCCAGTTAAGTATTAATGAACGCGAAGAGATTAGCCTTGGATTAGCCAAAGGATTCAGCAAAAATTATATCGCATCATCTCTTGGCAGATCACCTAGTACAATCTATCGCGAGGTCAACCGTAACACTATAAACGAACAAACCTACCGAGCTGTTAAAGCGCAACATCATGCTGATAAATTAACACATACTGCCCGCAAAAAAAGAAAAATGAATACTAATGCACTGTTAAAACAATACGTTCTTAAGCAGTTGGATCAGTTGTGGTCACCAGAACAGATTGCCAAACGCCTAAAAATATTGTATCCTAATGATATGACAATGCAAATTTCGCATGAAAGTATCTATTCATACTTATATGTCTTGCCGCGCGGCGCATTACGCGAAGAGTTAGTCAAGTGTTTACGGCGTAAGCATATAAACCGCCGTCCACGCGGTAAGTACCGTCGGAATTGTGCCCCTATTCAAGACTATATAAGCATTGAAGAACGCCCCGCTGAAGTAGCAGATCGAATTATCCCTGGCCACTGGGAAGGCGATCTTATTATGGGGCATAACAATGCTTCTGCTTTAGGTACTTTAGTTGAACGAACTACCCGTATGACCTTTTTAGTTCAGCTTAAAGAAAGAGATGCTACAGCTGTACGGGAAGCTTTTGCTAAAGAATTTGAGCGCCTTCCAAAAGGCCTAAAACGTTCGTTAACGTATGATCAAGGCCAGGAAATGGCAGAACATAAGCTTTTTACAAAGAACACTGAAATTCAGGTTTATTTCGCGCATCCACATTCCCCTTGGGAACGCGGCACTAATGAAAATACAAATGATTTAATCCGCCAGTTTTTTCCCAAGGGAACGGATTTTTCAAAAGTAAAATTAGAAAGCATTAAAAAAGCACAGAACATGTTAAACGACCGGCCGCGGAAAACTTTAGGCTTTTTAACTCCGCATGAGGTCTTTGGTAAATTGTTGCATTAGCAACTTGAATCTACCCAGTCCCTACTTGCAATACTTGAAAAACCCGCTAGATTATTAACATTGCATCGCCGTAACTATAGAATCTGTATTTTTTCTCTACGGCTTCAATATATGCTTTCTTTACCAATCCCATCCCCCCGAACGCGCAAGTCAGCATAAATAAAGTAGTCTGGGGTAAATGAAAATTAGTTAGCAGACAATCTACTAAATTAAATTTATATCCCGGATAAATAAATAAATCTGTTTCGCCATTAGTATTACCCGCAGCATAACTCTCCAGGGCCCGGCAGCTGGTAGTCCCTACAGCTAATATCCGGCCGCCTCTGGAATGAGTACCATTTATAAGCTGGGCCGTCTCTTCGTCTATCTGAAAATACTCTTTCTCCATCTTATGCCGGGTAATATCCTCTGATTTCACCGGCTTAAAAGTAGAATAACTGATATGCAAAGTAATATAAGCGCAATTTGGCCCTAAAGATTTTATTTTAGCCAGCAGGCCTTCGCTAAAATGCAACCCCGCAGTAGGTGAAGCTATTGAACCGTTATTCCTGGCATATACAGTCTGATAATATACGCTGTCTAAATCCTCTGGATCTCTTTTGATATACGGCGGCAAAGGTACCTGTCCGTATTTATATATCTCATTGACATCCGTTGCTTGAAATCTAACCAAATTCTTAGCAATCAATTCGCAGGATAATTTATCCTCATTAAAATACACTTTTTCGCCCAGCCGTATCCTGGCCGGCCGGATCAAGGCCTCAAAAATTAAATCTTCTTTCTGGCGGATAAGTAGGATCTCGATTTTACCGCCGGTTTTACGCCTTCCTTTTAAGCGGCAGGCTAAAACCCGGGTATCATTTAAAACCAAAAGGTCATTTTTACAAATATATTCGGGTATATCCTTGAAGATCCGGTGCCCTATTGTACCCTGTTTACGGTTTAAAACCAGTAATTTTGCTTCAGCCCGTTCCTTTAAAGGATACTGGGCAATAAGTTCCGCAGGTAAATTATAATTAAAATCGGATAGTTTTAACATAAATTATTTGATTCCGGAAAGTTCAGATCCGGGGAAATAATATTGCAGAATCTGATCATAAGAATAACCCTGTTTAGCCATAAAATAAGCTCCCCACTGACACAATCCCACGCCATGGCCCCACCCCAGCCCTTCAAATACTATATCCCCATTAACCAGGCTTACGGAAAAATTGGTACTTTTGATCACATTAGGACCAATGACATTACGGAAATCCTTGGCTGATACCGTAATATCTTTTTTATCCGATACTATCCTCAGGTCTTTTATTCTTCCTGAAGGATTTTTGCCCAATATCATTATATCGTTTATCTTGTCAAGATTATACCCCGCGCCTTTTAATTTTTTGCGGATTTCTTTTTCTTCTGAAACCTGATGCCAACTATAATGCGGAGACCCTTTGCAGAAATCACAAAGCCCGCCTTTTAAGGGAGCCAGGTCGATATTCCAAAGTTGAGTTGCGTCCTCGGTATGCCCGCCGCAGGTCGCGTGATGAAATGTCGGTAGGATTTTTCCCTGATAAGTGAGCATCAAACCCTTGGCCTGCTCAACAATTTCACTTAAACGATAGCGCTCAGCAGTTTTGCCTCCGTAAACCTGAGAGTAGATATCGCTGGTCAAATCATAATCTCGAGCTGCGTTCTCCTGCGCCTGATAAAGGGCAAAAGTCCTGATTACCACTACCATTGCCTTTAAGGCCTCAGCCGGCCAGTAATGAGAAGCCTCATAAATCAACACTCCCCCCACATAATCATCTATTTCAATATAATTTATTACCGATAAATGAAAACCATCCCTGATAAAAACCAGATTACCCCGGAATTTACGGTTTTCTAAATATACCGCCTCCGGATCATCCGACTTAAACAGAATCTTACTATTCTTGAAACTGGCTTTGCCGATAGAGATCCTGTTTTTCTGGGCGGTTATAGTCGTTTTCAGGTCTTTCCCCCGGTATAAAACCTTGCCGTTTTGAGCGTCCTCAATCTCAAAAAAACCATTGATCTTAAAACTTACCGATGGTTTGTCCTTTAAAATAAGCACCCGGACATATTTCTGCGCCTGGGCAAAAACAGAACAGTTCGTAGTTGATAGTTCATAGTTGATAGCCGAAACTATAAATAGGAACAAAAACATGATTTTTCTCATCGACGAGGCCATAACCAGAATATGATTGAAAGAATTATACTGACTAATATTGAGGTAGTCAAAGGAAAATAAAAACTAAAATTCTTCTTTTGGATTAGAATATCACCCGGCAGCCTGCCAATAAAAGGGATCTTATTGGCAAAGCAAAGCGCAAGCCCTAAGCCCAGTAAAATAATCCCGAAAATTATTAATATCTTGCCTAATTCCTGCATAATTTAATAGGGACTATCCCCGTAGATGGCTATTCGCAAAGTCTCATAAGAGGACTGTCTCTAAGGTTTTCTTTCCTTTTTACTGGCCCCAAACAACCCAGAAACAGTTTACCTTTTCGCTTCCCCTATTTTCCGGTCAGTTAAAATGCGTCTTTACTAACGACTGCCTGCTGTAATTCCTGATTATTAATTTTTGACCATAAGAAACCACAGAATGAACAAGCGCAAAAACTATTCTGTAATTGAATATTTGTTTTGAAAATTGCATAAAATGGCATGCTGCTAGGCCTAAAATATGCAGGAGGGTTAACATAATCGATTTGATTATAAATCTTGCCTTCTATACCTGCCTTACTGTGACACTGCGGACACTCTATCATAATCTTTACCTCCTCCTCTTAAATTATATATTGGGGGACGTTTCTATTTTCAATAATCAGAAGCGCCACCTGTTTCGTCCCCTATTTATTAGGTCCTGTCGCCAATTTCTCTGTTTCTCTATCTTTTTCTACTTGTATAATATATTGTTCTAATTTGGCTTTTAATTCGGCAATCTGATTATCGGTTTCTTCCTGTTTTTGCTTTATTTCCCGTAAATCTTTATTTAATATCGATCTTGTTTGATTATGGTAGTCCTGGTTTATCTTATCCAGTTCCGAGGTCTTGTTTTCCCATACGATTAAACTTGAGTCCTGGGAATCGTCCCTGCTATTAATCTTAGCCAGCTCTTTTACTTGTTCTGACAATATTCGTTCGTGATTCGAATATTTCTGGGCGACATTACTCAATTCTTCTTTTAAAAATTGCTGCAGCTGGGTATTACTCTCCAAATTTTCGTTACGGTAATCCTGAAGTTGTTTTACTAATAAATCGCGGGTCTGCCTGAGTTCTTCCTGCTGGGTAATAAAATTCTTGATCTTTTCGCTTGATTCAACCTCCTGCTGGATAGAACTATAAGTCCCCAATAAACTGTCGACCTGCTTCAAGATGCCTGCTTCCAGGCGTTTCCCAGACTCCTCTTGGAGATTATTCTGATAAATAACCATCCCCCAACCGAATAAAGCCGCTATTAATAGTATAAATATAATTATATCCTTCATTTCTATCTTTTAAACCAAAATCTATATAATGGCCTAGCGGATAAAATTAATACCAGCAATATTAAAATAACATAATCTATCTTCAGCAGTTGAGGGAAAAACTTAGCGCTAATAATGGCAAAGAAAAATGTACTCCACTTTACCAGGCCGATATCCATCCAATTCAATCTTTTTATCCTTTCATTCATTTTCTCTAACATTATCGCCGCCTCCTTTTATCAGTAACCACCGCCAGCGCCTCAAGCCCAGCCAAGGGGCACCCTTAGCTTTAGCTGCGAGGGTGTCCCTTATTTTTTACCTAAAAGCTCGATCATCTTATCTAGTTTCTGCAGAACAAGCACGCTAAAAACCACAAACCACACTGTAAGCGCCAAAGGCACCAAAAAACCTATTCCTCCGTACATCATATTGCACCCCCTTATTTAAACTTATTCTCGAGCGCTGTCCCCGCCCATCTCCAAAACTATAGCCCATCCCCAAATTTTAGTTTTATTATTAATCCCTAATAAAGCCTATAGACGGTTATTCTTTAACCGGCGGCGGTTCCAGTAATTGTTTGATAGCCTGAAAGACTATGGCAAATTGTTTATCGTATTTTTTCTCTGTTTCATCAATCTTACGCTTTAAATTATCATTAGTTAATAGCATCCGACGCAATTACGTAAATGCCCGCATAATTTGAATATTAACCTGAATGGCTCTTTCGCTATTTAATACACTTAAGGGCATTGCTACCCCTTGTTCAGTAAAAGCATAAACATTCTTGGAAAATTTCAAGGATATCACAATTTGTGATATCCTATTAATTTCCTCACGGGTTAAAATTAACATAAAATCTTCAGGAAACCGCGACATGTTTCTTTTTACCGCTTGATTCAAAACCCTGGTCTCTACTTCATATAGTTCCGCTAAATCTCTATCTAACATCACCCTTTTGCCTCTTACAACTAAAATCTTACCCGCTATTGAATCAATAGAAATTAGATTTGCCATTTCCTCATCCTTTTACCTTAATAGACGTAAAAGAAGGCCAAATCTAACTCAGATTTTCAAAGAACAACCCAACCTCATCCCGGCTCAAAACTATACAACCGTCCCCTAGTTTTATTTTTTAACTTCTCTTAACTGAAGATAAGCAAGCGTAAAAGTAGATTGAAACCACACAAAAACACATGAGATACATAATGTATTAAGCAAAATGTAGACGCTCTTTGGGATTAACTTCTCGAAAAAACTTAATATGATTGCGGGTAAATAAATAATTAATACTGCGGCAAATAATCGCCACCAATTTCCCTTTGTTATTATCCAACTTCTTTTTAACGAGGCAACAAATCCATCATTTTCTAAAATAATACCGCAATCGCACATAGCAAATTTTATTGATAAGAAAATACCCGGGATAACAAAGAGAATTAATCCAGCTAAAGTAACAATATAATAAATTATATAGACCATAAATAGAGGGACATATCTTCTTAAGACGAATTCATTTAGCTCCTGCCAAGAAGGCCTTTTTTCTCTTGCCTCATAAATAAATCGAACAATTAATCCAATAAAATACGGGCCTATTAACAACCAGATAATAATCCCTAATATGCCTTTAGGGGTTATCTTTGGATCCACCAATATCAATGATAGATTTGCAACTATTCCTAACGCTAAAAGAAATGGATTCTTTACTAAAAT
>JBDRLN010000051.1:0-2310 GCA_043812955.1 Candidatus Omnitrophota bacterium | reverse complement strand
ACCTTTATTGATTATTTTATGGACCCGCTCCATTTCACAAAAAAGACTACCTGCAATCTTGGGAAGGAAGTTATGGAGGTTAATCAGATGGGTGATGTGTTTTTATGTCATTCATATGGGAGTATAGGGAATGTTTTCCGGGATTCACTATTAAATATCTGGAGAGGGGCGCGGGCAGATACGATAAGGGAAAAGATAATCCGGTGTACCCAGAATTGTAATTTATTGGTAAATTGTTATTTTGAGGATGATGATGTATAGGCCGCGGATTTGCTCGATTGAATTGTTCAGGAGATGTTGCCTGCGCTGCCGCATGTGTTACATGTGGAAAGCAAAAGAGGAAGATAATGGCCTGGATAAAGATGACCTGATCAATTTAGCTGACGGGCTTGAAACAGCCATGGACGGAGAAAAAGAGGTTGTTTTAAGCGGCGGTGAACCGTTACTGCACCCGGAGATAATCGAGATCATCCGGAAATTCAGTATTAAGGGTTTTAAAGTAGGGATGGCTTCTAATGGTATTTTGATTGACAATATGAAAGCCGGACAACTGGTTGATGCGGGGCTAAAAAATATTCAACTCTCATTAGACAGCTTTAATAAGCAGACGCATGATTTCTTAAGAGGCATATCCGGCGTATATGAGAAAGTATTACAGGCAGCGGGATTTTTAAGCGCTTATAATAGAAAAATCTCCGTTTGCGCTCAGACGGTTATCTCAGGAAAGAATTTAGAAGAGCTTATTGACACAATAGAATTTGTAAAAAATGACGGCCGGTTTAATGCGATATCGTTTATGGCAGTGACTACTCCTTTTTTTGCGCCTGTCGGTAACGGTTGGCAGGAGAACGATGAATTTTCTTTTTTGTGGCCGCGTGATTCAAAGTTGATAGATAAAGTTATTGATCAGATCATTGCTTTAAAAGCCAAGGGTTATCCGATTGCGAATCCAATAGCCCAATTTGAATTATTCAGGAGTTATTTTCATCAACCCCATAAGCGCCGATCGGAGGCGCGCTGTCAGTTGGGTGATTATGTGCTTGGCATTGATCCAAAAGGAGAAGTAAGATTGTGCTGTTTTATGGAACCTATCGGAAATATCCGTACAACTACCATTACTAACTTATTGGAAAAACCAGAAGTAGAAAGAATGCGGCAGGATATGCGTGTCTGCGCAAAGGTTTGTAATACTCTCGTGAACTGTTTTTTTAAGGAGTGAATCGATTGAGCCGGGATAAAATAAGGCCGAAATATTGCAGTTTGATTGTTTGCAGCGATTGTTTTATGCGTTGCCGGATGTGTACTATGTGGCAAAAATCGAACAGCAAGGAAAGGTTGGCGGTAGGTCAATGGCAGGGTATTATTACCGGCCTTAAAGATATTATGGATCCGGGGGGAGAAATCTGTTTTACCGGAGGAGAGCCTTTATTGTACGAAGGTATATTCGAATTAGTTGATCATGCTTCAGCGCTGGGTTTTCGCACCGGTCTTAATACTAATGGATATTTAATTGATAGAAAAGTAATCGGAGAGATCCTGAGGTCGCGCCTTTGGAGTATAACTATATCGCTAGAAAGCCGCAGAGAACCAGCGCATGATTTTATGAGAGGGATTCCAGGAAGTTACCGTAAAGTAATAGAAGCCATTGATGGCCTTTCTGTCGCTTACCCCCAGCTAAACATAGGACTGGCAGCGGTCATATCCGCAGCCAATCTTGATGATCTTGCGGATTTAGTATCCTGGGTACAGGATAATCCCAAGATTCATTCCATCCGCCTGCAGGCATTAATGCAGCCTTTGGGTGCCCCGCAGGATCCGCAGTGGTACGCCAATGACCGCTATAATGAGCTTTGGCCTCAGGATAAAGAAAAAGTAAATTCTGTTATCGATGCCCTTATTAAGTTTAAAGATGGCGGCGTCTACAAACTAAATAACCCCGTGGCGCAATTACGCGTTTTCCGTAACTACTTTTCTGATCCAGCCGTATTGCCGCAGGCCAAAAAGTGCATATTCCAGGAAGATGTTATCAATATAAACGAAAAGGGTGATTTATTCCTTTGTCCAGCTGTAGGTATTATCGGCAGCGTGCAGAAAGAGGATATGGCTATGCTTTGGAATTCGGAAAAAACCGACAGTATCTGGCAAAAGATTAAAGAATGCAGACAGAGCTGTGATACTGTTGTTAATTGTTTTTGGGAGTAAGGCATGGAGAGCAAGCCATCTCAATGTGATTTGATTGTTACGGAAAACTGCTTTATGCGTTGTAAAATGTGCCATATCTGGAAACATAAGAGCGATGACGAACAGATA
>JBDRLN010000050.1:0-5651 GCA_043812955.1 Candidatus Omnitrophota bacterium | reverse complement strand
ATACCTGCCGGAGTAGCGTTTAGATTTTTCTTGATGCCGCAAAGACTTTTGCGGCGCAAGCTCCTCAATACCTGCCGGAGTAGCGTTTAGATTTTTCTTGATGCCGCAAAGACTTTTGCGGCGCAAGCTCCTCAATCAATGTCAGAACAGCGATTATTTTTTGCTTGATGACGCCAATAAAAAAAGGCATCTAGAAATAGATGCCTTTTTTACAATATTCGATTATTTAAAAAAATTTTATTTCTTCTGCTTATCTATAAAAGCCTGCTCCATCATTTTCTTTTTTTCTTCTACTCTCTTTTCAGCCCTTCTGATATTATGCAGAATGTCTTCAGTCTTTAATGGTTTGAGCAAGTAACCGCAGGCATTCTGCTCGATCGCCTCAACGCAACGGTCAATAGTTGACTGGCCGGTTATAATTATAACCTCGGTCTTTAAAGTAACTTTGCGGATATTTCTTAAGAATTCGATCCCATCCATTTTAGGCATTGAGATATCGCAGAGGACAATATCAATATCCTGCTCGCTGATTATCTTTAACCCCTCTTCGCCATCCTGTGCAGTCAAAACAGAATAACCATAACGCTCAAGGATCCTTTCTAAAGATTCCCGAATATCAACCTCATCGTCAATTACCAAGAGTTTAATTTTTCTTCCTTCCATCTTACCCCCCCCGCTAAAAGCTTTCCCTATCTTGAAATAAGGGTTATTTTATATTTTAAGGTCCCGGCTGGAATTTTAATCTGGACTACCTCATTCTCCTTATGCCCAATTAAACCCTGGCCTACAGGAGAGGTAACCGAAATTTTCCCCAGCGAATAATCTGCCTCTTCTTCTGAAACTAACATATATTCTAATTTCTCTCCTGAATCCAGATCTTCAAGGTTTACCTTCGCGCCGATAAGCACCTCATCTTTAGGCATATTCTCATAATCTAGAATCCTGGCCCGACTAATCTTATCCTCTAATTCAGAGATCTTTCTTTCGTTATGAGCCTGGGCATCCTTAGCCGCGTCATATTCGGCATTCTCTGAAATATCCCCATGCTCTCTGGCAACCCCTATCGCCTTAGATATCTCCCGGCGCCGAACCGTCTTTAACAATTCCAGCTCTTCCATTAATTTTTGATGTCCTTCTTTAGTCAGATAAATCTCATTCATATTTGTTCTCCGTTTTTTATCGTATCAATCGATCCTGCCCAGAACTATTACCGAAGCTACTTCTTA
The DNA here is from genome assembly GCA_043812955.1 of Candidatus Omnitrophota bacterium. Taxonomy (GTDB): domain Bacteria; phylum Omnitrophota; class Gorgyraeia; order Gygaellales; family Profunditerraquicolaceae; genus JAHKAP01. Next base: position 4,425 of record JBDRLN010000050.1, on the reverse strand, counting down.
CCAAAAAACTGCACCTTATTAACTTTATTCTACCCGATAGGAAATGAAAGCAAATTTGCTCCTTCAAGATTCAGTCTTCCTTAGTATTTCCGGCTATCCCCCTACCCTCAATATCATCTTTTTATTCTTCCTTTTTAATGATTATACCACTTATACTTTAAAAATTGCAAGAGAATCCACGCCTATTCTGTTGGCGCCGAGTTAAAATAATTCAGGCAGAGTAAAAGTAAATTATACAACTAAATACCCGCGAGCGCGTTTAAAAATGTCAATTAATAATATTGCATTTAATTTAATATAATTTATAATGTTTCAGGGTATCTCAAAAAGGAGGAACTTAATGTTAAGATTAAAAGCTACAATATTTTTTTTATTATTTGTAATTTATCCGGCCCAAGGTTTCGCAGTAAATTTTTACGATGGCGCCCGGGCTCCCCAAGGCTTATACTTTCTGACCTACACCTCTTTTTATTATGCCGATGAGGCAACCGATTCCAAAGCTAAAACCAGCAAAACTGACTATGAGTACGCTAAATTCGAAGAGCTATTACGTTTATGTTATTATACCCCGGACCTGGTTTTAACTGCCTTTCTTCCTGCCGGCTATGTCCACAGCGGATACTATGATGTTTCTTCAGGCGGGATAGGAGACATAAATCTGGGGGCAGGCCATTTTCTACCTGTTAAACAAGCGGATATCCTTCCGATGTTATTCATCAAACTCCCCACGGGTGAATACGACTCAGGAAAAAGGGTTAACTATGGAACCAACCAGTATGATATCAAGCCTTGCCTTTTCCTTTATAAAGCGATCGGCAAATTCAGTATTGATGCCGCGGCAAAATATTATTTTAAAACGGAGAATCCCGGCACAAAAGTAACTCCGGGAGACGAATTATACCTGCAATTACTATGCGGCTGGAAGATCTCCAAGGCCTGCAAAGCCGGGCCTTCGTTTAATTGGATGAAAAGCGAAAACCAGAAGACTGATGGGGCTGAAACTAGGCGCAGCAGAAAAGAGTCATTCTCTCTAGGGGGAGACCTCTACCTGCGCCTTCCGATCTTTAGCCTTACTTTAACCTATCTGCGGGATATTCGGACTAAAAATACTACTAAAGGTGATTTCTTCCAGATAAAAACGGTCCGCAAATTTTAAGGCAGCTATTGCTTAGCCTGCCCCACTTTGACTGCTTCCTTTTTTAAATAATTGATCCCTTTTACCACCAGAAAGATACAAAAAGCCACGATCAGGAAATCAAGCACCGTGTTTACAAACAACCCATAATTAAGAGTTACTGCCGGTTTATCAATAGTTGCCGCTTTCAGGACTGCCTTCAAGTTTTTAAAATCAACTCCGCCAAGCAATAATCCTACGGGCGGCATAATCACATCTCCAACTAAAGAAGATACTATCTTGCTGAATGACGCTCCAATTACAATACCCACTGCCATGTCAACCGCATCGCCTTTAACCGCAAATTCTTTAAATTCATTAATGATCGACATTCGAACCTCCCTTTTTCCGGGTACACTATACTTAATTAAGAAGAAATAAAATCAACATTAAATATTGTGCTCCATTATCCATTATTAACTTTTTCAATCCTCGCTAAAGAATAGGCGGCATACGCCGTAAAGATACCCATAACTGACAGGATCATTAAAGCATAACCTAAGTCCAGGCGGACAACCAGCATCTTATATACTCCCGTAAAACCAAATAAAATAAAAATTACCGCAGAGATCCATTTTATAGTCCGTTCCGGAATATGTTTTTTCATCACTATACCGGCAATTATACCGATAGCATCCGCTATCACCATAGCCAGAGTAGTACCCATCAGTACGCTGAACATGTTCCGATATTGCACAGCTAAACTTATAGTGGCAAGCTGGGTTTTATCCCCCATCTCAACCAGAAAAAACGCGATACCGACCGTCAAAATAGGCCCGAATCGGCTTTTTTTCTTGAATTCTCCTTCCAGGATATCTCCCCTGATTGTCCATAAACCAAAAATAATAAATGATACCGCGGCGATAAAAGAAATAACATCTAAAGGGATAATAACGGTCAAAAAACGGCCAGTAGCTACAGCCAAGGAGTGATTTAAGAGCGTTGCTAGAAAAACCGCGATCAGCACTTTTTGAGCGCTATAGCGGGTGGCGAATGCCATAGCCAAAAGCTGGGTCTTATCCCCCATCTCAGCTAAAAGCACAAAAATCAATGAAGCCAGAAATGCCGGCATATATTTTCTCCGGGTACGCAATACTTAATTAAAGAAAACAATAATTAAGTATTGCGTCCCGATAATTTCTCTATAATTTCCCAGGCGGCTATGAATCTTTTAACTGCCTGAGCAATTGCTTTAAAATCTTTGGCAGCCAACCAATCTTTCCTAAAAACACTGGCGCCAAAAGATACTGCGCTTGCGCCACAGGAAAAATAATCCTTTAAATTATCGGGCGTTACTCCGCCGCAAGCCAGTAATTCTATATCCTGAAAAGGACCTTTGAGCTCCCGGAAATACTCCGGACCGAAGAATTTTGCCGGAAAAACTTTGACCATAGTAGCGCCTGCTTCCCGGGCCTGATAGATCTCCTGAGGGGTAAGCGCTCCGGGAAATACAGGAATCTTATTCTTTACGCAATACCCTACAACATCCTTAACCAGTACCGGAGTCACAATAAAACTGGCGCCGCTTTGCAGGGCGGATTTTAAATCCGGTAACCTAAGCACTGTTCCTGCACCTAAAGTCAAACGATCCCCGCAAACCTGCCTGGCCTTCCTGATTAATTCCGGGGCCCCCGGGCTGTTCATGGTAATCTCTAAGGCCCCAAGTCCGGTGGAAATTAGCGCCTCAACCAATGGCTCGATAAGGCCGATTTCTGCTCCCCGCAAGATCCCCAGTACCGGTTTTTTCTTAAAATCCGCTACATCCATATTATTCCCCGGCCTCACCGACCAGGCTCTCGTAATACTCCCGGTAATTTTCCTTCTTGTCGCTCTCACGCAAAGCAATCGCTGTACGCGGATGTTCATCCAAGATTCCGGTTATCGCATAAGGGATAAAATATCCCCATTCTATCTTCTTCTGTAAAGGAATAAACTCTTTAGAAATAACATCCAGGATCGGCCGGATATCATATTTCGGATTCTTCAGGAATCCCAGTATCAACTCCGTGGGGCAATTACCCGCTGCCCTGCCTAAACCAAAAATAGACCCATCCACGAAATTTGCGTCATGGATGATTGACTCGATAGTATTGGAAAAGGCAAGTTGCTGGTTGTTATGCGCGTGCATCCCTACTTCTTTGGTTTTCAAAATACTTTTAGCTTTCTTGATCAGGAACTCCGTTGTCTCTTGATAAAGCGAACCAAAGCTATCTACAATATACACAATTTTCGCCTTACACTCATGTTCCAATTGCTGGAGACACTCTGTTAACTCATTATCCAGGGCCCGCGATATGGCCATGATATTTATCGTAGTCTCATAACCTTTATCGCTAAAATGATTCGCCAGGAAAATCGCTTTATCCACATCTTTAACATAAGTGGCAACTCTGATCATATCTACCGGGCTATCCTTCTTAGCTAAAACATCATCTATATCTACCCTGTCCACATCCACCATAACCGAAATCTTGGTCTGGGATTTGATCCCTTTAATTACCTCTTTTATATCTTGATCATCGCAGAATTTCCATTTCCCGTATTCTTTTGGGTTAAAAAGGCGCTTGGAATTCTTATAACCAATCTCCATATAATCTATGCCTGCTTCGGAAAGCGCCTTATAAACCTCTCGGACAAAACGCGGTTCAAAATCATGGTTATTCATTAACCCGCCATCCCTAATAGTACAATCTAAAACTTTAATCTTTTCTCTAAACATTAACTCCTCCTCTTTTTATCCTCCTCATTAACGCCAGGAAAATATGACCAATCCTACGCTCAAAGCAAAAATTAGCAAATAATTTCATTTTATATATTCTATCACAGAGGATTAAGATGTCAAACTCCCGGAAATAAAAAAGGCCTGGTATCTTAAAAAAGATACCAGGCCTTATGTTTAGCTCGAGATTATAATTTGACTACGTTCGTAGCCTGTTCACCTTTAGGGCCTTGTTCGATGTCGAACTCAACCTGCTGGCCTTCAGCTAATGATTTGAAACCTTCACCCTTGATCGCAGAATGATGTACAAAAACATCCTTTCCGTTCTCGGGAGTTACAAATCCATAACCCTTTGCATCGTTGAACCACTTTACTGTTCCTTTTGCCATTGTTTTACCTCCTTTTCTTTAATATTTAGTAAACCGTTAGAAATCTGATCATCTTTACCTGCTGTGAATCCTCAAGATTCCTAACTGGGCAAACAATGACAAATAAAAAAAACCGTAAGATCAGTCATCCTGTCCCTACGGCT
>JBDRLN010000049.1:0-15676 GCA_043812955.1 Candidatus Omnitrophota bacterium | reverse complement strand
GAAAGCGGTTTCACGAACTCACACCGGCGCCGAAGGCGCATCTAATGAGATCCCGCGAAGTGAGTAAAAATTTCTCGAGAAATTTTTACGTATTTCACGTAGCGGGAATGAGCACATTCATTTTGACGTATTTTGCGAAGCGGTAACGAACACCCATATCTGCCGCAGGCAGACATTAAACGAGATCCCGCGGAGTAAGTCAAAATTCGCGGAGAATTTTGACGCATCTTACGTAGCGGGGACGAGCATCCCTACCTGCACCTTCGGCGCATTTAACGAGATCTCGTGTAACGGGGACGAGAACCTACAGCTGTTATTTAGCGAGATGCCGCCGAACACCTCCACCGTAGCAGAGCTGAACACGGATATCCACGCCTGCCTGCCGGCAGGGATAAATCCGGGTTAATCCGTATATAAATCCATGGGGATCCTTGTCTAAAAGAGGCGGTTTTCTTTTCCTTGAATCAACCTTTTAAGGTTGGGCTTGTGACGCAGGATTATAAAAGCGGCTAAAATTATGCCAGATACAAAAATTATCCGGGATTGTTTAAATAACAACACATAAACAGGCAAACTAATTCCACTTATTAATGAAGCTAAAGAAACAATCCTGAAAGGAATGAAGGCTATGAGCCAAGTAAGTATTACCCAAATCAAAACGATTTTTAATCCAGCGACCCTGGCGGCTAACCCCAGCAATACTCCCAAGGTAGTGGCTATTCCTTTACCTCCTTTAAACTCCAGGAAGATAGTCCAGTTATGTCCGATTATACAGCTTAAGCCTAATATTATGCGCAACAACTCCTGATTTAAGGTTGATCTAACAACGATGAAGTCTCCCAGAAATATAACCGGCAGCAGTCCTTTAAGTATGTCTAAGAATAATATTATTACTCCTATCTTTTTACCTAGTACTCTGGAGGCATTTGTAGCTCCAACATTACCCGAACCCACCCAACGGATATCTATACCTTTTAATAGCCGCCCGAATATATAAGCCGTTGGTATCGAACCAATAAAATAACTAACTAATATCGCGGGAATTATCCACAGCATATAAAATTTTAAACCCCCTGATAGTATAATCTATCCCTGAGATAATTGTAAAGGCAACTGCCAACCACCATAAGTAATACGAAAAATTAAATTTTAGCAAAACCGAGATTACAGAAAGCATCTGAAAAGTAGTGGTAAGTTTTCCCCATCTGGTAGGAGAGCTACTTAATTCTTGTTTAACGATAAAAATCAATACAGCCCCCAGAAGTATAATCAAATCCCGGCTGATCACAATTAAAACCACCCAGAGGGGGAATTTCACGCCAGTATTTATAAAATAAAGGCAGATAAACGCGCTCATCAAAAGGACTTTATCAGCTAAGGGATCTAATATTAATCCGACTTTAGATTTATCTTTCGTTTTCCGGGCAATATAGCCGTCTATGGCGTCGGAGATAACTGCCAGAAGAAATATACCAAGAGCCAAAAACCTTAAGATATCCCTCTCGGGATTATAATAAATCAAAGTAGAAATAAAAAACGGGACGCTCAAAAGTCTGAAGGTTGATATTTTATTTGCGAAATTCACCCCGCACCTTCTTTCTTATTCATAATACTTTGCCTGTTATCCACCCCGTAGGTGAGTATCTTATTTAACCTATTTCCACCTACGAGGTGGATGTGAATGTCGTTATTTGATCATCCTTATTCTGTTCAAAGGCCAATATATTAATATAGCATTCCCCCGGATATTATCCTTAGGCACGAATCCCCAGAAACGGCTATCCTGCGAAGATATAGAATTATCTCCCATTACAAAGTAACTATCCTCGGGCACAATAACCTTTTCTCCTTCCAGACAGTATTTACCCCGGTTATAATAATATCTCTGACTGAAGAGGGGGTCTATCAACGGCGAACCGTTAATGTATACTGTGCCGTAACGTATCTCTACAGTTTCTCCTCCCGACGCTACCAACCTTTTAATAAAATCTTTCTTGGGGTTTTCCGGATAAATAAATACAACCACATCCCCTCTTTTCGGCTGCCTTACAGCCGGAAGCCTCCAATTTATAAAAGGCACCTTGGCCCCGTAGAGAAATTTATTGACCAGTATAATATCCCCCTCTATAAGTGTCATTCTCATTGAACCGGTAGGGATCCTGTAAGCCTGGACCACAAAAGTCCGGATGAACATCGCCAGGAAAAACGCTACTATAATAGATTCTACCCATTCGCGGATAGCTTGTTTAGTCTTCGTCTTCATATTTTTAAAACCTCCAAAAATGCCTCCTGGGGTATCTCTACCTTACCAAATTGTTTAAGTCGTTTTTTTCCTTTTTTTTGTCCTTCCCAGAGTTTTCGTTTACGAGTTATATCTCCGCCGTAGCATTTGCTGGTAACGTGCTTTCCTACAGACTTGACCCTTTTCGAGGCTAGGATGAGTGAGCCTATCGCGACCTGAATATTAACTTCAAATAATTGCCTGGGAATCAACTCCTTTAATTTATCAGCCAGGGCGTGGGCCTTGGATACTGATTTTTCTTTAGGGATCAGAGAGGAAAAGGCGTCACAGATATTTGAGTTAAATAACACATCCAGCCTAACTAACTTAGTAGGATAATAATCTTTAAATTCATAATCGATTGAACCATATCCCCTGGTAAGGGATTTTATTCGGTCATAAAAATCCACAATGATCTCTGAAAGCGGTATATCAAAATCTAATTCCACCCGATCAACGCCTAAGTGCCTCCGGGAACTAAATACACCCCGCCGGGATTTAACCATTTCGCAAACCGGCTCTATGCAATCAACCGGAATAATGGTTAATAGTTTCACATAAGGCTCAAAATACTCTTCTACATCAGTGCTTGAGCTGAATTTTGCCGGTGTATCTATGTCAATGACTTCACCGTTTCTTTTTTTTAGCCGGTAAACAACATTCGGGACTGTCAAAATCAGATTAAGGTTGTATTCTCTCTCTAAACGCTCCTGGACGATCTCCATATGTAAAAGCCCTAAAAAGCCGCAGCGAAATCCCAGGCCAAACGATTGGCTGTTTTCCGGCTCAAAAACAAAAGAGGCATCGGATAATTTAAGTTTATCCATGGCGCTCCGCAGATCCGGAAAATCCGCCGGGTTTACCGGATAGATACCGCAAAAAACCAGAGGTTTAAGAATTTTGTACCCGGCCAGAGGCTTAGCGCAAGGATTGATTACGTTGGTCAGGGTATCGCCGATAATGATCTCCTTAGGGTCGCGGATATTAGCGGTCAAATAGCCTACTTCTCCGCAGGCCAGAGAATCTGCTTCAGCATATTTCAAATTTTTAAAAACTCCTAATTCTTCGATCTTATAAATCTGTCCGGAATGCATTAATTTAATCTGGGTCTTGGCAGTTATAGTTCCGTCCATAACCCTGACAAAAACCACTACCCCTTTAAAGGCATCAAATCTGCAGTCAAAAACCAGGGCTTTTAAAGGGTTACCTAGTTCTCCTGGCGGCTCAGGAACTATCCTTACGATCCTTTCTAATATATCTTTTACCCCGGTGCCTTCTTTAGCCGAAGCCAGAATAATATCCTCTTCCTTAAAACCCAGGATAGTTACAACCTGTTCTTTAACTTTTGGTATATCGATACTAGTAAGATCGACCTTATTAATAACCGGTATCATTGCCAAGTTATTCTCCATAGCTAAATAATAATTTGCTACGGTCTGGGCTTCGATACCCTGGGCAGCATCAATAACCAAAACTGCGCCTTCACAGGCAGCCAGAGATTTAGATACTTCATAGGTAAAATCAACGTGCCCCGGAGTATCGATCAGATTAAATACGTATTCTTTGCCATCCAGGGCATTATATGAGAGCCTAACAGTAGAGGCCTTAATAGTTATTCCCCTCTCCCTTTCCAGGTCCATATCATCTAAAACCTGATCCTGACGATGCCTTCCATCCAGGGCCCCAGTTACTTCCAATATCCTATCTGCCAAGGTAGATTTACCATGGTCTATATGGGCAATTATTGAAAAATTCCTAATCAGCGATTTATCCATAGGTAAAAGTTTAAAGATTTCCCGCAAAGCGGGATCCCGTTTTATAACCTAATTACTATACGGGAAAAGTTTTGAGTTTTAGTTTTGCGTTTTTAGCGTTGCGTTTTGAGTTTTGTTTAATATGTTTTAAGAGCACATTTACAACTTCGTTTATGCTCAAATTCGTCGTGTCTATGTGAATAGCGTCTTTTGCTTTTTTAAGGGGAGCGATTTTACGGGTAGAATCAATAGTATCCCGGTTCTTGAGGTCCCGGGCTACATTATTTACGGTTATATCTTTTATTTTTGTGGACCTGAATTCTTGATAACGGCGGTTTACCCGTTCTTTAAACCTGGCATCAAGGAAAAATTTTTTCTGGGCATCAGGAAAAACTACCGTTCCAATATCCCGGCCTTCTAAAACACTATTATTATTCCAGCCCATCCTTCTTTGTAAGCCCAACATTACTTTCCTTACTCCCTTTATCTTGGCTACATCGGATACAACTTTAGTAATCTCAGGCCGGCGTATTGGTTTAGAAACATCGATTCCGTCGACAAATACGCTAATTGCTCCACTACGTTTATTTTTTAATTTTATGCAAATCCTACTGGCTAATTTTACGATTTCTACGGTATTTTGAGGATTGATATTTTCTTGAATGGCCTTAAGAGTTAATGCCCTGTACATTGCTCCGGTATCTATATAAAGAAAACCTAATTTTTTAGCCACTATCTTGGCTACCGTGCTTTTACCTGCTCCTGCCGGGCCGTCAATGGCGATAATCATCTAGGTCAGGCTCTCTCTCTTCTGTTTGGCTGATTCAAGGATTTTCCTTATCCGAGATCTATCATCTCTAAGTATAGCCTGTTTTAGAGCTTGTAAATTATTTGAAAATGATTTTATTACTTTTAAGATATCTTGTTTGTTGCTCAAGAAGATATCTATCCAGATATTTGAAGGCGAGGCAGCTATACGGGTGGCGTCCTTTAGACTCCCGGCGGCAAATTTAAGGTATTCGACAGGCACGGTTTTCATTAATGAAAACACAACTACGTGTGGTAAATGGCTTACATAAGATAATATTTTATCGTGTTCTAAAGGGGATAAAATAATAGTATCAGCCCCAACCCTACGCCATAATTCAGAGATTTTGTTTAAAGATTGTTGATTAGTATTTTTTTGGGGGGTAATGATACATAAGGATTTTAAGAATAAGCTGTGCTGGCTATTTTTTATTCCCCGTTGTTCTGATCCGGCTAAAGGATGGCTCCCGACAAAATTAGGAAAAATCCGGCTAAATTTCCGGACAATCTTATTTTTTGTGCTACCGACATCAGTTACTAAGCAATCCTTAGGAATAAGTTTAGCGATCTGCGGCGCCAATTTTAATATTACATCAATAGGGGTAGCCAAGATTACTAGGTCTGCGCCCCGGATAATATCCAGGTTTTGCGAGCAATCATCGACAATTTTATTTTTTCTGGCGAATAAAAGGGTATCCTTGTGCAGACTGACCCCCACAATTTTCCGGCTCAGTTTTTGTTTTTTAAGGCAGAGCGCGATAGAGCCGCCGATCAAGCCTAATCCGATGACTGCGACTTTATTGAATTTTTTCATAGGCCTCTTTTAACTGCTTTAACTAGATTAGAAAGTTCGTTCATTAATTCCTGAAATTTGGAAGGCTTAAGCGACTGCGCCCCATCAGATAGGGCATCCTCCGGATGGCTATGGACTTCGATAATTAATCCATCGGCCCCTGAGGCGATTCCCGCCTTAGACAGGGAAGAAACCAGGCTCCATTTTCCGGCGGCGTGGCTGGGATCAATAATAATTGGCAAATGGGAGAGAAGTTTAACCATCGGCACAGCGCTAATATCTAAAGTATTCCGGGTTGAGTCTTCAAATGTCCTTATTCCCCGCTCACAGAGTATTACGTTAAAATTTCCGGAAGATAAAATATACTCCGCAGACATAAGCAGTTCTTTTATCGTAGATGATAAGCCCCTCTTTAAAACCACCGGTTTTTTAGTCAACCCCACTTCTTTTAAAAGATTAAAGTTTTGCATATTCCTGGCACCAATTTGCAAGATATCTACGTACTCAGCTACCAATTCCACATCCCGGGTATCCATTACTTCGCTTATAGTAATCAAGCCTACTTCCTGGCTAACCTTTTTTAAAATTTTTAAGCCTTCTTCTCCTAATCCCTGAAAACTATATGGCGAACTCCGGGGTTTAAACGCTCCGGCCCGGATAACCGTTGCCCCGGCCTTCTTTACTTCCCCAGCGATCTCGGATAAAGTAGCATAATTTTCAACAGCGCAAGGCCCGGCCATAACTACTATCTTTTCTGCGCCTATCTTTACCCCTCCGCCTAAATCAATAACCGAATTCTCCGGATGAAACTCTCTGGAAACAAGCTTATAAGGAGATAATACCGGCAGCACCTTTTCTACGCCTTCAAAGGCCTCTAAAGGAGTAACCCTTAATACATCTTCCGGACCAATAACCCCGATGATGGTGCGCTCAGTTCCCTTAGATAAATGAGGCGTAAGGCCAAGCTTGAGAACCTTATCCAGGAGATGATTTATTTGTTGTTGTGTCGCGTCTGGTTTTAAAACTATGATCATTTATTCCTCTTCATCGAAATACCTACTTGAGCATTACTTTCTTAAAGACTTTTATGAATTCCTCGTTCTCTTTTTTTGTCCCAATGGTCACCCGGATAAAATTATCCAATTTATACTGTTTCATTTCCCTAACAATAACTCCCAGCCTTAACATATCCCTAAATACTTTTAAGCAATCCTTACGGGTATCAATAAGGATAAAATTGGTTACCGAAGGTATATAGCCAATTCCCATTTTATCCAGAGATTTATAGAGATAAACCTTCCCATTAAGATTAACCTCGCGAACTTTTTTTAAGAATTTCACGTCTTCTAAAGCCATATTAGCCGCGGCCTGGGCCAATGAATTTACATTAAACGGTTGCCTTACTCTTTCCATATAAACACTAAATTTTTTATCCGCCAGACAATAGCCTATTCTCAATCCCGCCAGGCCATAAGCCTTAGAAAAGGTCTTTAACACTAAGACATTTTTGTTTAGATAATCTATTCCCTCGGGGTAATCATTAACATCAATAAAGGTAGCATACGCTTCATCCAGGACTAAAATCACATTATCAGGCAATGACTTTATGAATTCATTTAATTCTTTAATATTTACATAAGTCCCGGTCGGGTTATTAGGATTAGCAATAAAAATTAGTTTGGTTTTGTTATTTATTTTTTTTCTGATTGCCGGCAGGTCATATTTAAAATCCTTAAGCGGCACGGTTAAGATCCGACGGCCGTTAATCTTGGCAATAATCTCATACTCCAGGAAAGTTACGCCGGCGGTAACGATCGTTTCGTCTTTTTCCACAAAGGTCTTGATGATTACGTCAATGAGCTCATCAGAGCCATTGCCTAAAACAATATTTTCAGGCAATAGGCCTAAAGTTAAGGCCACCTTTTTCTTTAAATAGAATCCTTGGGCGTCCGGATACCGGTTAATGCCGGATAAACATTTACTGATAGCCTTTAAAGCCTTTGGTGATGCTCCAATAGGATTCTCATTAGAAGCCAGCTTTATTACTTCCTTTAAACCAAATTCCCTCTTGGTCTCTTCAATTGGCTTTCCAGCTATATAAGCGTTTAGTTTTAAAATACCTTTTCTGATTAGTCCCACCCTGCTCTCCTACTGTTAAAAAATTTATCCCGGATACACACATATTTTATTACGGATTCTCATCCCTGCCTGCCCTGCCTACCGGCAGGTAGGCAGGGCAGGCAGGGATGACCCGTGTATATCCGTGACATTGCTCTTATCCTCCTGCAGGATAAGATCCCAGGATTTTTAAAAACTTGCAATTATTTTCCAGCTGCTTAAGCGCTTTCTTTACCAGGAAAGCGTCTTTATGTCCGGAAAATTCCACAAAGAAATAGTAATCCCAGGCTTTCTTCTTGGAAGGCCGGGATTCGATCTTAGTCAGATTTATCTTGTGCGTCTTAAAAGGTATAAGCATATCGTGCAAAGCCCCGATTTTATCTTTAATTGAAAATATGATCGAGGTTAAATCATTTCCGGTAGCAGGTACATCGTTATTACCTATTACCAAGAATTTAGTGATGTTGTGCGGTGAATCCTCAATGCCACGGGAAATAATCTTTAAATTATAAATCCTGGCAGCCAATAATGAAGCGATGCAGGCGCTATTTTTCTGTCGCGCAGCTAACTGGGCCGCCTGGGTAGTAGAGGATACTTCGATCCTCTGCGCGCGCCTGAAATTATCCTCAAACCATAAGCGACATTGGCCAAAAACCATGGGATTAGAATATATGCGCTTTATTTTATCCTTAGGGCATAAGGCTAACAAATTATGGGATATGTCCAAGATGACCTGGGAACAAATTTTTAAATCAGAATCTACCAGCATATCTAAGGTATGACTGACTGCTCCTTCCACAGAATTTTCAATAGGCACAACTCCATAATCAGAGTTGTTTTTTTCAACCTCCCGAAAGACATCGGTAATGCTCTCGCAAGGGACGTATTCAACCTGAGAACCAAATCTTTTTAATGCTGCCTGGTGAGTGAAAGTCGCCTGTGGACCCAGATAAGTAATCTTAAGATTTTTTTCTAAAGCCAGGCTGGCCGACATAATCTCACGGTAAATTGCTTCCAGGGCGCCGGAAGCCACCGGCCCCTGGTTAATTAAAGCCAGTCGTTTTAAAACTTCTCTTTCCCGGTCAGGGCAATAGATGCTTTGCTTGGTCATATGCTTTACCTTGGCTATTTCAATAGTGACATTCGCCCTATTATTAAGAAGCTTTACTATATTCTTATCTAAGTTGTCAATTTGCCGACGTAATATTTTGAGGTTCATCTTTTTTTTCTCCGCTCGCCCCTGCCTGACTATTATCCGTGGTTTCAATATTCTCTTCGGATAACGGCTGGGGAAAATCCTTTATCTTAGGTAACTCATCTAATGTCCTTAAACCAAAATGCTCCAGGAATTGCCGGGTAGTTCCGTAAACCTTCGGTCTTCCTGGCGCTTTTTTTCTACCGCAAATGCGAATAAGGTTTTTTTCTAAAAGGCTGGACATCATCCCGTCAATATTAACCTTTCTTAAAGACTCGATCTCCAATCTCGTCACCGGCTGCTTATAGGCTATTATAGCCAAGGTCTCCAGCGCCGGCCGCGATAGTTTGTCTGCCGCGGAGCCTTTATATAATTTTTTTATAAACGGCGTAAAATCGGGGGCGGCGATCATCTGAAAACCTCCGGCTACTTCATAAACGCGCATACCCCGGTTTGATTGTTCATATTCAGATTTTAAAGCTTCTATTGTAGAGCTGACAAGGTTAGAATCCAGATCCAGGGTTTTTTTTATCTGCTCAATTGTTAAAGGCTTATCACAGGTAAATAATAGCGCTTCTACGGCTGATTTAACATTGTCTTGCGTCATTCTAAGAACCCTTTTTTTGCTTATAGACTTCGTTTAATAATTGTTCGCTAGTTTGAATATCCTTACTTCCCCCAATCGCCTTTTTAATCATTAGAGATGCCTCCTGTTTATTGTAACCTAATCGAGCTAATACAGCCAAAACCTCTTCCTCTATATCTTTTCGCGCCGATCCTTTAATCTCGACATTGCCATCCTGATTGCCATCCTGGATAAGGGCAAATTTTCCCACCTTATTCTGAAGTTTCGCCACTATCTCTTTAGCCCTCTGCTGGCCTATGCCGGGAAGTGATTTCAGGAATTCAATATTAGCTTCATCGATAGCCTGGGCAATTAATGATATAGGCTGATTTAATGCCTTTAAGGCAGCTTTGGGCCCGATACCGGAAACCGTAATAAAGCGTGAGAAAAATTCTTTTTCAATCTCATTTAAAAAACCGATCAAAACAGGCATGCCGCGCGATGGCTCCATCTGAAGATAATGATAGATTATGAAACCAATAGAGCCGTCTGGCGCGATAAATTCATCTAGCCTTTGCATTACCGTTACCGGCAATAAAATCTCATAGGTTATTCCGCCGGTATTGAGCAATACGTAATTTACCCCTTTTTCCGCTATTTGTCCGCTAATCCGCGCGATCATTGTCTGGCCCTGATAATATTGCTGTAGGAGATAGCCAAGGCCACGGCATCAGTCACATCAGCGTATTTCGGTAAGTCTTTTAAGTTAAGCATGCTCAAAACCATTTTCTGCACCTGTTCTTTGGAAGCCGACCCCCTGCCGACGATTGCTTTTTTTACCCGGGTGGCAGAATACTCAATCAGGGGGATATTGCCTTTAGCGCAGGCTAAACAAATTATCCCCCGGGCCTCACCCAATAGATAAGCGGTTGTAGGATGATGGTAATGCACAAATAATTTTTCCAGGACCATTACATTCGGCCGGGAAGATAAAATTAGTTTTAATACTGCTTCATATATTTTATTCAATCGCAAAGGCAATAACTCGCGAGCAGAAGTTATTATCGCTCCTGCTTTAAGCAGAGATATAATTCCACTGTTAAATTCAATCAACCCGTAACCGGTAATCTTTAAGGCCGGGTCAATACCAAGAATCCTCATTTTTTTTAAGCAGAAGTCATCTGTTCGATAATTTCATCAGGTATGTCAAAATTTGCCGATACATTCTGCACATCATCATGCTCTTCTAGGCCTTCAATCAGCAAAAGCAACTGTTTGGCTTCGCTACCTGCTAATTTAATCGTAGATGAGGGGATCATGGTAATTTCCGCATCCAGCCATTTTATCCCCTTAACCTGTATAGCCTCCTTTACTTTCTCTAGATCCGCAGGGGGAGTATATATCTCATAGTTCTTATCATCAGATTTTATATCCTCGGCTCCGGCATCCAGGACAATATTCATCAACTCATCTTCCTGGATCTGGCCTTTTTCAACTAAAATAAAACCTTTCTTGCTAAACATCCAGCTTACTGATCCGGCACCGGCCATATTACCGCCTTTTTTAGACATTATGCTGCGTAATTCCGCGGTAGTGCGGTTTTTATTGTCGGTAAGCGCTTCGACTAATACCGCTACGCCGCCAGGGCCATAAGCTTCATATATAACCTCTTCATAGACTATCCCGGGAATTTCTCCGGTACCGCGCTTAATAGCCATTTTTACGTTATCTGATGGCATATTAGCTTCCTTAGCCTTGGCCATAGCTGTCCTGAGCTTAAAATTAGTTTCAGCATTACCGCCGCCTTCCCGGGCGGCCATCGTAATCTCTTTAATAACCTTGGTATAAATTGCTCCTTTTTTAGCGTCGGCAATGCTCTTCCTGCCTTTATTTGTTTTCCATTTTGAATGACCTGACATTTTTATTCCTCCTTATATTATTAATTATACCCTAGGGGGCGTTTTTATTTTTCTCTTTGAGAATTTACAGAAAAATAAAAACGTCCCCTAGTTTATAGGGATTAGGTAAAATAAGCCGGGTTTTGTTTCAAGACGATTTCTCCGTCTGTTAGTGGTTATTTCTCTAAGACCTGAAATTACTCTCAGGTTCAAGCAGCCTACCCGCCAGCCCTCCCTTAATATTTAAGGTTATCAAACGGGCGGTTTTTATCCTGCCTTTAGGGCAGGAAGGGCTGGCCTATTTGGCCTTGCTCCGCGCAGAGATTGCTGCGTTTCACTCCCGCACCTTTTTTCTAATTCATAATTCTAAAACTATTCGTATTAAAATTATATAATCTTTTAGAAGGTGCGGGACTCGTCTCTGTAGCTCTATTCCTTCCCGACGCATTGTCGAAAGATGGGCGTTACCCCATTGCGCTTGCCCCCGGAGCCCGGACTTTCCTCCCCGCACCTCTAAATATTTAATAACCTTAAGGTATACATGTTTTAAAACTTATTAATTAAAAAAGGCGCGGGGCAACCACTTTCTACCTAACCCCTGTCAAAGAACCACTATTAATAATCTCCTGAAAAAAATACTTAATTGAAACTTAGTTGAATAGTAGGTAGCATGTAGTAGGTAGTATTTAGGGAAAGCCTAAAAGCTAACTACTATCTACTAACTACTGTTTTTTTAATTGATCTTTTACTGCTTGGGTAGCTAATTTGTCCGCTCCCTTATTATTTTCCCGGGGGATATGCTTCACTGAAACTTTCTTAAAGCCGGACATAAGCCGCGTTGCCTGATTATATAATCCTAAAATATTCATATTTTTTACCTTATACTCTTTATTTATTTGACGATGCATCAATTGGCTGTCAGTAAATATACTTATATTTTCCGCCTTGAGTATAAGACATTCTTGTAAACCATAGATTAATGCTGTGTATTCCGCGGCGTTATTAGTAGCATTACCGATATAACAGGATATATTTTTTATGGTTTCCGCACCCCGGCATATTATTACTCCGATACCGCTGGGACCGGGATTACCTTTAGAAGCGCCATCAACATAAATGTCTAATGAACGCATTTTTTATCTAAGACTCGTCTTTGATATAAAGCATCCTGTTGCATACCTCACAGGTGATTACTCTTTCATACATCTTGATAAGATTGATCACCTGGGCAGGGACTGACATATTACAGCCTTTACAGGAATTATCCTCAACCCAGACTATTGCCAAGCCTTCCCGGTTAACTAGTATCCGTTCATACTGCAAAAGAATTTTTTTATCTATGCCAGGGATTACTTGTCTTCGCTGGGCATCCAGCCGGGCTAATCGCCCATCAATCTCTTTTATCTTATCCTCGATCTTTTTACTCTCCAGAATAAAAACCTTTTCTTCCTCAGTAATTTTTTTCTTCTCCTGCTCAAGATCAGCCCTGGCCTTGTCCGTACCCTCCATGATCTCTAGTATTTTATCTTCAATCACTGAGGCGTCAGCCTTGGCATCATCAATCTGCTTTAGCATCGTCTTGTATTCATTGTTAGTCTTGAGTTGGTATAACTGTCCCTGTAGTTTTTTGATACCCTCTTCCTTGGAACCTAGTTCTATCTCTCTATCTTTTTTCTGTCTGGCTAAATCCAGCGATTTTTTTTCGCAGTCAGCTAATATCTTTTTTTTATCATCAAAAGCAGCCTGAAGCGCCTCAATCTCCCCAGGTTTAGCTTCTTTATCCGCTTTTAAAATATAGATCTCACTGTCAATCGCCTGTAACTCAATGAGCGTTTTAAGCTGTTCCTTGAGGTTTTTAGTTACCAATTTTCCTCCACATGGTTAATCCATCCATCACTAAATCCTGCCGGATGGGATCCCGACTGTTTCTAATTGGATGCCGGGAGAACCTTCATTATGCTCGGTCAACTTTCAATGGGCGCAATAGGACTTGAACCTATGGTCTCCACAATGTGAATGTGGCGCTCTAACCAGCTGAGCCATGCGCCCTTTATTAGTTAATAGGTTATAGTTCGTAGTTGATAGATTTTAATTCTGAGTATTGGCTATTAACTATGAACTATTGGCTATGAACTGACTGGGCCCAGATGGGTTCACCCGCCCCGCCACAAATCTTGACGGGCGGGATCCCGACTGTTCCCAAGTGGGTGCCGGGAGAACCTACTAGACCTTGAAATCTTTCTGGGCCCACAGGGTTTCGAACCCCGGACCAAGAGATTATGAGTCTCCTGCTCTACCGCTGAGCTATGGGCCCCAAACTTATATTTTCCCATGGCGAATTCACCAATTTATTTAGGTAAATCGCCCTAGCATACATGTTAAAGGTAATATTATATAATACTATTTTAATGGTATTTTGGCAAGGAAAAAAATGAGTTATTTTCCCGAGTTTATAGTAAAAGGGAGGGAGCGTGATTAGGGAAATCTTATGAAGATTACTGAGATTTTTCCGTCGATTAAATAATCTCCGGAATTTATTTTAATCGCTGTAATCAGAAGCTTTCCCTGTATAATTTAAGCTAATTTAACGAAATTTACCCAAACCATTACTAACAAATTAGTTGCAGAAAATACTTGCCGCAAATTTGGGAATGCTTCAAAAATTGAGGATTCTTAACTCGGGGGCTGTTTGTTTTAACTCACGAAACCACAATAAGTTATAATTTCGCGACGATTTATAAATAAAAAAGGCAAGGGGAAATTTTTTTTATATTTAGAGGGCATTGCCTGCCCGCTGGTAGTTTAACCCCTTGCCAATGATTCTCTATATCTATTATAATCATAGCATATAAAATTCATTTTTTCAAGTCTTTAATTGCTTGTGCCAACCTGACAAACTCCTGGATTATAGTTTTTTGCTCAAGAGTCAGATCTAAAAATTGTATTCTGGTAGAATACTTATACCCAGAATCGTGATCTGATTTGATGACCTGACCCTTAATATCAACCCAATGCCCCGGGGTTGAAGGAATTCCGATACGTAAGTTCAAAATACTACCTGGCTTATAGTCGCGGTAGGTTATAATACAACCTCCCCCAACACTAATATCCAATAAAAAAGTACGGTTTGACTTATTCTCTTCTTGCGTTTCTTCGCGGTATTCAATTGCTAACGCTTTATTAGTCCTGAGGAATTTCCTTTTGTCCTGACTATCGGTCAATATGACCTCTATTGTTTATCCGCCTTAACCTTAATAATTTTAAAAGGCAATACGATGATTTCAACCCTTCTATTCTTGCCCTTACCTTCTTTTGTATCGTTATTAGCTACAGGTCTAAATTCGCCATAGGCATTGACGACGAATCTATCTGCCCCTAGGCCGCAATCTCGGGTAAAATAATTTAATACCGCAATAGCCCGGACACTAGAAAGTTCCCAATTTGACTTCCATCCTGAATGTTTTATCGGCTCATTATCCGTATGTCCTTCAATAATAATCTGATTATCTTTAATGGTCTGACTTAGGGCATCCGCGATTTTATTAAGCATTTTCATGCTCTCCGGTTTTATCACATCCGAACCTGAATCAAATAAAACATCAGACAAGACCGAGACCACAATACCCTGCTTAGATAAATCCAGTTTTATTTTATGGTCATTTATCTCTTGTTGTAAATCTTTCTGCATTTTAGCTTTAATATCTTTTAATTCAACGGTCCACTTTGCCGCTTCCAACTGGGTATTATCCTGAATAGCTGCCAGAGACCCGGATTCATTCTTTAGCGCCGCCAGATCCATCTGGCTTTCGGCAATTTTTTCTCGCAAAGATTTTAGGTAGTCCTCATTTTCAGAAACCTGTTTAGCTAACCTTACTTCTAGGTCCCTTACTTTTACATCATTAACCAAAACTTCACTTTTAAAAGAATCGGATCGGGCTACTAAATCTGAATTTAATTTCATAATGATTTTAGCATCATCATTAACCTGGGTTTGAAGTTTAGTTAAAGACTTCTCAAGATCTTTGATTTTAGTTTCATAATTAGCCGCTTTCTGGCTGGACTCTTTTTTGGTCTGTTCTAACAATACCTGGCTATCTTTTAAATCAATTATCTTCTGGGCTGATTCTTTTAACTGGCTGTTATTTTTAAGTATTTCCTTATTCAGGGATTCTACCTGCGCGGCATAAGCGCTATTTATTTTTTCTATCTGCTTGGCGTCGGCGCTTAGCTGTTCCTGTAATTTGGCAATTTGTTTATCTTTATCT
>JBDRLN010000048.1:0-16889 GCA_043812955.1 Candidatus Omnitrophota bacterium | reverse complement strand
TTATATTATATTTTTTATCACAACCTGTTGGTATTGTCAAGCAAAAAATGCCGGCTGGCCGTTTATTTTTTGCTTGGTGCCGCAAAGACTTTTGCGGCGCAAGTACCACAATCACTGCCGGAGTGGCGTTTATTTTTTGCTTGGTGCCGCAAAGACTTTTGCGGCGCAAGTACCACAATCACTGCCGGAGTGGCGTTTATTTTTTGCTTGGTGCCGCAAAGACTTTTGCGGCGCAAGTTCCTCGATCAATGCCGGCTGGCCGTTTATTTTTTGCTTGGTGCCGCAAAGGCTTTTGCGGCGCAAGTACCACAATCACTGCCGGACAAAAAGTTAGTTAGATTTTTTGTTTTGCCGCGTCTATTAATATAGGAAGGGGGAATAATATGAAAGGCTTAATTCCAATTGAAACAATAGCCCCGAGAATATTCTTAATAAGAGATTATAAGATTATGCTCGATAGGGACCTAGCCGAACTTTTCGGAGTAGAAACTAAACATCTTAACCGGCAGGTTAAACGCAATATCCAACGTTTTCCAGAAGAGTTTATGTTCCAGCTTACACCTGAAGAAAAAGATGATCTGGTGCCAATTTGGCACCAGATCAAGAAGAATAAACACTCCTATATTCTTCCTTATGCTTTTACTGAACACGGAGTGGCTATGTTGGCAAGTGTCCTTAGGAGCGAACGGGCAATAAAAATGAGTATTATCATTATTAAAACTTTCGTAAAATTACGGGAGATTATTTTAGCGCATAAAGATCTGGCTTTTAAGCTAAAGGAGATAGAAAATAAGGTAGAAAAACACGACCTGGATATTCAAGGAATTTTAAGGGCTCTTAAGCAGCTTTTAGAACCACTGCCAGTCAAAGAAAAACCGCCTATCGGATTTAGATAGAATTAAAATTAGCGGGTGACCAAAGGATGGCGGCGAATAGGAGGATCCCTGCCTGTCGGCAGGCAGGCACACGGACGAAAGGGGCCCATGAGCTGCCTCCTTTGGGCAGGGCCCGCTAAATATTATAATTTATAGATTTATTCCGCAGATAGACAGGTCCCGCTTCAATTGCTCGAAACCTTTGTATACGAAGGCGCGCAGGCCAATTCTTTTAGCAGTGTCAATCAGCTCTTCCCGGTCATCGGTATAAAATATCTCTGCAGGTTGGCATTGCAGGACAGAAATAATCTTTTGATAAATACGCGGATCCGGCTTGATCAACCCCAATTCACAGGAGGCAAGAACATGGTCAAACATAGCAAAAACCGGGAATTCTTTTTTTATATAATCCAAATGCAGAATGTTGACATTTGATAAAAGCGCGAGCTTATAATTATCCTTTAAGTTCCCAGCTAATTGAAAAGTTTTTTTATTTTCTTCAGTCATATAAAATATCTCGTTCCAAATAGGCAGGAATTCACTAAAACCGATTTTTAAGCCAAGGGATGCTTTTACTTCTTTAAAGAAATCATCTGGGGATATCTTGCCTTCTTCAAAAGAATTAGTAAGCGTTGAACTAAAGAAGAGGTTAATTATTTCTTGCGGGCTTTTTGGAGAGACTAATGCTATCCGCTTAACTCCTATCCGGTAATCAAAATCAATCAAGACATTTCCTAAATCAAAAATTACGGCCAGGATATTATCCACTTAATTGTTTTGGTCTTTGGTCTTTTTAAAAAGATCCAAAAACCTATCTTCATATTCCTTATAGGCGTTCCATTTATCCAACATTATCTTTAGCTCCGAAGCCTTGGCAACATCCCCTTTTGCCTGGATAAAAAGCTTTTCGATCTTTTCTTTAATAGAAATCGGCAGCTTAGTGAGCTGGCTCAAGGATTTCTTGATTTTTTCTATTTCATCTTCCCCGATAGGCCCAGGGGTAGTCGGCCCTAATTTAAGGTACTCCAGGAGGCTGTTAATCTGGTTTTCGATAAAATGGGTTTGCTCGGTAAGATCGTGGAAATCTATCTGAATTTTTAATATCTTGCCTACAGCCTCCAGCACCGCGTAAGATGCCCGGGGATTTTCAATCTGGATAGTGTAAAGCGGAATTTCGCCCAACAGGCAAAAACCATTGAGCCCTTCTCTTTTGGCTATACCTAAAAATAAACCATTCATGCCGCTGACCTGGCCTTCAGATAAAGGGTGCAGATTAAAACGTTTAAGATTATTATTGATCTCATTATTGGTGGAGGCAAACCAGACACCAGGCTCCTGGTTATGGTCGATAGCCTGAGGCATCGCGGCAAAACTAATGACCATTTTTACTTTAAAATGCTTGGCAACCTGAATTATCCTATGGGAATAATTCTCAGCCTTAACCAGGTCCGGCTGGGAATCACTAATAAAAATTATCAGGTCATTTTCTCCGGACTTATTTTTCCAGAAATAAAATTTGCTCTGGGGCGATTCCGGCAGGCTTAATACCCCGGCTTTGATCACGCTCTCCATCAGATAAAAGAAATCTTCGGGAAGTATCTGAGCAAATTCTTCGGCCTTGAGCTTATCCACTAAATAAGTAGCGGCTTTAAAAGCTACCTCGCCCATACCCGGCCAGGCCACAATAAGATACGGATTTTTTAATCTTGGTTTCTTTGTCATTTTAATACCTTCCATATCCACCTCTTTAATTAATAACTGGTTGGTAAATTTTTAAAAACTCTTCTAATACCCTGGCGCCCTTATAAAGGTTATTTATTTTCGCGTATTCATTAATTGTATGCGCGCGGCCTTCGCAGCCAAAACCGGTCGCTATTGCCGGTATCTTCTGCTCCTGGAAAAAAGTGATTACTGTAGCTCCCTCTGATCCCCGAATCTTCGTGTTGACTCTTAAATTCTTCGCCGCTTGTTTTAAATACTTTACCAACGGGTGCGATTCTTCGATCTGATAAGGCCTCTGGATACCGTCAACCTTTATGTTAAACCTCCTGGTAAACTTTAAGGATATTCTTTTTACCTCATTTAAAAAATCCTGGGCAGTCATACCGGGAAGAAACCGATGGTCTATCTCTATCTCGCACCAATCAGCCACTACATTAACCTTATCACCGCCCTTGATAGTCCCAATATTCAATGTCGGAGGACGCAAGTATTTATTATTAGAGAAAGCATATTTAATTTTTTTAAGTTCATCGAGTATTGACACAGCGATACTGATCGCGTTTATACCCAGCCAGGGATATGCCCCATGGGCCCTCTTGCCTTGAATCTTTATTTTAAAATGCAGTAAACCTTTCTGGGCCACAATGATCTCAAAATCATCGGCGTCTAAAACTAAGGCGGCATTCGGCTTTAATATGCCACGCTTCAATAAAGGTATTAATCCCTGGGCTGAACCGCTCTCTTCATCAACAGTTGCCGCAAAAACCAAATTATAACCCAAATTTATATTTTCTTCAACAATACTATTTATCGCTTCTAAGCCGGCCGCTAAATTACCCTTACAATCAGTCGCGCCTAAACCGTAAATTCTATTTTTATAAATCCTGCCCGAAAACGGAGGGAACCTCCAGTTTTTTCCCGCGGGCACAGTATCCAAATGCGGGGTCAGAAGAAGGCTTTGTTTCGCATTTCCCTTAAGGAATCCGATTACATTAGGCCGGCCTTTTTTAAATTCAACCAATTTAACTTTTAATCCTATCTTACAAAGATACCCCTGCACAAAACCAGCGATCTCAGCTTCTTTGCCTGGAGGATTCTGAGAATCAATACTGATTAGGTCCCGGACTAATCTTATCAAACGTTTTTTATTTACCATATCAGCCTGAACAAGTAGAGCAGTTATTACTGGAACAACCCACGCAGCCGGATGATGAACTAGTTACATTACTCTTAGAATCTTTGGAATTAAAAGCAAAAGCCGAAACCAGGCGCCTGAGATCTTTTTTACCGCATTTCAAACAAACAACCTCTTCCGAGCTGCTACGGATGAGATATTCAAATTTTGCGTTACATTTATTACATTCGTATTCGTAAATAGGCATTCTAAAATTTATAATTAATACTGCAGGCTAGGGCATAACTGTCAAAAACCTGGCCTTCTAAATTAATCCAGGTTTTTTTTGTTATTGGGATATCCAGGCCATAAATCAAGCCTATATCTTTGGTCAGATCCGACATCACCCTTTTTCTTTCCCCTTCTATTTTATGGATATAATCCACTCTGGACCAGCGCAAGCCTAAGTAGGGTGTAACCTTAAAAATATCCCTGGAAGCCAAAAAAGAAAACTGCCAATCATCCAAGATCGCCTTATGGCGGGTATCACCTAAATGAATGCTGTACGGGTGAACGCTAATGTGTTGAAAACCAAAGATCATCTTCAAATTATCTTTATCATAAGCCTTCAAACGAAAACCATACCCACCGGCAAAACCAGTCTGGTAATCCATCTCATCGTTTCCAACCGGATGCTGCTTTAGGTTGCCCGCGCCTACCTTTAAATCAATAGCTAGCCAGTCAAAAACGCCGTAGGATATAAGCAAGAAGTTCTGAAGGCTGCGTATTTTTCCCGCCTCATTCTCCAGGGTTCTTTTAAAAATAGAATGGGTCTGTAGCCCGGCAAAGAATTGCTTTTTTTTAGGCATATTCGTTCCATAACAAGGCGCGGCATAAGCAGCAATCTGAAAACTAAAGACTAAAGCCAACACTAATAATACCTTAAACATTAAACCTCCTGATCTTTGAAGCTTTTTAACGGGCAGATACTGCATCTGGGTTTATTCTTCAGGCAAAAATCCTTGCCTAATTTTACTATTAAGGCGTGATATTCGTTAAATAATTTTACATCATTCTTAAGATTTTTACTAAATAAATTTTGTGCGGCATGATAATCACAATCCTCAGAGAAAAACCTGTGCCTTGAGAATATCCTTTTGGTATAAGCGTCAATCACAAAAATCGGTTTATCCAAAGCATAAAGCAATATCGAATCTGCTGTCTCCGGCCCGATGCCGTTAACCGACAATAACCCTAAGCGCAATTTATCGAGTTTTTCCCGGGACATCTGCCGAATATTCCCACCGTAATTACCGTTCAGAAAATCTAAAAAATTCTTCAACCGCCCGGCCTTAATATTATAATAACCCGCCGGCCGGATAAGCGCAGCGACCTTTGCCCTCGGTAATTTATAAAGTTTTCGCGCTGACAATGCCTCATGTTTTTTTAAGTTATTTATCGCCTTCTCAACATTGGCCCAATTGGTGTTCTGGGTAAGTATGGCGCCTACCATTACCTCAAATGGGGTTTCCCCTGGCCACCACCCCTGGGGGCCAAAAAAGGAGTATAATTTTTTATATATTAACTTTAGAATATTACCCATGCCGGATCTATTCCAGTTGCAAAGGATTGAAATTATTATAAGCAAAAAGGGTATAGGAGGTCCCGGAAACTGAGCCGGTATATTTACCTTTGGGCGTGAACCAGCCATGCCCGGTATCTACTGAATCTGTAGTTGCGTAAGGAAGGCAGCCTTCTCCCTGGCCTGAAGGAGAGGGGCTTGAAATAATCATGTTCCAGAGTTGTTCTAAATATTCATTGGCTTTGGTTTCGTAAACCTTGGCCTTGGCCGGCATATTCTTCTGGTTATAATAATTCGCCATTATCTTAAGGGCCAGGGTCATCTGGGCAGTCCACTCCGAAGAGACTACCCCACCTCTAGCCAGATGTTTCTGGGGAGCGAAATCAAATCCCCTGATTTTTATAGTCTGGCCTTCCGGCCGTTTAAAAGAAACCTCTACCCGACAAGTCTCTTCGGCAAATTCCATTATTTTATCCGGATTCATCCCTAATTCATCTAATCTTTGGGGGCCTATGGCAGCAATAGACCAGGCATAAGTATCAGTGGCAATAGTAGAATCCCCTTTGCCCCGCATAATCGGAACTTCGAACCCGCCATAAGTATACTTTACTAACCAGGATAAAACCTTATCTCTGGCTGTCATATAAACTTCTTTGCCGGTAAGCTTATAGAGCATACCAAAAAACGCATAGGCATCCAGATTGTGTTCCGTAGCATACCAAGCTGTGCCGGGGCCGCCGCGGATACCGCCGTCTTTATCTTCATTTTGTATCTCCATTATCCTGTAGGCAATATCTTCGGCTAAACCTAAATATTTTTTATCATCGGCCTTTTTAGTATATTGGGCTATGGCAATACCCAGCCAGATATTCGGGCCGCAATGCAGTGTATACTCCGCCGGGCTTCCGTCATTAGCGTAATAGGCATTGTAAAAAAGGCCGCCTGATTTTTTGATTTTTCGGGTAAAGAAATCCAGGATTTTTTTGGCCCGTTCAAAGTCGGAGAAATTCATATAAACCTGTAAAACCAGGGCCTGGTCATAAATAAACGCCCAATTGGAAACATCCGCGTCCCCCTCAAAACTCATTACCAGGCCGGTGCGGGGATTCTGATGAATAACCAGCCATTTATACATCTTGTCTAAATTCGCTTTTTCTAATACGATCTTTTTTTCATCCAGGCGCAAAAGCTGTTCGACTACCGTGTTCTCTTTCTGCTGGGAATGGACCAGGCCATCCTGAAGCGCCGTCTTCTCCTTAGATAATTTTTCAATCATAAAATTCAACTCGCCTATCTTTTGTACAGCCTTACTCTCCTCTGCCTTTACTTTTTCAGCCAGGCCCTGGCGTTCCTCGTCGATTGATTTTATGCGCACCTCTAAAGACTGAATCTTTAACTGCGCATCCTCCCTGGCCTTGCTTATCTGCTTTATCTTGTCTTTAGCTATTGTGGATTCCTGTAAAATATTTACCAGCTCTCCCACTAGGGCCTGGTTGCCCTTGACTAATTTATAATTAAGATAGGTGTTAATACCAAACCCCAACCCGAGGATAATGATTAAAGAGCCCATAACCGGAAAAATCAATCTTCTCATCCGGCCATAACCGATAATCCGCTTATTATCCGCGTTATTTATCCGTTCATAACTTAAGCCGATTAAGTATTTACTGCCGGCTTCATCAACTTCGCCCACCCAGGATATTTTAGCCACCGCGTTTACCGCTGTGGCCCTTAAAGGGACATCAATTTCTAAGGATATCCTCACTTGTCTATTATTGATAAGCTCTCTTAAGTTAGAAGGCAGGTTATTAACTTTAAGACAAAGCCCCCCTTTACCGATATCATTGGTAAACCCCTGCAGCCATTCTGATAAAGGAGTATCTGCCTGCAGGCTTAAGAGCCTGAACTGCACCGGGAATACCGTATCCAGGCGCAGGTATTGCCGGCGCTCTGATTCCGGGGGAAGTTTTTTAAATACGCTCATCTTTTTTTTCCAGGATTATCCTCTGCTTAACTTTCTTGGCCAGGCCCTCAAAAAATTCTTTAAATACTGGGTATTCATTAACGCTTATTATGTTCGTCCTGGACTCGGCGGTCTGATGAAAGTATATTTTATTATTTTTATATTTATATTCAACATTAAATTTCATCCAGGCATTATCTTCGCTGATACCTGCGGGCAGATATTTAACCTTAAGACCGGGAGGCAGCTCTATTTCGATTTCAACCTCCTTAGTATCCAGTATTTCCAGGTCAATTGGATATTTCCGCCGGTCTTTGGCTGCCAAAGAAACATCCAAATTGGCTAATTGCGGCATTATTCTAAGTGTCCCGGCGCTGGTAAAATATTCCGGGCCCTTAAAGCTATAGGTTAAAACAACCGGCGAATTTAGATCATCTAGATTATTTACGCTGTAATTACCTAAGAGCGCGCCGATAGAAACATTCTGAATTTTTTTCTTCAAAATCTCCGCGACCAGTTCAGGCTGGGTGTATAATAGCCAGTAACGCTGGCCCTGATCATAAATACCTTGAGTATAAATAGTTTTAGTTGCGAATAAAGTTTCATCCGCAGTTATTTTAAGATTAACCAGTTGACGGTTCAAATTATGCACCGCCGGATATAATGGAGTATTCCCTACTTCATAAGTATTCTCTTTAAATATTAAAACCTTCCGGCCCTGGTCGCCTGAAGGCAAGTCTCCGAAAGAACAGGTTTCAGCAGTAGGATCAAGAAAAATAATCTTATTTTCTAAAGCTAATGCCGCAATGCAGTGGTTAAAGAACGCCGCCGGAAAATCTTCTTGAAGATTGTAGTAATCTTTAGTCCCGATAAGAACCGGCCAGGATGTAAACCCTGCAACTTTAAACATTGTTACCAGAAGTATTGCCTGATCTTTACAATCACCGTATTTATTGCGGAATATATCTTCGGCTTTATGGGGCTCATAGCCTGCCTGCCCGTATTCTACTGCCACATAACGAATCTTCTGGGCGATAAAATTGTAGATAGCCCTGGCTTTGGCATCATCACTATCCAACCCCGAAATTAATTCTTTGACCTTATCTTTGATCGCCGGATCAGGACGGATCTTATCCTTACTTAACTCCCGCCACCAGTTATAAACCTCGTCCCATTTACTAAACGTAGATATAAATATGGTGGGATTGATATCTGTCAGAGGAGACATATTAGATTCGGGAATAATTTGAGGCAGGTTTTTAAATTCCCAACTGTAAATCTTAAAGTCGCCTTTTTCTTCTACCTTAGGGTTTAATAAGGCGTTAAAATAATTATATTTATCGTTAATGGTCCGGGTATATATAATTTTGTCTTTGGGCAGGGTGACGGTAAAATTTGCCGAGATAACCGGCTCGTTGGTTTGAACAGGATAATTTAAAATAAAATCCTTCTTATTCATCAGCTGGCTGCGGTATATCTTTACCTTATATTCTATGGCCGCGCCTTCGGATATTTCCGGGAAAGATATGATAAAAACCCGGGCATTAGAGTAAAGCGGGAAATTCAGGTATCTTGAAACATCCCGGATATGCCGGCTGCCTACATCTATTACGCTGCCGTCGGGTTTAATAGTCCGAGCATACTCTAACTCTACTCTTTCATAGGTGGTATCATAATCTATATGGGCTTCAGAAAAATTTTCTTTTCCCCGCTCATTTAATATTTTAACCAAGTAATGCGAAGAGGAGGCCTGGGTGTTAGAAGGCGTAATTTCGATTCTTTCATCGCAATAAAGGATCAAGGCCCCGGCCTGAGGATATTCTTTTAGCGTTGGTGATTTATCCAAAATATCGCTTATACCAGGATCAATATCTTTAATCTGGGTTGATTTAATTTCTTTTTCAATAATATCTAACCGCTCCCGGGCCTTGGATTTAAACTCAGGGGCGGAAATCTTCTGGTAAACCCCGATTGCCTGATCAAAAAGATTCAGCCTTTCGCAGGTAAGCCCCTGGTAATAGAGATACTCGCCATCTCCTATCTGGCTTTGGTTAAAAATTTCCAGGGCATTAGTAAAATCGCCCAGGCGATAATAAGAAATAGCCAGATATTTCTGGGCTTGCCTAAGGCTAACTTTTTTAAACTCGTCTACTGCCGGAGCGAATTCTCCGTGATCATAATATAATTTCCCCAGGTCGTAATACAGCTGGTCTAAATTTCGGCCCCGGAAAATTAATTTATTGTATTGCGCTACCGCTGCCCGGTAAAAACTCTCTGACTTTAAAGCTAAATCTTTAGCTTTAGGTAGCCCATCTTTTGGCTCACAGCCCAAGATCAAGCTCAGTATAAAAAAAGCGGCAAAATAAAATGAGTTATTTTTTCTCATGTGGCATAATTTCAAGTTGTAAAATACTATCTACCCTAAAAGTGCGCTCTTCGTTTCTTAAATAGCAGTGCGCTACCAGATACTGGCGGAATTTATCCTGTTTTATTGCTTTAGGCAGAACATCCCGCAAGGAGACCTCTAAGCCCGAACCAGAAAGGTATTTTATCCTAAGATTAGCCCCTAAGTCAATGGCTTCTTGTATCCTGTAAATTTTTTCTTTATTGATATCCCCCGAGGCGCCGGGACTGATTCCGAACAGGTTAAGAAAATTATTGATATCGATTATGCCTTTTTGAGTTAATATCTCCTTAAGGCGGTTAAAAACCTCCCAGGTCAGCTCTACATCGGATAAGGCCCGGTGAATCTGGCTAATCTTTATCCCTAACTTATCAGCTACAAACCAGAGCGCATAACGATTCAAGCCGGGCAATAATCTTTTAGCCATAAGCAAAATGTCAATAATAGCCATATCTTTAGGCAATGGCAGGTTTTGGCTTAATTTTATCTCCTGGTTAAGAAAACCCAGGTCAAAAGGAGCGTTATAAGAACAAAGGCAGCTGCCCTGGATAAACTCCAGAAATTCAGGCATTACATTATTCATTTTTGGAGCGCCATCGAGCATCTCCGGCGAAATCTGGTTAACCTGAAAAGCGCCGGCGGATATAGACCTCTCTGGATTAACCAAAGTATGGAAGACAGCTATTTTTTCCTTACCCTTGAATTTAATCCCGGCGATCTCCACTATCCTATCACCTTTCGTAAAATCCAGGCCGGTAGTTTCAGTATCAAATATAGTTAATTCGATTTCTTCTAGGTTCTTATCCATGCTTATAAACCTTGTCTTTTGACTATATAGCTCGGGATTAATTTTACCGGATGATAAGAGAGTTTAACTTTCTTGAGATTCTCAAGACCCGAATCATCCATAATATTAATGTGCTTATTGCCTTTCAACTCTATGCAAAAGGAGCGAAAAATGAATTGGGCCAGACCCTTAATAGATAAATCGGTAATCTCGTACAATATACAAAAGGTTTGCGAGTTTAATTTAAACCCAAAACTAAAAGCCTTAACCTGGTTTTTAATTTTTACTAACCAACCTAAACAATCTAGGTCTTTATAATTATCCAACAGAACCTTAAGGCTTTTAAGACTATCTTCCAACATCCCCTGATAAACTAAATCCGGGAAGGCGCCCTTACGATTCTTCATCCATTGCCGGTACAATTCCAAACACCCATTTTTATATTTTAAGCTAAAGGGAAGGCGCTCGAAAGAATAATGTTTAATAAAATAATTGCCGGACGCTCTTTTAGCCTTAAAGGAATTGCCTTTTAATTGGGCCAAATCGCTTCTCAAACAAAGATAATCGTGTGATTTTAATACACCGACATAGCCTAAATCCCGGAAAAAAGACAGATCTTTCTCCTCGACATTTTCTATCCGCGAGTTTTCCGGATTAGGATTAAACCTATCCATTACCCCAAACGCTTGGGCAATAACTTCGGATTTTATATTCTTGCCTAATGCCGGCAGGTATAAAAAGGAGCCTAATTTGTCTTTAAAAAACACACAGAGATTATTATTCTCCAGGGCCCAGTAAATGTCAAACAACGAACTCCAGATATAAATATTATTAAAATTATACACTGCCAGATCGTGCCGTTTTAAATTTAGGTAGCGGATAAACATTTTTTTGTCCCGACAGGAGAGCTTATTTAACTTCATCGGTAAGTTTTAACTCTATGATCTCCGCGGCCTCTTCATAAGCCTGGAGAAGCTGGGGGTTATTTTTTAAAATTTTTATTTGAGCGGGAGAATTAAGAAAGGATGCCAGGTAATCGGTGTATTCTTTTAATCCCTGGCTGTTTAATTGCCCTTCAATATAAGGGCAATTCAGATCGACTGTCAGCAACACTTTTTTATTCCTTAAATTAATAAGGAACGGGTAAAGCTGACATTCGAGCGGGCGGATATGATAAATTCCGCATTTATTCTCCGCGCAATTTAAAAATGCGCAAATAAACCCTTCTCCTTTAGGATTGGCAATAGGCTGTATTTTTTTATTTATTGAAATTGACGCCGGGGGAATACCTTTTTTATCCGCTAATTCTAAAGCCTCTTCATCTAAAAGGCAGGGCAGCCAAACAGAATCCATCTCTTTAAACCTGCAGCAGCCAGGGCATTTTAAACATACGCTTTCCGGAACAAACTGCCTGATCATTTTACAATACTTCCTAATTTTACCGGTCTCGCCGGAGAAACTATGACTATCCCAGTTTCATCCGAAGCAGCCAAAATCATCCCCTGGCTCTCCACCCCCCTTAAAACCGCGGGTTCTAAATTATCCACTAAAATAACCTGTTTATCCAAAAGCTCTTCCTTGACATATGAACCCTTAATTCCGGCCACTACCTGTTTAGTCTTATCGCCTAAATCAACAGTAATTACATAGAGCCTGTCCGCGTTTGGGTGATCCTGGACCTCTTTGATCCTGGCTACTCTTAATTCCATTTTTCTGAATTCTTCGATATTAAGCATTTATTTTTCTCCTGGTATAATCTTCAGATATAAATATAGGGATTATACCTGATTACTAAGATTAATAAAGATTACGGCGATTAAACCTCGGCCTCTTATCTCTGTAATCTGTCTTTTAATCACTGTAATCAAGACATCCCCGCTTCTTTCTTATTATAGGATGTCTTAATTATTCTCCGTAATGTAATTATATGCCTTCAGGGCAATATCTGCTATAAAATCTTTGGCTGCTTTGGAAGTTTTATTTTTATGCCTGATAAGCGCGCAGATTAAAAAATCTCCCTGATCGGTAAAAACTATGCCAGCATCATGACAAATGCTTCTCTCCAGCCCAGTCTTGTGGGCGATTATGGTCGAGGGGGGCAATTTTGCCGGGATCCGGTCACGCAGCTTTTGTTTTTTTAGTATGTCTAAACACTCCCGGGAAACATTTTTATTCAGCAATTTACCTCGATAAATATTTTCCAAGAGCAAAGACAGGTCTGATACATTAATAAAGTTTTCTATACCGTTACGCCGGCTCTTAAAATCCATCATCTTTCGGGCAATGCTGGTATTACTTAATCCCATCCTTTTGAAAGCAGTATTCAAATAATCCTCCCCCAAAAGATCGATAAGTATATTAGCAGCTGTATTGTCGCTTTCGGCAATCATCATATCAATCAGATCTCTGATTTTAACCGGAGAGCCTTCAGGAAGTCCCTTTAATTTACCTGAACCCAGCACCTTAAACCGGTTTTTAAGAATTATTTTATTCTCCAAATTTATTTTGGATTCGTCATTAGCCAAAAAACAGGCCGCCATAATCGGTATCTTTACTATGCTGGCTGAAGGAAATAATTTATCTTCATTTATCCTGATCTGCCATCCGTTTTCTAAATCTGCTATTGCCAGGCCGCATTCTCCGGAAAAATTAGAAGCTGAATCCTGGATATCCGCAGCCAACGCGGCCCAGGCAGCTTTTTGCTTTTTAGTTTCAACCTCTTTCTTGATTACGGCGGAAAGGTAAATGTAGAGCGAAAAGGAAACGAGTATTAAGAAAACTCCGGAAAGTATAAATTTGGTCTTTTTTGACTTAAGCAGAAAAGGCATTTATTTTGAAATGGACAAACCATTAATAATCAGGTTTTAAGTCTCAGCGCTAAATCCAGCAACGTCCTAATCAGAAAAGACTTAAAGAATAAAATCAATAAAAATGCTACTACCGGAGAGATATCTATACCGAATTTAAAATCCAGGGGAAGTATTTTTCTGATCGGATAAAGTATGGGCTCGGTGGTTTTATATAAAAATTGGACGATCGGATTATACGGATCAGGCTGAACCCAGCTGATTAATGCCCGGATCAAGATAAGCCAATAAAGGATGCTGAAAACAACATCCAGGATCTGGGCTAAGGCGGTTAAAAGATTAGATAATATAAACATTTAATTTAATAATTAATAGGGCTTGTTCGTATCGCTACGGCAAGGTACCTCTTATTTAAACAGATGTATTATAGCCGCAATACCAGATTATATCAAGAAATTTTCGAGTTTAGAGATAGATTTCCTCGGTGACTTCTGGAGTCCCTCTCCTATGAGCCAAGAAGAAACCTCTCTCAACTTATTAACCTAATTATATGTACACTGCCTCAAAATATCAAGAATATTTTGAGTTTAGGGAGGTAATTCTTCGCGTAATTTTGAGTACATTAAGCTTTTTAAACACCTAAAGCTTTTGTCTAGTGAAATCCAGCAAAGCGGGATATTCAACGGGGTCCTGCGAAGCCGAAGGCGAAACAGGAGTCAGTTTTGTCCGGTAATTTCTGATCTAAAATAACGTAACTATTTTTATGAGTACGTAGATATATAATGTCCGCCTAAGATAGGTGGACATCAGACTTATTTTCTATGTTCATTTAAAAACAGGCGCAACAGATTTATTTATGCTATCCCCCGATCATCCAATCTTCACTTCCACTGAATGATCTACCCGATCATCAATGAGCCGTACAACCATTTCCTTCTGCGCGATACTATCAACTTCAATAGACGTTATACGATCTGACAATCCTGAGCACACAAAAATAATATGATAGAAGGTCTCCCGATACCGGTAATGCAACTTCCAAGAAGACCAACCCGTGGGAAGGCACGGTTCGAAATAGATCCTGTCCACTTTCAACCGAATCCCCAGCAAATGCTTCACGATAAGCTGGTACATCCAAGACGCGGATCCGGTGTACCAGGTCCATCCCCCGCGTCCGGCAAGACCGACAGAGGCATACACATCTGCGGCCATTACGAACGGCTCCACTTTGTAAACGGCGCATTTATCCGCAGTATCGGAATGATACATCGGGTTGATCATATCGAGTAACTCCCAAGCCCGCTTTTTATCCCCTAAAACCGCGAACGCGATCGCCGCCCAGACCGCAGCATGCGTATACTGTCCCCCATTCTCCCTAACGCCGGGGACATAGCCTTTGATGTATCCCGGGTTAGGGAAAGCCTTATTAAAAGGAGGGTCAAACAATCTCACCAGCGCGTGTTTCCTGTCGACAAGCTGCCGGTCCACCTGATCCATGGCCCTTCGGGCCCTTTCCCGCCCAACCGCACCTGAAAGAACCGCCCAGGATTGCGGGATCGAATCGATCCGGCATTCACTATTCAAGGAAGAACCCAAAGGATCCCCATTATCAAAATAGGCCCGGCGATACCACTGGCCGTCCCAAGCATGCTCTTCAATATTTCTGGCGAGTTTCCCTGCCTCCTCAACACAGAACTCCGAAAAAACCTTATCCTCATGCTGAGCTGCCAAAACCGCCATCGACTCAAGAACATCGAAAAGAAAAAAAGCAAGCCAGACGCTTTCGCCTTTTCCTTCGCGCCCGACCAGATTCATCCCGTCATTCCAATCACCACTTCCCATGAGCGGGAGGCCATGAACGCCGAAATTCAACCCCCTTTTCACGCTTAAAACACAATGATCATAAAGTGTCCCGGTACGAGCGGAGACTCTCGGCATATCATAGTAAGATTCTTCTCCCTGCTTAACCAGCGGCCCTTCCAGAAACCCGGCCGTTTCATCAAGAATCCCTGTATCCCCGATCTTTTCGACATACAGACAGGTCACGAACGGAAGCCATAAATAATCATCCGAACACTGGCTTCGGCCCCCGCGACCGGAGGGCGGATGCCACCAATGCTGCACATCTCCCTCCACAAACTGGTGCGCGGCAAAATTCAGCAATTGCTCCCGGGCCATTTCCGGTTTCGAATGGATCAGCGCCATCACGTCCTGAAGCTGGTCCCGGAAACCAAAAGCCCCGCCGGATTGATAAAAACCGCTTCGCCCCAAGAGACGGCAACTTATAATCTGATATTGCAGCCAACCGTTGACCAGAAAATTAATCGAAGCATCGGGCGTTTCCACATACACAACCCCCAGAATCCGTTTCCAGTATTCCCACACCTTTTCCAGTTCCTGACGCGCCGCCTCGATACCGCCAAAACGCCGGACGAGGTCCCGCGCCTCATCTACCGTTATCCCGGAGCCAAAAGTAAAAACAACCTCTTTCTGCTGGCCATCCTCAAGTTCAAATTTGACCTGCGTGGCAACGCAGGGATCAATCCCCGCGCCCACTTTTCCGGAAAGCCGATCCCTGCGCATCACGGAAGGCGAAGCCATCGTCCCGTTCCTTCCGATAAATTCGATCCGGTCCCCGGTCACGAAACGCGTCGGTTCGCTAACATCAAAAAAAACAACCCGGTCCGGAAATTCCTTGTTATAAGGATTCCGGGCAAACAGAGCGCCGCTTTTAGGATCGATCTCGGTCAGGATATGCAGGTGGTATTTATTCCGAATAGTCCCCATGACCAGCTCACAATACCCCGTCGCGGAAAGACGCCTCCGGCGCCCGGAAATATTCCTGATCTTCAGGGCCGAGAATTTGACCCGATCATCCAGAGAAACAGAT
This sequence comes from Candidatus Omnitrophota bacterium, assembly GCA_043812955.1. Classification (GTDB taxonomy): domain Bacteria; phylum Omnitrophota; class Gorgyraeia; order Gygaellales; family Profunditerraquicolaceae; genus JAHKAP01. The sequence continues at coordinate 745 of JBDRLN010000048.1, read as the reverse complement.
ACCGTTAATTCCGAAACGATCCCGTCTTCGGTGTGCTCAAAAACGCTGTACCCGAATCCATGGCGCGAGGTGTAACTGGTCTTCCCCATAGCGGGAAGCGGGGTCGCAGACCAGAATCTCCCGCTCTCGTCATCGCGGATATAGAGCGCCTCTCCCGAAGCATCCGAGACAGGATCGTTCTTCCAGGGTGTTAAACGGAATTCATGTGCATTCTCGCTCCAGGTATAAGCGCTCCCGCTTTCGGAAATTATGGTCCCGAAATGCCTGTTGGCCAGCACGTTGACCCAGGGAGCGGGCGTGGTTTTTGAACGGCCGGTCGAGACCACGTATTCACGTCCGTCGCGGGTAAAGCCGCCCAGACCGTTGAAATAGACCAGGTCCGGACGCAGCGCGGGGCCTTGCTCCTCCTCCGCCTCCTCCCGCCCGGCCTTTTTAGCCGCCGCGGACAGCAGCCGGGGCGCCGCCAGCAGCGCTACGCGCTCAAGGTGTTCGCCTAAAGTCCCCCCCCTGTCGGTGATCACTATCCTGGCGACGGTCTGCATAAGTATCTTGTCTTCTTCGGACATCTGGTCGGCGCGCCTTGAAAAGATCCTGCCCGGCCGGTCCGCCGGCAGCTTGGCGTTGGAGGATACCAGGTCGTTTATATTTTAGCTCAGCGCGTCCCGGTAAACGGAACGGTTCTCGGTCCCCATGTACAGGTCGACCCGCAGGCCGTTAATGGGCCAGTAAAAGTGGGCCAGCACCA
>JBDRLN010000047.1:0-2510 GCA_043812955.1 Candidatus Omnitrophota bacterium | reverse complement strand
GAACCAAACTCTGCGGATATGGGAGGTTCTTCTCCGTGGTGGGCCATAAAGCTGTAAACTCTTGCCTTAAGGCCGGTTTTGCAGAACCCTTTTTGGCCTTTTAGCCGGTTGACTTTGCATTTGCGCGGGCAAATAACGCAGCCTTCCAGCAGCCTAAATGCCTCTTGGGAAACTTTCTCTAATTTTCCACTTTTAAAAGCACCTAAATATGAGGGGTTCGCCACTGTAAACTCTTCCTATCTATTTAATTGTTGGAAATAAATGTTTCTTATTTGCAGGAATATCTTGATGTATTCCGGAGACCGGTAATCCGGATAAGTCCATTCCCGGGGGTGAAAATTTTTATCCTGGTAAGAAAGGGTGATCTCCGCGAAAATGTTTTTATTGATGTAGATGCGATGGTTGTAATCCTTAGTCGAGGCAAGCACTAATTTGGCCAGCGTTAAGTACCCGGGGTCAATATTAATCTGTCGTAAATTAATCCGGGAGAATCCGCCTTCGATCTTATTGGTAAGGTTTTTTATAGCGGCAAGCCGTTCGGATGGAATCAACTTTTGGAAACTTATAAATTTTCTTTTTAAGCCCTTGCCGATTTCTTTCTCATAATAATCGGTGTAAGCGAAAGGGATTACAGGGCTTTCATAGTCGATTTTTCCAAAATGACGCCGAAGGATCCCTTGAGCCTTGATCAGGAATCCCTCGTCTTTAAATATAAACCCGATTATAAGTTTTACCGGATCCGGGGGGGTTAACTTTCTCATTAATAGTTATACTTAATCTCCAATAAATAATGGGCACATTATTTATTGGAGGCTAAGTAATAAATTGCTTAACGTATTGGGTTATTTTTTGGCGGGGTTGATCTTTGATTTCGTTAAATAAAATAGCGATGTTAAATTTACCGTCGGGGTCGTCTTCAGTCCTGACAATAACGCCCTGGCATTTAACGTCGCAATTTTCCCGGACGCCGTTTTGCGTAATGGGCAGGTTAAGCTTAATCTTGACCTTGGTGAACGGCGGGACATATTTATCTATGGTGCAATACGCCCCCACGCAGCTTATATTTTGAGTACTGGTGATAAAATCGTATCCGTTTGCGGCGACATTAATCGACAGGTGTTGGTCAATACGCGGATGTAACCTTCTCTCCTGCTTTTTCATTTTATTTCGCACCTTCCTCTGAGGGGGCATCTTTCTTTTTTATAGATTTAAGCCAGCATTTCTTGGTGCAGAAAAATTTCCCGTTACGATAATAACTCCTTACTTTTTTTAATGGTTTGTTGCAGCCTAAACAGTTAGTCTGTTTCTCGACAGCCGGCTGTTCTTGGGTCGCTGTTTTTTGTTCTGTGTCTGCCATGATAGCTTTAAGCTCCTTTACTGTTGGTGTAACCGCATGTTTAAGAAATCAGAAAGATTTTTCTTGTCCGTTGGATCCCATTCCAGGAATTGCGCCCCAATATGAAATTTATCCTGGCGGGGAAAAGGCGAAGACCAGACGATTTGCGCAATAGGCCTTACGATTTGCGAGAGCAAATTGATCTCTAACATCACCGGGGTATGAGGAGGGATGAATTTATCGTTAATGAATCTTGCCCCGGAGAGGCTTAAATCTTCTCCGATGGTATTAGCAACCTCCCGAGAGCCTCTGACCTGACAACGCAGCGGCCCTGAAAAACTCAGGCGATGAAAACGCCTTGATTCTTTTAATCTGTTATCCATTTAAATTTTATTCAACGGATGAACCGTGGCTTTTTCCATCTCTAATCCATATGTTATGATTATAACATATATTTTTGCGATGTCAACTAGGCAGATCCCTTATTCTAGCTCAAAAGAGATAATAACGTTAAATGATAATTGCGGGTAATCAAGTTCCTTCGGAAAAACCAGAAACGGCGAGGCATCCCGGATGCTTCGCAGAGCGGTTTCCCTTAAATAGTAATTTACCGATGATTTTTCTTCGATAAGCCGGACGTCGCGTAATATTCCGTTTGAGGAGATGACAAAAGCCAGGTATACCACTCCTGTCTCGCTCCGGCTGTAATTCTGGTATGCTGCTTTGCGGATTTTTTCCCGCACAAATTGATAATAACTGACGTAGGTTGGGTTATGCATCTTTTCAATATCAACCGGGGGGAAAGTGATTTTTTTCTTAACAGCAATAATGTCCGGACGGATAACCGCGGGTTTTATTACCGGCTTATCATGAAAAAGCTTGGACCGGTTGAGGTTAAGGAGGCTTTCTTTATTGGATGGCGGGATAAGGTTGTTTTTATCAAAAGCGCTTACCCGGGTGGGTAGTTTTATTTGGGCTACTCTTCTGCTTAACATCTGTTTCTGTGATTCAGTCAATTGAGGCGGATTCTTAAGGTAAGAAATCTTTACCATCAAAGGTTTTTTAGGCAAAAGCGGGAAATTAAAAGCAGGATAATTAATCAAAACTGCGGTGTGCGCGATCAGGGAAAACATCAAAGCTATCTGAAAATTCTTTTGCGAGGGCGACATAGATA
>JBDRLN010000046.1:0-21593 GCA_043812955.1 Candidatus Omnitrophota bacterium | reverse complement strand
AATACTTCTGTTATTAATGGCACTGTGTTTTTGCCTATACGCTATACTTACCGGCATTATTGTACCGCAACAGAATTTCCTTTTGGCACAGTGGTTGAACTACGATTGGTTTATCCGGGTATTCGCTGTGCCGGTGCAGCTTTTACGCGGAATAATGGCATTATTAATGGCAGTCTGCGTGGGATGTTATTCTTTCCTAAACTCGCTTCCCCTTAGTAAGAAAAGTAATATACCGTTTTTCAGACGAATTATTTCATTACTTATAGCAACTATTATGTTGTTGTGCGCAGTATTTAGCGTTGGATTCGTCGTGGTAAATAATTTAACCCGCCCGGAATTAAGACGCGTGCTAGATTATAATCTGGCCGGGGTATCGCTATTAACTTCGCATTTGATTGAGCGGTTTACTGTTGTTCAACGCATCTCCATTCTGTTAAGCAACTCACCCGATATTATTTCTCAGCTTAGCGCTGAAAAAGAAAAAAACAGCGAATATATGCGCCTGCTTGACCGCCAGAGTAAAATTTTACCTGATACTATCTGTTACCTTCTTGATATTAATGGTAAATGCCTTGATTCTTCCAACCGTAACCGCATGGACAGTTTTGTCGGGCATTCTTATACCTTCAGGCCATATTTTACTGAAGCCGTTAAAGGCGGGCTATCCACGTATTTTGCGTATGGGATCACTAGTAATAAAAGGGGATTTTATGCGGCAGCCCCCGTGAAAGATAATTCGGGGACAATAATGGGAGTAGTAGTGGTTAAAAAGGATATTGATGAGGACGCCACCAGATTCTATCAATATCCTTTTGCTTTTTTTGTGGACCGGAACGGGATTATTTTACTTTCCAGCAAACCTAAATATACATTCAAGAGTATGTGGCCCATTGAGGAAAAATTACATAAACAGATTACGGATTCGCGCCAATTCGGTAAACTTTCTTTTGATCCTTTACTCCCCAAACAAATAACTTCTGGGCAATGGATTAGATTTGGCAATAGTTTTTATTATATAGGCATGAACAACATAAATATCGCGGGCTGGTCAGTAGTGCTCTTTACGGACGCTAACTCGGTTATCATCTACCGCCTTTTCGGTATTTTGATAGTTTTCTTTTCAGTATTATTAATTATTGCGGGTTATTTGGTTTTGCTAAAGAGGGAGGAATTTCTTTTAGCCCAAAGCCTCTCGCGTGATGAGCTTAACCAGGCGTATGATATGCTCAGAGAAACCAAAGCCTAACTGGTTCAATCCGGTAAGATTGCCGGCGATTTACCAAATATCATTATCTAGATTCCTAAATGGCCTCCATGGTTGAAGGCGGCTTAGAAGTAATATTATAGGTTACACTAACTACGCCGGGAACCTCGCCGGTGATCCTCTGGGCCAATTTAATTAGTTTAGAAAAAGGTAGATTTGTAGGCATGGCTTTACGGGCATCAATACTATTCCAAGAGCGGATCTCGATCTGCAGGCCAAAATCCCTTTTTCCGTTGCGCATACCGGTTACCCTGTCATTATGTAAAATCGCCATATATTGAAAAGCCTTAATTGAACGCAATTCCTCCTCTGTAATTACGGTTGCCAGCCTGACTATCTTTATCTTCTCCGGAGTAACTTCGCCGATCACCCTGGCGGATAAAGCCGGGCCAGGAAAAGGCATGCGCTTATATACCGACTCCGGTAAACCGCAGGCCTGAGCTATTTTTCTCACCCCATCCTTACGTAATTGGACCAAAGGCTCAATAATCTTATATCCAAAGGCTTTCTGGGGGTCAATACCTAGCTGTTCAAAAACATTATGTTGCCTTTTAATGCCGGCAACAGTCTCATCAACATCAGTCAGAATCGTCCCTTGTAAAAGATATTTAGCTCCACTAACCCTAACCAGTTTGCCAAACACATCTTTATAAAAAGTCTGGGTGATAGCCTCTCTTTTTTCCTCCGGATCAGTTATCCCCTTTAAAGCCTTAAAGAATTTATCCTGGGCATTCAATATTTTAACAGTTACCCCCAATTCTTTAAATATAGCCGCGATCTTTTGGGGTTCGCCTTCGCGCATTATACCATTATCAATAAAATAAGTCTTTAATCTGTTGCCTAATGCCTTATGCCCCAGCATAGTAACCGCGGAAGAGTCAACCCCTCCGGATAAGGCGTTAATAGCTAAACCGCTACCAACTGCATCCTTGATCTCCCTAGCCTTTTGGCTAATAAATTTCAAGGCATTTAAATCTTTAATTTTAATTTCTTTAATTTTCTCCATTTTATCCTCCTTTTAATTATAAAGACCTGACCATGGTCAAAATCATCTTAAACCGCTTAATGGCCTTTACAGAATGTGGTTTATTCGCCGGCATAATGATCGCCGTGCCTTTTTTAAGGTTAAACGGCTTACCGGCAATGTATATCCGGGCGGCTCCATCAACAACGTAGATCATGGCGTCGAACGGCGCGGTATGTTCGCTTAAACCCTGGCCTTTATCAAAAGCAAAAAAGGTGACCGTGCCGATTTTTTTATCGATCATGGTCCGACTGACAATAGAGTTTTTTTCATATCCAGCCAGATCAACCAGTTGGATAACCCTGGATTTTATATCTTTCAATATTTTAACCATTTATTCCCCCTTATCATTATTCAATTTAATCTTACTAACGGTCTCTCGGTAGGTTAAAAAAGAAGGTTTTTTTGAGAAATCCCAGCGCACCAGGCCAAAATAATCTGTACCATTATTCCAATGTTCTTTGCAATCCCTAAAAAACGCCCAGAAAACTTTCTCCACATAAGGCAATTTTAATAACGCAGTATATACATCTTTAACCCACTGGGCCTGCTGCCGCAGGCTGGGATTAGCGCCCATCCACCAAGAAGCTACTCTTAAGCCTCTTTTTACTCCAGGACAGCCTATCTCAGTAACCCAGATCTTTTTATTTTCATCTCCATTCCTCTTCATGATTTTATAAACCAGGTTAGGATAAGCAGAAATTATTTTAACCGCTCCGGAGTTTATCGGCGATTCAAATATATGTATGTTTAGAATATCAAAATAATCCTTTGCCAAATTATCGTAAAGATTATTCACGCTAGAGGCACCTTTAGCAAATCCGCCGTTTAATATTTTACATTCCGGGTCTATTTTCTTCAGGGCTAGATAAACGTCTTTAAGTAATAGGCAATAACCCTCCAGGCCATCCTGGGGCTGCCAATATATGTGGGAATCCGGCTCATTCCAAATTTCCCAATATTTTATTTTATCTTTGTAACGGCTGACAACCCGGCAGGCGTATTTAACAAATAACTCGTTATACGCCGGAGGCGAATTCCATCTGCCGGAGGCAGACGCCCAGCTAGCGCAATAATTTAAAAGGCCGAGAATTTTAATATTATTCTTAGTCAGCAGATCGACTATTTTATCATATTTATCAAAAATAATCTTATCCGGCTTTGGCTCAATATCCTCCCATAAAAAATCCATCCTTACCCAACCAATACCTGCCTCTTTCATTAATCCTATGGCTTTATTCAGATCTTTTTCAGAAGCATACTTATAATTATTCCAATCATGGTTCCAGTGCAGAAATTCTAGCACACCGAAAGGATTATCCTGATTATCTTTTAACTCTCCCCTATTTACCATTTTATCTTCATTTTGAGCATAGGCATTAAACATAAATAAAAAAAAGATAATAACCCAGAAAGTTATCTTATTGGCCATGCGGCTTTTGCTCAACATTAATATAATCCGAGAAGCCAATCTTTTCGCCTATCTCCTCTTTCACCACCCGGATCCTATCCGGGACATAAGGATGGGTCTTAAGGTAATTCTTAGGCCGGAGGGGCTTTCTACGGTTAACATCCGCCAGTTTTTCTAAAAAAGAAATCATCGCCTTTGGCGAATATCCGGCTAATTTAGTGTACCGGGCTGATAACTGGTCAGCCAGCAGTTCATCTTCTCGGCTGTAACCTAAGACGAGCTCGGTAACTGCCAGGTCTGCGGCTGTACCAACCTTACCGCCGTCATTTAAAGGAATAGTTAATAGCCTTAAGAAACTATAGCTTATTACCCCTTGGAGCTTTTTAATGCTGTGCCTGGCCACAATATGTCCGACTTCATGGGCTAAAACCGCAGCGAGTTCATCGTCATTAGCAACCTTATCTACCAGGCCTTTATTAACATAAACAAAGCCCCCGGGCAGAGAAAGGGCATTTACCTCTTCATCATCCAAAACCTTAAAATGATAATCAATATCCCTGCGATCGGCAACTAAAGCAATTTTCTTACCGATATCCTCTACCCGTTTCTGCAGTAATGGATCATCGGCCAGCTTAAACTCATCCTCTAAGGAACTGGAAATTGATTTACCCATCTGCACCTCTTTATCGGTGCTGTAATAAAATGACTCCTGTTTTCCTGTAGCTATGTTATATTCAGTTGAACAGCCAGATAAAATAATAGCAGACAGTAGATAGTAGGTAATAGGTAGGAGAAACAAAAACAGCTTAATATTTAGCTGTTTAAAAATAATGTAGAGTTTTCTTAAAGGCAGGCCAACTACGTTATAAAAACAGCCCTCGATCCGGCGGATGAATAAAGCCCCTCTTCCCTGAATATCGAAACTTCCGGCTTTATCCAAAGGAGGTACTTTTTTAAAATAAGCGTCTATTTCGCTACCGCTCAATTTGTCCATAAAAATAGTTGTCTTTTCATAATCCGTCAAAATATTTTCTTTACCTTTACCTCTACCTTTACCTTCTGTTTTTTTTATTACGGCTAGGCCGGTATAAACCCATTGCGGCTTAGAGGCTAACCTCTTTAACATCTTGCGGGCTTCTTTTAAATTCTTGGGCTTTCCGGATATCCGGTTATTTTCTACCACAATAGTATCAGCGGCAACAATGATGCCGCTTCTTACTTTTTTAGCTGCTGCCTCGGCTTTTTTTAGGGCATTCTCCTGGACTAATCCGGAATAAGTCAAAACGCTGCTTTTTCTTATTTCTTTGACCGGAGAACGAATAACCTTAAATTTCAACCCGATAGATTTTAATAATTTCGCTCTGGCCTTGGAACCAGAGGCTAAATATATAGTTCTCATTTAGGATAATCTAGATACAGGTAAAACCTTCCTCCACCCCGTAGGTGTAGTCCACCCCGTAGGTGGATCCCACCTACGGGGTGGAAATGGTTTTAGTTAGCCTAGGGCGGCGCTTTCGCCGGCAAGATACCCGGTAGAAAAAGCAGCCTGCAGATTAAATCCTCCGGTATCAGCATCAACATCGATCATCTCACCGGCAAAATATAATCCCTTAACCAGACGGGATTCCATAGTCTTGGGGTCTATATCTTTTAAGGAAACTCCTCCCCGGGTAACCATTGCTTCTTCAATAGGCCTACATCGTTTAATATCCAGATGTAAGGCTTTAAATAAAGCGACCATTTTTTGGCGTTCAGAATGGGTAACCTGATTAGTTTTCTTTTCCGCGAAAATTTCAGCCAACTTAATAAAAACCCCAATCAATCTCAGGGGCAGAAGTTCTTTAAGGGTATTTTTCAGGCTTTTTCGGGGATTGAATTTAAACTCTCTGATTAAACGGCTATCCAGTTTTTCAAATGTTAAACCGGGCTTAAGGTCTACCTCACAATAAACCTCTTTATTATTATTTAATAAATCCGCAATCTCGCCGCTTAATGTAAGCACTAATGGTCCAGAAATTCCGAATCCGGTAAAAAGCAGCTCTCCGACCTCGGAAATAACCTCTTTCTTTCCGGATTTGAATTTCAAACGGATATTCTTAAGCGTTAACCCTTCTAAATCTTTAATGTAATCCTGCTTAACCTCAAGCGGGATAAGTCCAGGCCTTAAACCCACAATCCTATGCCCTAAAAACTTAGCTAATGCCAAGCCTTCACCATCAGAACCGGTAAAACTATACGACACCCCTCCGGTAGCCAAGATAACGCTATCGGCGGATATTGAATCCTGGTTAGAAAGTATTACCGTCTTAACTTCTTTATTCTTTACTAAAATCTCCTTTACCGGATTACGGGTAATAATCCTGACTTTACCCTTGAGCAATTCTTCCTTTAATATTTCCAAGATGCTGGATGAATTATCAGTTACCGGAAAAACCCTCTCCTGCCTTTCGACTTTCAGGCGCAGGCCCCTATTTTCGAAAAAATTCATTAAATCCCGGTTAAAGAATTTATTGAAGGCATCCCTCAAGAATTGGCCATTATTAAACCTTTCCAGGAATAGATCCAATTCACAGGCATTGGTAAGGTTACAGCGGCCTTTACCGCTTAAAAGAAGTTTATTTCCTAAGGTAGGTTTTTTCTCGATGAGGATTACGTCAGAGGCAATTTCCGCGGCCCTTATAGCAGCCATCATTCCGGCAGGTCCGCCGCCTACAACCACTACTGTAATTTTGCGCACAGAATATTAGGTATTTAATTCTTCTATTCTAAATATAGAGTTTAATCTCAAGCCTGCTTTAGCCAAATTAAGAGCCGCGCCCTCACCCCGGTCAACAATTACAATAGCTTCCTCGGTAATTACCCCTATTTTATCCAGGGCAATCTTAGCTTCCACTATTGATTTTCCGGTTGTAGCCACATCATCAACAATAATAACTTTACAACCCTTTTTTAAAACCGGGCCTTCAATTTGCCTCTGCATTCCATGCTCTTTAGCGGACTTTCTTACGATAAATGTGGTTAAGGGCATTCTTTGAATATGGCTTAAGGCCCCGATTGCTCCAACAATAGGATCAGCTCCTAAGGTTGGCCCGCCTATTGCCTGAATACCCTTATCCTTTACAAGATTTAGGATTATGCTGGCAACCAGATACGCGCCTTCGGGGGTCAAGGTTATTATCCGGCCATCCAGGTAATAACTGCTGGTTTTGCCGGAAGAAAGAATAAAATTCCCCTTTTTAAAAGCCTCTTGCTTTAAAATGACCAGCAACTTATGCTTTAATTCTTTGAGTTCAACATTATCCATGGTTTTAATATTTTACTATCCCTAATAATAACTGTCAATATAAGCTTTATCATTCGGGTCCCTGCCGAATTACCAGATAGTAATTAGCGGGTCCTGCCCAAAGGAAGCAGCTCCTAGGCCCCTCCGCCCGGTGTGGATCCTCCCATTCGCCGCCATCCTTTGGTCACCCGCTAAATATGGCCAATATAATATTGCAGGTTCTCAGGATTACTAAGTAGTCTTAATTTTAGCGGTTTTGCCGGAGCGCGCATTAGAAAACTTTCGGCAAAAGTGCACAAGCCCTCCTTACATTTATAGAGAGTCCGCCGTAGCGAAAGCGCAGACGGAGATTTACGGCTGCGCGGAGGCAATTTTACCATTGCGTGAGGAACCTGCGCTGCCGTAGCGAGCCGTAAACCGTAGTGCACGGCGAAAGTTTTAAAGCGCTGCGGAGTAAAAGCGCTAAAATTATGCTTGGTTGAAAATATCCGCCACGGCTAATTTAAAATGTTCCCGTCAATTCTTTTGACATTTTCAGGTTTAATTGATATTATAAAGGATATGCTCAAGAAGTTTTTTCGGGGCTTAGTGGATATATTGTATCCTAAAACCTGTTTGAGCTGCAAAACCAGGCTCATAACAGAGGCGTTTATTTGCCCGGATTGCATATCTAAAATCAGGAAAAATATACCGCCATTTTGTACCCGTTGCGGAAGGCACCTGGAAAAAAAGAATTTAAATAAAAATATCTGCCCAGCCTGCCTAAAAACGCCCTTACATTTTGACCGGGCTTTTTCCCCTTGTATTTACGAAGGGGTGATCCAAAATCTGATCCAGCAGTTTAAATATAATAATAAACAATTTTTAGGCCCGGTTTTTGCCAAGCTAATGAATGAATTTATCCGGGAATATGATCTATCTCTGGATTTTATCGACCAAATAATACCCATACCGTTAAACTCAACTAGGATGAGGGAAAGAGAATTCAACCAATCGGAGATTCTCAGCCGGTATATAGCGGAAGAACTTAAAAAAAATGTTTTTAAGGATTTGCTCATCCGCAGCCGCAACACTTTTTCCCAAACCGAGCTAAAAAATAATCAGCGCCTAGAAAATGTGAAAGGAAGTTTTAAAGTGACAAATAAAGAACTGGTAAGGAATAGAAACGTGCTTTTGGTTGATGATGTCCTGACTACCGGCGCTACTGCCTCTGAAGCAGCGTTCACCCTAAAAAACGCGGGAACAAATATAGTTTTTGTGTTAACTCTGGCCAACTAATGGACACGGATTTACGCTGATCTTAAAACACGGATATACACGAATTAATCCCGCCCTTTTGGCGTGATTAAAAACGTATTCTACCAAATAAGCGGGGTTAATGCCTGCCTGCCGGCAGGCAGGCGCAGACGTTGATATGACTAGAAAGGAGAAAGCTATAACTTATGTTCGCTATGTTCCATAAGTTATCTGCTCATTAATGAAAATATTGAGAGAATACTTCCTTAAAGAATACTTAGGACCCTTAGTAGTCGCGCTCTTAGTCCTGACCTTCGTAATGATCCTGGGAAATTTGGTTAAGATTGCCGAATTAGTCATCAATAAAGGCGTAGATATTTATATTGTTATAAAACTATTTTTGTTTATGGTTCCGGCATTGCTCACCTATACCCTGCCGGTAGCTACCCTGGTAGCGGTATTATTATCTTTGGGAAGATTATCCAGCGATAATGAAATAGTAACTATTAAGGCCAGCGGGATAAATCTCATGACCCTGATAATCCCGCTTTTAGTCATCAGTCTCATCTTAAGCTTAGTCTTGGTGGTATTTAATGACCGGGTCATACCCTATGCCCATTATGCCACCCGTAAAACCCTGGTGGAAGTAGGGATCAAAAACCCCACTGCTGCCCTTGAGCCCGGGGTATTTATTAATTCCTTTGAAAAATATATCCTCTTTATCTATGCCATAGAGCAGAACAAGCTGCATAATGTGCGGATCTACGAGCCCCAGGGAGAGGATAAACCCACCCGGATCATCGTGGCTAAAAAAGGGGAATTTATCGCCATGCCAGAAAAAAATATCTTGAAACTAAAACTGATGGATGGGACATCCGACGAACCGGACCCAAATAATCCCAGCAATTTTTATAAATTAAATTTTAAAACTTATTTTATGTCTTTAAACTTATCCCAGATGCGGGACAAGGATAAGGTCGCGAAAAAATCCAAGGATATGACCATAAAAGAATTAAAGGAAGAAATTACTAAGCTCAAGAAAAATAAGATTGACCCTACGCCGTTAATCGTAGAAATAAACAAAAAGATAGCGCTGGCCTTCTCTTGCTTTGTATTTATATTAGTCGGCATTCCCCTGGCTATCATTACCCGGCGCAGAGAAAAATCGCTTAATTTCGGGATTGCCTTTCTTATTGTCGGAATATACTATCTTCTCCTGATCAGCGCTGAGGCCTTTAGCCTAAAGGGCATGCTTAACCCTACTTTGGCTATGTGGCTGCCGGATATAATCTTTGGCCTAATCGGCTCAATACTGACATTTAGAATATGCGCATTCTAGACCGTTATATCCTAAAATCTACCTTAGGTTTATTTTTCGGATGCCTTTTTACATTTTTTTCACTTTATATCATAATTGATATATTATCCCACCTGGAGCCAATCTTAGAAAACCATATTAAAATTGATATCCTTCTGCTCTACTACGCAAGTTTTCTACCGATCATATTCGTCCAGGTCGCGCCGATCGCCTGCCTCCTGGCAACCCTCTACACCTTTGCCAGGCTCAACAAAGATAATGAAATAATTGCGATGCGCGCATCCGGATTAAGCATTTTTCAAATCACTAAAACTGTGATCATGCTCGGGACTATCGTCAGCCTTACGTTATTCTGGGCTAACGACAAATTTGTTCCTTCTGCTTTAGCCCTGACCCAAAAAATAAAAAAACAAATAGAAGAAGGTGTAAAAAATAAACCCAAACCGGATACCGTAATTAATGTCTCGATGTACGGTTCGGGAAATCGGCTTTTTTTTGTAAACAAATTTCTTATTGAAAAAAACACTATGGAAGGAATAATTATTCTGGAGCAGGACGAAAAACAGAATATCCGAAAAAAAATCGTTTCCTCTAAAGCGGTATATGCTGACGGAATGTGGAATTTTTATAATGCCATAACCTATAATTTTGATGAAAACGGCCAGATAATAGATGAACCGCAATATATGGAAGAAGAGGTTTTAGCCGTAACTGAAACCCCTAAGGATTTTTTAAACCAGCGGCAGAACCCGGAATATATGAACCTATCCCAACTAGAACAATATATCTGGAGGCTGACCAAAAGCGGGGCTTCAACCGTAATCAGAAACTTAAAAGTCGATCTCTATAAAAGATTTACTGAACCATTAAGCGCAGTGGTTATAATATTTTTGGGGATACCCTTTGCCCTAAAGATGCGTAAGCGGGCAACCGGGTTATCATCTTTAGGTATTTCACTTATGGTGGGATTTCTTTACCACGTCTTGACCGCGGTAAGCCTGGCCTTAGGAAAAGCCGGAATACTGCCTCCTATCCTAGCAGCATCATTAAGCCATATCGTAACTTTTATCATCAGCCTGTATTTAATTATGTCGCTTCCCTAATCAACGTAAACTCTGGGAATTCTGCTTCCTAAACCACAGGCAATTTCGTAGGGTATAGTACCGGAAAGTTTAGCTAATTCTTCGGCAGTAATCCTATTTTTACCCTGGAAACCGATAAGCACTGCCTCTGCGCCTGCTTTTACCTTATAATCGCCGACATCAACCATTATCTGATCCATACAAACCCTACCGCTAATTTTAAAACGCCGGCCTTGAATTAAAATCGGGGCTTTATTAGATAGATTACGCGGATATCCATCGCCATAGCCAATAGGTAAAGTTACAATAGTCGATTCTCTCCCGGTAATGTAAGTATGCCCATAGCTGATGCCATAATCTTTAGGCACCCGCTTAATATAAATCACCCTGGTTTTTAGACTTAATACCGGCTTTAACTTTATCTCTCCCCGCATATTGCGGGATCCCGCTTTAGGGAAAAAATTCTTCTTAGGATAAAGACCATAAAGGAATAATCCCGGCCTGACCATATTAAAATGGCTATTTTGATAACTAATAATTCCCATACTATTTGCAGTATGGACAATCGGTATATCGATCCCTTCTTTCTTCAAACTGGATAGTATTAAATTCATCTTGCGGATCTGGTTCCGGGTAAAATCATCATTCACGTCAGCTAAAGGAAAATGAGTAAATATACCCTGGATGCGGATATGTTTTAGTTTCTGGGCCCTGCGGATAAAATGTATGGCCTGATCATATAATACACCTACCCTACCCATACCAGTATCAATTTTAATATGTACAGCGATGGGGCTTTTCTGGAAACAAGCCGCGCTATCCAAAGCCTTAGCTAAATCATCGGTGCAAACAGTAGGAGTTATCCGGTATTTAAACAAAGGATCTATATCCGCTTTGAGCATCAACCCCAGCACTAGTATCTGTGATTTTAGGCCTGCCTTTCTTAAATCTATCCCCTCGTCGATTGAGGCTACTCCCAGGCAATCTACGCCCAATAATTCCAGCCTTCTAGACACAGGGATAATCCCATGGCCATAGGCATCAGCCTTAACGCAAGCCATAATCTTGGTATCAGAAGAAACAAATCTTTTGATCTCCTTAAAATTATGACTGAGATTTTTGAGGTTAACTTCGGCCCAGGTCGGCCTATATCCGATTTTATTATTCTTCATATCAATCTAAGCTAAAAGTTTAAAGCTCAAAGCTAAAAGTTACAACTTGAAGTTTTCCCGCTCATAATTTTTATATTCGGGCGGCATCCCGCCCTCTAACTTAATCACTGGGCGGGAAAAGTTTTAGTTTTACGTCTTGCGCTTTTAGTTTTGCGCTTTCTTCACCTGGCAATCTTTGGGATAAAGATAAATCGGCTGAATCTCGAAAACATTATCTAATTTTTTAGCTTTGATCTTATCCAGGCCTAAGCAAAGTATATTTCCTGGTCTGGGATACCAATAATCCTTATCCAGGATCTTAACCCCTTTCATACCTAAATACGCCCTATCCTTAATTAAATTTATGCCATCCCCAAAAATCAGTATATTATTGAATTTCTTGTTGCCAATAATTTTTTTAGCTTTATTTAAAAAATCCCGGGGAGATAAAAGTGAATAAGGCATCAATCTCTTAAGTGCCCCCTTTTGACACTGATAACAGGAACCATAGATTAAACTGCGTTTGGCATCAACTAAAGGCATGAGAATAACATCCGGCGCAATCGCGCCTTGCGCCAATATATCTAATGTAGGAATGCCTACGATTGGTTTACGAGCTGCCCAGGCCAGACCTTTTATAGTAGCCAATCCTATTCGCAATCCGGTAAATGAACCCGGACCCAAACCGCAGACAAAATAATCCAGATCTTTAATTCTCCAGTTCAGGCTATTTAAAACCCGCTGGATAGTTGTAGTTAAAAAAGCCGAAAGCCTGATTCCCAGTTCCAACTTAAATTCATAGAACTTGCCAGTATCATAAAGGCCTAGACTTAAATATCTGGTTGAGGTGTCAATGCCTAATATTTTCATAATTAACCTTTCTACTAATTTTAACCCAGATATCCGCAGATTTATCTGCGTAAATCCGCATTTCCGCCACAAAGATTAGCGGATCCGCCAAGCATTTTGGCGGACGATCTGTGATAACCTGTGTTTCCCGCCAGAATATCAACGCCCAGGCGGGATCCCGCCTAAGATTATATTGATCGGCGGGACAATTTGCGTAAACCTGCAGTCAATTTTATTTTTTCAAGCAATTCTTTATAACGCTTACCTATGGGTTTAAATTTAAAATCCCTAGCGCCGTTTTTTCTGATCTGTAAATCTATCCTGAGATACTCTGATGGCGTAAGTTTTTCTAATTTATCCGCCCATTCTACTATACTTACCCCCTGGTCATAAAAATATTCCTCATAGCCTAATTTAATAATATCATCGGCATTTTTTAAACGGTAGAGATCAAAATGATAAACCGACAAATTTGCTTCGTACTGGCGGATCAAAACAAAGGTCGGACTGACAACATCTTCTTTTTTAAATCCTAACCCTGAAACAATCCCTTTGGTTAAAATAGTTTTTCCTGAACCCAATTCACCCGTAAGGCAGATAATATCGCCTTTCTTTACTTCTCTGGCAATTGCCCTTCCTAACCCTAAGGTGTCTTTTACTGAAAAGGAAGTAATTTTTATCATCAAAAGTGAGTAAAGCCTTTGGCCTTGATTCTTTGTGGCTTTCCGGATTTGTCTATCAGAACCAAACCTTTATCCTTCTCTACTATATGTCCAATCGGGATAAAATTATCTTTTAAAACTAACAGCTTCCGGGCCTCTTTAATAGATAAGGTAAAAAGCAGCTCAAAATCTTCGCCGCTATTAAGCGCGTCATCTAGCCTTATGCAATCCTTAGATAAAGGGATCAAATCCTGGTAAATAACCGCTCCCTTAGCGCTCTCTTTAAGGATATGGTTTAAATCCTGGACTAAACCGTCGGAAATATCAATCAGGGAATTTAGCTTAAAATTATTCACCAAAAACCTGGCTTCTTTTACCCTAGGAGTAAATCTAAGATGCTTACCCTTAATCGAGCCTCCCAGCGGTCCGCTGACCATTATAATATCTCCTAATTTTGCCCCGCTCCTTAAAACTAAATTCTTCTTTTCAACTATACCAACCAGGCTTACATCAATAACCAACTTATCAGACCTGCTAATGTCTCCTCCAACTATGTTTAAAGAATAAACTTTAGCTAAATCTTTTATTCCTTTATATAATTTATCTATAAAACCGGATTTTTTATTTTTAGGTAGACCTAAAGAAATTAGGGCATAACGCGGCATACCTGCGCAGGAGGCGATATCGCTTATAGAAACACCTAAGGCTTTTCTGCCGATCAAATAAGGATCCTCATCAGATGTAAAATCAACTCCCTCAACCAGCATATCGCAGGTTAGAAGCAGATATTCGCGGCTATTGAATTTTATTACCGCGCAGTCATCGCCTATACCTTTGACAACCGAGGCATCAGTCGAAATAGATTTTTTTATCCGCCAGATTAAACCAAATTCCCCAATTTTACTTAAAGGTAAATTCATTTTCCTATAATCTTTCGGATATTATTTTTATAATCGGGCCGGATAATCCCTTTTTCAGTAATGATAGCGCTGATCAGTCTGCGGGGAGTAACATCAAATGCCGGATTATAAACTTTTACGTTTCTGCCCGCTATCGGATTTTTAAAGAACAACTTAGTCATCTCAAGTGAACCCCGCTCCTCAATAGGTATCTCACGCCCAGAATTAATCTTTAAATCAAAGGTTGAAACCGGAGCAGCAATATAAAAAGGTATTTTATGAAACTTACATAAAACCGCCAGGTTATAGGTCCCAATCTTATTGGCGGTATCGCCGTTAGAGGCGATTCGGTCAGCACCGGTAATAACCCGGTCTATTTTACCTTGCTGCATTAAAGTCGCGGCCATATTATCGCAGATTAAAGTAACATCAATTCCCTGACGGCTTAATTCCCAGGTAGTCAAACGCGCCCCTTGTAACATTGGCCGGGTTTCGCAGGCATAAACTTTATTGCTTTTACCTTCTGCTTTACAGTGATAGATCACCCCCAAGGCCGTACCGTAATCAATAGTAGCTAAAATTCCGGCATTACAGATAGTCAGGATAGTATCATTCTTTTTGATCAACTTAGCGCCATAATAACTAATTTTGCGGCAGGCTGACATATCTTCTTTGATTATTTTATTCGCCTCAGTAAAAATTATTTTTTTGATTGTCCGAACTGATTTTTCTTTATTATCCAAAACAGCCTGGCGCACCCTTTCTAATCCCCAAAACAAATTTCTGGCTGTAGGCCGGGCCGCTGCCAAATAATCAATCACCTTATCCAGTTCAGACTTAAACTGTTTGAAATCATTTACCCTAGAATCCTTAACCCCTAAATAAATTCCCAGACCTGCCGCAGCGCCTAAAGCCGGAGCGCCCCTAGTCTTCATCATCCTTATAGACCGGCGTAAATCAACAATATCCTTTATATATATATATTCTAATTTATTAGGAAGCTTAGTCTGATCAATTAACTTGATCATGCCCTTCTCCCATTCAATAGTTTTAATACCCATAAACATATCTCCTTATAATTTGCTTTCGATCTCTTTTATCTTATATAATATTTCTTCCTTTACAGACTGACACTCGCCCGGTTTTAATAACTCCAAAACTCTCCGGTAAGCCGAAAGTGCTCCTTTATAATCAGCAAGATTAAATAAGGCATCGGCCAGGTTATCATAAGTCACTGCCCTGTCAGGCTCAAGCTCCAGGGCTTTTTTAAAACATACTACCGCTTCGGTATGCCGGCCCAGGTTATTCAATAGCCATCCTTTATTATGATAGACCGTTGCGTAATCCGGCTCAGCCTTGATGCCTTGGTTAAAATAAAAAATGGCCTCATCGATAATACCTAATTCGACCATGCATAATGCTCGGTCATTATAAGCTGCCCCGTCATATGGATTATACTTTATCGCCTGGTCAAAATTTTCGATTGCTTTTGTAAAATTTTCCCTCAATATCTCCAATTGCCCCTGAAAATATTCCTGCTCGGCGGGTAATTGCTTTTCCCGAGCCACCTTTAATCCGTCCTGGGCAATTTCCAAAGCCTGATCATGGCTGCCATAGGTTATCGCCTGATCTAATTTAACCCTTAGCTCTACTAACTGCTTCATATTAACCTCTTAACCATATCCACCCCGTAGGTGTATGACACCCCGTAGGTGTAAAACACCTACGGGGTGGATACGGTTAGCCTAAAAATTTTGCCAGCAAACTCTTTTTTACCCTTACAGCGTTAGAAGGACAGGTCTCCTGGCAGCAGAAACAAGATATGCAGCCTTTATAATTATAATTAATACGATTACTTTTCAGGCTTATTACTTTCTGTGGGCAAATCTGGACACAGGCTAAACATCTGGTGCAATTTTTATGAATCGTATAGGGATAATATTTGATAAATTTTATCGCTATCTTAACTAAAGGATATTTTATCTTTTCTTTCATTGAGCTGGCAGGTAATATAAATGGTTTTTTTGAAACTTCATTCAATTTCTCCCCAACAATAGTAATATCCTTAAAATCGGCTACGCCCAAGAGCCTTTTAGCCGCTTCTTTATTAGTCAATACTAAAAACGGATCTATCCCCATAATTCTAGCTAGCACAGAATCCACAGCCACAGCATCACTTGAGACAAGGATTAAATTCAGATCACGCAGTTTACCGCTGCTCCCCGGCCCCTCGCCTTCCATAGCTATTATTCCATCAATAATATTCAAAGTTGGTTTAACTTGTTCAAAAAGATCAACCAACATATCGGAAAAATACTCAGGATTAAATTTATTTTTGTGTAATTCAATCTTATAAGTACCCGGGATTAAACCAAATAGATTTTTAACTGCTCCGGTTAAAAGAGTAAGCTGGTGAGTCTTAAACTTCGGAATATTAACTAAATAATCACACTCATCCAGCCAGTTAGTCAGAGGGAATTTACCCATCCAGCGCTGGTTATCAAACTTAACCAATTCAACACCTTCTTGCTGACAGATGGCTTTTATTCCGGTTTTTTCGTAAACATTATCAACCTTCTCGGGGCTATTTACTAGGGCATCCGGGCTATCTCCAACGAATATCTTGCAGTTTATTCCTTTTAATACCCGAATAGCTCCCCGCACAACTTCAGGATGAGTGGTAATTCCGGCTTCCGGGACATTAGCAGATAAAAGATTGGGCTTAACCAACACTTTGCTTCCCGGCCTAATAAAATTATTTATTCCTCCGAGTAAATCTATGGATTTACGGACAGCATCGCAAACCAAAGACGACTCGTAACTATTACATCTGGCAATCGAAACTTTAGAATTCATGCTCTTTTTGTTTCTTCCCTAATTAATACTTATGTTGTCGTGGGACAGTCCCCTACGGGGACAGTCCCTACTTGCAATACTTGAGTTCAAACTAAACCAAAGAATCTTTTGGCGTTAGCGGTAGTAGCTTCAGCTGCCTCCTCAACGCTGATACCTTTGAGTTTAGCTATAACTTCTGCCACAAATCTTACATTTATAGGTTCGTTTCTCTTACCCCTGAAACCCTCGGGAGATAAATACGGTCCGTCAGTCTCTAAACACATCCTATCCAGAGGAGTTACCTTAACCACCTCCCGCAATTTATCCGATTTTTTATAAGTTATATTGCAGGTGTAAGAAACATAATAACCTAAATCTAAACAGTCATTTAAGAATTTCGTGTCTGCGGAAAAACAGTGAATAATCGCCCGAGAGATTCTCTCTTTTTTAAGCATCGCTAAAGTATCTTCCTGGGCCAGACGGCTATGCACAACTAAAGGAAGGTTCCTTTCCTTAGCCAGATTAATTAGTGATATAAAGGTTTTTTTCTGATTTTCCGGAGTAGATAGATTACGGAAATAATCTAAACCGATTTCTCCTATTGCCACGACTTTCTTATTATAGGACAAGCTCTTTAGTTTCTCAAGCATCCTTAAGCTAAAATCATCGGCATTATGAGGATGACAGCCCACACAGGCAAAAATCGGGTCATATTTATCAACTAATTCCACCGCCTTAATTGAATTATCTAGACTTGAACCAACGTTAATAATATGACTAACGCCTTTTTCTAAAGAACGCCGAATAACCTCATCCCTATCAATATCGTATTCGGGAAAATCCAGATGGCAGTGGGTGTCTATAAACATATATATTACTGGCCTGGAACCTGCCCGCCTGCCGGCGGAGTAGGGAACTTACCTGCCTCACCGGCTGGCAGGAAGCCTGGTTTAGACTTTGTATCAATGCGGGGGAATAAAGGGCTGCCTTTTTTAATCTCTTTCTCGCCAAACTGCTCTTTTATAGAAATCGCGGCCTGAGGCATAAAAGAAGAAATCTCATCACTAGACGCCCTGATTACATCTATGAGTATCCGGATAAACGGTCTTAACTCATCTGTTTTATTCTCCTTGGCTAAATTCCAAGGCTTAACTTCTTCAACGTATTTATTAGCCATAGCTATTAAATTCCAAATCTTCTCAAGGCTTAAGCTAAAATTAAAATCTGCGCTTAATAAATTACTTACCTCCTCAGGCAAAGCCTTTATACTGGATAGTATATTTCTTCCCTGCTCATCCGATCCGCCTTGCTCAGGGATAACGCTTTGAAAATATTTCTCTGTCATAGTTAGGGTCCGATAAACCAGATTTCCCAAATCATTCGCCAGGTCGCTATTAAACCTTTTAATTATCGCTTCCTCGGAAAAATTACCATCTAAGCCAAAAGGCACATCTCTGAGCAAAAAATATCTATAGGTATCTATCCCATATTTATCTGCCATATCCAAAGGAGCTACCACATTACCCCGGGATTTAGACATTTTATCCTGGCCCATCATCCACCAGCCATGGGCGAATATAGTCATTTCTTCAGGCAATTCTATACCTAAAGCCTGCAGCATAATCGGCCAGTAAACAGCATGATGTCTAAGGATATCCTTGCCTATAAGTTGCACCACCTGGCAATCTGAGCCCCACCACTTTGACTTATAAATTCCATCTTTATCAAAACTGCCTACCGCGCTGATATAATTAAGCAGGGCGTCAAACCAGACATAAGTCACGTGTCCCGGGCTAAAAGGCAAAGGGATACCCCAATTCAGGCGTTCTTTAGGCCGGGAAATACATAAGTCGGAAAGCTTATTAAGCCTTAAGAAACTTAATACTTCATTCTCCCTTATCTGCGGACGGATAAAACCCGGATTTGACTCAATATGCTTAATCAACCAATCCTGGTATTTAGATAATTTAAAAAAGTAATTGGTTTCACTGATCTTTTCTATGGGCCTTTTACAGTCAGGGCAGATTTTATCTTCTACCTGGGTTTTAGTCCAAAAGTTTTCACAAGGGACACAATACCAACCTTCATACTGGGCCTGATAGATATCGCCTTTTGCGTAAATGATCTCCAGCGCCCGGGTAACTGCCTGGATATGCCTAATTTCAGTAGTCCGGACAAAATCATCATATGATATATTTAATTTCTCCCAGAGGTTTTTAAATTGGACTACCACTTTATCTACAAATTCCTGAGGGCGTAACCCGGCTTCATCAGCTGCCTTCTGGATTTTCTGGCCATGCTCGTCCGTGCCAGTTAAAAACCAGACATTATCCTTACCCAAAGACTTACGCATGTGCCTGGCAAGTGAATCAGCGGCAATATTGGTATAAGAATGGCCTATGTGCGGAGAGGCGTTAACGTAATATATAGGAGTAGTTATGTAGAATTTCTTAGCCATTATCCTGCTCTTTTTCTTTATAACTTATTTCTATCTGGGCTCCGTTTTCAATCTCCACGGTCACGCTGCGTTTAAAAACATTAACCGCAACAACCTTGCCCTTACCCTGGGGCGTAGTTATACGCTCCCCATCCTTAGGCAAACCCTTGGATAGCGCCTTATAAGTATCATATTCATAGCTTAAACAACACATTAATCTTCCGCAGATCCCGGATATCTTAGGGGGATTTAAAGGCAATCCTTCTTCTTTGGCCATTTTTATGGTTACCGGCTCAAAATCGCGCAGGAATTTTACACAGCACAATTCCCTTCCGCAGGGGCCAAAACCGCCGTAAAGCCTGGCCTCATCCCTTACCCCGATCTGTTTAAGCTCTATCCTGGCCTTGAAAATCTTAGCCAGATCCTTAACTAGCTCACGGAAATCAATTCTGCCTGTCGCGGTAAAATAAAATATTATCTTGGTCAGGTCAAATGAATATTCAGCCTGGATCAGCTTCATTTCTAATTTATGCTCAGTTATCTTTTTCGAACAAGTGCTAAATGCCTCTTTGCATTTAATACGATTATTCTCAATCTGCTTTAGATCCGCCGCAGTTGCCTCCCGCAGAATCTTTTTTAGCGGCTGTTTTATTTTACACTCCAATATCCCTTTTAATGAAATTACCTGGCCGTAATCCAGGCCCCGGTCATGCTCGACAATCACATACTCACCTTCTTTTATATCCACGTCGCCGAGATTGTAAAAAAAATTCTGGCCAGAATCCCTAAGCCTTATTAAAACTAATTTTTCCATTATAACCCCAAAGATTTTTCTAACGTAATCGGGCCTGGATAAATCCCGCGTTAAGCTAACTTTTTAAAGTGAGCTGTAAATTAGCCAAAAGTAATTTTGTGTTTACATTCTGCCCCAGATACAATAATGAATTAGAAATCGCGCTTAAAACTCCATCCAATTCAGGAAATGAATACCGATCTACCGACCTTAAGATATCGTTTTTGCGGTCCAGATGGATCATCTCTTTTTCAGGCATACCGGATTTGACTAAATATATATCTCTGAACCAGCTGACTAAGATATCCAGCATCCCGCGGATGTCTTCTCTTTTATTTTCCGGGTAATTTTCCGGGATACCTTCACTTGCCGAAAACAAGGCATCAATAATCCGGTTTTTTTCTCTTAAAATATCTCTATCCTTTAAATACAAAGCCTTGCCAATGCTCCCCTCGGAAAAATAAGCCAAGAAGTGGCTCATCTGAACATCAAGCGCATAACTATCCTTTAATACAACTTCCAATTCCTGCCTATTTAAAGGATAAAACCTGATAGTTTTACTGCGCGAGAGTATGGTCTTAAATAATGATCCCGGCTTAGAAGTAACCAAGATTAACAGACTATTTTTTGGCGGCTCCTCAAGAGTTTTTAAAAAAGCATTGGAAGACTCAGGATTAAGGTCATGGGCATTATTTATAATAAAAACCCTTTTTTTGGCTTCGTAAGGCCTTAAAGAGATATCCCTTTGCAGCTGCCGGATATACTCGATCTTTATCTCTGAACCTAGAGCGTCAATTATTGAAATATCAGGATGAGCTCCTTTTTCAATCTTTAAACAGGATGGACATGTATCGCAGGAATCAATGGTACCTTCAAAACAATTAACTGCTTTTGCCAAAACTTTAGCCGTCAGCATTTTACCAATGCCTTCAGGGCCACTAAAAATGTAGGCCCCGAAAAGCGTATCCTTAGATATTCCTGACTGTAATAATTTTATTGCCCCGGAGTTACCTTTAATATTCTTAAAAGACATATTTATCAATCAATCTTCTTATGTTACTTTGGGTCTGAAATTTATCCAGAGCAACTTTAACTATTTTTATCCTGCCCGGTTCCTGAGCGGCCAATTTTAAATACCCTTGTCTGACCCGGAAATGATAATTTAAAGACCGTCTTTCAATCCGGTCTTTATTCCTCGAACGAACGCTTAAACCTTTTTTAACCGGCAGATCCAAGAATATGGTAAAGTCAGGTTTTATACCGGAAGTAACCAAGCTTCCAATATACTTAATAGCTTTAATATCCATTCCCAAACCATAACCCTGATAGGCAATAGTAGAATCCAGAAA
>JBDRLN010000045.1:0-47206 GCA_043812955.1 Candidatus Omnitrophota bacterium | reverse complement strand
AAATACGGGGTTTTTTAATATAGTTTATCTTGAAAGTTTGTAGTATAATATTGGAAAGTTGGCACAAAAAAGGAGAAGACATGAAAAATAATATAATTTTTTTATTGACGATTTTACTTATAGCCGGCTGCGGATGCCCATTGCCTAAAGATAAAAAGGTCCTGGCCAAAATAAACAACTATGAGATCGGCCTGGATGAATTCCAAGCCCAGTTTTTGGCATCTCCTTACTCAAAGGATAATACGCCGGAAACAAGAAAAGGATTCTTAAAAATGCTTATCGGCCGCAAGCTAATCTTGCAGGATGCCCAAGCCAAAGGCCTGGATAAGGAGAATGATTTTTTGAAAATGATCGAAAGATTCTGGGAGCAGTCTTTATTGAAATTAGCCCTGGACCGTAAGTCGCAAGAAATAGCCGGCTCCGTCGGAGTAAAAGATAATAAACCGGGGCAGGATCAGTTGATGAATGATTGGATGAATAGATTGGAAAAAGATGCCAAGATCTCGGTAGATTACGATTTATTAAAATAGGCATCCTATAACGAGAAAGAGTAAGGATGCCTGATTACAGCGATTGGAAATAAGATTACAGAGATTTTAAAGAGATGCCAGAGATTAAAACTAAAGACCCTTTAACTGAGAAGATAATAGCTTGTGCTTACAAGGTGCATAGTGAATTAGGCTCCGGATTTAACGAGAGCATATATCATGGTGCTTTAAGGATAGCTTTAGAAGAACAGCGATTAAAATATCAGATCGAGAAGAGTTTTAATATCTCGTTCCACGGAAAGGACGTTGGCAAGCTAAGGTTAGATTTAATCGTAGAAGATAAGGTTATAGTTGAAGTTAAAGCTCTAACAGGCAATATCCCTACTGTATTTGAATTACAAGTTTTATCTTATTTAAAAGCATCGGGATATAAAATCGGATTATTGATAAATTTCGGTAACAAAAGTTGTCAAATAAGGCGATTAATGGTTTGAGAGCGCTGAAAAAGTCTAAAAACAAGCAGCGCTCCCTGATTACAGCGATTAATTTAGATTAAAGTGATTATTTTAACGCAGCAGATTTAATCTATGTAATCAGTTCTTAATCTTTTAATCAGAGATTTCTGATTTTTTAGACTTTCCCAGAAATCTCAGTAATCAGGTATAATCCTTAGATTTATACCTGAAGATTATACCAGGGGGCTAAAATGAAACAAGCCAGAAGTTATAAACGACGGAACTATTTTATTGAAAAGAAGTTTCAGACCAGGTTTATCCTTAAATTCTGCGGTTTAGTCGCCGCCGGCGCGTTATTGACTATCGGGATGCTCTATTTTTTGGCATCCAAATCAACCACTGTAACTATTGTGGATTCGCGGGTAATGGTGCGTTCTACTTCAGATTTTCTGCTGCCCATACTGATTCAAACTGTGTTTATTGTTATGCTTTTTGTGGGGCTGGCCACCGTGGCTATTACCTTGTTTGTGTCTCATAAAATCGCCGGGCCGTTGCATCACTTTAAGAAAACCATGGAAGATCTGGAAAAAGGCGATTTTTCTGCGGATTTTCGTATCCGTTGCCTGGACCAACTACAGGGCCTGGCAGAAATTTTTAATGCCATGATCGGTAATACCAGAAAACAGGTGAACCTGATCAAGGAGAATTTTTCCGCGCTTAAGGAAAAACTGGAGAGCTTGTCTCAAGAGGAGGCCGCAGAGCATAAAAAAACAGCCCTGACAGAATTAAAAAATATATCCAAAGAATTGGATAAAATTATACATTATTTTAAATCCTGATGCCCGGACGTAAATTATTTAATATAGTAACTATTATTTTTATTTTGATAACCGCCGGTAATGCCTATGGTTATGAAGACGGGTTTGGCCAGGCCAAGAAGCTTACGACCAAACAATTTGAGGTGTATTACTCCCCGCAGTTAGATCTATCTGTTCTTGCCGGTAGGTTAAGAATCAGTTTTAGCGATAGGGTCCTGGCAGGAACTGATCCCAAACAAAGCGGGTCAATTGGCGGTCCGGTGTTTGCGGAGGCATTGGATACATTATTCCTTAGCGTATGCAGTATATTAGATATGAACTTATATAGCTTCCAAGGAACGATTAAGATCTGCCGGGATACCAGCCAGCTAAATGATATTTACTTTAGCCTATTCCGCAGCTCATTAGGAGGCAGGTTTTCTTTTTATTCATCTGACCTTAATACTATTTACATATCCCAGGAGCATTTTGAACGCGAAGTCCTGGGCCATGAGATTGCCCACGCAATTATGAGCCGCTATTTTGTAGTTCAGCCGCCGGTTAAAGCTTCCGAGGTGCTTGCCGGTTACGTCGAGTATCAACTGCGTAAATCCGGTCAGAGGTAAAGGGGACAGGCCCCTTCAGCGTAACTGCATTGAAATTATTAGGTTGCAACAAGTCACTTTGCACTTTTCGTTTTACTAGGCCTAATCTAATATATTTTTTGTTTACCTCCATATTAATAAACAATAAAAATTTTATAATCCAACAAAGTATCTTAATAAGATAAAAAAGTGCAATGTGCCTTATCATAACTTATTTATATATAATGAATAATAGATAGGGGGCCTGTCCCCAAGTGTGCTGGTTGATTTATTCTATTGCCAGGGTAGGGTTAAAGAGATAAAATATCTCCAGGCAGGGATAAAGATAAAACTTAACCTGCCCAAGATTATTTATCAGAAGCTATTAAAGGATAAAGATTTTGTAGTCTGAATCTACTGAGTTTATCCCCAATAGTATTAACGCGATAGGCTGAAGGTAAGATAATTGTGGGAGGTAAAAATGAAAGAAACAGTAATTAAGATTGAGTTGATAATTCTGATGCTCTTGTTAATCGGCGAATCGCTCTGGCTGGTTAAGGAACTTAAGTATAAAGATCGCGAAATCAAGAATATGCAGATAGGGTTTGATTTTGAACGCCAAATAGAGGCGAACTTACAGAAAAAGCTCCTATCCGCCAAAAATCAATTAGATAAAGATAGGCAAGAGTTAGATAATACTTTAAAACAGCTGGCTGAAGTTAATAATAGGCTTGCTGCATCCGAGGATGATAATGCTAAATTACTCAGGGAGAAAAAATCCCTGGAGGCGAAATTACATTCTTTAAATGAGTTAAGAGGGGCTATCCAGCAGACCAAGTCAGAGATACGCCAGCAGGTTTTAGCTAAAAAAGCAATAGAGAAAGCAATAAAGAAAGAAATCAATGCTAATAAAGTGCTTCAAGGAAACGCTGGTTTTCTAATAAAGGACGGCCGGTCAACTTATAAACCTGTGGTTAAAATTGAAGTCCGCCCAAACTATTAAAAGAAGGTTGCGGATTGGAACTGTTAGAATATCTAATTAATTTTGTTAAAATAGCTTGACAAAATAATCATTTTATGCTATAGTTCTCTTGTGAGTAAAGAAATAGGAGAAATATATGCCGTTATTTGACATTCAGATCAGCCCGGATGAACCGGTTTATGTAATCAGCGTAACCAGCAGGTTGGTGGATCTGCCAGTTTGGACCTTGCGTCAGCTGGATAAGGCCGGAATAGTCTGCCCGAAAAGGATCGGTAAGAAGAGCAGGCTTTATTGTTTGAAAGATATTAAGCGTTTAGAGTATGTACATTATTTAATGGAAGAAAAACAAGTTAACATCAGGGGAATAAAAATAATTCTGGAAATAGAGCATCGGGAGTAAATTTTTTTGTCTACTTATTAGCAGTTGGGAGCAGAGACTGCCAGAATAAGGTTTGATTGACAGGTAAGTATATTGTGCTAAAATCAAAAGATTATGGTTAAGGTAATTGATCGTCAAAACAGGAAAAACAAGGTTTTAGCAGCTACGGTCAGGGCGCACATCCGCAATAGCCAGCCGATCAGTTCCCAGGAATTGTCTGAGGAGTTTGAGTTAAGCTCGGCAACCTTACGTAATATTCTGGGCGAGCTGGAGGATGAAGGTTATTTGTATCATCCTCATACGTCCGCGGGCAAGATTCCCAGCAGTAAAGGGTTTCGTTATTACGTAGATTTTCTGATGTCTGAGGCTGAGCTTCCTCAGGAACAGAAAGCCGGTATTTTAGTTGAGCTTAAAAATAGCGATGATTCGCTGGAAGACATCCTGGAAAATGC
Organism: Candidatus Omnitrophota bacterium; assembly: GCA_043812955.1. GTDB lineage: Bacteria > Omnitrophota > Gorgyraeia > Gygaellales > Profunditerraquicolaceae > JAHKAP01. The sequence continues at coordinate 43,069 of JBDRLN010000045.1, read as the reverse complement.
AACGGAAGTGATTGCCGGGGTTACTCATTACGCTTCCATTGTTTCATTGTCTTTGCGCCAAGGCAGGTTATTTTACAAAGGGTTAAGCAATATAATTCAGCAGCCGGAATTCCACGACGTTAAAAAGTTAGCGCTTTTATTAAAATTCCTGGAAGAAAGAAGGAAGCTGTTCGAGGTCATTAATCAGGAGTTTAAAGAGCCGCTTAAGGTTTATATCGGCGAAGAAATAGGTTGCCCGGGAATAAGCGAGGTTTGCTCGCTGGTAGTTTCGACTTATCATATAGGTAAGAAAGAAAAAGGAAGGTTGGCGGTTTTAGGCCCGCGCAGAATGAGTTATGAGCAGATAGTCTCTAGCCTGGAATTTATAACTCAGGCTTTAGATAATATGTTAGAGGAGTTTTAAGCTATGGAAGAGGCCAAAAATAACCACAAGGAACATAAAGAGCATAAGGAACATAAGGAGAAAGAGGCTGAAGAAAAAACTCTGTTCATAAAAGAATCCGAATACCTGCAATTGCAGGCTGAGGCCCAGAAAGCCAATGAGTATTGGGAGAAGATTATGAGGCTTCAGGCGGATTTTGAAAATGCCCGCAAGCGCTGGGAGAGGGATAGGCAGGATGTTTTGCGTTTCGGCAATGAAGATTTGATCTCGGAGTTATTGAATATAATAGATGAATTGGAGAGGAGTCTGGAATTAACCCAGGGCAAGCACGAAGATTTTACGGCTTTTCTAAAAGGCGTAGAAATGATCCTGGCCCATCTCCACGATTTATTAAAAAAATATGATGTGGTAGCTATTGATTCCAAGGGTAAGATTTTCGATCCTAATTTTCACGAGGCTTTGCTGCAGGCTGAAGATGAAAATATGCCTGAGAATACAGTAATTGAGGAGATGCAAAAAGGATACCTTTTGAATAACAAGGTAATCCGGACCGCGAAGGTCAAAGTATCGAAGAGGAAAAACTAACTAAAACTTTTTTAACAGGAGGTGTACTATGGCAAGAGTAATAGGAATAGACTTAGGGACATCAAACTCCGCGTCCGCGGTTATGGAGGGCGGCAGACCAGTGATAATACCTTCAGCTGAAGGAGCTGGCGTGGCTTCGGGTAAAGCCTTTCCTTCTTATGTTGCTTTTACTAAGGACGGGCAGCGTCTGGTAGGAGAACCTGCCCGGCGCCAGGCAGCAATTAATCCCGAGGGGACAATCTACGCGGCTAAGCGCAAGATGGGACAGGATTACAAATTCAAGGTTTTTGGCAAAGAATATACTCCGCAGCAGATCTCTTCTTTTATCCTGCAGAAGATCAAACAGGATACTGAGGCTTATTTAGGGGATAAGGTAGAGGAAGCAGTAATCACCTGCCCGGCTTATTTTGATGATAACCAGAGGCAGGCTACTAAAGATGCCGGAGAGATTGCCGGTTTGAAGGTTTTGCGTATTGTTAATGAGCCTACTGCCGCGTGTCTGGCTTATGGTTTGGAAAAATCCCAGAAAGAACAGAAGATCATGGTTTTTGATTTAGGCGGCGGGACTCTGGATGTTACGATCATGGAGATGGCTCAGGGAGTATTTGAGGTAAAGTCAACCCACGGCGATACCCAGTTAGGCGGCACAGATATGGATAATGTGTTGATCGATTTTATCGCTGCGCAGTTTAAAAAAGAGAGCGGTATTGACCTGCGTAATGACAAGATGGCGATGATGCGTTTAAAAGAAGGGGCGGAAAAAGCCAAGATAGAATTATCTTCCAGCGTATCTACGGATATCAACCTTCCTTTTATTACCGCAGATGCCACCGGGCCTAAGCATTTAACTATGACGATCAGCCGGGCGCAATTAGAAGACCTGGTGGGTCCGATAATCGATCGCTGCCGCAAACCCATAGAGGAGGCTTTAAAAGACGCCAAACTTAAGTCGTCTGATGTTAATAAGATTATTATGGTTGGCGGGCCTACTCGTATGCCTTGCGTGCAGAAATTTGTTGAAGATTATGTAGGTAAAAAGATAGAGCGGGGGATTGATCCGATGGAGTGCGTGGCTTTAGGCGCTGCTGTGCAGGCCTCGATCATTACCGGCGAGACTAAAGACGTGCTTTTGTTAGACGTCACACCGCTATCTTTGGGTATAGAGACTTTAGGCGGCGTGAATACCAAGCTAATTGAACGTAATACCACAATTCCTACTAAGAAAAGCCAGGTTTTTTCTACGGCCGCTGATAATCAGACTGCGGTTACTATTCGGGTTATCCAGGGTGAAAGGCAAATCGCTGATTCTGAAGGCAATGTGGAATTAGGAAGGTTTGATCTGGTAGGCATACCTCCGGCTCCCAGAGGAGTTCCTCAGGTTGAGGTTGCTTTTGATATCGATGCTAACGGCATCGTCCATGTCTCAGCTAAGGATTTAGGGACCGGGAAAGAGCAATCCATCCGGATCACTGCGCCGAAGAAACTCTCCAAGGAAGAAATCGAAAAGATGGTTAAGGAGGCGGAGAAATTCGCAGCTGAGGATACTAAGCGTAAAGAAGAAGTAGAGGCTGTTAATCAGGCCGATACCCTGGTTTATGCTACAGAAAAATCGCTTAAAGATTACGGCGATAAAGTAAGCCAGGCAGAACGGGCGGATATCGAAGCCAAGGCCAATGATCTTAAGACCGCGATTAAAGATAAGAACGTGGACAGGATTAAAAAAGGCATGGAAGAGCTGACTAAGGCTTCGCATAAATTAGCCGAAGAAATTTATAAGCAGGCTGCGGCTAAGCAGAAAGGCCAGGCTCAAGGAGCCGGCCCAGGTCCGGAAGCAGGGCCAGCCCAGGAAGGTCCTAAGGAAGAAAATCCTTCGGGTAATGCAAAAAAGGAAGAAGATATAATCGACGCCGATTTTAAAGAAGAAAGCAAATAAAACACAGGGACGGTTCTCGGGGACACTTTAGCTTTGTCTTGAGAACCGTCCCTGAATTAATATGAGCGCTAAACGCGATTACTACGAAATATTAGGAGCTAAGAAGAACGCTACTCTTGACGAGATAAAGAAGACCTATCGGGAGCTGGCTTTGCGTTATCATCCGGACAGGGTTCCCCCAGAGCAGAAGAAAGAGGCTGAGGAGAAATTTAAGGATATATCCGAGGCTTATGCGGTTTTAGCGGATTCGGAAAAACGGGCCCTTTATGACCAGCATGGCCATTCCGGTATTGACCAGAAATATGCCTACGAGGATATTTTTAAAGGCGCGGATTTCGGTAGCGTATTTCAGGATTTGGGTGATTTTGGCGTAGGCGGCGGTTTGTTTGATGAAATATTCTCGGACCTGGGTTTTGATATTTTCGGAGGAAGAGGTAGGCAAGGATCAAGACGGGGGAAAAAAGGCCGAGATTTACAGATTAGCTTAGAGATAACTCTGGAAGAGGCGGCCTCCGGAGTAGAAAAAACCGTTACTGTTCCCCGCTATGAAATATGCCATACTTGCTCCGGAAGCGGCGCTAAGCCGGGGAGTAAAAAGATAACCTGTTCTTACTGTAAAGGAGCGGGAAAGGTAGTTTCTTCCAGTGGATTTTTTCAGGTAGCTCAGACCTGTCCCCGTTGCCGGGGAGAAGGAGCGATCACTCAGTCTCCTTGCCCGGATTGTTCGGGAGCGGGAAAACAAAAGCAGGTGCGTAAGATCAAGGTTAAAATTCCGGCTGGCGTAGATACTGGTTCGCAATTAAGGATCCGCGGTGAAGGAGAAGAGGGGATATCCGGAAGAGGGGATTTATATGTAGTTATTGAAATTCACTCCCACCCGGTTTTTGAACGCCACGACAACGATATTCTTACTGAAGTGAGTTTAAGTATAAGCAAGGCGATTTTAGGAGGAGAGATAGAAGTTCCTACCTTGGGTGGCAAGGTGACCATGATCATACCTGCGGGTACTCAAAGCGGCAAAGTGTTTCGTTTAAGGGAGAAAGGCCTGCCTGATGTCCATGGCCGGGGCCAGGGGGATGAATTAGTCAGGGTTAATGTGGATATTCCCCGCAGCCTGAATTCCGAGCAGCGTAAGGCGATTGAGGAATTTGCTAGGGCAACCGGTGAAAATATAACTACTAAAAAGAAGTTTTGGTGATAAGATAGGAGAATAAATGCCAACTTATGATTATGAATGCACCAAGTGCGGGCATAGTTTTGAAGCCTCTCAGAATATTAATGATAAGGTTTTAAGCCGTTGCCCCAAATGTAAAGGTAAATTAAAGCGTCTTATCGGTTCTCTCGCGGGAATAATTTTTAAGGGCTCAGGTTTTTATGCCACTGATTACGCTAAAAAGCCCAAAAATGAACCAGTCAAAGAGAATACCTGCCCTAAGGCCAAAGAAGGGTGTAATGCCTGTCAGCAAAAACCAGCCAAAAATTGATCAATGACTAAAATAAGGCCATTTAAGGCAATTATTTATAATCAGGAAAAAGTCAAGGATCTATCCAAAGTAGTTTGTCCTCCCTATGATGTTATTTCTCCCGGCCGCCAAGAGTATTTTCATAAGCTTGATGAACATAATCTGATCCATATCCTTTTAGCTAAGGATGCGCCCCAGGTTGATAAATACAGCCGTTGTGCTAAATATTTCCAAGACTGGTTAAAAGAGAAGATCCTAGTTCAGGAAGAGAAGCCAGGTATTTATTTCTATAGCCAGCAATATAAGGTCAGGGGAGAAAAGAGGACCCGCTTGGGTTTTATCTGTCTTTTACAGCTTGATCCGGAGAGGTCTTCGGTATTCGGGCATGAAAATACCCGGGTCGCGCCTAAGGAAGACAGGTTGAAATTAGTAAGGCAGGTAAAAGCTAATTTAAGCCCTATCTTTGTAGTTTTTGGCGATAAAAAACGCATAATCCAGCGGACCTTTAGACAGGAACTTGCGGATAAGAAGCCTTTTGTGGATATGGTCGACGATGATAATGTTATACATAAACTCTGGAAGATCGATGATCCTCAAATCCTTGAGGATATCCAGGTGGGGATGGAGAGCGAAAAGGCTTTTATTGCTGACGGTCATCATCGGTATGAGGTAGGCTGCATTTATCGCGATGAAATGAAAGAGAAATTGGGTAAAATAACTGGCGAGGAACCTTTTAATTATATCTTAAGCTATTTTACCGATGTCCATTCCCGGGATCTGACCATATTCCCGATTCATCGCTTGGTCAGCCTGGATCATAAGCCGGATATGGGCAGTTTCTTGAAGAAACTCCAGGAATATTTTTATGTTGAAGAGGTTAAAGATAAGACCAGGTTTTTCTTTCTCATGGAAAAGGCCGGCCAGAGCGAGCATGTCTTAGGGGTATATAAAGATAAGAGGTATTGGTTATTGCGCCTTAAAAATGTGAAGATCCTGGATAGCCTAATTAAAGATAAGCCCGCCGACTTTAGGGCATTAGATATTTCCATTCTTAATTATATAGTTTTGCAGCTGGCTTTAGGCGTTGACTGCGCAGATAAGGGGCATATTGATTTTAGCTTTGACGCTGAAGAATTTATAGAAAAGGTGGATAGCCTGAGCGACCATATAGCCTTTTTTTTAAATCCGGTAAAGATAGGCCAGATAGTTTCTGTCGCTTTAAGCGGGGAGAAGATGCCGCCCAAGTCAACTTACTTCTATCCTAAGGTTTTATCCGGGCTTTTAATCAATTCCTTAACTAGCTGAACCCAATGTCCTTATTTGGTAAACCTAAATACACTATTGTCAGGATCAAAAAGAAAGAGATGCCTGACGGCATCTGGACCAAGTGTGAGGGATGCGCTGAGGTTTTATATAATAAAACCCTGGAGGAAAATTTAAAGGTTTGCCCAAAGTGTAATTATCATTTTACCCTTAGCGCTTACGAAAGAATCAAGGTCAGCCTGGATAACGATACTTTTCAGGAATATGATCAGGATATGATTTCCGTCGATCCTTTGGAATTCAAAGGGCCCAAGACCTATATAGAAAAATTAGAGGGCGATCAGAAAGCTACTGGCTTAAAAGACGCGGTAATAACCGGGGAAGGCCTTTTGGAGAATAAAAAGGTAATTATTGCCGTTACGGATTCGCGTTTTATAATGGGCTCTATGGGTTCGGTGGTAGGAGAAAAAATCAGCCGGGCTATCGAAGCGGCAACCAAGAATAAACTTCCGGTTATCATTATCTCTGGTTCTGGCGGGGGTGCGCGGATGTACGAAGGCATGCTTAGCCTGATGCAGATGGCTAAGACCTGCGCTGTCCTTTCCTATCATCACCGGGCAGGCCTGCCTTTTATCTCTATATTGACCAATCCTACAATGGCCGGGGTCATGGCGTCTTTTGCCGGCGTAGGGGACCTTATCATTGCCGAGCCTAACGCGCTTATAGGTTTTACCGGGCCCAGGGTTATCGAACAAACTATCAGGCAGAAAGTACCCGCGGGGTTCCAGCGTTCGGAATTTCTTTTGGAGCATGGGCTTATTGATATGATAGTCCACCGTAAAAATATGAAATCTACTTTAGGCGAATTGATTGATTACCTGGGTTGATTTTTAATACTAAAAATCAGGGACGGTTCTCAAGCCAAAGCTAAAGTGTCCCTGAAAAGGGGACACTTTAAGATTACGCTGAGAACCGTCCCTGGAGTATTAAATAAACAAGGATACGTATGGCCCAAGTCAGTTTAAAGAACGTCAGTAAGTATTTTACGGGTGATATCAAGGCCGTAGATAATATTAATCTGGGCGTTGAGAACCGGGAGTTCATGATTCTAGTCGGCCCTTCCGGCTGCGGTAAATCTACTACCTTAAGGATGATTGCCGGACTTGAGGAGATAAGTTTCGGTGATATCTATATCGGCAATAAATTAGTTAACGACGTACCGGCTAAAGACCGGGATATAGCTATGGTCTTTCAGAGTTATGCCTTGTATCCGCATATGACCGTATTTGAAAATATGGCTTTTGGCCTGAAGCTCAGGCGTTACCCTAAATCTGAGATTATCCAGCGGGTAAATGAGGCCGCAGATATCTTAAGCATAAAACATATTTTAAGCCGAAGGCCTAAACAGCTTTCCGGCGGCGAAAGGCAAAGGGTGGCGGTAGGTCGGGCTATTGTTAGAAAACCATTGGCTTTTTTATTTGATGAACCTTTAAGCAATTTAGACGCTAAGCTCAGGGTCCAGATGCGCACTGAGATCCATAAGCTGCACATTCGGCTCCAGACTACCATTATTTATGTGACTCATGATCAGACCGAAGCTATGACTATGGGCAATAGGATAGCGGTAATGAATGGTGGGGTATTGCAGCAGGTGGCTGACCCAATCGAAGTTTATGACCACCCCAAGAATAAATTCGTAGCCGGGTTTATTGGCTCTCCTCCCATGAATTTCATACAGGGCAGGATTATTAAAAAAGACGGCCGGATCTATTTTAATGAAGGAAAGATTCAAGCTAAATTAGTCGAAGAGACGTATAAAAAAATCGCCCCCTATATAGGCAAAGAGGTAATTTTAGGCATCCGTCCCGAAGATGTTTATGATAAATTATTTGTATCTGACGCGCCTCCGGAAAACGTAGTCCGGGTTAATTGTGAAGTAGTTGAGCCTATGGGCTCTGAGGTCTATCTTTATCTCAACACCGGAATTCACACCTTTATCGCCCGCGTAGGAGCCCATGACAGGCCGCCGGTTAATCAGGATATGGACGTAGTATTTGATATGAGTAAGGTCCATTTCTTTGATAAAACCAGCGAAGAAACCATAATCTAAAAATTGGGGAATAAAACCTTTAAAATAATCTCCTTTAGAATTCTACTTGTTTTTTGCTATGCTATCCTTCCGATCGATTTACTCTTTCATATTAAGCACGGCTTTTTGATCTTACCGGTAATCATATTTTATCTGTTAAATATTTTTATCATTATCTTTTTCCTGATGCGATATACCCGTCAGGCGCGTTCTCTAAGATTCCAGAGATCCAGCCTCCAGGAACAGATCAATATTGTAAGCGACCGGATATCTAAAGAAGAAGAGGCCCAGGTTGCCCTAAAAGATAAGATAGCCCGTTATGCAAGCCTGAAGAAGATTATTGAGGAAATTAATCAGCATTTGGATATGGATGCAGTAGCGGAGCAATTGACCTCTATAGCCTTTTCAAGCCTAGCCAGAGGTAAAGGCGCGTGTATTTTGTACCTGTTAGATCAGCAGACTCAAGGGCTAACTATTTATAAGACTAGAAAAGAGGATAAAAAATTAATTATTAAGGCCAAAGAAGGGGATATCTTTGATAGCTGGGTTTTAAGGCACGCTACTCCTTTAATCGTCGAGGATATTCGTAGGGATTTTCGTTTTGACCAGGAGAAACTAAAAGCCCGGGAAGAGAGGGCAATTTTTTCTCTGATCAGCGCTCCTTTTATCGGTGACCATAGGCTTTTAGGAATATTAAGGATGGATAGCCCTGAACCTGATTTTTATTCTCAGGATGATTTCAGATTCTTAGTTACAATCTGCGATTTAGGGGCAGTGGCCTTGGAGAGCGCAGAGTTATTTTATAGGACTCAAGAATTGGCTATCCACGACGGGTTAACCGGGCTTTATACCAAGGGATATTTTTTGGAACGTTTAAAAGACGAATGCGGGCGGACCTTGCGCCAAAACCGGAAATTCTCGGTGTTAATGCTGGATATCGATTATTTTAAAAAATATAACGATGAGTTTGGCCATACTGCCGGCGATCTAGTTTTAAGGGAACTTAGTGTTTGTCTTTTGGATTATTTTAAGGATAAACCCGGTCTGTCCAGCCGTTTTGGAGGTGAAGAATTTTGCGTGATCCTGGGGGGGTATGATAAGAAAGAGGCTGCTATTTTAGCTGAAGGCTTACGTTTGAAGATTGAAGGTATGCGCATATCTTTACGCAGGCAGGAGACCGCAATTACGGTATCTATAGGCGTAGCTACTTTTCCCACGGATACCAGCGATGAAATAGAGCTGGTCATGAAAGCGGACCGGGCAATGTATGAAGCCAAACGGCAGGGGAGAAACCGCGTGCACCTGGCCGGAAAGTAAAAGATGACGATAGATTTCTGGTATCATCTGGTATTAATATTATTGGTAATATTTTTTTATTCCTGGCTTAAGAAAGTATTATTTCGGAGGCTGGGGGAGGTTCGCCAGAAATACCTTAATATTCAAAATGAACATTTACTCCTGGCAGGCAGGAATACTGAGCTGGAGAAAGAAAATATTGTTTTAAAAGAGAAGCTTAGCCGGGATAGGGCGCTTTATGACTTGACTAAGGAAGTTTGTAAACCGCTCAAGGAAGAAGAAGTGTTTGTGATTTTTAAGGAGCAGATCAAAAAGTATGTCAGCCTCAATGACCTTAAGTTTATTAAGGCTGATGCGGATATCTCCGGTTATCCGGATTATCTTGCTCTGCCGTTATATATAGGTAATAGCCTTTTTGGTTATTTGTTGGCCAGCGGCGTTAAAGAAGAAGATAAAGATACTTTTTATATCCTGGCCCATCAGTTTATCCTGGGGATTAAAAGGGCGGTACTATATGAGAAAGTCCAGGAATTAGCTATCCGGGATTCACTAACTCAAATCCTTAGCCGCAGGTATTTTCTGGAGAGATTCAGCGAGGAGGTTAACCGTTCCCGCAAGTTTACCTATAGCCTGGCCTGCTTAATGATCGACATAGATTATTTCAAAGACCTCAATGACCGCTATGGCCACTTAGTAGGAGATGTTATATTAAAAGAGGCTTCCCAGATCATCAAGGATAGTATCCGGCAGATCGATATCCTGGGTAGGTATGGAGGGGAAGAGTTTTGTCTGGCTTTGCCGGAGACCAAGAAAGAAGAAGCCAGGTTTGCCGCAGAACGTATCCGTGAGGCTATAGAGGATGAGGCTATCCGGGCTTATGATGAAAACCTGAAGATTACTATAAGCCTAGGTATAGCTATGTTGCCCGAGGACGCCCTGGATACTGAGGCCTTGATAGATAAAGCGGATCAGGCGCTGTATAAAGCCAAGCAGGCCGGGAGGAATAGGGTTTGTATCTACAAAGCTGAAAATAATAAATAAATGTATTTGACAAGTTGAATAAAAAGCTATATGATACTTTCTTGTTTTGACAAATGGAGATTAAAGAATGAAAGAGATTAGGATCCACGCCCGGGCCGGGCAGGGGGCGATTACTACTGCTTCCCTTTTAGGATATGTATATTTTATAAAGGGAGCATATTCCTACGCCTTCCCTAGTTTTGGCGCGGCCAGGATGGGCGCTCCGATGAATGCCTTTGTGCGTACGGATTCTAAGGCAGTGCGCTTAAAGAGCCAGATCTATGAACCGGATTATGTGATTATAGTAGATGAGACCCTGATGCGCGGTTTCAATTGCCTTTCTGGTCTTAAAGAAGACGGCATTGTAATTATCAATAGCAAGGATGGCTTAGATATCCCCAAGGTCAAACTTAAGCAAAAGGTTTATACTTTGCCAGCCAGCGCTATCGCTTTAAAAACAATAGGCCGGCCCTTAGGCAATACTGCTCTTTTAGGGGCCTATGCCGCGGCTACGGGCGAGATCAGCCTGGATAATCTTAATCAGGCAATCAGGAAGAAATTCTCCGGGAAGATCCAGGAAGGTAATATTGCCGCAGTTAAAGAAGGTTATGAATCGATATTAAGGATTAAGAAGGGATAAAAATGTTCGGTCCGTTAATTTCTAAACCCGGCTCAAGCCGGAATAATAAGACAGGGTCTTGGCGCTCAGGGTTAAAGCCTAAATTCCTAAAGACAAATTGTATCGGCTGTAAGATGTGTTTAGCGGTTTGCCCGGAAGGCTGCATCAGTGGCGAAGCAAAAAATACCTATGATTGTGATTACGCTTATTGCAAAGGCTGCGGTGGCTGCGCTAAAGTCTGCCCCAAGGCTGATATCATAATGGTTAAAGAGGAAGAGAATTAAAAATGAAAGAATTTCTAGAGGGTTCAATAGCCGTAGCCAGGTTGGTTAAATTATGTAAACCCGGGGTTATTTCAGCCTATCCCATAACTCCCCAGACTCATATTGTTGAAGAGTTGGCTCAGATCGTGGCCAACGGTGAATTAGATTGCCAGTTTATAAACGTGGAGTCTGAACATTCAGCAGCCTCGGTAGTCTTAGGAGGTTCAGCTGCCGGGGTAAGGGTTTATACGGCTACTAGCTCTCAGGGTTTATTTTATATGAGCGAGGTGATCTTTAATATCGCGGGTATGCGCCTTCCAGTGGTTTTAACCTGCGCTAACCGGGCAATCTCAGCCCCGATCAACATCTGGAATGACCACCAGGATTCTATATCTTTAAGGGATGCCGGCTGGATCCAGATTTATGTTGAAAACCACCAGGAATTAGTGGATTATCATCTTATGGCTTACCGTCTGGCCGAAGATAAATCAGTAATGCTTCCGGTAATGGTTTGTATGGACGGATATACCCTGACCCATGCCATAGATGTATTAGATATGCCTACTCCGGAACAAGTGGATAATTTTTTGCCTGCCTATAAGCCTTTATATAAGCTGGATGTGAATAATCCTATGACCTTAGGGCCCTTAGCTGACCCGGATTACTATATGGAGGCGCGTTACGCTATCCAGGAGACCCATAAAGAATTGATTAAATTTATACCCAAGGTCAGCGCGGAGTTCTCCAAGGTTTTTGGGCGTGACTATAACGGCCTGATCGAAGAATATCAGGTTAAAGACGCGGATAAAGTAATTGTAGCTATGGGTTCGGTCTGTGGTACGATCAAGGAAGTAGTGGATGAATTAAGGAAAAAAGGCAAGAAAGTCGGATTATTGAAAATAGTTTCTTACAGGCCTTTTCCCTCTACCCGGATATATGAGTCTTTAAAGAATGTGCCTAAGGTTGGTATAATTGACAGGTCTTTATCATTAGGTTCTTATGCCCCGCTGGCCTCTGAGGTTAAGGCGATATTTTTTGGAAAGAAGAAGAGGCCCGGCGTTATCAGTAGTTTTATCGTAGGTTTAGGCGGAAGGGATATTACCAAGAATTCCCTAAAAGAGGTATTTAGCCTGATGACTGCTAAAGAAAGGGCTTGCGAGTTTATTGATTTAAAACCGGAATTATTAAAGGAAGAGTATGAATAAACAATTATTCGCGTCAGGACATACAGCCTGTTCTGGCTGCGGGCAGGCAATTGCGGCCAGGTTAGTCATAGAGACAGCCGGGCCGAATACGATCATCGCAAATAATACCGGATGCCTGGAAGTATTTACCACCAGATATCCGGAGACTGCTTGGGGCGTTCCTTTTATTCATTCTTTATTTGAAAATTGCGCGGCAGTCGCATCCGGAATTGAAGGCGCTCTAAAATATTTAGGAAAGAAAGAAGAGATTAATATTATTGCCCAGGGGGGCGACGGAGGCACTGCCGATATCGGATTACAGGCTTTATCCGGGATGTTGGAGCGCGGGCACGATATTCTTTATGTCTGTTATGATAATGAAGCTTATATGAATACCGGCATCCAAAGAAGCGGCTTAACTCCTTTTAGCGCCAATACTACCACTAGCCCAATTGGCGCAAGATCTTTAGGTAACCCCCGGTATAAGAAACCATTGCCAGAGATCGCTTTGGCCCATGGCATACCTTATGTAGCTACTTGTTCGGTAGGATACTTGCCGGATCTGCAGCGTAAGGTTAAAAAGGCCTTAGCCATTAAAGGCCCAAAATACATCCAGATCTATGTTCCCTGTCCTTTAGGCTGGAGGCATGAGCCTAATCTAACGCTTGAGGTGGGAAAATTAGTTGTCGAAACCGGCTTGTATCCTTTGATTGAATATGAAGATGGTAAATTGATATCTGTCCGTAAGATCAGGGCTCTTCCTGTCGAAGATTATCTTAAAGTCCAAGGCAGATTTAAACACATAATTAATAATCCCGAAGAAATAAAAAAGATCCAGGAGATCGCCGACAGTAATATCGCTAAATACGGGCTAAGGGCGGAAGAGGCAAGTTTGCCCCAGAGTTAATAAGGGTACTCATGTCCCGCTGCGCAAAATGCGTCAAAAATTCTTCGTGAATTTTTGACTTGCTCCGCGGGATCTCGTTAAATGCGCCTTCGGCGCAAAATTGTGTTCGGGAGGATAATGGGATGGTTAAAATAACTATTGATGCGTCAACCTGCGTGGGTTGCGGTTTATGCGAGCAATCTTGTCCAGAAGTATATAAGATGGAAGGCGATGGCATTGCTCATATAAAAGCCCAGGCCTGCGCTATTCACAACGTAAAAGAAGTCGCTGAGTCTTGTCCGGTAGCTGCTATAAAGGTAAGTTAAAAATATATAAATAGGGGACGTTTCTATTTTTCCGTTTGTCTTAATTTGGAAAATAGAAACGTCCCCTATTTTATTTGGTGATCCGCTGTTTTAGATCCTGCAAAAATCCTAAGAAAAATTCCTCTTTTTTCTGCGCCAATAAGTTTTTAGTAAAAGATTCTTTTTCTTCTGCGAATTTCTTTTCATCCACCGGTACAAAAATTTTTACTTTTATAATATAGAATCCGGAGGGCATTTCAATTACTGAGCTAAACTCGTTTTCTTTTAACTGCATTGCCTGTTTAAAGAGTTCGGCGGTTCTTCCTATATTCTCAAGATAACTCTCGGCTTTGAATAAATCAGTAGTGGAAGATTTTAATCCGAATTCCGTAGCGATATTATCAAAGTTTAACGTTTTAGGGTTGGCTATAGATATTTCTTTTAATTTCTTTAAGGCTTTTTCAGTTTTCTCCCTGGCCAGGAATTTGGACTTATCTTTTAAAACTACTTCTTTTACTTTTGCCTTAGCGGTTTCAAAATCCGGGATAAAAGCATCCCGGCGTTCTTTCATCCGGATTATATAGTTTTGTTCATTTATTAAAAAGGCAGGCATAATCTGGCCTGGTTTTGCCTTAGAGAACATTTCGATTAATTGTTCGGATTGACCAATCCCCGGTATAGGGTCGGTCTGGGTAAAGATCCCAGTCTCTGTTATTGGGATATTTAAGTCTTTGGCTATTTTTAAAAAGTCATCGCCTTTTTCCAGGCGGGAAAAGATATCCTTTACCTTATCCTGCGAATCGAGTTTTAAGTATTCCAGGTTAAAAGAGAGGGGGAGTTTGAAATCCAGGGTATTTTTAGCGTAGTAGTCTTTTAATTCCTGATCAGTTGGGTTTATCTCTTTTTCTAATTCTACCGGTATACCGGCCATAAAATCTAAGCTTATTTTTTCATTTTCTTTGCGGTAAGCGTCATTTATTTCGTTGTCTTTTAAACGGACATCCACAGTCGCTAGGTTAAAGAGCTTGTAGATCATTAGGTTTTGGCGGGTCTGTTCTTCAAAACTCCGGGGCTGGGCCCGGAAGACGTATTTAAGCATTTGATTGTAAGTGAAGTTATCAAAGCCTCCCTTTTTTAAAAATACGGGATTTTTCTGAATAGCCTCGACTACTTCCTGGTCGGATACTTTTATCTTTCTTTTTTTAGCTTCATGAAGAAGGACCAGTCTTTCCCAGGCCCGGGATTCCAGGTCCAGGATTTTCTCCAGTTCCCGGATATTATCCCCGAATTGTATAGTCAGGGCATTTCTGGTTGCTTCTATTGCCTCCCGGAATTCCAGAAAGGATACTTTTACCCCAGATATCTTACCCATATAATCAGGGGTTTTTTGTTCACGGACAGTTGAATTTATGCCCCAGAATATAAATGCCGGCATAATCAAGATCGCCAGGACCATCCAAACCATCTTTTGTGTTCTTTTATTATGTAATGCCTTTACCATTGTATTTCCTCCACTTTTATCCTTAATTAAGGGACGGTTCTCAAGCCAAAGCTAAAGTGTCCCCTTAAAGGGGACACTTTAAGATTGCGCTAAAGAACCGTCCCCGTACTATACTGTGTCCTTACCATTATAATCAAAAAATACAATAATACAAATTTTTCTTTACGATAGGGCGCGCAATTGATTTTCTAACCAATCAGTGATAAAATATACTATAAAAGATTTTTATTTCTCGCTATCAAAAGGAGGTAGAATGTTTAATCTAAAGCCAGTAGCAAAAATAAGCGTTTTTACTACATTAGCTTTATTCTTTATTCTCGGCAGCGCATTTGCGGAAACTGCAAAGGAAGCTTATGATAAAGGTGTCGATCTGTATAATCAAAATAAGTACGATTATGCAATAATTGAGCTTACTAAAGCCATCAATATTAATCCTAATAATCTATCCAAGGCCTATTTAGCTGCGGCGTACAGTCTTCGGGGATTAATTTACTCATATGGGCGGGATGTTAACCAGGCTATCTTAGATTACAGCAAAGCCATAGAATTGGATCCTATTTATACTTCAGTTTATGAGAGAAGGGGTTTGTTATATGAAAAAGAAGGTAATTATGATCAAGCTATATTAGATTATACTAAAGGTATCGAAATCAGTCCTACTAATGACAACTTTCAAGTTTCATTTCAGTTATGGCGGGGACGGGCCTATTTTCATAAAGGCGACTATGATAAGGCTATCTCAGACTATACCAAAGTCATAGAATTTTGCACTAAGAATACGCCGGCCTGCTATATGATTGATTCCGCAGTTTACCTTTCTCGAGGAGAGGCTTATGCCGCGAAAGGTAACTATGATCAAGCTATCTTAGATTATACTAAAGGCATTGAAATCAGTTCTACTACTGCCCCCTTTCTAGGTTCCTTTCAGTTTCGACGGGGAGAGGCCTATTTTCATAAAGGTGATTATGATAAGGCCTGGGAAGATGTGCATAGGGGGGAATTATCCAAAGCAAAAGCCGATCCGGCTTTTCTTGATAAACTCAAGAAAGCCTCGGGCCGGGAAAAATAAACTTATGCTATCTACACTAATTGTTTAAGCGCTGGATTAAAACTTTTTTGTAATGCAAAATTTCCTTTACAAAATATCAGGCTAAGGTTATAATAAATTCCTGTGTCAAAGAAAGCCTTAGGGGATATTCGCTGCCATACTAAATGAAATAAACCGGGAAATAGACCAATGAAAAAAGATAAGGTATTAAAGATAGGGCTGCCTAAAGGAAGCCTTCAGGAGGCGACTTTCAAGATGTTTAGGAAGGCCGGGTTTAACGTAACCCTGTCTTCGGAACGGTCTTATTTTCCGTCGATAGATGACCTTCAGATAGAGCCGATACTGCTTCGGGCCCAGGAGATGTCTAGATATATAGAGGATCAAGCCCTGGATTGCGGTATTACCGGCAATGACTGGATACTGGAGAATAAGTCGCAGGTAGTAAGAATTACGGATTTGATTTATGCCAAGCAGAGTCTGAATAAGGTAAGATGGGTTTTGGCTGTGCCGGAATCATCGGGTATAAAGTCAATTCGGCAATTGAATAATAAACGCATCGCCACTGAACTGGTTAATGTAACTAAGGAATTTTTTCGTAGGAATAAAATAAAAGTTGAAGTTGAATTTAGCTGGGGGGCTACCGAAGTCAAAGTGAGTTCCGGCTTGGTCGACGCTATTGTGGAATTAACCGAAACCGGCAGAAGTCTTAAGGCAAATAAATTGATAGAGATCGCTACTGTCTGTGAATCCACCGCTCAGTTTATCGCAAATAAACAAGCCTTTAAGGATAGCTGGAAAAGGGCTAAGATGGAAGAGATAGCTCTTTTGTTAAAAGGGGCTATTGCCGCGGAAGAAAAGGTTGGTCTGAAGATGAATGTTAAAAAGGCAAACTTGGACAAAGTGATTAAACTTTTACCGGCCTTAAAAAAACCTACGGTATCCGGGCTTTCGTCCGACGGATGGTTTGCTATTGATACGGTTATTGACGAGAAAGTGGTTAGGATTTTGATTCCGGGATTGAAAAAAGCAGGGGCGGAAGGGATCATCGAATATCCTTTGAATAAAGTTATATATTAAAAAGTCTATAGTGGATCGTGTATAGTCTAGGGCATGAGAAAATAATGCTGTTGACTGTAAGCAGTAAACTGTGGACTGCGAAGCGACTGAAAGGAGCGAGGCAATGCCTTGCGGAAGAAAGAGAAAAAGAAGAAAGATCGCGACTCACAAGAGGAAGAAGGTTCGTCGTCGCCTGCGTCATTTGAAGAAGAGAGCCTGGGGATGATAGAGTAGGTTTGTTTAATGCCTTCTAAGCGGAAAAGATATTTTAAGAGGCTTATCCTTGGCGTATTGGCCTCCTTAATTATAAGTTCCCAGGCCAGAGCATTTGATAAGAAGGAATCAATTGCCTTGAGCCGCTATATTATAGCGGAGATGTACGCGCAGTTGGGAGAGACTTCCAGCGCTATCCAGGAATACAAGAGCGCTTTAAAAGCAGATTATCAGAATGCGGCGATCCATTTAGGATTAGCTACAACATTTTTTAAAGATAATCAGGTAGATAAAGCAGCTGAAGAATTGAATCTGGCGATAAAGTTTGACCCGGATGCGGTTGAACCGCACGCGATATTAGCCCTCCTTTATTTTTCTCAGAATAAAGTAAGCCTCGCCAACGCCGAATATGAGACCGCCCTTAAGAAGGCGATCGATATTCAGCCTGAGAACGCGGATATCTATAAGAATTTAGGTTTATTATATTTACGCCAAAAGAAATTTAAAGAGGCGGAAGGTATCTACCGCTTGGTTTTAAATATATCCAGCCAGGATGCCCAGGTTTATTTTTATCTGGCTAATATTTCTGATGAGTTAAAGAATAGGGCTGAGGCGGTTAAAAATTTAAAGAAGGCCCTGGAATTAAAGCCGGATTATTCCCCGGCCCTGAATTATCTGGGCTATCTTTACGTAGAAGAAGGAAAGAATTTAGATGAGGCCGGCGATATGATCCGAAGGGCCCTTGAGATAGAGCCGGATAATGGGGCCTATGTTGATAGTTTGGGATGGTTTTATTTTAAGAAGGGGAAGACAAAAGAAGCAATAAAAGAATTGGAAAAGGCGAGTGGTTTAATGCCGGATCCGGTAATTTATGACCATCTTGGCGATGCCTACTTTAAAATTAATGACCTGGAAAAGGCTAAAATAAACTGGCAGAAATCGCTAGAGATGGATAATGCGCAAGAGAAGATCAAGAAGAAAATAGAAGGCATAAAATAAACACAGGGACGGTTCTGAAGCTGATCTTAAACTGTCCCCAAAAAAGGGACACTTTAGCTTTGATTTCAGAACCGTCCCTGGTTAAATAATGAAGATAGATTATAGCGATAAACAGATAAAAGAGCTGGAAGATAAAGCTAAGAAGATCCGCCGCCTAATTATCCAGATGTTGGCTAAAGCGGGCTCAGGCCATCCCGGGGGAAGTTTATCGTCTACGGATCTGGTCACGGCTTTATTTTTCAGCGGGTTAAAACATAATCCTAAAGACCCCTCCTGGCCGGATAGAGACAGGTTTCATATGTCTAAAGGCCATTGCTGCCCTCTATGGTACGCGGTTTTATCGGAATTAGGGTATTTTCCTCAGGAGAAGATATTCACCCTGCGTCAACTAGGTTCGATGCTTCAGGGACATCCTGACCGCAGGACTCCCGGAGTAGAGGTGGCTTCGGGTTCTTTAGGCCAGGGATTATCAGTTTGTTTAGGTATAAGTTTGGCTTCACGTATAGATAAAAGAGATTACCGGGTATACTGCTTGATGGGTGACGGAGAAATCCAGGAAGGCAATATCTGGGAAGCGGCAATGGCAATAAGTCATTATAAATGCGATAATATCTGCGCTATCTTAGATTACAATGGTTATCAAATCGACGGTAAAACCAGCGAGATTATGAACCTGGAGCCGGTAACCGACAAATGGAAGGCTTTTGGCTGGAATACTATTGAAATAAACGGGCATAACATGAAAGATATACTTCTGGCATATCAGGAAGCCAAAGATACTTTAGGTAAGCCATCGATCATCATTGCCCATACCATAAAAGGCAAGGGAGTTTCTTTTATGGAGAATGTGGTGGATTTTCACGGCCGGACCCCAACTAAGGAAGAAGCCGAAATTGCCCTAAAAGAATTAGAATAAAATATGGCTGAAATGTTATATCAGAGAGATGTTTACGGCAAAACCCTAGTAGAATTGGGTAAGGTAAATAAGGATATTGTAGTTTTGGATGCGGATCTATCCAGTTCTACCCGCACCGGTTTATTTGCCCGGGAATTCCCGGAAAGGTTTTTTAATATGGGGGTAGCTGAACAGAATATGATGGCTACTGCCGCGGGCCTGGCTAGCTGCGGCAAAACAGTTTTTGTTTCTACCTTTGCCGTATTCGCTACCGGTAGGGCCTGGGATCAGGTCAGGACATCCATTGTCTATAATAATTTTAATGTTAAGATAGTCGCAACCCACGCCGGGATAACTGTCGGCCCCGATGGTTCAAGCCACCAGGCTATCGAGGATATTGCTTTAATGCGGGTCTTGCCGAATATGAATATTATTGTTCCTTGCGACGGACCGCAGACCCGCGAGGCAATAATCACTGCCTCTAAAACTAAAGGGCCTTTTTATGTGCGTTTAGGCCGGGCTAAGGTGCCGACAATTGAAAATAAAGGTGAATTTAAATTAGGCCAGGCCCAGATCCTCAAAGAAGGAAAGGATGTTACTATTATTACCTGCGGTATCATGGTTTTAGAGGCTTTGAGCGCAGCAGAAAACCTGCTTAAGAAAGGTATAAGGTCCAGAGTTATAAATATGCATACTATACGGCCTTTAGATACTAAAGCGATATTAGATTCCGCCAGTTTAACCAAAGGTATTGTAGTTTGTGAAGAGCATACTATTATTGGCGGGTTAGCTTCAGCTGTTAATGAAGTAGTATCAGAAAATAAACCCGTCAAAGTCCTAAGTTTAGGGATAAAAAATAGATTTGGCCAATCCGGAGAACCCGCGGATCTATTAAAAGAATATAATCTCACCAGTAACGATATTGAAAAGGCGGCCAGTTCTATAGTTGCTTAAGTGGATAAACTTACCCTCGATTCTTACGCCAAATTAAACCTTTATCTTTCGGTTCTTGGGGCTCGCCCAGATCATTATCATAATATCTTGACTATTTTTGAGAGAATAAGCCTGGCGGATAAAATAATCCTCCAAGCCCGTATTGACAATAAAATAAATCTTATTTGTAAAGAAAAAGGCCTGCCCAAAGATCCTTCCCAGAACTTAGCCTATAAGAGCGCTAAATTATTACAGGAGAGTTTTAAGATCAATAAAGGCGCGGATATAGAGATAATTAAGAATATCCCTATTGGCAGTGGCCTGGCCGGAGGCTCAAGCAATGCCGCTTACACGCTAATAGGGTTGAATAAGTTATGGAGATTGAATTTAAAGCAAGCTCAATTAGCGGAATTAGCCGTTAAAATCGGTAGTGATGTGCCTTTTTTTATCTATAACAGCTCTTTTGCCAGAGGCGAAGGTAGGGGAGAAAGGGTAAAACCTTTAAAATTCCTTAAAAAAGTTAAATTATGGCATATTTTAGCGGTGCCTGACCTGAAAGTCTCTACACCGCTAATCTATAAGAAATGGGATGAGTTCAAAGATATGAATATGTTGACAATGCCCAAATATGATGTTAAACTTTTAATTTCAGGTCTGAAGAAAAGGGATTATCCTGCCCTAAATAAGGCGGTTTTTAACGGTTTGGAATCGGTAACAATGAAACTATGCCCGCAGGTCAGGCGGGTAAAGAATAGATTATTATCTCTAGGCGCGCAATCCATATTGATGTCCGGGAGCGGCCCGGCAGTTTTTGGTATCGTATCTTCAAGAAAAAAAGCTGTAACTTTAGTTAGGCGTCTGAAGAAAGAAAATAGCAGTTGGCGGATTTTTTTCTGCCGTACGGTCTAAAATCTGACAAGGAGGTAGCGCTATGGAGATAACCGAGGTCAGGATTTTCCTGAAAGATTCGCCGGATAAAAAGCTCAAGGCTTACGCTACGGTAACTTTTGACAATGCCTTTGTGGTCAGAAATATTAAGGTAATCCAGGGGACCAGCGGTTTATTTATAGCTATGCCCTCTAGAAGGATAAAGCAACCTTGTCAGAAATGCGGTTTTAAAAATGAAACCCGGGCCCGGTATTGCAATCAGTGCGGGACGCAATTATCAATGTCTAGCCGCGGCCTGGAACAGGAGATAATTTCTCAGTCCGAGCATAAAGATATTGCCCATCCAATAACTCAAACTTTCCGCGATCATCTGCAGAAAAGGGTATTGGAGGCTTACGCGGACGAAGCAAAGAAACAACCCGGGACTTCCGGGTGAGGCCCATCCTTAAAAAAGTTTACTCTGATTTTCTTGTCCGGTAGTGACCCGCCAGGCTATTAGAATATAGGCGGGATCCCGACCCACTTTCACGAAGGTCGGGATAATGGTAGTACGGTATAAATTTGGGATGTCGTCTCCCGATGTGAGTTTTTATTGCTATCGGGATCCCGGCTCACCTTTGCGAAGGCCGGGACAATGGTGTGATAATTTAATATTTGCCCGGTAGTGTAATGGTAGCACATCAGAATTTGGGTCTGACTGTCAAGGTTCGAATCCTTGCCGGGCAATTTTGACATGATGAGCAAGGATGAGAACCTCAAGGGGTGTGGGGGAAAACTTCCCCCACGTTCTCCTGCCTGCCGGCAGGCAGGTGGGGTGACAGCGAACGAAGTGAGCGCCAGAGGGGCGAAGCCCCTATGGGGAGGAGCGAGAGCGACGACAGGTTCGAGGTCGAAGACCGGAATCCTTGCCGGGCAAAAAGAAATATATTTCTAAGAGATGATCCTTTACGAAGAAGTTTTACGTGAATTTCAGGAGCAGAAAGTAAAATATGTACTTGTAGGCGGTATAGCGTTTAACCTTCTGGGAGGTTCTCGGAGTACCCTTGATATGGATATACTTGTGGAAATGAGCGATAGTAATTTGCGTAAGATAGTTAATATCTTGAAAAAAATAGGTTACCATGTAAAGCAGCCGGTAGACCCTATAATGATGGCCAATAAAAAAACGCGCCAAGATTGGATAAAAAATAAAAATATGAAGGCATTTAATTTTTATAAAGACGAAAAGACCTATGAAGAAGTGGATATTATAATAGATTCGCCTGTTGATTTTAAAGAAGCTGCAAAAGATGTTTTGGAAGCTAAAGTAAGCGGTTTAACTCTGAAAGTTATTTCTTTCAAGAATTTTATAAAGATGAAAAAAATCTCTGGTAGAGATAAAGATTTAAAAGATATTGAAGAACTAAAGCTGATAAGGAGCAAGGAGTAATGTCTATATCTGCGATAGAAAGAGAGAATATCTTAAGACGGACCAGAATATCTTTACAAAAGAAGCTGGAAGGCATTAGATTAATGAATGAGTTAGCGGATAAGGTATTAACTATCCGCCAAAAAATAATCCGGAGAAAATTGAGGCAAAATTATACCTAAAATACTGATGAATATGAAAAAAAATCTTGCAGTAATAATTCTGGCAGCGGGAAAAGGCGAGCGGATGAAATCCGAGATACCGAAAGTCCTGCATTCTCTTTGCGGCCGGCCTATGTTAGGCTATGTCCTGGACCTGGCCCAAAAGCTTAAAATAAATCCGGCAATTACGGTCTTGGGGTATAAACAAAAGCTTGTTCGTTCTTTTCTGCCCAAAGGGGTAAAGCTTGTAATCCAGAAGAATATCGCCGGAACCGGCGACGCGGTAAAAACCGCTTTAATCTCCTTAAAGAATTTTCAGGGGACAGTATTGATACTCTATGCTGATATCCCGCTTTTAACCCAGGAGACAATCAAAAAACTTATCCGTTATCATATAGATAATAAATCCGATTGTACCTTATTGACCGCTAAAATAGATAAGCCTTTAGGCTATGGCCGGATTTTAAGGGATAAATATGAATACATCAGCGGCATAGTCGAAGAAAAGGATGCCGATGATTTTCAAAAAGAGATCAAGGAGATAAATACCGGAATAGTTTGTTTTAATAAAGAAAAATTAGCCCAGGCCTTAAGAAAGATCAGGCCCAATAACCGCAAAAAAGAATATTATCTTACTGACGCCATCAATATAATCTATAAAAACGGCGGCTTAGTAGAGAGCGTTCAGGTAGCTGATTATCAGGAAGCGATGGGTATAAATTCGCGCTTAGATTTAGCCCTGGCTAATAAACTTATGCAAAAACGGATTAATGAAAAGCTCATGAAAAACGGCGTTACCCTGGTAGATCCGGATTCTGCTTTAATAAGTTATGATTCCCGGATAGGCTCGGATACGGTAATTTATCCCTTTACAGTCATCGAAAAAAATGTTAGAATCGGTAAACATTGCAGTATAGGCCCTTTTATCCGCTTGAGAGCAGGAACCGTCCTCGAAGATAGCGTGACAGCGGGCAATTTCCTGGAAATATCCCGTTCTAGGCTATCCTCTAAAACCCTGATAAAACATTTTGGTTATATCGGCGATGCCAGGATAGGACGCTCGGTTAATATCGGAGCCGGCAGCGTTACGGCGAATTACGACGGGGTTAATAAAAATAAGACTATTATTAAGGATAATGCCTTTATTGGCTCGGATACGGTAATGGTCGCTCCGGTTAAAATAGGAAAGAAAGCCGTGACGGGGGCTGGAACGGTCGTGCTAAAAAACAGGGATGTTCCGGACAATGGCGTGGTAGCCGGGGTGCCAGCTAAACCAATTAAAAAGACATCCTATAATAAGAAGTAATGAGGATGTCTGATTACAACGATTAGAAAGCAGATTACAGAGATTGCTGTATTATTCAGGAATATTCCAGTAATTTTTCAAATAAGGCGGTTAATGGTTTAATCGCAGTAATCTTTATTAATCTCAGTAATCAGGTATAATCTCTAAGATTTATGCCTGAAGATTATACCAGAGAGATAAGCTATGGATAAGATGCTGATATTTAGCGGTAGTGCCCATTTAGAACTTAGTAAGAATATATGCAAGTATCTGAAGGTGAATTTAGGTAATGCCTTTATAGGTAGATTTAGCGAAGGAGAGATCAGCGTCAAGCTTAACGATAATGTCCGAGGCAAGGATGTATTTGTGGTTCAGCCGACCTCGCCGCCGACCAATGATAACCTGATGGAATTGTTGGTAATGATCGATGCTTTAAAAAGGGCGTCCAGCGCCAGGATTACCGCGGTTATGCCTTATTTCGGCTATGCCCGTCAGGACAGGAAAGACCAGCCGCGGGTTCCGATCACCGCTAAATTAGTAGCTAACCTTTTGACTATTGCCGGAGCTAACCGGATTTTAACTATGGATTTACACGCCGGCCAGATCCAGGGATTCTTTGATATTCCGGTGGATCATCTTTTTGCTGTAGGCGTCTTTATAGATTATATTAATGGTCTAGGCCTAAAGGATCTGGTTGTAGTATCGCCGGACGTGGGCAGTATTAAAATGGCCAGGTCTTATGCCAAGAGATTAAGTGCAGGGCTGGCCATAATTGATAAGCGTAGGGATTCCCCGGAGAAGACCGAAGTGATGCATATCTTGGGGGAGGTTGAAGGTAAAAATGCCGTAATTGCCGATGACCTTATTGCTACGGGAAGTTCCCTGATCGAAGCGGTTGAGGCTTTAAAAAAATTCGGCTGCAAGAGCATCAGGGCGGCAATCACCCACGGTGTTTTATCCGGTCCGGTAATAGACAGGATTGATAAATGTAAAGATTTAAAGGAATTGGTGATTACTGATTCCATACCGCTCTGCGCCGAGAAACAGCACCCAAGGATTAATGTTCTTTCCGTAGCTTCTTTGTTAGGCGAGGCTATTAAGAGGATCCATCACGAGGAATCAATCAGCTCGCTGTTTGACTAAAAAAATCTAAAAGTTTGAAAGGAAAAAGGTAAAATGGAAGAGATATTTTTGAACGCAGATCAGAGAGAAAAATTAGGTAAATCTGGCAATAAGGCCCTTAAAAAAACAGGTTCTATTCCGGCAGTTGTTTATAAGGACGGTAAAGAATCAATGCCGGTTAAAATAGGGCATAAAGACCTGTATAAACTCCTACATGAACACCGCTTAGAGAATCTGGTTTTAAGCCTGAATATCAAGGATGATAAAAAGAAAAAATCCCGCCCCTGCCTGATTAAAGAGATCCAGTATGACCCGGTAAAAGGGGATATCATTCATGTGGATTTCAATGAGATTTCCTTGACTAAGGTGATCAGGATCAATGTCCCGGTAGTTGCCAAGGGCGAACCTATAGGCGTAAAACAAGAGGGAGGCTCTCTTGAGCATATCCTCTGGGAGATTACGGTTGAGTGTTTGCCTACTGAGATACCTAAAGACATAGAAGTAGATGTAACCGCCTTAAAGATAGGCGATGCCATACATGTTAAGGATATTATTTTTCCTGCCAATATCAAAGTTATTACTGAGCCGGAAACAGTAGTTTTATCCGTAGTCAGTCCGATGAAGGAAGAGGTTTTAGTTCCTGTTGAAGGCGAAGAGAAGCTGGAGCCGGAAGTAATCAAGGAGAAGAAGGAAGTTCCGGGTGAAGAAGGTAAGGCTGAAGAAGGCAAGGATAAGGATAAAGATAAAGATAAGAAATAGACGGATGAACCCCGCACCTTCTTGGAATTCAAGAATAAAAGGTGTAGGGTTGTAGGATATGAATAGAATAGAAGGTGCGGGGTGAAATTAATCGTAGGTCTGGGAAATCCCGGCCTGGTCTATACAGGCTCAAGGCATAATATCGGTTTTTCAGTAATAAAGGCCTTGGCTAAGGAATATAAAGTTTCTTTAAAAAAGGAATCCAGGGTTGCCGCCTTAAGCGGCAGGTGTGAAATGGGCGGACAGGAAGTGATCCTGGCAATGCCGCTTACTTTTATGAATTGCTCAGGCTTTGCAGTGAGTTCTTTGGTAAAAAAATATAGGATTGAATTCGGAGATATTCTAATAATCTGCGATGACCTGGATTTGGAATTAGGCAGGCTTAAGGTTAAATTACGTGGTTCCTCCGCCGGGCATAAAGGGATCCAATCCATAATCGATTCTTTATCTAGCGTCGAATTCTCGCGTTTACGTTTAGGTGTAGGCAGGCCGGCAGGTCAAAACGCGGATATATCTAAATTTGTGTTATCCGGGTTTACTAAAAAAGAAGCCAGAGAAAAAGATAAAATGATTGAAGAAGCTGGTAATTGTTCTTTAGCCTGGGTAAGTCAGGGCGCTACCCGGGCGATGAATATTTTTAATAAAAAACAAAAAGCAGGAAAACCAACAAGGAGTAAAGAAGAATGAATAAATATGAAGCGATGTTTATTGTTAAGCCGGATTTATCCGAAGAAGAAAAGAAATCCGTATTTGATCAAATCTGCGAGGCAGTAACTAAAAATAAAGGGATTATAAACCAGGCCGCAGTCTGGTCAGAGAGGAAAAAATTAGCCTTTCCGATCAAGAAATTCCAGGATGGGATTTATTATCTGGTAAATTTTGACCTGGGGACCCAGGCCCTGGAGAAGATCCGTTATATCTATAAATTAAATGAGAGCATTATCAGGTTGTTGATCATCAGGATAGATTAATTTTAAATAGGAGGCTTAAGTGGCTAATTTTAACAAGGTTTTTTTAATAGGTAACCTGACTAAGGACCCGGAACTGCGTTATACGCCTCAGGGGACTGCGGTGGTTAATCTAAGGATGGCGGTTAACCGGAAGTTTAAAGATAAAAATCAGGAATTAAAGGAAGAGGTTTGTTTTGTTACCGTGGTAGTTTGGAATAAACAAGCTGAATCTGCGAATCAGTATCTGCATAAAGGCAGCCCTGTTTTTATCGAGGGCAGGCTTCAATCGCGTTCCTGGGAAGATAATACCGGTAAGACCCGCAATACTATTGAAGTAAGGGCAGAGAGGGTTCAATTTTTAGGAGGCGCTCCTAAGCCTGGCATAGATTCGCATGAAGAGCAAGCGCCTTCGGAAGCAACTACTGAGACAACCTGGTTAGAAGAAAGCGAGGATAAATCAAATGAAAGCTAAGACAGAAGGTGGTTCAAGGGGAGGCCCTAGGGGCGGAGCAAAGGGCGCTAAAGGAAAAGGACTCCGGGGCAGGACCGGCAGAAAAAAATCCGGCATGTCTTCTTTTTTTAGAAGAAGGGTCTGCCGTTTTTGCACGGATAAAGTCAAGGTCATAGATTACAAAGATCTAAAAACTATGGAGTCTTTTATCAAGGAAAGAGGGAGGATGATTTCTTCTCGGGGTTCAGGAAACTGCGCCAAGCACCAGAGGCAGATTTCTAATGCCATTAAAAGGGCTAGATTTATGGCGATTATTCCTTATTGCACCTACAAATAAATAAGAGGAAAAAATATGGAAGTTATTTTAGTCCAGGATATAAAAGGAATAGGAAAGGCAGGTACAAGAGTCAAGGTAAAAGACGGATTTGCCCGGAATTACCTTTTACTTAAGGGCCTGGCGGTTTTAGCGACTACAGCCAATCTTAATAATTTAGAACAGAAGCGCAAAATTCAGTCTTTGCAGGATGAAAAATTGAAAAAAGAGGCCGAGGAACTTAAGGTTAAACTGGAGAAATTATCTTTAACCATATCCTGCCTCGCCCAGGATGAATCCGGGCTTTACGGAAGTATTACTAATCTGGATATTGAGCGGGCCTTAAAAGATGAGGGATTTAACATTGATAAGAACTTAATTATCCTAGATGAGCCTATAAAGAGCCTGGGAGTGTTTGAAGTCCCTGTCAAACTGTATTCCGAAATTTATGCTAAAGTCAAAGTCTGGATTGTTAAGAAGTAGATAAAATAAGAAGTAGATAAAATATGGCTGATATCGCGAAGGACCTGCTCCCTCCCCAGAATCTAGAGGCAGAAATGGCGGTATTGGGTTCAATGCTAATGGATGAGAATGCATTAGCTACCAGTATCGAATCCCTGGATTCCAAATCTTTTTATAAGGATGTCCACCGCAAGATTTTTTCCGCGATACTCGGGCTTTATGACGCCAATAAAGCGGTTGACCTGATCACGCTTACCGATGAGTTAAAAAGGGCGGGGGATCTGGAAGACGCCGGAGGCGTAAGTTTTCTTACGGAGTTAGTGAATTCCGTGCCCAGCGCCGTTAATGTCAATCACTATATCCATATAGTAAAAGAGAAATATATCCTCAGATCTTTAATTAACAGTTCTCAGAAGATAATCTCATTATGCCATGAGAGTGAAGGCAAAATCGATGAATTGGTGGATACAGCTGAAAGGCTAATTTTTGACATCAGCGAAAGAAAAACCCAGATTAGCTATATACATATAAAAGAGCTGGTCAAGAATAGCATAGAGACAATTGACAAGCTTTACCAGAAGAAGGCCCATGTTACCGGGATACCGACCGGATATGTGGATTTTGATATGAAGACTGCCGGGTTGCAGCCTTCGGATTTTATCGTGATTGCCGGAAGGCCCTCGATGGGCAAGAGCGCGCTGGTTTTAGGGATTGCTGAATATGCCGGCGTAATCCAAAAAGTGCCGATTGCTTTTTTTAGCCTGGAGATGTCCAAGGAACAGTTGGTGCAGAGGATGCTTTGCACCCATGCCCGGGTCAATGCCCATAATGTCAGGACAGGCTATCTAACTCCCTCGGATTGGCCGCGGCTTACCGCTGCCGCAGGAAAGCTTTCTGAATCTCCAATATATATTGATGATACCCCGGCTATTTCAGTAATGGAATTAAGGGCTAAGGCCAGAAGGCTTAAGGCAAATTACAATATTCAGATGATAGTTTTAGACTATATGCAGTTAATGCGCGGCTCGGGAAATATTGAAAATAGGCAGCAGGAGATCTCGGATATATCCCGTTCTTTAAAGGCCCTGGCCAGGGAATTAAGCGTGCCGGTAATAGCTATAAGCCAGTTATCCCGGGCTGTGGAATTACGCCAGGACCACCGTCCGCAGTTATCGGATTTAAGGGAATCGGGCGCGATTGAGCAGGATGCCGACGTGGTAGTGCTTATATTAAGAGAGGAATATTATAAACCCACTCCGGAAAATGAGGGTATTGCCGAGATCAATATCGCCAAACAGCGCAATGGCCCGGTGGGGAGTTTAAATTTATCTTTTATCAAGGAATATACCAGGTTTGAGAATATAGCCAGGCAGGAGTAGGGCTGGTAAATAGTTATTGAAATAAGGGATAATTCTAATATAATAAATTAATTATGCGCAAATCCACGATAGTAATATCAATCTTCTTTTCTTTATTATTCGGTATACCTGCGGTAGTTTCAGCCCTTGATCAGGCTGACATTAATCAAGCCTCCGCCTTACCATCAGTTACATCTTCGTCCTCTAAATCAGTTACCGCTATTGATATAAAAGGCAATAAATCCATAAGTACTAATACAATTTTCTCCAAGATGAAGACCAGGATAGGAAATCCTTACCAGGATAATATTACCAGTGATGATTTAAAGAGGCTTTACCTTCTGGGATTTTTCTCCGATATCAAGATAGATACCGAGGATTACAAGGGCGGAGTCAAGATAATCATTACGGTTATTGAAAGGCCGATAATCGAGAAGATCATTTTAGACGGCGTAAACCGTCTGTATACCAGCGAAGATAAAATGAAAGAAGAATTAAAATCAAAAGAGACCCAGTACTTGGATTATCCTGTTTTAGACGAGGATGCCCAGACCTTAAAGAAATTTTATGAGAAAAAGGGTTTTGGCCAGGTTCAGGTCCAGCATAAGGCGCAGGTTGATTCGGTCACTAATAAGGCCAGGGTTGAATTTATAATCAATGAAGGCAAGAAAATAAAGATTAGGAATATATCCGTTGAAGGAAATAAGGCCTTTAAGTCCCGCCGGATCCTAAAGATATTTAAGACCAAGAGGGCCTGGTTCTTTGGCGCCGGGGTATTTAAGGAAGAGGCATTCAAAGAAGATATCGAACGCCTGAAAGCATTTTACCGTAAAAACGGTTATACCGATGTAATGGTAGATTACCAGACCAGGAATGATCCTAAAAAACCGTTTTTATATATTACTTTAAAGATCCAGGAAGGAAGGAAATACATAGTCGGGACAATAAGCATCAGGGGTAATAAAGATATGTCGGAAAAGAATATTCTGGAGAAGCTTAAAAGTTGCGTTACCGGAAAGGTTTTTAGCCAGGAGGCGTTAAAGCAGGATATTGTTAGCGTCCAGGGTTTATATTTTGATAAAGGTTATATCTCGATGCATGTCCAGGAGACAACCTATCTTAATCCGGCTAGCGACCGCATTGATATTGTTTATAATATTAGAGAGAACGAGGTTGCCTATGTAGATAAAGTCAAGGTCCGGGGAAATATAAAGACCAAAGAGGTGGTTGTCCGGAGGGAGATGAGGTTAATGCCGGGCGACAGGTTTGACGGCGATAAATTAAGGCGTTCTAAGGAGAGGCTGCAGAACTTAGGTTTTTTTGAAGAAATAAGTTACGATACCGAAGATACCCAGGTACCTAACCGCAAAGATCTGATCGTGGATGTTAAAGAGAGCAAGACCGGGGCTTTCAGCTTTGGCGGCGGATATAGCTCTGTAGAACAATTTGTCGGTTTTGCCGAAATCGAGCAGAAGAATTTTAACTGGAAAAATTTTCCTTATTTTACCGGCGCAGGCCAGAGCTTAAAGTTTAGGGTGTCTGCTGGTTCGCTAACAAACGGTTACGAATTGAGTTTCACTGAGCCCTGGATGTTTGATTATCCGGTGTCTTTCGGTTTTGATATTTATAAACGGACCCATAAAAGGGAATCTGATATAGGTTACGGTTATGACGAGGATGTAACCGGAGGGAATTTACGTTTGGGCAGGGAGATCTCTGAATATCTCAAGGAGAATTTAGTATACCGTTATGACAGCATAAAGATTGGGGATATTTCGACAAGCGCCTCTTCGGATTTAAGCGCTGAATCCGGGACGAATGCAATAAGCAGCCTTAAATACGGGCTTACTTATGACAGCCGCAATAACGTATTTGATCCGGTCAAGGGCGATCTCTTGGATGGTTCTTTTGAGTTAGCCGGCGGGCCTTTTGGCGGGGATAAAGAGTTCTATAAATTCTTTGGCCTGGTTTCCCATTATTGGCCTATGGCTAGAGATTCAACCTTATTAATAAAAGGGCGCTTAGGCTTGACTGATGCCTACGGCGATTCAATCAGAGTTCCTATCTATGAAAGATTTTTTGCCGGCGGATCCTATACTGTGAGAGGTTATGATGAAAGAAAGGTCGGGCCAATAGATTCTTCTTCAGGAGATCCTTTGGGCGGCGAATCGATAATGGTTGGTAATGTTGAATATATTTTTCCTATTGCGGGATATTTTAAATTAGCTGTTTTCTACGATACGGGAAGCGTCTGGTCAAAGGCAAATAAGATCGGCACCGGCGGTTTTAAATCCGGATACGGCTTAGGTTTCAGACTTAAGACTCCTATCGGGCCGTTAATGCTCGATTACGGCATACCCTTGAATAAGGAATCCGGGGAAGATAGTGTTGGGGGTGGGAAGATACACTTTAGCATGAGCCATGGTTTCTAATTACAATAATATAGGAGGAGCAAGAAAATGAAGAAGACAACGGCGGTAATGGTCGTATTATTTAGTTTTGTCCTGGTTAGCCTGGTATACGCGGCTGATAAATTAGCCTATGTAGACTTAAGCCGTACCTTTGGCGAATATACTAAGACTAAAGAGTATGAAAAGGTGCTGGAGGAGAAGCAGAAAGTTTATGAGGCGGAAAGAAATAAGAAGATCAATGAGTTAAAACAACTTGAGGATAAGCTTAATTTATTGAACGATAAAGAAAAAGAAGCCAAGAGATCCGATTTGGAGGTAAAAATTAAAGATTTTCAGGATTTTGACAGCCAGAAACAGAATGAGCTGCGCAAGGAAGGCATGGAGAAGGAGAAAGAGATACTTAAGGCTATCGAAGAGACAGTTAAGCAGTATTCTGAAAAAGAAGGTTATACCCTGGTTTTTAATGACCGGGTGCTTATATATCAGTCAAAAAACTTGGATATCACCAATGAGATCATTAAGATCCTGAATAAAGAAAAAAAATAAGCCCAGGTAATGCGCAAGACCTTAAAGGAAATCGCTGTTTCAATCAACGGCGAAGTTGTTGGCGATGAGAATATTATTGTTACAGGTATAGCAGGTATACAGGAAGCTTTGCCTGGGGACATTACTTTTTTAGCTGATCCAAAGTACCTCGCTTTTATTAATAGGACTGAAGCCTCGGCAATTATCACCTCCCGAGATATTAAAAGCGCTAAATGCGCGATTATCCGCGTAGATAATCCTTCCTTAGCTTTTACCAAAGTAGTTTCCTTAGTAACTCCTCAGGAGTCTCATCCTAAAGGATTACATCCTACGGTTATACAGGAAAAAAAAGTCGTGTTGGGCAAGGATGTGGCAATAGGCGCTTATGTAGTTATTGAAGATTCAGTTTCAATAGGCGCTAAGACCATTATTTATCCAGGTTGTTATATAGGTGCGAATGTAAAGATCGGAAGTAATTCCATAATATATCCCAATGTTTCCATACGGGAAGAATCCATCATAGGCAGTAATGTAATTATACATAGCGGGACAGTGATAGGCTCGGATGGTTTTGGATTTGTGACAGTTGATGGAATTCATCATAAGATACCTCAGATAGGCAAGGTAGTTATTGAGGATGATGTAGAGATAGGTTCTAATGTCAGTATAGACCGGGCCCGTTTTGACAAGACCGTGATTGGTAGGGGGACTAAAATAGATAATTTAGTGCATATTGCCCATAATGTCATTATCGGAAAGAATTGTTTGATTGTGGCTCAGGCGGGTATTTCCGGAAGCACGACATTGGGAAATAATGTTGTATTAGCCGGGCAGGTGGGAGTGGTTGGCCACGTTAATATAGGGGATAATTCCATTGTAATGGCTCAATCGGGAGTAAGTAAATCCCTGCCAGCTGATTCTATCGTCTGGGGTTATCCGGCCAAGCCGGCAGATACAGCCAAGCGGACTAATGCCTGTGTGCAGAATCTGCCCAGGCTCTACGAGACAGTAAAGGAACTTAAAAAAAAGATAGATAATAGCGATAAGCCTGCCTGCCGGTGAGGCAGGGGTTAAGGGATAATTATTTATGGATAAGCAAAGAACAATTTTACGGGAAGCCAGTTTAAAGGGGATTGGTTTACATACCGGAAATAAAGTATCTCTTAGATTTAAACCGGCAGAAGAAGATGCGGGGATAAATTTTATCCGGGTTGACCTGGCTAATAAGCCGGTTGTAAAAGCGGATTATAACTCTATGGTTTGTAAGCCCGGGAGCCTGCGGTGCACCTCGATTATTAAGGATGACGTTGAGATACAAACTATAGAGCATTTGATGGCTGCTTTTTGCGGATTAGGGATAGACAATATTAATGTTGAATTAGATAGTAATGAATTGCCGGGCATGGATGGTAGTGGCGGGGATTTTATCAAAGTCATTACTGATGCCGGGATAAAAGAGCAGGGTAAGGAGCGCAAATATTATACGATCAAAGAACCGGTTGTCGTCGAAGAGAAATCAGCGAGCATTGTTATTCTCCCGGCGACGGATTTTAAGATTTCTTATACCTTGAATTATAATCATTCCCTGCTTAAAGAGCAATTTTTTGAACTGGTAGTGGATGAAGACAGCTTCAGGGATGAAATTTCTTTATCCCGTACTTTCTGCCTGGAGGAGGAAGCTGGGGAATTAAAAAAACAGGGTTTTGGCCTGGGAGCGAATTTTGAGAATACCTTAGTTGTCGGTAAATCCGGAGTCATAAAAAACAAATTACGCTATCCGAATGAATTTGTCCGGCACAAAGTCCTGGATTTGATCGGAGACCTTTATCTTTTTGGCCAGCCAATTAAGGGGCATATTATCGCCTTAAGAAGCGGACATTCCTTAAATATAAAATTACTGCAAAAAATAGGCCAGCAGCGGCTCAAATATATCTCTAATAGCATAAGTATAAGTAACATATCTTTAAATAAACAGGAATTGGATATAAACGATATTATGAAGATATTGCCGCATCGGCAGCCATTCTTGTTTGTGGATAAGATAATTTCTCTTGAGAACGGGAAACGGGCAGTGGGTTTAAAGAACGTTACCATTAATGATTATTTTTTTGAAGGCCATTTTCCGGGTAAGCCGGTTATGCCCGGAGTTTTGGTTATTGAGGCAATGGCCCAGGTGGGAGGGGTAATGATGCTTGCTGGCGAGGAAAACAGGGGCAAGATCGCTTTTTTTATGGCCATTGATAACGCTAAATTCCGCAAGCCGGTTTTACCCGGGGATCAGATTATATTAGAGATAGAGGCGGTTAGGGTAAAATCCCGCACCGGCCAGGTTAAAGCTAAGGCTTTTGTTGATTCTAAATTAGTGGCTGAGGCAGATCTTATGTTTGCCTTTGCTGATTCTTAAAGAGAAAAGAAATGAAAAAACAGATCCACCCTACGGCTATAGTTTCCCAGAAGGCAAAGCTGGGCGAAAATTCCCAGGTAGGTCCGTATACTATTGTCGGCGATAATGTTGATATAGGTAAAGATACTAAGATTGGAGCTTTTTGTGTCGTCGAAGGAAATACTGTTATCGGCAAGTCCTGCGAAATATTTACCGGGGCAATAATTGGCACAAAGCCGCAGGATTTGAAATACAAGGGTGAAAAAAGTTTTTTAAAAATCGGGAATAATAATGTTATCCGGGAATATTGCACTTTTAACCCTGGTACCGAAAAGAATACCAATACAATAGTCGGGGACAATAATCTCTTTATGGCTTATTGCCATGTGGCCCATGATTGCTTAGTAGGTAATGGTTGTATTGTTGCTAACAATGGGACCCTGGCCGGGCATGTAACCCTGGAGGATAAAGTAGTGATTGGGGGCTTAAGCGCTATCCATCAGTTTGTCAGGATAGGCAGGCTTTCCATAATCGGAGGCTGCTCCAAGGTGGTCCAGGATATTCCCCCGTTTTCTACCTGCGACGGGCATCCGGCGCGGGTATACGGTTTAAACTTAGTCGGACTGGAGCGGAATAATATATCAGTAGAATCAATAAAGCAGATCAAACGGGCATTCAGAATTTTGTTTAATTCCGGAATAACCGTAAAGCATGCCTTAGAAAAAGTGGAAAAAGAAATTAAAGTAAATAACGAGGTCAGATACCTGATTGATTTTATAAAGAAATCTTCGCGGGGCATTGCCCGTTCCTGCCGCTCCTGACGCTTGGCTCAGAGTAGAATGTATTTTAGCGATAATTATTATGGAAAAGATTGGTTTAATAGCCGGTAACCGGAAATTCCCTCTTCTCTTTGCCCGGGCAGCCAGAAATAATGATTATTCTGTAGTAGCCGTGGCTATCAGGGGAGAGGCCTCTCCTAAGCTTAAGGGATTAGTTGATAAGGTCTATTGGTTAGATCTTAAGGAATATAACCGGATGTTTGCTATATTTAAAGCTGAAGGTATAAATAAGGTAATCTTGGCCGGCCAGATCAGCCCCTGGAGGCTTTTTAGCAGAGATGTTGAGAATAATCCTCAAATCCGGGAGTTGTTATCCGGTATCAGCGATATGAAGGCGGCGAGCATATTCGGTAAAATAATAATCAGGCTTGAGCAGGAAGGCTTAAAATTACTAGATTCGACTACTTTCATCGAAGAATCTCTACCCAAAGAAGGTATACTTACTAAAAGATGGCCGAGCTCGTTAGAATGGGAAGTTATTTATTTTGGCTTTGAATTAGCCAAAGCAATAGCTCATCTGGATATAGGCCAGACCGTAGCCGTGAAGAATAAAGCAATAGTAGCGGTAGAGGGGCTTGAAGGTACGGACAATCTTATCCGCAGGTCAGGTAATATCGCCAGGGGAGGATTTACTGTAGTCAAGGTAAGCCGGCCTAAACAGGATATGCGTTTTGATATTCCGGTAGTCGGTTTAAACACAGTCAAAACCCTGATTAAGGCTAAAGCTAACTGTCTGGCGATTGAAGCAAGAAAGACCCTATTTATAGATATGGAAGAGAGCCTTAGGCTTGCGGATAAAAAGGGTTTGGTTGTGGTAGCGCTATAAAAATTCTTGACAGCACGCAAATTGTTGTGTATAAATAACTAAGGATATAGATTATGGCAAGGGTCTGGCATAATCTAGGAAGGATGTCCGCCTTCGCGCTTTGATAGAATATCAAATAGTTCTGGTGCTACGGCGGATATTACGCCATACATATAGGCGTACACTTGCCACTCAGTTTAGGCAAGGTGCGCTAGGTGCGCCTACGGCGCAGATTGGTGCTCAAGGAGGTAGAAATGGTAAAGGTCGTTAAGGTCAAGGTAAAGGAAGTGTTATTTAGGCTATATGCTCCCCAGGCAAAAAAGGTGAGTGTAGCCGGTAGTTTTAATGACTGGAAGACAGAAAAATATTCCGGGAAAAAAGATTCTAAAGGCAACTGGGGGATTAAAATAGATCTTAAGCCCGGTAGATATGAATATAAATTCTTTGTCGATGGATCTTGGGTTATCGATCCTAAGTGTTCCAATAACGCGTATAATGCTTTTGGAAGCCAGAATTCAGTTATTGAGGTAAAATAGTATTTTGATAATATAGATTACCCCCGCACCTTTTATAAATTCAGTTAGTTTTAAAACGAAACAGTCTTTAAAACGATTGAATATTAAAAAGGTGCGGGGTTTTTTTTGCTTATTTATGGTATAATATAAACTATGAAATACATATATGGCCCGGTAAATTCCCGGCGATTAGGCCTGTCTCTGGGTGTTAACTTAACTCCTTATAAAATATGCAGTTTTAACTGTATTTACTGCCAGCTAGGCAGGACTATAGGTAGGACAATAGGGAGGAAGGAGTATTTCAACACTCAGGATATCCTTGAAGAACTAAGGAGTTGGATACAGAATAATCCTGAGGAGGCAGCCAAAATCAATTACATCACCTTTTCCGGTTCAGGAGAACCCACTTTAAACAGTAATATCGGTTATCTGATCAGCCAGATTAAAAACCTCACTAATATAAAGACCGCGGTTATTACCAACGCTTCCTTATTGAGTTCTTCTTTAGTGCGTCAGGAATTAATGTCCGCGGATTTGGTTATTCCTTCTCTGGACGCAATATCAGAAGAGATTTTTATTAAAATCGATCGGCCTGAGGAGGGGATAAAGATAGATGGGATAATCGAAGGGTTAGTTAATTTAAGTAAGGAATTTCAGGGTAAGATCTGGCTGGAGATTATGCTGATAAAAGGGATCAATGATAGCCCAGGCTATATCGCCAGGTTTAAAGAGGTAATTGATAGAATAAAGCCGGATAAGATCCATTTAAATTCTCCGGTAAGATCTACGGCCGAGCCGAATGTCCTGGCGTCCAGTGCGAAAAAACTCAAAGAAATCAAAGAGGCCCTGGGCGATAAATGCGAGATAGCTTAAAGTAGATATGCGCCCGTCGCCTAATGCCTGCCTGCCCTGACTGCCGTCAGGCAGGCGGCAGGCAGGGATAGGGTATTATTTTTTGCGCTCGTAGCTCAATGGATAGAGCGCTAGCCTTCGGAGCTAGGCGTTGCGAGTTCGACTCTCGCCGAGCGCATATAAATATTGCGCAGGAATTGATGTTAAATTGGTTCTCCCGTGCTGATAAAAGAGTTAACGCGGGATCCCGCTAAAGTATTGAAATGGGGTGGCGGGAGATCCCACTCGGGCGCGCTAGCGTAGGGATACCTGGCAATGCTCACTAAATCGCTTACAATTTTAGAATTTGTGGTAAAATATAATGCAGGTGAGATTTAATTAAAACGAGGAGGAAAATGATGGCAATGGTTAATTATGCATTTCAAAAGAACTTAAAGGAACAGGCAAGAAAAAAGAAACAAGAGGAGAAGAGATTGTCGAAGTTAAATAAAAAAATGGCCAAGTTAAAGGAAAATCCGGACCTGACCTTACCTACTTAAGCTGGGCTGGTATTTAAGGTATAATATGGCAATTTTTGGATGTGAGGTAAAATATACGTAGGGTAGTTTTATTCATAAAAACTTGGAATCCTTAAAATGTTAATTATTTTATCAGTTTTTCTGGGAGTATTCATCGGGTATAAAATAGCGGAGATTATTTATAAAAAGAAATTATTTTATTTTTATAATAACCCCAAGGCCCGAGAAAATGTATTAGTAAAAGAATCAATACAAGAAAATATTCCTGTAAAAGAATCTATATTAGAAGATAAGATATGGTATGAGTCTGCATTGGGGTCTGTATTTGAGTTTAGTGAGGAGCTATCGCTTAACCTTGAACGCCAAAAATTTATTAAATTACTCACTGAAGGCGCATGTAGCCTCCTGAACGTTGAGCGTTCTGTGCTCTTGTTATGGGATAAAGAATCCGAAGGTTTGATAGTTGCTGGTGCGGTTGGGTTAACAAAAGACTTCAGCCAGTACCCAGTCTTAAAGAATGAAAATTGCATATCAAGGTTTGTTATGAGTCAAAGGCAGATTTTAATTATTAATGATTTAGAGCAGGATGGTTATTTTAAAAAAATAAATATAGAGGAGTATTTACAAAAGTCATTTATTAGCGTTCCGCTTGTTTTCCAGGGTAATGTTTTAGGGATACTGCATGCTTGTGATAAAAAATACCCAAATCAATTTACCAGAAAAGACGAGCTACTTATTACTAACATCAGTCGCACTTGTGCGATTGCCTTACAGAATGTTAATCTGTATGAACAGATACAGCAGGATTATTTAAAGACTATTGCTGTTTTGAGTTCCGCCCTTGATGCTCGAGACAGTTATACGATGCGTCATTCTGATAATGTGGCTAAATATGCTGTGGCAATAGCCCAGAATATGCAGTTGAGGCAAGACGAAGTAGATTTATTAAAACAGGCAGGTTTACTGCATGATATTGGTAAGATTGGCATAAAAGATGACATTCTTTTAAAGCCAGGTAAGCTTACTCCAGATGAATTTGAGTATATAAAACTGCATCCTATTAAAGGAGAAGAAATAGTCAGCGTTTTGCCATTCTTAAAAAAAGCTGCTAGATTAATAAGGCATCATCATGAAAGATACGATGGTTCAGGATACCCGGATAGAATTAAGGGTCAAGATATTGATATTGGAGCAAGAATATTAGCTGTAGCAGATGTTTTTGATGCATTGACTACTGATAGGCCGTATCGCAAAGCTTTTTCTTTCGGGGAGGCCTTAGATGAGCTGGAAAGAAATAAAGGAACTAAATTTGATTCAGAGATAGTTGATTGCCTGCACAAGATTATTCAAGATAAAACTTTAAAAGTCTAAAAATCATAGTCAAGTAATTCCGGGGACACAATACTTAATTCCAAAAAAATTAAATAAATGAAACTTCGATATTTAATTTCATATCCATAGGTTCGTTTTCTATAATTCCCAATAAATTTATTCGCTTCAGTAAGTCGGGATAGAAGTGCCTCGTTTTTTTCTTCGGCATTTACTAATATCTCACTTTAGAGTCTACATACAAACAGGGATAATTAATTTCTTAAATATGGTCATTAGCTCTTGGCCACTAAGTCGCCACAAGAATTGGCGATCCGCTAAAGCTACGTGACGGGATTAGTGGATTAGTTAATATCAGGTAAGTAAATTACGGACCATTAGCTCAATAGGGACTTGCCTGCCGGCAGGAAGCAGGAGATTCTTATACCGTTTAGATAAACCTTTGTAGTTTATTGTGTACAGGCATTTTTTTTAACCGTTCAACCTTTCTATTTGTAAAATAATTAGTTAGGTTTCCCCACTTTTTAGGCCACTGTAGTAGGTATAAAGATTCCTTAGGGCGATCCTAAGTGCTATGGAACAATAGAACTAGTTGACTATCTTAATGTAAGTGCAATAATTATTCATAACCACTTTTTTGGTAAATTAATTTAAAAGCAAAGAAATGAGGACATAAAGCGAAAAGCAATATTATTGCTGGTTTTAGTTTTGTCTGCTTAAGTGGATTTTATCTCTGCGATTAATCTGCCGGAAGGATTGAAAGATAGGCAGGGGCTTATTTATAAGAAATAGAGCTAATTAGAAAAGATAAGTCTTTCGGGTTTTTTAGTGTAGGATAACTTATCAAAGAGGAAATTAGTTAGTATAGCTTTAAAGAATAAGGTTTATATAAAAGAGAAAGATAATAAGGTCTAATATGGGAATATTATTTGATCTGAGACAAAAAATAGAAGCAGAGATAAAAGCAAAAAACCTGGATAAGTATGAGGTTAGAGGTAGGATTATGCTTAAAACCGGATTTACGATAGCATTCATTACTACGGATACTCCGGACGATCCCTATAAGATTACGCAATTAAAAGAAGCCATGAGAGAAGTTTTAGGCATTCAAATATAAGGAGGTGTTTTTATGGAAGAAAAATATAGGGGACCTGAAAGAAGAACATCCACTCGTCTTTATAAAAAAGTTTCTGTAGATTATATATTTATAAATGGTGTGTTACAGAGAGATTTATCAAAGAGATATTCCGGCTACGTTAGTAATTTTTCCTATAGCGGGGCGCTGCTGGAGTTAGACGAGTTGAATGAAAACTGGATAAAGGATTTGACATCAGGCATGATTAAAATAATTATAGAAATAAAAATTCCAGTTTATCCTGAGCCCATTAAGGCCATAGCGAAGGTAATTTGGATTAAGAGAAACGAAGAACCTGAAAAAGAAGGGAAGTATCTTATAGGTTTAAGTTTCACTGATATTACCGATGAGGATAGAGACAGAATCAAAAAGTATACGATAGAGTCCTACGTGGCGTCCTGGAAAGCTTACGAGAAAGAGATTAAGGATAAAAATGCGTAAGAATTCCGGAATTCCGGGGACGCAATACTTAATTCAAAAAAAGTGAAATAGGGGTCAGACATAAGGGGACGTTTCGATAGTAATTTAGTAAGATCGTTTTCCAATATTTTTTTAGCCTTATTTACGAAAATCTTACTTTACAGCCTACCTAAAAGTAGGTATAATTAATTTTCTAAATAGGATCATTAGCTATTCGCCACAAACTCGCCACAAGAATTGGCGACCCGCCAAAGCTACATGGCGGGCTTGGCGGATTCGCTAATGCCAGGTAAGTAAATTAGGGCCATTAGCTCAATCGGTAGAGCAGGACACTCTTAATGTCAAGGTCGATGGTTCGACTCCATCATGGCCCACCATGTTAAATACGGGGCGTTGTCTAAGATAGGACGGAAGGTACCTTCCGTCGAAAAAACGAGGCGGCGCTCTTTTAAAATACAGTTCGAACCAATCTTTTTCAGAAATTCTTTCTGGGATTCTAAATTTCCTTCCCGTAACGCATAACTTCCTTCATTTAAGGTAGTTACAAAGCGCCTGGCCTGTTCGAACCAATTATTACCCTCATCTGCAAAATCTTTAATTTCTTCCTGCAAATTCTCCTTTTCATTAATAAATCTATTCTTCTTAAAGTTATATTCTTTTAAGGTGAGAGAGCCTTCAAGGTAGAGGTCTATGAGTTTGCTAATTTTGTTATCAATCTCACTTATCCGACTTTTTA
This sequence comes from Candidatus Omnitrophota bacterium, assembly GCA_043812955.1. GTDB lineage: Bacteria > Omnitrophota > Gorgyraeia > Gygaellales > Profunditerraquicolaceae > JAHKAP01. The sequence continues at coordinate 1,511 of JBDRLN010000045.1, read as the reverse complement.
GATTTTGCAGATGAGTAAGCGATGATTGTCCGAATTGTTCTTTGTCTTTTTCTAACTCTCTTAAAATATTATCCGTCCAATCATCGCTTATAGAAACTTTTTGAACATAATCTTGGATTTGTGTAGCAAGCCCTTCTTCGCGCACGTAATAATGCGCTGCGCCTTTACAAGGCTTGAGTTTTTTTGTGCAATGGTAATAAGTATGCCCTTTTTGTATCTCCGCGGTTATTGAGGCGTTGCATACGGCGCAGCGCATAAGCCCCTTGAAAACAAAAGAGTTTGCGCCTGTAATTTGCGGCTTGCCTTTTTGTTTTACCACTGCCTGTACTCCATCAAAAAGTTTCTTGGTAATAATTGGTTCATGTTTACCCTCAAATAATTCTCCCCAATACCTAAGGGCTCCGTAGTAGAAGGGGTTGGTAAGGATGAATTGGCAGTTGCTTATATATAAGGGCTTGTTAGTCCTGGTGGTAAAGCCGAGGGAGTTCATAATATCTACCAATTGCTCAAGCGTATATTTTCCGGTTGAATATAGCTCAAACATCTTTCTGATTAAAGGAGCCTTTACCTTATCAAGTATTAGAGTTTTTGTTTTTGGGTCATTAAGGTAGCCGACTGGCGCCCAAGCGGTATAAATGCCATTACGCACCTTTTGCCTAATGCCGCGTTTGACATTCTCTGAGAGGTTATCAACATAGTATTTGCTCTGGCTAAAAGCTATAGAGAGCATAAATTTGCCTTGAGCGGTGTTATCAAAGCGGTAAGTAGGAAATTTTAGGTCTTTAACTATTCCCTTGTCAGCAAGGTAGATAATTTTCCCGCCATCCATAGAATTGCGCGCCAGTCGGTCAGGATGCCAGGCAAGTATGCCCTCGGCTTTGCCAAGTTCTAATAAAGAGATCATTTCGTTGAAAATAGGCCGGCCAGGCGCTTTAGCGGTACAAGATTCAATAAATTCTTTAACTATAGTTAATTTTTCTTTCTCGGCGTATTCTCTAACTTCGGTTATTTGCGCTTCAATAGAGAGTATCTGTCTATCGTCTTCATCAGTAGACTTGCGGGCATAAAGGAAGTAATCCATAATGGCCTCCTTACCGGGGAATTTAGAATCCAGCCATTTGTATTTTGAAACCTGATTTTTTTCAAAATGCAAAAGGCAAAAAGATTGGTGAAAAGCTATATTTTAAAAGAACGCCGCCTCGTTTTTTCGACGGAAGGTACCTTCCGTCCTATCTTAGACAACGCCCCGTATTTAACATGGTGGAGCTTATTGGATAAAGTTAGAATATGTCTCCAACAAGCGCCATTAGTAAATATCAAATGATATTGATTTATTCTACCGCGCCTTGGGGCGCTGCCGTATCTCGCGAGCACCGTTCGCCCCGCTTGGGAGTGGGGCTCACTTGGCGGCCGCCTCGGCGGCGGCCTTCTTGCTAATTTTTAAGCATGTTCGGCTCGTCTACGGCTGGCGGCTGGGTGCGGTCAGCCGCCAGCCGTTTGCGTCCAAATCT
>JBDRLN010000044.1:0-16916 GCA_043812955.1 Candidatus Omnitrophota bacterium | reverse complement strand
TATTCTTAACTATAGCCTGTTGGGTATTAGATTCTCGCGTAGTTAAACTTAATTTTTCAAAAATTTCTTTACTTATACAAAGCAATTTTGTTAACTTTCCCTCATAAGCAGGGGGGTAACGATGTATGGTATCATTTCCAGTATTTGTTGTAAAATGTATTGAATGGTTGGTATTGGGGAGTATAATATAAGCCCAGGTAAAAACTGGGCTTTATTAATTATTTGCTGGTATTTTAAAAGGCGATAAAATGAAGATATTTGTGGGGAATTTAGCGTTCACAGCCTCTCAGGCAGACATACAAAAGCTCTTTGAAGGGTTCGGGGCTGTTTCTTCTGCCGTGATTGTGATGGAGAAGAAAGAGGCTAAATCTCGGGGATTTGGTTTTGTGGAGATGCCTGACGATCAGCACGCAGGTATTGCGATATCCTCTTTAAATGGCCAGGAATTTATGGGCCGATCCCTGAATGTGAGCCCGGCGCGCTCTAAATTGGAATTAAGGCCCAAGAAAAAGAAAAAAGAGATGAATTTAAATTTGACGGCAAATATTCCCGTGGAACGATCTAAAGAAAAAGTTAAAAGGAGTTTCAGCCGAGGGTCATTTTTTGATGAAAACCGGGGTTATAAAGAAGGCAGGCGCTCACGTAGTTATTTAGAGCGGCATAAGTTATCCGGATTTGAGGAACAATTCCAGCCCCAGAGAAAAAACTACGCAAACCCCATGCGTTGGCGTAAAAAACAGGGCCAGTCTAAACCCTGGCCGAAAAACCAGGAAGGTATTAAGCCTGGGAATAAGGCTGGCGGTGAACCCAAGCCAGGGAAAAAAATTAAAGGAGAAGCAAAGCCCTGGAAGAAAGCTACGGGAGGTCTCAAGCCCTGGAAAAAAGACAATGATGAATTGAGTTCCCGGAAGAAAACCAGTGCCGTGGATCTTAAGCCTTGGCGGAAAAACCCGGGCCGTCCGCAAAGGCCTTCCTTTAGGAGGCATAAAACCTCCGGTGGCCCTAAAGGGCGCTAAACAAAATAGAAAAGATACTAGGACACCAAGACGCCAAGACGCCGGTAGGTTTTACAAGTAGCATGTGCCGGGCGGCTTGGCAATCAGTATTATGAAAAAAAAGAAGAAAGTTGAATGCAGTGAATGTTACAGTCAGCATGAATGTTGCCGGATCGGGGCCTGGGTGGATTTAGAAGAGGCCAAGAAGATCCTTTCTTTAAAAATAAGAAAGGGGGATTTTTTCCATCTGGAAAAAGATGCTTATTTTCCATCGGGCTATAAGGTTGGTACGAGCCGGGGTGATGAGCCCTGTACATTTTTAACCAAAAATGGCCTCTGCGCTATTCACAAGAAAGATTATAATTTTAAGCCAATTCATTGCAAAGAGTTTCCTTATGAAAAAAATAAACTTTCTCCTATCGCTAAATATCTGTGTGTAGCAATGAGAAAAAAGTCAAAAAAATAATGGAAACCCCTAAATCAACAACTAATTTTATCCGCGAGATCATTGATCAGGATAAGCTTTTAGGTAAAAACTCAGGGCGCGTGCATACTCGCTTTCCTCCTGAGCCGAATGGGTATCTCCATATCGGACATGCCAAGAGTATCTGTTTGAATTTCGGTATTGCCCGGGACTATAAAGGGTTTTGTAATCTACGTTTCGATGATACTAATCCCGAGACCGAAGATGTCGAATATGTTAATTCCATTAGGGAAGACGTACGCTGGCTGGGTTTTGATTGGCAGGAGAGGCTTTATTACGCCTCGGATTATTTTGACAAATTATATGAATACGCCCAGCAATTGATTAAAAAGGGTAAAGCCTTTGTTTGCGATCAGAGCCTGGAAGATATGAGAAGTTTTAGGGGGACAATAACCGAACCGGGTAAAGACAGTCCATATCGTAACCGCGCTGTTGCGGAGAATTTGGATTTGTTCAGCCGAATGAAGGAAGGGGAATTTGAGGAAGGCTCGAAAGTGTTGCGGGGAAAAATCGATATGAATCATTCTAATTTATTGATGCGCGATCCGGTATTTTACCGGATCAGGAAAGCTTCTCATCACCGGACTAAAGATAAGTGGTGTATTTACCCCACCTATGATTATACCCACTGCATAAGCGATTCAATTGAAGGAATAACCCATTCGATCTGCACTTTGGAATTTGAAGTTCACCGTCCTTTATATGACTGGATTCTTAATGAGCTGGGTATTCATCATCCCCAGCAAATCGAGTTTGCCCGGCTTAATTTAAGTCATACCCTTTTAAGCAAACGCAAACTTCTGGAGTTGGTAGAAAAAAAATATGTCAGCGGCTGGGATGATCCTCGGATGCCTACTCTTTCCGGGTTAAGGCGCCGCGGATATACTCCGGGCTCCATAAGAAAATTCTGCGAGCAGATCGGGGTAGCTAAAGCTGATAGTATTGTTGATTTAGTGATGCTTGAGAATAGTATCCGGGAAGAATTAAATAAAACTACTCCTAGGGTTATGGCTGTGCTCCGGCCGCTTAAGGTAATAATTGATAATTATCCGGTTGATTTAGTTGAAGAAATGGAAGCGGTTAATAATCCTGAAGACCTGTCTATGGGAACGAGAAAACTTCCATTTTCCCGTGAGCTTTATATTGAAGAAGAGGATTTTCGAGAAGTTGCGCCTAAACAATTTTTTCGTTTGACTTCCGGTAGGGAGGTGCGTTTACGCTACGCTTATTTTATTAAATGTGTAAGTGTTGCCAAAGACGCGCAAGGTAAAATCAAAGAAATACACTGTACCTACGATCCTAAAACCCACGGTGGCGATTCGCCCGATGGCAGGAAAGTAAAATCTACTATTCACTGGGTTTCCAGACAGCATGCTTTAAATGTCCAGGTGTGTTTATATGATACACTTTTTACCCGGCGGGATCCTGATGATGTTCCGGAAGGGTTTGATTCCACCGTGAATCTAAACCCCAATTCCCTGGAAACACTTACTTTCTGCGTTGTTGAGCCTAGCCTAAAGAATGCGGTCCCCGGAAGCCGTTATCAATTTGAAAGAATGGGGTATTTTTCAGTAGATAGCATTGATTCTGCTTTGGGTAAGCCGGTTTTTAACCGCATTGTTACTCTGCGGGATACCTGGGCCAAAATCGAAAAAAAGCTGTAGAATAACACTCTGCCACGCTGTTCTAACTAATCAGGACACGCTGTCCGATCTAATCTGGAAACTGTGTACGGGATACTATTTATATACACAATTCATCAAGAATTCCGCTTTTAATATTTAATGTTATCGTCCTTTCTTTAAAGCTGCTCCACGGATACTCTTCGGCTGATTTTGCAAGGCTAGCCCGCAATGGATTAAATTCAACATACTGTATGCAATTAAGCATGTAGCTATCTTTAATTATAACCTTGCTTATATATCTATTCTGCCAAAGATGCCCAACCTTGCTATACTTTTTGTTGAAATATTCAGTATAGGAGCGTGATAATGACTGCATAAATTTAATTAATCTTGCAGGTTTTTTTGGCTCTCCTATTAAATGGATATGATTGGGCATTAGGCAGTATCCATAAATAGAAAAACCGTGTTTCCTTTTGTATTTTTTTAATCTGTCGAGGTATGTTTCATAATCCTGTTTTTCAAAGAATACCCGCTGTTTTTGGTTACCCCGGGCAATAATATGATAGCAACCACCTTCTATTAATAAGCGTTTTCGTTCGCGCATATTTTACCTCCTAAGATAATAGACGTTGGAAATCAGGATTTCTAACAAGATATTTTGGAAATAATATATTTATTTTAAAAGTGATACAATGTTTCCTTTGGTTTGGACAGCGTGTCCGATTTGGCTAGGACAACGTGGCAGGTTGGGTTTAGCAGTAAATCTTATTGACAAAGGATCAGTCAGCCTTAAACTAATATAATGAAAAGCAGGCTCTAATGTCGGGCCGGGAGAAATAATCACCCGGCCCTTATTTTTTATCAAAGTGGACGCGCTGTCCTAGCTATCTGGGACACAGTGTCCGCTTCAGTCAGGACAGCGTGTCATAAAAATAAAAATATGCAAAATCAAATCCAGGATATTAAAGGGCTTTCGGAAAAAGAGGCCTTGGCTAAGCTTAAGCAGAATGGTTTTAATGAACTTCCCTCCCAAAAAAAACGTAATATCTTCCTGATATTTTTTAGCGTGGTTAAAGAGCCGATGCTGTTTTTATTAATTGCCTGCGGCGTGGTGTATTTTATTTTAGGAGAACCTGGCGACGCCTTAATGCTCTTATCTTTTGTATTTGTGGTTGTAGGTATTACCTTTTATCAGGAGCGCAAGACCGAAAGAACATTGGAGGCGTTGCGCGATCTATCCAGCCCCAGGGCCCTGGTTATCCGCGGGGCAGACCAAAAAAGGATTGCCGGGAGGGAGATGGTTAAAGAGGATATTATTATACTTAAAGAGGGCGATCGCGTGCCTGCGGATGCGGTAGTTTTATCTGCGGTTAATTTAACGGTTGACGAGTCTTTATTGACGGGTGAATCAGTGCCGGTGCGTAAATCCGAATGGGACGGTAAAGAAAAATCCAGCCGGCCGGGAGGAGATGATCTGCCTTTTGTTTATTCCGGTACGCTGGTAGTTCAGGGCAGGGGCGTGGCCAAAGTAACATCTATTGGCTTGCATACTGAAATGGGCAAGATTGGCAAAGCCTTGCAGGCGATCCGGGAAGAAGATACTTTACTGCAGAAAGAAACCGCCAAGATCGTGCGTAATTTTTCCCTAGCCGGAGGCATACTTTGTTTATTGGTAATATTAATCTATGGTTTAACCCGGGGGAATTGGCTTAATGGGGTGCTTTCCGGATTAACTTTAAGTATGGCGATGTTGCCGGAAGAATTTCCGGTAGTTTTGATTATATTTCTTACCCTGGGAGCTTGGAGAATCTCCAGGAATCAGGTTTTAACCCGGCGCGCTCCGGCAATAGAAACTTTAGGCGCAGCAACCGTGTTATGCACGGATAAAACCGGAACCCTTACCTTAAACGTTATGCAGCTGACTACTCTGGGTTGTAAGGGTAAATATTATACTGTTAATACCAAGGAATCAAGGCCTTTGCCTGAAGAGGTGCATGATCTTTTAGAGTACGGTATTTTAGCCAGCCAAAAAGACCCCTTTGACCCGGTTGAAAAAGAAGTAAAAAGGACGGGCGAGTTTTATTTATCCGGCTCAGAGCATATCCACAATAACTGGAAGTTGGTAAAGGAATATCCCCTTTCAAAACAGTTGTTGGCCTTATCGCAGGTTTGGATTTCTCCGGACCAGCAAAATTACATAATTGCCGCTAAAGGTTCTCCTGAGGCGATAGCTGACCTGTGTCATTTTACTAAAGAGCAACAGGCAGAATTAACGATTTATATAGAAGAGATGGCTGGAAGGGGTTTGCGTATCTTAGGAGTTGCCAAAGCCTCTTTTAGGAAAAAAAGCCTTCCGGAGGCCCAACATGATTTTATTTTTGAATTTGTTGGTTTGTTAGGGTTTATTGATCCTATCCGTTCAACTGTTCCCTGCGCGGTTAAAGAAGCACACGAGGCAGGAATTAGGGTTATTATGATCACCGGAGATTATCCGGGAACCGCCATCCATATTGCCAGACAAATAGGTTTGGATAATCCTGAACAATGCATAACCGGATCCGAACTTGAAAAAATGGACCATTTGCAGTTAAGAGAGAGGATAAAAACAGCCAATGTTTTTGCTAGGGTTGTCCCTGAGCAAAAGCTGGCGATCGTGAACGCTTTAAAGGCAAACGGGGCGGTTGTGGCTATGACCGGCGACGGGGTCAATGATGCCCCGGCTTTAAAATCGGCAAATATCGGGATTGCCATGGGCGAGCGGGGGACTGATGTGGCCCGTGAGGCCTCAGCGTTGGTTTTACTCAATGATGATTTTTCTTCCATTGTGCAGGCGGTTAAATTAGGCCGCAGGATTTTTCATAATTTAAAGAAGGCTATAGCTTATATCTTTGCTATTCATGTGCCGATCGCGGGTATGTCTTTTTTGCCGGTTTTATTCCAACTGCCGGTAGCGCTTTTACCGGCGCATATAGCTTTTCTGGAATTGATTATTGATCCGGCTTGTTCAACTGTATTTGAAGCCTGCCCGGAGGAGAAAAATATAATGAAAAAACCTCCGCGTAATTTGCGGGAACCCCTATTCAACAAAAAGACATTTATTTTTAGCCTGATGCAGGGTTTAAGCGTCTTAGCGGTTGTGTTTGCCGTATTTACCATCGCGCTATATTTAAAGAAAGGCGAGCTGGAAGCCAGGACCCTGGCTTTTGCTACTATGGTTTTTGCCAATATAATGTTGATTATGACCAACCTTTCCTGGTCCAAGAATCTATCCGGCATTGTTAAGGCCAAGAATACAGCTTTAATTTGGGTTGTGTCGGGGGCATTAATTGCGCTTGCCCTGGTTATTTATTTTCCTCCCTTGCGTGCCCTGTTTCATTTCTCAGTATTGCCTTTCGAAGATATACTTATTGCCTTGGCCAGCGGTATTGCCAGTTTAGCCTGGTTTGAAGGCCTAAAGGCGATAAAAAATAAAATCACTCTCCTGCCTACCTTCTAAACTTTTCGCTTGACTTCCTGGGTATATTAGAGTACACTTTTCATATAAAACATATTAAACATACAAAACATACTTTTTTGGTTATTCCTACATTCAAGGAGGGCTTAAGATGGCTAAATTCAAACCGCCTAAGGTATATGGCGCGGTAACGGTTGGAGAGCGGGGGCAGGTGGTAATACCTGCCCAGGTAAGGAAATCGTTTAAGATTAAATCCGGAGATAAGCTGATTGTTTTTGGCAAGTCGGATATTGTCAGCCTGGTTCCTGCGGAACAATTTAACCAGTTCTTGGATAACATGGCGGAAATGGTGGCTAAGTTTAAAAAATGAATCCATTCCGGGCCTTATCTATAATTTTATTTTTTTTATTTATTCTGCCGCATAAGATATCGGCTGGAGAGCTTCTTACTTGGCAGGATTGCGTGAAAGAAGCTCAAAAGAACCACCCGGATTTAATCTCCGCGGAAGAAAACGTAAAACAAAATCAAGCCGGAAAAAAAATTACTACAAGCTCCCTTTTTCCCCAGATAGATGGTAGTTTGGGCGCTTCTACATCTAAAACCAGCTCTACCAGCTCAGGAGTAACTACCAAAAAAACCACAGAGAACTATAATTACGGGGCCGCAGCCGAGCAGCTTATCTTTGACGCAGGCAAGACCGGCAATAATCTAAAGGCTGATTCGGAAAATATAAAGGCCGCCCAATATAATTACCGGTTTACTTCAACTGAAGTAAGATTGCGGCTGCGCAGCGCGTTCGTCAATTTATTAAAGGCCCAGGAATTGCTGAATATTACTGAGGAGATCTATAAGATCAGGAGAGGAAACCTGGAATTGATTACTCTGCGTTATGAATCCGGATTAGAACATAAAGGCGCTTTATTAAACGCCCAGGCAAATTCAGCCCAGGCCAAACTTGAGATCATTCAGGCTAAAAGAGCCGTAGAGGTCGCTCAAAGACAGCTGATCAAGGAGATGGGCAGGGGTAAATTTTCCGATGTTAAAGTAGGCGGAGATTTTAAAGTGAAAAGTCTTGAGACTGAAAAGCCGGATTTTGAAGCCCTGGCCAGGAATAATCCGTCGTTGGGAAAACTAAACGCCCAAGCAAATGCCGCGGCTTTTAACATTAAATCAACCCAGGCTGATTTTTTTCCTAAGCTTTCAGCCCAAGGAGGGGCCAGCCGCAGTAGCTCAAAATGGCCTCCGGAAGACGATCAATTAAGCGCAGGCTTAAGTTTAACCCTTCCTTTGTTCGAAGGCGGATTGCGTCTGGCTGAAGTCGCTCAAGTCAGGGCAGTATATAACCAGGCAGTAGAAAATGCCAGAAGCGCCAGGGATGGCCTTATCGTAACCCTTGAGCAGGCCTGGGTAAGTTTTCAGGATGCATTAGGAGATGCAGAGGCGCAAAAGAAATTTTTAATGGCGGCTGAAGCCAGAGCAGAGATTGCCGAGGTCCAGTATTCTTTAGGGTTGATCCAGTTTGACAATTGGACTATTATCGGGGATAATCTGGTGAGCAATAAAAAAACCTTTCTTAATACCCAAGCCAATCTTTTACTGGCTGAGGCAAATTGGATCCAGGCGAAAGGAGAGACTTTAGAATATGCGGATTAATAAACTTAAACTATTTTTTGTTGGGGTAGTTATTTTAGGTATTTTAAGCGTATTTGCGCTAAAGTCGCGGCAGAATAAGGTTTCTGATGAGGACTTAAAGGAGATAACTCCGGTTCGCGGCAACATTAGAGTAATTATATCTTCTACCGGTACAGTCTTGCCTAAGAACCGCCTAGAGATCAAGCCTCCGGTTAACGGCAGGATTGAGAAGATCCTGGTTCAAGAAGGAGATAAGATAAAAACTGGTGAAAATTTGGCTATAATGAGCTCAACAGAAAGAGCGGCCTTATTGGACGCGGCCAGAGGTAAGGGAGAAAAAACCCAGGCCTATTGGGAAGATGCCTATAAACCTATACCCTTACTCGCGCCTATTGACGCAGAGGTAATTGTGGCTAAAACTCAGCCTGGCCAGACTGTCACAACTTCAGATGCCGTGGTGGTATTATCCGACCATCTGATTATCCGGGCCCAGGTAGATGAAACTGATATCGGCAAGATCGCCAATAATATGAGATCAGTTATTACTCTTGATGCCTACCCGGATACAAAAATAAAAGCTAAAGTCGAGCACATATATTATGAGTCGCAGACAGTTAACAATGTTACTATTTACCTGGTTGATCTTATTCCTGATGAAGTGCCCATTTTTTTTCGCTCCGGGATGAATGCCTCGGTAGATTTTATAGTGCAGGATAAAGAAGATATCTTGATTATACCGGTTGAGGCGGTAAATAAAAATAAGGACAGTTTTGTATTATTAAAGCAGTCTAACAGTAAAGAACCTCTCCGGGTTTTAGTCCGACTGGGTATTTCAGACGACAAGAATATAGAGGTAATCTCCGGGATTAAAGATGGTGACCGGATAGTCCCGAAACCAAAAAAATACGTGGTCCCTAAGTCCGGAGCCAGCGGGACCAATCCATTTATGCCTAACCGCAGAAGATAATGATAGAACTAAAACATATCTCCAAGACTTATATAATGGGCGAAACCGAAGTCAAGGCCCTGCAGGATGTTTCTTTAAAGATTTCCCCCGGTGAATTTGTAGCGATTATGGGGCCTTCGGGTTCGGGTAAATCTACGCTAATGCATATCCTGGGATTGTTGGATCGGCCGGATTCAGGAGAGTATTTTCTTGGGCAAAAAAAAATTAATGCCCTCTCGGATGAAGAATTAGCCGCGATACGCAATCGGCTGGTCGGTTTTGTCTTTCAGCAATTCCATCTATTGCCCAGGATGACAGCCCTGGAGAACGCGGAGCTGCCTTTAGTCTACGCGGGAAAGCGGCTTTTAAGGGAACAGGCCAGGCAGAGGATGAGAGAGGTTGGTTTATCGGATAGGATGAACCATCAGCCGAATGAGCTTTCCGGAGGCCAACAACAACGGGTGGCTATTGCCCGTTCATTAGTCAATGATCCCCTAATAATTTTTGCTGACGAACCTACTGGAAATCTGGATTCAAAAAGCAAAGAGGAGATAGTCAGTATCCTAAAAGGTTTAAATGAATCGGGTAAGACTATTATTATGGTCACCCATGAAAATGAAATGGCAGTGCAGGCTAAGCGGGTTATTCGGGTTTTTGATGGCAGGGTAATTTCCGATATAAAGCAGGCTAATACATTAAAATCTCCCGCAGAAAGCGGGACGCCAGGTATACCGATTAGCCGGGATGTGGTAGAAGTAAACCAGGCCGACAAAATAATCGAAAGGGTATTATCGAAAGAGGAGAGAAGATCCCGGGAGACTAAGTTTTTGGAGTACCTGCGCCAGGCAGCCCAGGCCATGGTATCCCATAAGATGCGATCGTTTTTATCTATATTAGGTATATTAATAGGTGTTGCGGCAGTTATTGCCATGCTTGCTATCGGCCAAGGAGCTAAAGAATCCATTGAAAAGCAATTAGCTTCTTTAGGATCTAACCTTTTAGTGATCCGGCCCGGCTCTTCCAGGTTGCACGGCGTAGCAATGGAAGCCGGCACAGTGACCCGTTTTACCCTGCAGGATGTCAGCGCCATTTCCGGGCTTATACCCGAAGTAAAAAGCGTAAGCCCTTCTGTTACTGGAAGGGGCCAGATGGTTTATGGGAATAAAAACTGGAATACTCAAGTAGAAGGCGTGGGCGCGGATTATGCTACGCTTCGGGCTGCAACTCCGACCGTAGGTAGATTTATTACCGAGGATGAAGTTAAAATGAGAGAAAGGGTTATTTTACTCGGCACAACAGTAGCCAAAGAGCTTTTTGGAGAAGCGAATCCGGTTGGCGAGACGATTAAATTAAACCTGGTTAATTTTAGGGTGATCGGTTTATTGCCTTCAAAAGGCGCATCGACTTTTCATGATCAGGATGATACCGCGGTTATTCCAATTACTACCGCAATGTTCAGGGTATTTGGCAAGGAATATGTGGATTCTATATATGTGGAAGTAAAAAGCCCGGAGTTGATTGACAGGGCCCAAGAAGCCATAAGCAGCCTGATTATAAAGCAGCATCGTCTTAATAAGGATGAAGAGGATTCGTTTCAAATCAGAAATATGTCCGATATTAAAAACGCCCTGGAATCCACCACTAAAACCATGTCTTTATTATTAGGGTCAATTGCCGCTATTTCTCTTTTGGTGGGCGGAATAGGCATTATGAACATAATGCTGGTTTCAGTTACTGAGCGGACCCGCGAAATCGGGCTACGCAAGGCAATCGGGGCAAATAAGAAGGATATTATGGTTCAGTTTCTTATTGAATCGGTAATGATGTCATTTATCGGCGGAATTACCGGTATTTTATTAGGAACAGGCTCAGCCATGCTTATAACTATGTTCGCTGGATGGGCAGTCAGGGTCTCTTTGTTTTCTATAGTACTAGCCACCGCATTTTCCTTAATTATAGGGATGGTTTTTGGGCTTTGGCCAGCCCAAAAAGCCTCCGGGCTTGATCCTATCGAGGCACTCAGGTATGAATAATTTTCCGCCTGAATAATTTCCTTGCTTGTTTTACTATTTATGTTATATTAGTTGAAATTGTATTTATAACAATAGGAGGTGTAAAGTGGTAAGGAAACTGTTTGTTCTGGGGCTGGCGATATTGGTGTTAGGTTTGTATTTTCCATCGGGCGCGGATGCCCAGGGAAAGATCAATATCGGCGTACTTAAGTTTGTCGATGAGACTCGTTATGTGGAAGCGGTAAAAGGATTTACGGATGATTTAAAGAAACAGGGTTATGATGAAAATAATGTTGACTTTGATATTAGAAGCGCTGAGGGGAATAATGAAAAAGCCGGCCAAATCGCCAAAGAGTTTGTGGATAAAAAGGTTAATTTGATTCTGGCCATAGGCACCGGAGGCGGCATTGCCGCTTTCAAGGCCACCAAAGAAATTCCGATAGTAGGCACAATTATTTTTAGCTATGTTGGTATTGGATTGGCAAAAAGCAATGCCAGTTCAGGAACAAATGTTACAGGTTCAACTACCGCGGTAGACGCGTATTCGATGATCAAGATATTAAGGCAGGTCTCACCCGCCAAAAGGATAGGCGTTTTATACTGTGAGTCGGAAAAAAACACCGTTCTTCAACTCGAGGAATTGAAGAAACTGAAATCTACATTGGGTTATACCGTAGTAGAAGCTAATGTATCTAAGGCTGAGGAAGCGGTTCAGGCAGTGACCGATCTGGTTAACCAGCGAGTTGATTCTATAGTCCTTACTGGGAGCACTACGATAAGTAATAAGGTTATGCCTGATATTGTGGAAGTTACTAATAAAGCCAAAGTTCCTATATTTTCGCATACGTCGGATAGGGTTAAAAATGGAGCTCTTCTAAGCATATCAGCTGAACCGTATAAACTCGGGGAATTAGCCGGGAAAAAAGCAGTCCAGGTACTTAAAGGGGCCAAGCCCAGCGATATACCAATCGAGTCTCTGACCTTTTATGACATAACTATTAATGCCAGCACCGCAAAGGCCATAGGGTTGGTTATTCCGGCCAAGCTTTTAGAATCAGCCAAGCAAGTTATCAAATAATAGAATCATTAATTCAAGCATTAACAGAAAAAAGCCCCGATTAAATTAGAAAACCGGGGCTTTTTTCTGGCCGGTTAAAACCGCTAATCCCGCTTGATATTTAAGCCAGCCGCTATATAATAATAACACTAAATGAGGTATAGGCTTAGCCATGCTTATAACTATTTTTGCCGGATGGGCAGTCAGGGTCTCTTTGTTTTCTATAATACTGGCTACGGCATTTTCTTTAATTATAGGGATGGTTTTTGGGCTTTGGCCGGCCCAAAAAGCCTCTGGGCTTGATCCTATCGAGGCGCTTAGGTACGAATAATTTCCGTAGTAATTCTTATTGACAACTAATGCAGGTGTGTTAATATGCATACCAATTTTTGAAAATCGCAAAATAATAAAATAATTTATATATTTCTGAAAGGAGCGGAGTAAAAATGGGTTTTGACCTATTGTTATTGGCGCCAATTGGTTCGATTTTATCTTTAGGTTTTGCGTTTTATCTGGCCTTAAGTATCTTAAAGATGGATGAAGGTACGGATAGAATGAAGGAGATTGCTCAGGCAGTCCGCGTGGGGGCTCAGGCCTATTTAAGAAGGCAATATCTTGGCGTCTCCATGTTTTTTATCGTGGTATTCTTTATTCTTCTGGCTATGGCCTTGAAGAATTATTTGGTAATTTTTGTGCCGTTTGCTTTTTTAACCGGGGGTATTTTTTCAGGCTTATCCGGTTTTATCGGTATGTCTATTGCTACGCAGTCTTCTAGCCGGACAGCTCAAGCTGTTTCTAAAAGTCTGAATTCAGGATTGCGCGTGGCTTTTTCAAGCGGGGCAGTAATGGGCCTTACGGTTGTGGGTTTAGGCTTATTGTATTTGAGTATCGGGTATTATTTCCTAAATTGGTATTATTCTTGTCACCCGATTCCGTTAGGAACTGATAAAATTACGGCGATTACCTCTACTATGCTTTGTTTTGGTATGGGCGCTAGCTCTATGGCGCTATTTGCTAGGGTGGGCGGCGGTATTTTTACTAAAGCTGCAGATGTGGGCGCGGATCTGGTAGGTAAAGTAGAAGCAGGTATTCCTGAGGATGATGCCCGTAACCCGGCAGTGATTGCGGATAACGTAGGTGATAATGTTGGCGATGTTGCCGGTATGGGAGCTGATCTTTATGAATCTTATGTCGGTTCGATTGTTGCTACTTCTGCTTTAGGGGTTGCTGCTGGCCTGGGGGTGGCTGGGGTGACTGTGCCGATGGTTATGGCAGTAGTAGGAATTATTGCTTCAATTATAGGGACTTTTTTTGTTAAATGCGGAGAACAGGCGAGTCAAAAAGCCCTTCTGGGAGCTTTACGTAAAGGCGTATTTACGAGTTCATTTTTAGTTGCGGTAATTTCATTTTTCTTGGTTAAGTATACTTTAGGTATTGAACATATTGGTGTTTACTGGTCGGTTTTGGCAGGCTTAATTGCCGGTGTTTTAATCGGTTTATGCACCGAGTATTATACCTCTAGCGGTTTTAAGCCAACGCGTTCTATTGCTGATGCTTCTTTAACCGGTCCGGCAACCGTAATTATCGGTGGCCTTGCCGTAGGCATGATGTCTACCGCGATTCCGGTAATTATTGTTTGTGTTGCGATTATAATCAGTTTTTTTGTATCTGGCGGGGCAGCAAACTTTAATGCTGGCCTTTATGGTATTGCCATTTCGGCGGTGGGCATGCTTTCTACTTTGGGTATTACTTTGGCTACTGACGCCTATGGACCGGTTGCTGATAATGCCGGCGGAAATGCACAGATGGCTAATTTACCTCCTGAAGTAAGAAAGAGGACTGATGCTTTGGATGTTCTTGGTAATACTACGGCAGCCACCGGCAAAGGTTTTGCTATCGGTTCAGCAGCCCTGACAGCATTGGCATTGATCGCTGCCTATAAGAATCAGGTTATGCTTTTTGGTAAAGATATAAGTACCGATATGATGAATCCAACGGTGTTGGTGGGTTTGTTTCTGGGGGGGATGTTGCCGTTTTTATTCTGCTCTTTAACTATGCGGGCAGTAGGCCGGGCAGCCAGCAAGATTGTTGTTGAAGTGCGCAGGCAGTTTAAGGAAATAATTGGTATTATGGAGGGCAAAGCTAAACCGGATTATGCGCGCTGTGTAACTATTGCTACCGCAGCGGCGCAGAAAGAGATGATCGCGCCATCTCTCTTAGCAATTGTTGCCCCTATAGCTGTAGGTTTATTAATCGGCATTGATGCGGTTGCCGGGCTGCTGATTGGCGCAACGGTTACGGGTTTCGTTTTAGCGGTAATGATGGCCAACTCCGGCGGTGCCTGGGATAATGCCAAGAAATTTGTCGAAGAAGGGCATTATGGCGGTAAGGGCTCAGCCGCGCATAAAGCTACGGTAGTTGGTGACACTGTGGGAGACCCATTTAAGGATACTTCTGGCCCCAGCTTAAATATATTAATTAAGCTTATGTCCATGGTTGCTATTGTATTTGCCTCGTTTATTATTCGCAACACGTTATTTAAGTAATTTAATTAGGGACAGCGACTATTTATTGTTCAAAAAATAGTCGCTGTCCCCATTTATTTCACAATTTACAAAGACAGAAAATATAAAAGTAAAGGGTGTCTAAAAAATAATGAATAATAAAGTTTGGCATAACCTAAGCAAAGAAAACATTCTTTTAGAATTTAATTCATCTAATCAGGGTTTAACGAGCCAGGAGGCCGGAAAGCATTTAACGGGTTTCGGCCCTAATAAATTAAAAGAGGCTAAAAAGATTTCCGTCATTAGTTTGTTTTTGGAGCAGTTTAAGAGTTTTTTAATTGCGATCCTTTTGGCGGCAACAGTCATCTCCGTAAGTATTGGAGAATATGTTGAAGGCATGGTTATTCTTGCGATTGTAGTGATGTCGGCGGTATTGGGATTTATTCAGAATTTCCGCGCAGAAAAGGCTTTGCAGTCGCTCAAAAAGATGCTTCAGCCTGTGGCGCGCGTAATCCGGGATGGCAATGAGCTGGAAGTTTTGGCTGAAAGTATTGTGCCGGGAGACATTGTTTTAGTTAATGCGGGAGACCGCATGGTAGCCGACTGCCGAATTTTAGAGGCAATGAGTTTAAAAATAGATGAGGCGGTTTTGACCGGAGAATCAGTTCCGGTAGAAAAGGCCGATAAGGTATTGCCTCAGGATACTTCGCTTTCCGAAAGAACCAATATGCTTTTTACTGGTACAGCTTGTGTCTATGGGCGGGCAAGGGCAATTGTGGTGGCTACAGGAATGCAGACCGAATTTGGCAAAATCGCCGCTTCTTTAGAGGAGATAAAAGAAGAAAAGACTCCTCTTCAGGTAAGCGTGGATAATTTAGGCAAATGGTTGGGGGTTTTGACGCTTGTGATATGTTTTTTGGTCGGTATTCTGGGAATCCTAAGGGGGTATCCTATATTAAAGATGTTTATCTGGGCAATTGCTTTGGCCGTAGCTGCAGTCCCCGAAGCACTACCCGCGGTAATTACCATCTGCCTGGCTTTAGGAACCAGGCGGATGGTTAAGCGCAATGCCTTGGTAAGAAGGCTAAGTAGTGTTGAGACTCTGGGTTCAACCAATATAATCTGTTCGGATAAGACAGGGACATTGACTAAGGGGGAAATGAGTGTACGCAAAATACTTCTGGATAATATAGAGATAGAGGTAACCGGGGTAGGATATACGCCCGAGGGTGAATTTATCATTAAAAAAGAAAGTCCAAACGCTTACGCGACAGGTTTGGATTTGCTGCTTAAAGCCGGTCTTTTATGCAATGATAGCCGTTTACTTAACAGTGGCGGGAAATGGCAGATCTTGGGTGATCCTACAGAGGCAGCGTTAATAGTAGCCGCGCGTAAAAAAGGGCTTTTCAAAGAAAATTTAGAAAAAGATTATCCGCGCGTAGATGAGATACCTTTTTCTTCTGAGCGTAAGCTGATGACTACTATCCATAAATATCAAGACCGGCTTTTCGCTTTTTCCAAAGGCGCGGGAGAAGTAATATTAGAGAGATCTAGGTTGGGCATTGAAGAAAGGCAAAAGTTATTGAATAGATTACATGCTATGGCAGGCGAAGGCCTGCGCACCCTGGCTTTTGCTTATAAAGAAATTGCTTCGGAACTGCCTAGGGGGGAGGTAGAAAAAGACTTTGTGTTCTTGGGCTTTGTGGGTATGATCGACCCGCCGCGGCAAGAGGTTAAAGAAGCGATTAACCTCTGCAAGCAAGCCGGCATAAAGACAGTGATGATAACCGGAGACCATCTTCTGACTGCTAAGGTAATTGGCAGAGAGATAGGTATATGGAATAAAGGATTGGCGTTGTCAGGAGACGACCTTGATAGGATCTCCGATGAAGAATTGGCTCGGCAGATTGATGATATCGAAATTATTGCCCGCGTCTCACCCCAACATAAATTGCGCTTAGTGGATGCCTTTCAAAAACGAGGCGATATTGTGGCAATGACCGGAGATGGAGTAAACGATGCTCCTGCTTTAAAAAAAGCAGATATCGGAGTGGCAATGGGTATCGTCGGAACCGAAGTAAGCAAAGAATCCTCGAATTTAATCCTCTTAGATGACAATTTTGCCACTATTGTCAATGCGGTGGAGGAAGGACGAAACATCTTCAAGAATACCAAGAATTTCTTCACCTATGGCTTGAGTTGTCATA
>JBDRLN010000043.1:0-42085 GCA_043812955.1 Candidatus Omnitrophota bacterium | reverse complement strand
CAATAAAAAATTTGGGGCTGTAGCTTCCCGGCAACTACCTTTTAAACGGTCGGGATCTCGACTGACTCAAACGAAGGTCTCGTCAGCTGGGATATGACGCTTCGCTACAGCCAGGGCAATAAAAAATTTGGGGCTGTAGCTCAGCTGGGAGAGCGCTTGTATGGCATACAAGAGGTTTCGAGGGTTCGATCCCCTCCAGCTCCACCAACGTCTTCATCAGGGAATAATAATTATTTGGTTCGCAGGGTAAATGTTATTTCTCTTAGCATTATAAGTGGCCAGAAAGCCACAAAAACCATTCTTCCGTTATACCTAATATACCTAAATGATCAGGATAAGAAAATAAAGGTGTTGGCTAAAAGGCGATCAGAAAGAATACAATAATATGGATATTTCCCGGAAAAAGTATACGAAGATAGGCGAGATTTTGGTAAAGCTCGGTTTTTTAAATTTTGAACAATTAAAAGAAGGGCTTGCGTTTCAGCGTGACCAAGGTAGGGGTAAAATGCTGGGTCAGATTCTAATTGAATTAGAATTTATCTCCGCTAACCAGCTAAACGCGGCCATCGCGGTTCAAAAGGGCTATCCTTATATCAATGTTAATAATTGCGTAATAAACTCTCTGGTATTGAATTTAATTCCGGAGGCCGTAGTCAAGCGGTATTTAATATTACCGATTGATAAAATCCGGGATACTATTTCGCTAGCCATGGTAAATCCTATGGATGAGGAAGCCGTGAATATAGTCAAAGATATCAGCCAGAGCGAGCCGGAAATTTTTTTGACTACTGCAGATGATATGCAGGAAGCAATTGTCAAATATTATGGAGAGGGTAAAAAACTTAGATGAAAGACGATAGCATTCCTGAGATTAATCCTGGAAGGGAAAGGGAAGATTCAGTCCTAGGGGTACCTGACGAAGGTCGGGTAATCCAGCTGGTCAATAAAATTTTAAATGATTCCATAGAGCAGCGCGCCAGCGACGTTCTTATCGAGCCTTTAGAAAAGGAGCTGCAGATAAGATTTAGAATAGACGGATTGTTGGTTAAAAATCTCGTTCTTCCTAAAGACCTACAGGATAAAGTTGTTTCGCGGATAAAGGTTATGTCGAATTTAGATATAAGCGAGCACCGTCTGCCCCAGGATGGCAGATTTAAAACCAGTAATATTAAAAACCGGGAAGTTGATTTTCGGGTTTCAATTGTGCCTTGCACCGAAGGGGAGAAGGTTGTTTTGAGGATTTTGGATAAAACCACAGCTACTCTTGAAATTGATAAACTGGGACTTTCCGCCGCGGTAGTTGAGGCCTTCAAAAGAAATTTAGCCAAGCCGTTCGGGATGATTCTGGTCTGCGGTCCTACCGGTTCGGGTAAAACTACTACGCTTTATTCTGCCTTAAAGCATATCGATTCCGTAGAGAGAAATATTATTACGGTCGAAGATCCAGTGGAATACCAATTATTTGGGATAAACCAGGTTAATGTTTCAGAGGATATCGGCCTGACTTTTTCCCGGGTTTTAAGGTCAATATTAAGACAGGACCCGGATATTATCCTGGTGGGCGAAATAAGGGATTTTGAAACGGCAGACATATCCATTAAGGCCGCCCTTACCGGGCACCTTCTTCTGAGTACCCTGCATACGATTTCTGCCGTGGGCTCAATAGTAAGATTAATCAATATGGGCGTGGAGCCATTTTTGATCGCCTCGTCCTGCCTTTTAGTAGTTTCCCAGGTTTTAGCCCGCAGGCTTTGTTCAGACTGCAAGGAGGCTGATCCTGTTAACCAGGAGAAGATTAATGAATTAAAAAGTTACGGAATGACCTTTGAGCCGGGAGATACGATTTATCGGCCCAAGGGCTGTGCCTTATGCAATAATACCGGTTTCCGGGGGAGATTTGCTCTTTCAGAGGGGCTGGAAATAACTCCACAGATAAAAGAATTAATTATAGCCGCTGCTCCCGAGAAGGAGATTTTTGATGTTGCGGTTAAAGAGGGGATGATGACTTTAAGGGAAGGCGGAGCTTTTTTTGTCCAAGGGGGAATAACTAGTGTAGATGAAATCTTAAGGGTGACTTCCTTCTAACAATTATTTATCGTTTGGGGTGATAAAACAATGCCGATAGCTTCTCTGTATCAAGATGAAATTCAGTTAGAAAAAATCATTCAGCTGCAAAAAAAATTTAATTTCCAGATACTGGATTTAGCTAAATACAGCATTCCTTCTGAGTTGTTCTGGTTTATCCCCGAGGAGATGGCCCGCATTTATAAATTAATACCCGTAGCCAGATTAGGGCAGATATTGACCTTGGCAATGAGTAACCCCTTCGATATCTCAGCCATAGATACGGTAAAACAGGTTTCCGGTTTTGAGGTGGATATTATATTATCTACGTTGACCCAGATCGATACGGCCATAGATGAATATTACAGTAAAATAAAATTTACGACTTCGGTTGAAATTAACGAAGATGATTTGTTAAAACAGGAAACATATAAGGAGGCCGAACCCCAAAAGCAATCTGAAGAGGAGATTAAGGAATTGGAAGAGATTAGTAAGGGAAAAGAGATAATTAGTATGGTCAATAAAATTATCACCCAGGCTGTTAGGCGCAGGGCCTCGGATATACATATCGAACCGTATCTGCAGGTGTTGAGGATAAGATACCGTATCGACGGCGTTCTCCATGAATGCAAGCCGGAGATAGAGAAAAAATACGAGGCGGCACTGACGGCGCGTTTTAAGATAATGTCGAGATTGGATATTACCCAGCGCAGGCTTCCGCAGGACGGCAGGATATCCCTAAAAATTGAAGGCAGGGATATAGACCTCAGGGTTTCGGTTTTACCTTTATCTACCGGAGAAAAAATCGTGCTGAGAATATTAGAAAAAGGAGAGTTAAAAATAGATTTGGAAAAACTGGGTTTTTCGGAATTCGGGCTTGAGGCTTTCAAAAAATCTATTAAAAGGCCAAACGGCATGATTATTATCACCGGGCCGACAGGCAGCGGTAAATCCACTACTCTCTACGCGCTATTAAGCCAGCTCAACACCATCGACAGGAATATTACTACGGTGGAAGACCCCGTGGAGTATCAAATGAGGGGTATAACCCAGATTCAAGCTAAAGCCGAGATAAATTTAACCTTTGCTAATATCCTGCGGGCGATATTAAGGCAGAATCCCGACATAGTAATGGTGGGTGAAATGCGCGATTTCGAAACGGTAGATATAGCGGTTAAGGCCGCTCTTACCGGGCATCTTATGTTAAGCACCCTACATACTAACGATGCGCCTACAGCTATAGTCCGTCTTATGAATATGGGTATCGAGTCGTTCCTTATTTCTTCTACTCTGACATTGATTGCAGCCCAGAGATTATGTCGTCGCCTCTGCCTGAGTTGTAAAGAGCCATACGAGATGCCCCTAACGAATCTAGTTGGTCTTCCTCCTGATTTTAAAGAGGAGAAGGCTGTTTTCTATCGCGCTAAAGGTTGCCTGGAATGCAGTCATACCGGATATTTTGGCCGGGTCGCGGTAGTTGAGTCATTGCTAATTGATGATAAGCTGCGCCAGATGATTCTGAAAAAACAATCTGCGGCCCAGATTCGCGAGTATGCCCGAAGCCAGGGTATGAAGACGTTAAGAGAGGATGCGGTTAAAAAATGCCTGAGTGGAGAAATCTCCCTGGAAGAGGCCTTGAGGGTTACCCCAGAAGGCTAAAGTAAAGATAAGGAGTCCCGGCCGATGGCTTTATTTGAATACGAGGTAATTGATTACAGCGGAAAAAGAATCAAGGGTGAGATTGAAAGTAAAGACCGCATCCAGGCGATCAATAGCTTACGGAAAAGCAATTTTACCATTCTGGATTTAAATGAAGTACGAATGTCCGCTACCGATAAAAAGAAAGGTAAGGTAAAATTATCCGAGATAGTTATTTTTACGCGGCAATTCGCCGCTTTAGTTAAGTCGGGGATCCCGATAATTAAAAGCCTGAATATCCTTTTTGCCCAAGTTGAAGACCATTATTTAAAAAAGACGATATCCTCAATCACCACCAAGATTGAAAGCGGCTCGAGCCTGTCCAATGCCTTGGCGGATTACCCGCAGATTTTCTCTCCCATATATATAAATCTAATTAAGGCTGGTGAATTTAGCGGGGCCCTGGATGTTCTCCTGGATAGGTTGGCAATTTATCTGGAAAACGTCAGCAGACTCAATAAAAAAATTAGGTCAGCCATGATATATCCGGCAGTAATTATAAGCGTCGCATTTATAATTACGGCGGTTATATTCCTGAAGGTTATTCCCGGTTTTCAGGATATTTTCACCTCGCTTAACGCCACCCTGCCTTTGCCTACCCTGGTCGTTATTAATATAAGTAAGTATTTTCGTCACAACTTTTTATCCCTTGTCGGAGTAGGCATTATAGGGATTATCGGATTTAGAAAACTGATGATCATTCCAGCTGCGCTGTTGGTTAGAGACAGGCTTATTTTAAATCTTCCTATAATAGGTAAGTTCGCCCGCAAGGTGGTCATAGCCAGGTTTACCCGCACTCTGTCAACATTACTGAAGAGCGGTGTGGCTATACTGCAGGCTTTAGATATAGTGAGTAAGGCCTCGGGTAATAAAATAGTGGAAAAGGCAATTTTGGACGTGAAATCTAGTATTAGTAAAGGAGAGAAGGTCGGTGATTCTATGGCTAAAACAGCAATTTTTGCTCCTTTAGTCTTCAATCTGGTGTCAGTAGGAGAAGAAACCGGCGATATGCCGACTATGCTGGATAAGATCGCCACCTTTTATGAAGAAGAAGTTGAAACCGGAGTGGCCAGCCTCACCGCTCTTATTGAGCCTATAATTATCATATTCTTAGGGGTATTGATAGGCGGGATTGTTTTGGCGATGTTTCTGCCTATTCTTACGCTTACTAGTATTGTGGGGAGGTAGGCAACTTAGGTATTTTAGGTATAAAGCGGTATCCTAGGCCATGCACGGTTTTCAAGTATTCTTTACCTATTTTTTTGCGCAACGATAATACATAGACATCAACTGTTCGGGTGAAAGGGTTATTATGGTAACCCCAGACCCGTTGCAGTAATTCCTGCCGGCTGACCACATCTCCTTTTCGTAAGATAAGAAAACGCAATAAGTTAAATTCCAGAACTGAAAGTTTAAGGCTTTTTTTATTTCTGCTGGCTGTGTATTTTTTAAAATCTATATCCAATGAACTGTCTTTATATTTTTCAACTGACGCAAGTTCAGCGCTCCTTCTTAAGAGAGCCTTTAACCTTGCTTTAAGTTCTGGGAGGCTGAAAGGCTTGGTAAGGTAGTCGTCTGCTCCGGCCTCCAGGCCTTTTACCTTATCGTTTATCTGGCTAAGGGCGGTAAGCATAATTATTGCCGAATCAATCCCGCTGGTTCTTATTTCTTGACAGACGAGTAAACCGCTGATATCCGGTAGGAGTATATCCAAAATTATCAAGTCCGGTTTTTCTTTTAAGGCAATCTCTATCCCTAAGGAGCCATTCCCGGCCTCCTTAATTTCATACTCAGAAGACAATTCGTCTTTTAGCCCCAGCAGTATTACTGGGTCATCTTCAATAATGAGAATCTTTTTCATTTATTTTCGCCTGCAGTTTATCTAACGGCAGTACAATTTTAAATTTAGTGCCTATTCCCGGGTTATTTTCAAACCCGATTTTGCCCTGGTGCATTTCAATTATATATCGGGTAATGGCCAGCCCCAGACCCGTTCCCTTGCCAGTGTGATAAAAACGCTGAAAGATCTTGCCTGCCTCGGTATCTTTAATCCCGGGGCCCTGGTTAGCCACTTCCACATAGACGTTTTTACTGTCTTTAAATAAGTTTACATTTATTACCCCTGACTCCGGTGAAAACTTAAAAGCATTGTCCAAAAGGTTGATCAAGGCCCGGGAGATGGAATTAATATCCAGGTTAAGCCGGGGGATGTCAGAGCTTAGATTTGATTGAATTTTACAATCGGGTTTTATTAGTTTTGCCGGATATTCTAACAGGCAGTTAATCAACAGCTGTTTTAAATCCGTCGCCTCAAATTGATATTCCTGTTTCTTCTCTTCTAATTTAGAAAAATCAAGCACGTTCTCAATCAAATGGTTTAGGTGATAACTTTGTTTCAGGATTAATTCCAGATATTCTTTTTGTTTTTCGCTTTCCTCCGGTTTAAACTTGATCAGCCTTTCCGCCAGCAAGCGAATTGAAGCTACCGGGGTTTTAAGTTCATGGGAGACTATTGAGATAATATCGCCCTTGGCCCGGGTTAATTCTATCTGTTGCTGCAAGGCCCGGGAGCTAAGATAGCTTGCCAGGATTAGAATGAGCACCAGGGAAAATATGATCAAGGAAGAAGAAAAGAGGTTTAATTTTTCCATCCCCCCCAATTCCCAGGAACTCAAGGTTGTGCTAGCCTCAATCTTTAATTTCGAGTTGAGGTAATTATATTGGCTGCTAAAATTCCAAAGAGTGAGTATGCAGAGAATGATGCTGGGTATTATTATTGCCGTAAGGTAGATTTCAATCTTTTTTCTTTTCCACCAGGATTTCAAGGCCGCAATTAATAAAATCACGGATTAAACTCCTCCAGGATCAGCCGGTTTGCTTGGGCGTCTATCTTAACCATAAATTTTTCTAAAAAACTCATCCCTAAAAGCCCGTCCTCTTTTTCAGCCTCCTGATTTTCTAAAACCGCCACTTGCACATTCCTGGCTTCGGCGTCTAAAACCTTGATATTCTCTATGGTGGTTATTTTAGCCAGGGCGTTTCTTCCGTCAGCTAAAGTTACCATAGTAGAAGGGGCTTGGTTTAAATCCAGGTATAGTTTTTCGGCAATTCTTCGGGAAATAGTTACCAGGCTGGCGCCGGTGTCAACTACCAGGTTTGTTCTTATTGAGTCGTTGAGTATCGCCGAAACGATAATACTGGAACCCAGGCGGCGGTAATTGATAGCGTGCCTGGTAAAATCTTCTTCCATTGCCGCCAGCCTGCCGTTTAAAAATTCCAGCACTTTTTTTGCCTCTTCCGTAAAGGTTTCTCTTAAGGAAGAATAAATGCCTTTAAATTTCTTCCTGAAGACCCCTAGCTGATTTATATAATTCGCGATATTCTCATTGAGCAGGTTTATTTCTTTATTTTTCTCCTCTTTATTATATTCAGCTAATTTTATTTTAGCGCTCAGAGAATTAAATTGTTCGACTAAAGAGTTGTATTTTGGCGGGTCTTCTTGGGGTTTTAGGCTGGCCAGCCCCGAGCTGGCAAGGCTAAGCCGGGATTTCAACTCTTTTAATTCTTTATCCAGCCTAACTATTTCCTCTTCGGTTTTAAGCCTGGCTCTCTTCTCGCTGCCGGCTGAGTCTTTCAAGTCTTCTAAGTCCTGGAATTCCTGGGCGAGCTTTTTTAATTCTTGGGGGATAGAATCCTGGCGTAAAAAAAAGTCCCGGCTCCAGTTTCTTTTAAGTTTAGCCTGTTCTCTTTCAGTGTATTTATCGATGCGTAGGATATCTTTTTTATTCAGGCTAATTTTGCCGTAACCCACATCTAGGGTAATTTTATCATCCTCAACTTTTTCAATGATTCCTTCGCTGGAGCCACCGTTTTTAAGATAAACCATGTCCGCAAAAGAAGGATTAACGGATAACAATAAGAGCAGGCTGAAAAGGGTATAAGTATAACCTGGATATTTTTTCATCGTGGGTAGAGATTAGCTAAATTATATTATCCGGCCTTGGTTAAGTCAAGCCAATTTTCCCGGGAAGATGTCTGTATCCACCCCGTAGGTG
This sequence comes from Candidatus Omnitrophota bacterium, assembly GCA_043812955.1. Classification (GTDB taxonomy): domain Bacteria; phylum Omnitrophota; class Gorgyraeia; order Gygaellales; family Profunditerraquicolaceae; genus JAHKAP01. The sequence continues at coordinate 34,268 of JBDRLN010000043.1, read as the reverse complement.
GAGCCCACCTACGGGGTGGATAGTGGGTCAAAGTCAAAAGTCAGTAGGATTTATTATGGTGTCTTTCTCGGATAAGAGGGAGGGCAAAATGTAAAATAAATGTAAAAACTCCTATTTTGCTATTGATTTATATTTGTTTTAAACTATACTTTTATTAGAAGAAAGGGGTTAGGGATGAATAAGTTGCGTCAGGAAAAAGGAATATTGCTGATCACGGTTTATCTGATCGTGCTTATTCTTATGGGTTTAAGCGGAGCTTTCTTTTACCGGACCATCCACGCCAGGAAGATGGTTGAATCCGCAGACAATTTTCTAAAGGCTCTTTATAACGCTGAGAAAGGGCTCTCTTATGCCTATTATGAAATATCCAATCAGGGGTATAGCTGGTTTACTCATAAGATAGATGCTCAGGGTAATATAGTGCCGGAAAGCGCAACCCCTGTTTCTTTACGCACCCAGGGTAGCAATGCCGATGCCGCCTTTGTTACAGTAGGAGATGATATAGGTTGTTACCGGGCCCTGGATGGTTCATTTATTCTTAAGTCATTTCCTGATCCCCGCTTGAGCGATACCACCGTAGTCAGGATAAAAGGTATAAGCGGCAATAATCAAAGAGTAATCGAATACCGCTTAAGCCGCACCGGTATTTACGACTATGCCTGGTGGACTAATTATAACCTGCCTATTCAAGGGGATTATTATGCTAACGGCGGAAGGATCCATGCCAACGGCAACATCAGTTTATATGGTTCGGCTAAAATTTACGATGTAGATTCCATTAAGACCGGTAAAGACAATGGCATATATTATGCTGAAAGTTCAAAATACATTCGCCCGGGATATTACGATTATTATGTGGATAATAGCGGGAATGTCAACGGAGAGCTGCCTTTGCCGGATTTAGGCCGAATGGCCAGCAATAGTTCAGCCCGGGCCTGGGCCGGGACAAATTCCAGCCAGAATACCTCTATTCAGGCTCCCTGGATTAACCAGACTACTAATTCATACTACTCTAACATTGCTTCAGATTTTGTCGGTTCCTGGCCGCCGGCCTGGATGTTAAATACAGAGTGGCGTTTTTACGGAGATAGCCAGCCCCAAAATTATGCCTGGAATAGTGAGGCAGGAAAGAGTTTAAATAGCCAGAATACCTGGATTTATCCGGCAAAAAAGGATGAAGCTGGCGAAGTTCTTTTTGACCAAGATGGCGATGTAATTCGCGATACAACCAGGATAAACGAAATCCCCGCAGAGCTTAATGGCAACTGGTCCTGGATCAAATACGATGGAAATGGAACCGTTGCAGGGGTTCCCCAGGAGGAGATTCGATTTACGGTTTATAACGCAACCGGCGGTACAAAGTATATGGAAGATACCAGTTGGGCAATCATTGACCACAAAGCGGTTATGGTCAACTCTACATATCCCGGGGCTAAGACTTATGTTGAGATGCTGAAGAATGTCACTTATTGGAAGGACTTAGGCTATAATACTACCCAAGCTACAATTTATGCCAATAATATAAATCCCGAAATTCTGGATGGCACGTATGGCAGTGAAAACTTAACCACGCCGACCTATATTCAGGTAAATAAAACCAATTCCCTTCAACAGTCCGAAGGCTGGAATAACTGGCTTCAGCAAAGCAATCTGGGAAATGTATTTTTGACTAATGAAAAAGGGGAAACTATGGAGCCTCCGCGTTTTGCCACTACTTATAAGGGCAAGAGCAAAGAGGGAGGTTTGTATTTATCGCGCAAAGGAGGCAGCCACACCTTGTATTACGCTAACTCAACCGCAGTAACTTATACGGCCCATAATTCTACTACCTACACTAATACCACTCCCTATAATGATTGGCTCTCAGATATGGGCCTTGCCGTGGGTATCTTGGTGGACAGATTAAATAAAGATGCTGATGGCCAACCCTTAGACTCTTATAAGCAGTATGCCAAGAAGGTTAGTTTTATCAATTTTTACACTAATAAGACGGAGACGGTTCTAGAATTGGATTTAGCTAAAATGCAACAGGCCGGGACTTATCCTGCCAACGGGATTATTTACGCCGAGGTTCCGGTTAGGATTACCCAGGCTAAAGCGCTTCCTCATTCCGGCGCTGCCAATAATGCCACATTTCATCTTATCAGCGAAGAAAATGTTTATTTGAAAGGCGATTACAATAATCCCGAGAGTAATGATGAATGGATGGCTTCGGCAGTCGTTTCCAAGAAGCAAATCCATACCCTTTCTGATGATTTTAATGATCCGCAGGTTCCTCCGGCATTTCCCACCTATCCAAATTACCCGTATATATATGTGACCAAAGATGGTTCTGGTAATTTAGCGGAGGCTAATCCCTATTCTGGTGGAGGGTTCTGGGTATCTCCTGATTCGTATGTTAAAAATAGCCAGGATTATACTAAGGCCGTGCAAATTAGAGATGCGATTGAAAATAAGTGGGAAGCAACATTTGATAAAGATGATGAATCAGGACAACATACCTATACAGTTAGTGGTAGTAGTCACCCTATTATTGACGGACAGACCTGGGGAGCAATGCCCAATCAGGTAAAGTATGATCAAGTCTACAATTGTTTAATGGCTTCTTATTATAACGGCTATGCCGACATCCAGCCAGGAACAGAAGATATGGCTTCTGCCTCCGCAGGGATTCCTATGGGAGTAAATCTGGAAAGATGGGAGAACAAAAAAAAGGAACTCCAAGGTTCGTTTTTTCAGCTGGATTGGGCAGATGAAACCGATCCGGATAGATTTACTGCCCATAGCAGTGATGGGCCGGTAGACTATATAAATAGTTCAATATTTGGCGCGCCATTTGATATTCGGCCAGGTTCTCGGTCTCCCAGCGGAGCTAATTACTATTCAGTCTCGGATCTCCTTGTCCTTAAAAACCTGAACGTAAAAAAATCCTACGATACCCGCTACCGGAGTAAAGAATTGACCAAGAATAAAGGGTTCTTTTTTGGCGGAGGTGAATTTTCCTGGCGGGAAATTTCGGTGGATAGTTTTTAAAGTTAAGCATAGCTTTCCAAATGAGATATGAATAAAAATTCCGGGTTTACCCTAATCGAGGTTATGGTATCTACAATGCTATTGGTTGTTGCCCTTCTGGGTTCCTTGGGCGTCTTTGCCCGCTTACTAGGGATAACCGAATCTGATAAAAGTTACATTATGGCCCAAAAGGAAGCCGAGGCTAAGATGGAAGAATTAACCCGTAATAATTATATTACACTTATAACTGATTATACTAATGCGGGAACTCTTAAGAGTACCCCTTTTAATCTTTCTTCCACTATGGTTACAGGCAAGGGCGTGGTTTATGCCCAGGAATTAAGCGGGGCTGCGAATTCGCTCTTAAGCGTGAGAGTGGTAGTTTGTTATCGTCAGAAAGGCCGGATTGTGGGTGAGGATATTAATCTCAACGGGGTTTTAGACGGGGCTGAAGATCAGAATAATAATGCCCGGATTGATTCTCCTTGTCAGCTGGATACGGTAATGGTAAATAAGGAGATTTAAGGTGAGGACCGAGAAAGGATTTAGCCTGATGGAGGTTATGGTTGCCTTGGCCATAACTACTTTTATCATCGCATCAGCCTATGCTATTGTAAATACTGCCCGGCGTTCCTGGTTGGTCGGAGAAGCCCAGCTATTAGTCCAGCAGGAAGCCAGGCTGGGTATTGATAAGATGGCTAAAGAGCTAAAGCTGGCCGGTTTCGCTACTGTCGGTTCTGATTACCGGACAGTGAGGTTTAAATTTCCTATCGATGCTGATGCCGACGGCAATCTGGACCTGATTAACGGCACCAAGATGTTGGTTTATGGGGCAGATGGGGTATCTGGTTGGTATGTTGAATATCAGATAGATCCGGATCCGCCGGATCCGGATAAACCTCGAATTTTACGCCAGATCTTAGACGACTCTCTTGCGCCACAAGGACAACCAATTTTGCTGGTCAATTATATTAACTCCACCCCTGCGCTTACATATTTTAGCACTGAAAGCGGAGGTACAGGGGGTACAAATTCTGGCGTCAATATTACCCTGACCACCGAGATCGCTTCCTTCCAGGGGGTAAGCTTTAATCCTCCGATAAGTATGCGTTTAACCTCCGGGACAGTCAGCCTGCGGAATTAATCCCCCCAATCCTTAAATAGAGAGCACTAGGGCCATTTCAAATATTCAGCCTTTTCCCTTTTGCTACAAAGTCGAGAAAAGCTTCTCATATTCTGCTTGACAAATTGTAATATTAATATATAATACTATATAATATTATAGTATAGTATAGTATAGTACATGTTATTACATCTTAATACAGACTAAGGATATGGAACAGGAATTTTATTTCGCAAAAGAGGTATTGGCCAGGGTGGGCATATCCCGGAATACCCTGTTTTTATGGTTTAAGAATAAAAAGATACCTGAGGTTGCGCGCAACCGTAACGGCCATCGTATATTTACCGATGCTGATTTAAAACGCCTGTTAGACTATAAAAATAAGATAGTTTTGCCCAAGAGAGGATAAAAAGTTGCTTAAAGTAAATCTCCTGCCTGCTGATCTGGGAGGCAAAAAAAAAGTTACTCCAACAGTAGCCTATTTTAAGATGGGAATCCTAACTTTATTTTTTCTTAACCTTATTTTCTTGGCCTTGGGTATCTATTTTAGGATCCAGGCCGTATTTAAAAATGAATTACTCAGCCGCCTAAGCCAAAAATATGACCAGGCTCAAGGATTAAAAAAGGCGATTGAGGAGACTAAGAAAGATAGGGAAAAGATAAAGAAAGAGATAGCCCTGTATAAGCAAATATTTAGGCGGGATATTCTTTGGTCGGAAAAACTGGACCGCTTGAGGGACTTTTTACCTGCGGAGATCTGGTTTAAACAGGTCATTTTCGATAAAATTCAGGATAAGGGCATGGAAAAAAGTAAGCTGACCATCAAGGGAGGGGTCTTGCCCAGGGGTCAGGAGACCAGCTTGACCACCTTGAGTGTTTTTATTAATAAAATTAAATCTGACCAGGATTTTTTTTCAAATTTCGACAATCTTTTGCTGGCTGATTTTCGCAGCGAAAAATACAAGAATAATGACATAATGTCTTTTCTTATCGAGATGCCTTTTAAGCCAAGGTAGTTTTATGGACCATAAAAAAAATATTCTTAAATTTAAATTTGAGCCCGAGGTTATAGCCATCCTGAAGATCGCTATTCTTTTATTAATATCATTAGGCCTCATTTTATACCTGGTTTTTTCTCCGGCCCTGAAGCGGTATAGAGAATTAAATAAGCAGTTCAAGGTTAAGAGCGTTGACCTGGTAAAACTGGAAGGGTTAATAAAGGAGAGCGCCCTTTTAAAACAGGAATTAGATAAAGATAAAGCTGATATTGAGTTGATTAAATATGAGCTTTTCTGGGGAAAGGATGCCGGTAATATCTTGGCTGAATTAACCCTCTTAGCCGACGGCCTGGAGATAGAATTCGTTTCCGTGAAGCCGGAGCCGATGGTCATACCAAAACCAAAAGCCCCAGAAAAGAAAAAGTCCTCAAAAGTTGCGGCCAAGCAAAAGGATAGCCAGGCTAAGAAGGCTGAGAAAGAAGAACTCCCGGATTTTCCGTATATCCCTATATCGGTAGACATAAATTCGGGTTATGAAAATTTTATAAAGTTTTTAAGCAGGATAGAAGAAGCAGATAGGTTTATCAAGATAAATACCTACACCATAGAATCTGGCCTCCAGGATATATATAGGCATAAGGTAAGGATGAAGCTCGTTATCTATACCGAAGAGAGGGTAAAAATTTAAACATGTTCGACCGGCTCAATAATGCTATAATAATTGCCTTGGTTTTAGTGTTAAGTGCGTCTTCTCAGGGCCGGGCTGAAAAAAGAGACCCCTTTATCTCGACACTTGACTGGCAGGAGGTAGATAAGAATTCACCGGTAAGGAAAGCCGAATTGACAGATCTGGTATTAAAAGGCTTACTCTGGAACAAAGTCCACCCAGTGGCAATAATTAATGACCAGATCTTGGAGACCGGCGATAATTATGCCGGCTGGAAAGTTGAGAAAATTGAAAGAGACGGCGTCATCCTTTCAAGCAAGGATAAAATAATTAAGATTACTGTCGAGGATAGGGCTGAGGGCGCCCTGAAAGAGGGGATAGATAATGAATCATTTCCTTTGCCGGTGGCCGAAAATTTAATAAGATAATATGCAAAAACTAATTTTTTTATTATGTTTTATCGCAATTATGCCGGCGAATAATTTTTGTTATGCCGAAGCAGGAAATAAAACGATTACCTGGGGGGTAATGAATTCTACTCCGGTGTCAACCCAGGCCGATGGCCAGAACAACACGGCCGTATTAGTGGACTTGGATCTTAAAGACGTGGATATCAGAGATGTGGTGAGGTCATTTTCCAAGATCAGCGGAAAAAATATAATTGTCAGCGAGGAGGTTAAGGCCAAAGTTACCCTGAGGCTCAAGAATGTCGGCTGGAGGGAAGCCCTGGATATGACTTTAGGGACTTATAATTTTGTAATGGTGGAAAAAGATAATTATATCGTTATTTCGACCCTCGAAAAGAGACGCCAGGCAGAGGAAAGGGGGGAATTAGAGACGAGGATAGTTACTTTTAATTTTGTCAAGGTCAGCGATATCCAGAAGACGCTTTCCTCTATGCTTACCAGCCGGGGCAAGATTGAGGTTGATGCCCGAACCAATAGTTTAGTTATCACTGATATCGTCGATAGGATAGACAGGATAAGAGACGTTGCTGTCCAGTTGGACACTAAGACCCCCCAGGTAATGATTGAGGCAATGTTGATAGATTTAAAGCTGACTAATGAAGAACAGTTAGGCATTAATTGGACCATGACCCTTAAAGAGATGTCTCAGCGCTCTATGATACAGAATTTGGGTTTAAGCGGAGCGACGACCGGGGAAATCCGTTATGGTAAAACCATAATGCCTTGGGCAGACTTTACTGCCGTAATGAATTTCTGGATCGAGCAAAAGAGGGTGAATATCTTAGCTAATCCCAAGGTGTTGACTTTAGATAATCTGGCGGCAAATATTGATATCAATGAGCAGATCCCCTATACCCAGCAGACTACCACCGACCAAGGGACAGTAGCCTCCACCCAATTTAAGGATGTGGGCATAAAGCTATCCGTCGTGCCCCATATTACCAAAGATAACTTTATATTTTTGAATATTAAGACCGAACAGAGTTTCCGCAGCGGTTGGACCCCGGATAACCAGCCGATCATTGATAGCCGCAAGGCCGAGACCAATCTTATGGTTAAAGACGGAGAAACCATAGTCATTGGAGGATTGAGGAAGAAAGAGGATACTGTAACTACGGATAAACTGCCCATCCTGGGCAGCATACCATATTTGGGAAAACTTTTTAATAGAAGCAACCGTTCCAAGATAGAAAGCGAGTTAGTTATTTTTGTAACTCCCCGGGTGTCAGTAAGCGCCGTGTTAGACGAATATGAAAAAACTCAGGTGTCTCAGTTCGAGGCAATGAAGAAAAAAGATCCAGCTATCCTTCGCGATAAAAAGGAGCCTTTTGGTTTAAGGTCTCCGCCAGCGAAGTAGGCTTAGTTATTTTTTATGAAAAAAATATTAATCATCCTTATTTTCGCTTTGAGCCTAACCTCGCTAATCTTTGCGGAAGACAACATAAATGTCAAATCCAGGGAGGTTGGTTTTCTTCCGGAAAATGAGCAATTCTTAAAAGAAATGCAGGCATTAAAGGAAAAAAATAAGGCCTTGGAAAGAGAATGCGCCGTACAGGAGTCCTTACTGGAAGTACAGTTCCAGGCTACACTCCGGCAACCGCAATCGGACAAGAGTAAAAACCGGGAGGCTATTCAGAAAAATTTACATATGCAGCTAGGGTATGTTTATGCCAGTTTTGACAGAACTGAAGAAGCGCTTAGAGAATACCGCAGCGCTTTAAAAATCGACCCTAATAACCGTGACCTGCATTTTAATCTGGGGTATCTTTTGGCCAGGCAGAATCTTTTAAAAGAGGCAATTTCCGAGTATATGAAGTCTTTGAAAGGGTCGAGCGAAGACCAAGAGGTTTACTATAATCTGGCGCTAATTTATGCAATGGATTTGAAGAAGCAGAAGGAGGCGGACGATTATTACCGAAAATACCAGGCCTTCTCAAATAAGAATCAATAATTGAGCGGAATCGCTATGTTGAAAATTAATTATCTTAAAGATTTTTTTTCTAAATCCCCGGATTCTGCATTAGGATTGGATATAGGCAATCTTAATGTTAAGCTGTTTAAGGCAGGCTCCCTTAAGAATAAAGTTTTTTCTTTTGCAGCTGTCCCTATTCAACCGGAAGGCTCGACTGAAAAAATAATAGGCGCTATAAAAGAGGCCCACCGGCTTTTGAATGCCGATACGAATAAGGTTAATATATCGCTCTGCGGTTCAAATGTATTAGTGCGTTATGTTGTTTTGCCTCAAATGAAAGATGCCGACATCCGCAAGTCTCTGGATTTTGAACTGGAGAAGTATATTCCCTATAAAAAAGAAGATACGGTTATTGATTTCTGTGTCCTGAAGAGATTGGTTAATAATAAAGCCATGATCCTGCTGGCGGCCTCAGAGCGAAGGGTCATTCAAGACAGGGTCAATTTGGTAAGGGAGGCCGGCCTTGAAGTGGATTCAATCAATATCGATTGCCTGGCTTTATTCAATACCTTTAAATTTATCTATCCGGACTTTAAGGGGGTTGTGGGCCTGTTGGATGTGGGGTATAAGATGACTAAATTGGTGGTTTTAGATAATGGTATCCCCCATTTTTCCCGCGATATCGAATCCGGCAGATATAATGTCCTCCAATTACTGGGGAATAAAATGAGCCTGCCGATCAATAAGGCCGAGGAATTCGAGATGGGTCTTTTAGGTAATTCCCCGGAAAATATTATGGAAATAGTCGGTTCTTATATCAGACATCTGGTTAACGAGCTTCTTCTGTCTTTTGAATATTGCGAGAGGGATTTAGCTAAGAAGGTGGAAAGGGTATCTTTAACCGGAGGGGGCTCCAATACTAAAGGGTTATCCGTTGAGCTGCAGAAGATATTAACAATACCCGTGGATTTCCTGGACCTAAACCATACGCTTAAAGTAGCCCCCTCTTCGGGCAGTAGGGCCTCGCTTAATAATGTTGCTAATTTGGCAGTTTCGATGGGTTTAGCTATAGCTTAATATTCTATGAGTTTTTCAGCAGATAAAAGAAAATTCCCCAGGATAGCGCGTGACGATATAGTAAGCTATCGTAGTTTATCCCAGCCCGGCAAGCCGGCGCAGGCCATAAATAATATCTCAATGGATTTAAGTTCCGGCGGGATCAGGTTTATTTCTTATGAGTTTTTTCCTCTGGGGGATAGGCTAAGGTTGGAGATAAGATTAAAGGAAGAACTTATTGAACTTACCGGTAGAGTTGTCAGAGTAAAAGAGATGTACAATGACGAAACGTTTGAGGTGTCGCTGGAGTTTACTAGTATTGATAAAGATGATATCATGAAACTAAAGAAAATTTTGGGTTAAAATAGAACTTGACTAATTTTAAATATGAGATATATTTAGGATTAATATCATTTAATTAGGGGGGTAAAGATGAAAAAAGGATTTACCTTAGTAGAGATTATGATTGTTATAGCTATTATTGCAGCCTTAGCAGCTATTGCCATCCCTAACCTGCTTCGGGCAAGAGTTAATGCTAATGAATCCGGGGCTATTGCTACAGTTAGGACAATAAGTTCGGCTGTGGAAAGTTATCGGGCTGTCCAGTCACCTCCGGCCTATCCAGATTCTTTAGGTGATTTGATAAATGCTACGCCGGCATACCTGGATGATAGGTATAATGGTACTACGCCGAGTGTCCAAGGCTATAATTATACTTACAGTCAGACTAATGACAACCAGTATACACTTACCGCGGCTCCGGCAACAGCCAACGTTACAGGTACCAGAACATTTTTTGTCGACGAGACCGGCGTAATAAGATTAGACGATGCAGATGGTACTGCCATCCAGTAATTCTTTTTTTAAGAAGCCTTAGTAATTTAAGGGTGGAAAATTAAATTTCCACCCTTTTTATTTTACCTGAAATTAAATTGATATAGTATTGATATTCTCCTTCCGGTACTTCGAATTGACCTTTCCTTAAGCTTATGTTAAAATACACCAATGTTATTAGGAGCGCATGTTTCTACCCAAGGCGGCATAACCCAGGCAGTTGAGCGGGCGCATAAGCTGGGCTGTAATACTCTGCAGATTTTTTCCCGCAACCCGCAATCCTGGCGGAATAATTTTCTTAAACCAGAGGATATCGGGGAATTTATCCGCCTGCGGAAAAAATTTAAGATCGGCCCGGTATTTATCCACGTTCCTTATTTAATAAATCTTGCTTCTCCCAACCCTAAACTTTACTGGGCCTCGGTCAGGGCTTATGTCGAGGATATCCAGGAAGCTGAAAAATTAAAAGCTGATTATATTGTTACCCATATGGGCAGCCATAAGGAGACTACCGAAGAAGCGGGGTTAAAGAGGCTCTCGGCTGCTTTGAATAAGATTATTTCTAAAACCAAAGACAGCCCAGTCGGGATTTTATTGGAGAATACCACTGGCTCAGGCTCCTGGTTGGGTTATAAATTTGTTCATCAGAAAAAGGTTATCAGCCGTTTAAAAGATAAATCCCGGGTCGGGCTTTGCCTGGATACCGCCCACGCTTATTTAGCCGGTTATGATATTTCGACCGGCGCCGGCCTTAAGAAGTTGTTGGATGAAATAGAGGAAAATGTGGGGTTAAACCTGATTAGATTGATCCATTTAAACGACGCCCCCGGTAAATTAGGCTCCCGCCACGATACGCATACTCATATTGGCAAGGGGAATATCGGCTTAGAAGGGATGCGCGGAATTATTAATCATTTCAGGCTTAGGGATATACCTTTTATTTTAGAGACGCCCAAAGAAACTTTAAAAGATGATCGGATGAATTTAAATACAGTCAGGAAATTAAGAGCGGGAGATTAGGGAATAGTGCTCTATCCGCCTTTGCCCGCCAATAATCGTGGCGGACTACGGCGGATCTCACTAAATGTCCGCCTCTGGCGGACGTATATAGGTGCTCGATGGAATATAATTTTAAAGAAATAGAGAAAAAATGGCAGGATTACTGGGATAAAAACAAGATCTTTAAGTCTTGGGTTTCTGGTGCTCCCAAGTTTTACTGCTTAGAGATGTTTCCCTATCCTTCAGGAAAGATCCATATGGGCCATGTCCGTAACTATACTATCGGCGATGTCTACAGCCGCTATAAATGGATGCGGGGTTTTAATGTTTTGCACCCGATGGGTTTTGACGCTTTTGGCCAGCCAGCTGAAAACGCGGCTATAAAAAATAAGACTAAACCTAAAGAGTGGACCCATAAGTGTATTGATTGGATGAAGATTGAGCTAAGGAAGATGGGTTTTTCCTATGACTGGGATAGAGAGGTTTCTACCTGCGACAGTGATTATTATAAATGGAATCAGTGGATATTCCTCAAGATGTTTGAGAAAGGATTAGCCTATAAAAAAGCCTCGGATGTAAACTGGTGCCCTTCCTGCGCCACTACTTTGGCCAATGAAGAGGTGATTGACGGAGGGTGCTGGAGGTGCCATAAGAAAGTTGAACAAAAGGAATTGGAACAGTGGTATTTAAAGATCAGCGAATATAAAGAGCGCCTGCTTGAAGACCTAAAGCTGCTTAAAGAATGGCCTCAGAGGGTCATTACCATGCAGACAAACTGGATCGGTAAGAGCCAGGGAGTCCAGATATATTTCAGGCTGAAAGAAAATAATCAGGTAATCCCGGTATTTACTACCCGGGCGGATACTATTTTTGGAGCTACTTATATTGTGCTGGCACCGGAACATCCGTTAGTAAAAGAGATAATCCGGGGTAGCCTTAAGGAGAAAGAAGTTTTAAGATTTATTGAAAAGGTAAGCCGGGAGACCACGCAGGTGCGCACTGCCTCGGATGTAAAGAAGAAAGGAATTTTTACCGGCAGTTTTGCCATCAATCCGGTAAATAATGAAGAGGTGCCGATTTGGATTGCTGATTACGTGTTGTTGGAGTATGGGACAGGCGCAATCATGGCTGTTCCTACTCATGACCAGCGGGACTTTCTTTTTGCCAAAGAACATGGTTTAGCGATGAGGATAGTAATCCAGCCCACAGTCCCTGCCTTGCCGGCAGGCAGGAATAGTCCACGGTCCATAGATGAAATTACTGAAGCTTATGAGGGTAACGGCATCCAGGTAAATTCCGGGCAATTCAACGGCTTGCCTAATCAAGAGGCCAAATTAAAAATTGCCGAGTGGATGGAGAAAAATAATACTGGTAAAATCCAGACTCATTGGCGCTTACGGGACTGGTTGATATCCCGGCAGCGCTATTGGGGGACTCCCATACCGGTTATTTATTGTAAAAAATGCGCTGTTGTGCCGGTGCCTTATGAGGATCTACCGGTAGAGTTACCCGAAGACGCTCCTTTTACCGGTGAAGGCGGAAGCCCCTTAGGTAAAGTTAAAAAATTCGTGGAAGTAAGCTGTCCGAAATGCAATGGTCCAGCCCGCAGGGAGACTGATACCATGGCTACTTTTTTTGACTCTTCCTGGTATTTTTTAAGGTTTTGTTCGCCTAAATCTGGCCAAGAGCCGTTTGATATCAAGGAGGCAAATTACTGGATGCCGGTTGATCAGTATATCGGCGGGATTGAACATGCGATCCTGCACCTTCTTTATTCCCGTTTTTTCACTAAATTCTTTAAAGATTTGGGGTTGGTCAGTTACGCTGAGCCGTTTAAACGCCTGCTTACCCAGGGCATGGTTTTAAAAAACGCTGAGGTAATGTCTAAATCCAAGGGCAACATAGTTGACCCGGATCTGATTATTGATAAATACGGGGCTGATACTTTAAGGTTGTTTATACTTTTTGCCGCTCCCCCGGAAGCCGAACTGGAATGGGATGATCGGGGTATTGAGGGGACTTATAAATTTTTAAACCGGGTCCTGAGGATCAAGGATAATCTAAGAGACGAGGCTGATTTTGCGCTTATTAAAGTAATGCATAAGATCATTAAAAAGGTTACCGATGATGTTGAGTCTTTCAAGTTTAATACCGCTATTGCCAGCCTGATGGAATTTGTGAACGCGATCTATCAGTCCGGAGCGGACAGGTTTATTTTTACTAATTTAATTATTATGCTTAGCCCGATAGTCCCCCATTTTAGCGAAGAAATATGGCAGGCCTTAGGCAATAAGGGGAGTATTTTTAAAACCCCTTGGCCAAGATATAATCCCGAGCTTCTGGTTGAGGCTACGATTACCATGGTTATCCAGGTAAACGGTAAGGTTAGGGCTAAATTAGACGTTCCAATGGATATCAGTGAAGAAAAACTGCGTGAGATAGTTTTGGCAGAGGAAAAATTAACCCCCTGGATTCAAAATAAGCCTTTCAAAAATTTTATCGTTGTTCCCCGCAAGTTGGTCAATATCGTAGTTTAATTCCACCCCCACAAAAAATATCGTTAGATTTCCCCTTTTTCTCCGTCTATTAATGTAGGCACAACCATTTCCACCCCGTAGGTGGGCGCCACCCCGTAGGTGGATATGGTTGGAACATAAACAAAAGGAGGATATTATGCTGAATACGCCATTAGCGACAGAGAACATATATCATATTTTTAGTAAAAGCATAGCTGGGTTTAAGATATTCAACTATGATTCCGAATTTAAGAGGGCTCAGCAGGCAATTAGGTATTATCGGCGTAAGAATCCGAAAATTAAATTGTCCGCTTATATCACAAGCACCCAAAAAGAAATCCGAGAAGACAAGAAGAGGAATCTAAATTTTGATTTATCAAACAAGGAGAGGCTAGTTGGCATAATCGCCTATTGTATTATGCCAACCCACATTCATTTAGTTTTACGCCAGGATCAAGACTCTGGGATTACAATTTTTATGAGAAACGTTCTCAATAGTTACACCAAGTATTTTAATACCAAATATAAGCGAAAAGGACCGTTGTGGGAAGCAAGGTTTAAAAGGGTTTTAATCAAGACAGACGAGCAGCTATTACATTTAACCCGCTATGTTCATTTGAATCCCGTAACAGCATATTTAACTAATAAACCAGATAAATGGTTGTTCTCTTCCTATAATGAATATTTAGGTAATGTCGCTGATAATTGTCGTATTTGCAATTATAACGATATTCTTAATATTGTTCCTGAAATTTATGAAAAGTTTACGAATGAAAACATAGATTATCAGCGAAAATTGGCTAGTATAAAAAATCTAACTTTTGACCAATATTCCACCCCGTAGGTGGGCGCCACCCCGTAGGTGGGCGCCACCCCGTAGGTGGAAGTGGTTAAGGAGGGGAAGATATGTTTAGTTTGACTAGACAAGAGAGGCAGGTTATTTTATTTTTACTGGCCGTGTCTTTGGTTGGGATGGGGATTGACTTTTTGTTTAAGGTAAATTCTAAGGTTAAAACAATTGTCTGCGCTAACCCGGATTTTACCAGGGTTAATTTAAATGCCGCGGATAAACAGGAATTGATCAGTATTCCCGGTATAGGGGAGAAGTCAGCCCAGCGCATACTTGATTACCGAAAAGTTCATGGATTTTTCCAGAATTTAGAGGATTTAAAAAATGTCCCAGGTTTCAAGGGCCTCAGGTTTGAAAAAATAAAAGAATCTTTGTATATCAGTCAATCTCCATGAAGTATCCAGTGTCCATAATGGCAATTGCCTATTCTTTAGGTATAATCGTGGCAATTTATATCCAACCAAGTTTCGTAACTTTATTCATAACCGCAGCGGTTTTGTTATTCAGCGCCTATTTTTTAGAAAAAAAACAGGTTAACTGGGATATTCTGCTTTTATTGCTTTGTTTTATTTCCGGAGGATTGCGTTTAACCGGTTTTAATCTTATCCCCAAAGATCATATCTCAGGCCATGTCTTTTACGGAAATAATACCCCCATAATAATAAAAGGTTATGTCAGCGCCAGCCCTGATTACAGGAATAATAAGACTGGTTTTAAGTTTTCAGCCCGGGAGATAAGCCAGGCAGGATTAAAGCACAATACTTGCGGAGATATCCTGGTTTATCTTAAGGGTAAAAACTATTTTACTTATGGCCAGGCTTTAATCCTGACCGGAAGTTTGCGCCGGGCCTTTGGCCGCTACCAAGATTACTTAAACAAACAGGGCATATGCTCCATTTTTTACCTACCGTATAACAGCCGGGTTATCAGATTAAATCAAAATAATGCTTTTTCAGTAAAAGGGCTGGCTTTTTTACTGAAAGAAAGGATGGAAAGCATAATTTCTAAGCGGGTCTCTCAACTGGCCGCGGCTATTTTAGACGCGATGGTTTTAGGCGAAAAAAGAAACCTGCCCCGGCAGGTGAATACGGCAATGATTAAAACCGGTACTGTGCATATTTTGGTAGTTAGCGGCTTTAATGTAGGCATAGTAAGTTTTATGATTGTGGTATTTTTAAAGATCATCAGGCTGCCTAAGGCAACTCGTTTATATCTTACTATTGTCTTATTGTTAATTTATTGCTTTTTAACCGGAGCCTCTACTCCGGTAATCCGGGCTACGTTTATGGGGATAATGTTTATTCTGGCCAGCCTATTTCAAAGAGAGCCGGATATCTATAATTCCTTAAGCCTGGCAGCTATATTTATACTGGTTAATAATCCCAACCAATTGTTTGATATAGGTTTTCAGCTCTCTTTTATAAGCGTTTTATCAATAATCTGCTTATATCCTAAATTCAGATCCTATTTTAATGTTGAAGCGCTTAAAATAAAATACTTAAGATATTTAATTGATGGCCTTCTGGTTTCTCTGTCTGCCTGGTTAGGGACAATGGGCTTTATCGCCTATTATTTCCGGATTTTCTCACCCATAACGGTAGTGGCTAATCTTTTCATTGTTCCCTTAGCTTCTTTGATCACTTTATGCGGTTTCAGCCTTATCGCTGTTGAATTTATTGCTCCTATTTTGTCCCCTTTTATTGCCAGGACATCTGAGCTAATGGTCTGGGCCTTGCTTTTCGTAAACAATCTTTTACTTAAAATTCCCGGCTCATCCTTCGCATTTTAGCCTCTACGAATGTGTTGACAAAGCCGAACCGGTATGTTAAATTTAAACTATTATGAAACGTATACTTATACTTGTTTTAGTATTTTCCGGGCTCATTTTATCTCCAGCTTATTCCTATTGGGTCTGGACCCCTAAAACCGGAAAGTTTATCAACCCCAAGACCCTTCCTAAAAGCACTCCCAAAGAACAATTCGATTACGCGAAGGCTTTTATGGATAAAAAAGATTATAAATCGGCAATCAGGGAATTCATCAAACTACTGAAGAATTACCCTAAGTCTTTTGAGGCTTCAGAGGCCCAGTATTATCTGGGTGTTATTGAGGAGGATGAAGGCAGGTTATTTGAGGCTTATAAGGCCTACCAGAAGGTCATCGATAAATACCCCTTTTCTGAAAGGATAGCTGAGATCAATAACCGGGAATATAATATTGCCGAAGCGTTTATTTCCGGGGAAAAGCGCAAGGCGATGGGCATTACCCTCCCCGTGGAAAATCCGGCTATTGAAATACTAAATAAAGTTATAGACAATTCCAGCTACGGACCTTTGGCCTCCAAGGCCCAATACAAATTAGGGTTAGTCTTAAAAGAGACTTTAAACTATTACGAAGCCGAAGAGGCTTTTAATAAGGTGGTAACTAGTTATCCAGACAGTGAATGGGCTGCCGCGGCTAAATTTCAACTGGCTTCTTGCCGGGCTGCTTTATCCAAAGGCCCGGATTATGACCAGGGAGCGACCAAGGAGGCAAAAGATAAATTTGAGAGCTTTGTTCAGGAACATCCGGACGCTGTTTTATCTAAAGAAGCGCAGAAGAATATCGACCGTTTAAAGGAGCAAGAGGCTGAAAGTAATTACAATGCCGCCAGGTTCTATGAAAAACAAAAGGCTTTTCAGTCAGCCGAGATTTATTACAATGAGGTAATTAACAATTATTCTGACAGCCCCTGGGCGGCCAGGGCCATTGAACGCTTAAGGATTATGGAGAGAAAAAAATGATGACCAGATTACACAGATTAATTCAGATTTCACAGATTTTTGTTTTAGTTTTTATGGTCAGCGGGTGCGGTTATACTACCCGTTCCATGGTGGGGAGTAAATACAAGACCATCTATATAACTCAATTTGCCAATAAGATAGATATTACCAGAGAGAGTGATGCCGGAAATAAATACAAGCTTTATAAACCAATGTTAGAGACCGATATTACCCGGTCAGTTATCAATAAATTTCTCTTGGATGGTAATCTTAAGCCGATCAAGTCAGAAAACGCCGATTTGGTTCTTAAGGGCGAATTAGTGGATTTTAGCCGCGATCCGATAAAATACTCTTCGGATAATACTGAGAATGTAGAGGAGTACCGGATCAATATCCGGGTAGATATTAGCCTCTGGGATAAAAAGACCGATACTTTGATCTGGGAAGAAAAAGGTTTTACCGGAGATACTACTTATTATACCAGTTTTGCCGTGGGAAATGTAGTCAAAAAATCGGACGATGCGGCTACTACCGACGCGGTAGCGGATTTAGCCCGCAGAATTGTGGAGCGCGCTGTTGAGCAATGGTCATGGTAAGAAGAGAAGTCTCCGCCTATCTATTTATCGGTGAAGATAATAATTCCAAAGATATCCAGATTAAAAGGTTTAAAGAGAAGTTTCTCAGGAAAGAAACCGAGGATTTTAATCTCGACCGGCTTTATTCTGAAGGATTAACCCTTAAATATCTCCAAGAGAGGCTCCTCTGTCTGCCGGTTAAGTCTGAAAAAAGATTAGTAATTATTAAGAATTGCCTTGGCCTGCAGGAGGAAATTAAGGAATTCTTGGTTCAATACCTAAAGACCCCCTACCCAAAAACCGTATTAATATTAGATATCGCTAAGTATGATTCCCGGGATAGATTTTTAAGCCGGCTTTTTGGCAAGGCCCAAGTTATCCGTTTTGCCGAAACCCGTCAGCCGAATACTTTTGATCTGGCTCACCAGATAGGGTTTAAGAAAGCAAATACCTCACTTAAGATACTCAATCAACTTTTAAAAAACGGGGAAAAGCCTGAACGGATCCTGGGAGGTTTAAGAGCTGCCTGGCAGAGGGAGATCCGCCAACCCCTAGAATTAAAAAAAAGGCTTAAACTGCTTTTGGATTGCGATATAGATATAAAAACCGGCAAGGCCAAGCCCAGTCTGGCCTTGGAAAGATTTATTGTTAGTTTATGCGGCTCGTAGAATTCTCTTAGCTAAGCGGGATTTTCTGCGGCTGGCGGTATTAGGATGGATAATGTTCTTCTTAGCTGCTTTATCCAGAAGCGATGAAACCTTGGCAAATAGGGTCTTGGCCTCATTTGTATTCTTAGCCGAAACTAAGGCTAGGAACTTTTTTATAGTCTTTTTTAGTTCTTTTCTAATTTCTAAGTTCTTAAGGTGTCTTTTTTTATCAACGCGCAATCTTTTAACTGCTGCTTTACGTTTAGGCATTTTTTATTCCTTTCATTTGGATATTTGGTATCCTAAATAATATAATAATTAGCCGATAATGTCAATGAATAAATCTAAAAATCCTCATACCCACTGGAGCATAGCCAGATCCGCCGGCATAATCGGCCTGGCTACCCTTTGTTCGCGTATCCTGGGTTTTGCCCGGGATATGGTTATTGCCAGGCTCTTTGGCGTATACATTTATGCCCAGGCTTTTGTTATCGCTTTTAAAATACCTAATTTATTGCGGGATTTTGTAGGGGAGGGAGCGACTAACGCTGCAATTGTCCCGGTATTTACTGAATACAAGGTTAAGCATAGCCTTAAAGAATTCTGGGAATTGGCGAACCTGGTTTTGGTTATTCTTTCCGCGGTCCTGATCATTATGACTATTCTGGGTATTATATTCTCTCCTTTAATAGTCAGGCTGATTGCCCCCGGGTTTATCGCCTCCGCAGATAAACTGCAAACCACCATCAGGTTAAATCAGATTATTTTCCCCTATATAATTTTAATCAGCTTAGCTGCTTTTACCATGGGGCTGTTGAATTCCCTGGGCCATTTTTCTGTCCCTGCCTTTGCCCCCTGTCTTTTAAATATATCTATAATTGTTTTTGCTCTGGTATGGGGAGAGGGTATTAAGGGTTTGGCAGCCGGTGTTTTAATCGGAGGTTTCCTGCAATTAGCCATTCAGGTACCGGTTTTATACAAAAAAGGTTTCCGATTCAAAATGCCTAAGGATTTTAACCATCCGGCAGCTAAAACTATTTTTAAGCTTATGCTTCCCCGGGCAGCCAGTTCTTCAATATATCAGCTGAATAACTTCGTGGATTCAATATTCGGATCTTTGGCTTTTATAGTCGGCGAAGGCGGAGTGGCAATATTATATTTTGCTTATAGGCTGATTCTTTTTCCTATAGGGATATTCTCCAGCGCTTTATCCCAGGCTATACTGCCGGTTTTCACCCAGCAGGCCGTAGAAAATGATTATGCTAAATTAAGGCATACTCTTTCTTTTGGTTTGCGGGCGACATTTTTTGTTATGCTTCCGGCAACAGTTGGGTTAATGGTTTTATCCCGGGCGATTGTTTCAGCTTTGTTTGAAGGAGGAAAGTTTGACTTGTATTCAGTAGAGACTACTGCCCGGGTCTTGTTTTTTTATAGTATAGGGCTTTTTGCTTACGGCGGGGTAAAGTTATTAAATTCCTGTTTTTTTTCCTTAAAAGATACCTTAACCCCGGCTAAGATATCATTGCTCTCTTTAGGCTTAAGCGTGGCCTTTAATTCTATCTTAATGTTTCCTATGAAATTAAGCGGTTTGGCCTTGGCCAACTCCCTATCCGGGATTATAATATTTTTTACCCTGTTGGTTATTTTAAAGAAAAAGCTGGGAGGTCTGGAGCTTAAGTTAATAGCAGGCTCTTTTTTAAAAATAGGCTTAGCCAGCATCGGAATGGGCTTAGTTTGTTTTCTGGCCCTGGGCTGGTGTGTATCGACAGGCAACCATATTATGGACAGAGTTTTAAAAGTCGCTGTTCCGATTACAGCCGGTTTAATAAGTTATATTATTCTTTGTTTTGTTTTAAGGGTTGAGCAGATCAAAGAATTATCCCGCTGGCTAAAAGGCCGCAAGATTAATTTATAATATATGATATCTAGTAGTTTTCGGCGATTATTAGCGGGTCCTGCCCAAAGGAGGCAGCTTCTGAATATTGTTCGTGCGAGACACTAGATTTTGTGGCTTTAGCTCCGCAGCGCTTTAAAACTTTCGCCGAGTGCTTAGGTTTACGGCTCCTTCCGGTGAGCGCAAGGTTCCTCACGCAAAGGTAAAATTGCCTGCACTCGCCGTAATTCCTCGCACTCTTTTGCCGAAAGTTTTCTAATGCGCGCTCCGCCAAACCCACAAAATCTCATACTTACGCGCTGCGGCAAAACCGCTAAAATCAAGACTATCGGATAAGTCTATAACCGATAATAGTAAATAGGCCATCCCTAGCGGGTGACCAAAGGATGGCGGCGAATGAGAGGATCCACGCCGGGCGGAGGGGCCCAGGAGTCGACACCTTTGGGCAGGACCCGCTTGATTATAAGACTATGGATAATTTAAAAAAGAAAGTTGATTCTCTTCCGCTGACATCCGGAGTGTATTTTTTTAAAGATGGCCAAGGAAAAATTATTTATATCGGCAAGGCCAAATCATTAAGAAAAAGGGTCAAAAGTTATTTTAACCGGCTATTAGACTCCAAGACCCAGGTTTTAGTTTCCAAGATCAAGGGCCTAGAATATATCTCGGCGCCAACAGAAAGCCGGGCCTTGATTTTAGAGTCTTCGCTAATCAAAGAAAAACAACCTCATTACAACATTGATTTAAAAGACGATAAATCTTTTCCCTGGGTGAGGATATCCACTGAAGAATTTCCCCGGGTTTCAGTCTGCCGGCGCAAGAAAATTGATAACAAGGATAAATCCATTTATTTAGGCCCTTATACCAGCGCCCAACTATTACGTAAGGCTTTGATTATGGTGCGCAAGATCTTTGGATATCGCACTTGCGCTACGTTGCCTAAAACCGCCTGTTTAGATTACAGGCTTAAACTTTGCCCCGGTCCTTGCGTCAAAGGGGCGACTGTCAGTGAATACGCCGAAATTATTAAAAATATAAAGATGTTTCTGGATTCCCGATTTGAAAAATTACTCAGTCGGCTATATTGCAGGATGAATAAAGCAGCTGATAGACAACAATTTGAAGAAGCAGCAAATATTCGGGACCAGATAAGTGCCTTAAGCGCTATCAGGAAAAGCGATCTAAATATCTCTTCGCAGGATGAATTGGAAGATTTAAAGCTCTGGTTTAAATTAAACCGGCTGCCGCGTAGAATAGAAACCTTTGACATCTCTAATATTTCTGGAAGCGAAGCCACGGGTTCAATGGTTAGTTTTTTTAACGGTCTTCCGGATAAAGATAATTACCGACGCTTTAAGATTAAAACAGTATTCGAGATTGATGATTACGCAATGATTAGAGAAGTGGTAAGGCGCAGGTATTTCCGCTTAGTCAGAGAAAACTTAAAACTTCCCGACTTGGTGATCATTGATGGAGGAAAGTCTCATCTTCGGGCTGCTTTGGATGAGATAGACAAGCTCGGGATCGATCTAAATTTAATAAGCATTGCCAAAGAAAAAGAAAATATATATATTAAAGGCAGGATTAATCCGGTTCGGTTGAATAAGAATGCTCCGGGTTTAAATCTGATCCGCCGGGCCCGGGATGAAGCGCATAGGTTTGCGCTAAAGTACCACCACCTATTGCGTAGAAAAAAGATTATTGGGAAATGAGTAGGCATAGGTAAAGGTATAGGTATAGATTTTTATAACCAGATTGTAAAATATTTCTTTACCTTTTCCTCTACCTTTAACTAATATATGAGCTAAATAATAGATATGACCCTGTTCGCTAAAAAAGTCTACAAGGCGGTCTTGAGTATCCCCCTGGGAGAGGTGCGGACCTATAAATGGGTAGCTAAAAAATGCGGTCATCCCAAGGCTTTCCGGGCCGTCGGCCAGATACTAAAACACAATCCTTACCCTTTGATTATTCCTTGCCACCGGGTAATAAAAAGCGATAATAATATGGGTGGATATAATCAGGGTATTAAACCTAAAAAAATCCTGCTGGATTTAGAGAAAAAGATTAAATTATATCTTCAGGGTAAAGAATAAGAGCGGTTTTATTTTAGGTAATCGTATAATCTTAAGCCGTTTGACCTTATCACTCCGGCCCTGGGTGTCCAGACCCAGCTTATGTTGGGTAGAGAGTTAGAATTTTGTACTACTGAAAAGGCGCGCCAGGTGGTATAATAAATGTATCCTATTCTTTTGGTACGATTCACAAAAAATAAATACCAAAAGGACGGGGCGAATTTACCCCGCACCTTTTTAGTATTTAGTCGTTTTAGGAGTTACGATTTAAAAAACTGTTTAAATATGTAAAGGTGCGGGATTCCGCTGCCTGCCTGACTGCCATCAGGCAGGCGCCTTGCGGCGCAAAATTGTGCTCGACGGAGGAGAATATGCATATAAGAGATTGTTTGGCCTTAATGGTAGAAAAGAATGCTTCGGATATATTCTACCGGGCCGGAGGCGGTGTGCGGATGCGTATCAACGGGCAAGTAGTGGCTGTCAATGATAAAGTTATTGGTTCTGATGATGTTGATCAGGCCTTGGATGAATTACTAGTTACCGAGGAACGCAAAGGGTATTTCCGTAAGAACCTGGACATAGATTTTGCTTATTATTCTACCCCTCTTGACCGCCGCTTCCGGGTAAGTATTTTTACCCAGCGCAATACTCCCGCGATCGTGATCAGGAATATCCCGTCTTCCGTAGGCACCTTGGAAGAATTGAATCTTCCGGCTGAGGTCTTAAAAAAGTTGGCTTTGGAAAAGAGGGGACTGGTTTTATTAACCGGGACAATGGGTTCGGGAAAATCCACTACCATTGCCGGGATGATTGAGTATATTAATAATAATTGCAGCAAGCATATTTTAACCATAGAAGAGCCGATCGAGTTTACCTTTAAAGATAAAAAATCAATTATTAACCAGCGGGAATTAGGCAAAGATGTAGCTTCTTATTCGGTAGCCCTAAGGTCTTTTACCCTGCAAAGCCCGGATGTGATCTATATCGGCAATATCCGGGATTATGAAACTATGTCAGCCGCTATTACTACCGCCGAGACCGGAGTTTTAGTATTAAGCACCTTGCATACGGTAAATGCCTCGCAGAGCATCCAGAGAATCATTAATTTTTTTCCGCCGCACCACCATAATTTAATCCGCACCCAATTGTCTTCTTTGTTAAAGGGGGTTATTTCTTTAAGGCTGATCTCGGCAAAAAATGAATCTAGGAGGATCCCGGCTTGCGAAGTTATGCTTCTTACTCCTACTATAAGCCGGCTTATCCGCGACGGGAAAATCTTAGAGATCCCGCCTTTTATTGAAGACGGCAGTATATTCGGCATGACTTCATTTAATCAGTCTTTGGCAAGATTGGCCCAGGAAGGCAAGATTAGTGAACAAGAGGCCATGGAGTTTACCGATAATAAGGATGAGCTTTCTCTGACTTTAAAAGGAATACGCAGGGCTTAAATCCGGGAATCTAATAAGGGAGGAGCCGTATCATGTTAGAGAATATAAAATCAAGACTGGATTCATTATCTATCCATCTGGAACAACTCCGAGGTTATCTTTGACATTGATAACAAGAATAAAGTAATCGCGGACCTGTCTTCTCAGATGTCTTCTGCGGGTTTCTGGAATGACGAATCGGTTTCTACCGGTATAGTAAAAAAACTCAAAATACTCAAAAGCACAGTTGAATTCTGGGAGGGCGCTTTTAGAAAATATCAGGAATTAAATGAATTAAGCGGGATTGTTAAAGACCCAGATAATGATTTAATCGCGGAATTAGATAGAGATATCAATTTTCTTTCAGCTGAAGTTGACAAACTGGAATTCCAGACCCTGCTTTCCGGAGAGTTTGACCGGAATAATGCCATTCTTAGTATTAATGCCGGAGCAGGAGGCACTGAATCCTGCGATTGGGTGTCGATGCTATTGAGGATGTATACCCGTTTCGCGGAATCCCGGGGTTACGTTACCAAGACCATAGATTTGCTCTATGGCGAAGAGGCAGGGATAAAAAACGTAACTATTCTTATTGAAGGAGGATATGCCTTTGGGTTTCTGAGGTCTGAAAGGGGAGTGCACCGTTTAGTGCGCATATCCCCTTTTGACGCTAATAAACGCCGGCATACTTCTTTTGCTTCAGTGGATGTTATCCCGGAGGTAGAAGAAAATACTGAAATAAAAGTTGAGGATAAGGACCTGAGCGTGGAAACCTTTAGGGCTTCAGGCCCAGGAGGCCAACATATGCAGAAGACCGATTCCGCGGTGCGGATTACCCATATCCCAAGCGGTATCGTGGTTCAATGCCAGAATGAGCGTTCGCAGCATCAGAATAAAGAGACGGCTCTAAAGATTCTGACTGCCCGGCTGTATGTGTTGGAGAAGGAAAAAAAAGAAGAAGAACTTTTCAAACAATGCGGCGCGGATAAAAAAAAGATTGAATGGGGCAGTCAAATCCGCTCCTATGTAATGCATCCTTATACTCTGGTAAAAGACCACCGGACTGATTATGAAACCGGCAATGTTGCCTCGATAATGGACGGAAAAATTGATGATTTTATTCAGGCTTATCTTAAGGCTAACGCGAAAGGCAGGAAATGTTAGGATTTTTTAAAAAATCAGTTATTAAAAATAAGCAGAATTTTATAAAACGCCGCTATCCCGGAGTGAATATAATTCTCCATCCGGATATGCCGCTGTCGTCAGTAGATAAAATGGCTGAGGCCGCGGGTATTGTGGATAAGGTAAATAAACTGGAGCCGGTAATAGAAAAACTTTCTGACTTAGAACTGCGGCAGAAGACTGATGAGTTTAAGGAGAAGATATCCCGGGAATCCAAATCCATCGAGCGAGATATTAAAGAGCTGGAGGATCTGATCGCCAGCGCGACTATAGCCGAGGAAAAAGATAAACTTAAAGAGAAATTAAAAATAACCCGCAATAGAATATTTGCCGAAGTCCTTCCCGAGGCCTTTGCTGTGGTCAGAGAGGCATCCCGTAGGACAATCGGTTTAAGGCATTTTGATTCTCAGATAGCCGGCGGTTTTGTTTTGCATGAGGGCAGGATCGCGGAAATGGCTACCGGAGAAGGGAAAACTTTGGTAGCAACCTTATCCGCGTATCTAAACGCGCTCTCAGGCCGGGGAGTGCATATTGTTACGGTTAATGATTATCTTGCCCGGCGCGACCGAGATTGGATGGGCCCGATTTATGAATTTTTAGGATTAACAGTAGGAGTTATCCAGCACGATATGTCAGATGAGCAAAGGCAGGTGGCTTATGGATGCGATATAACCTACGGGACCAATAACGAATTCGGCTTTGACTATCTGCGGGATAATATGAAATATTCCTTAAGCGATCTGGTCCAGCGGGGATTTAATTTCGCTATCGCGGATGAAGTAGATTCAATCCTGGTTGACGAGGCCCGCACCCCTCTGATCATCTCGGGCCCCAGCGAAGAGTCTACTGATAAATATTACCGGGCGAAAAAGATCTCCGATCAGTTAAAAGGAAAGGTGATAACTGAAGAAGAGATAGATGTAAAGAAAAGAGAGGACGCGTCTAAAGGTTTTGATTATGTTGCCGAAGAAAAAGCCCAGACTGTTGCCCTGACTGAGGAAGGAGAAGCCAAGGCTGCCCGTTTGTGGGGTATAGAAAATCTGCACAGCCTAGAGACTATGGAGCATAAACATCATACTATCCAAGCCCTTCGGGCTAAAGAGCATTTTAAGCGCGATGTGGAATATGTAATTAATGACGGACAGGTGCTTATCGTGGATGAGTTTACCGGCAGGCTTATGCCGGGCAGGCGCTGGTCAGACGGCCTGCATCAGGCTATTGAAGCCAAGGAAGGAATGAAAATCGAACAGGAGAACCAGACCTTGGCAACTATTACCTTTCAGAATTATTTCCGGATGTATGAGAAACTTTCCGGTATGACCGGTACCGCTTTTACCGAGTCCAGCGAATTCAAGGCTATTTATAAACTGGACGTTGTAGTTATCCCGACTAACCGGCCGTTAATCCGGACTAACTATTCCGACGCCATTTATAAGACCGAAAAAGAAAAATTTAGCGCTACAGTTGAAGAAATCGCCAGGCTTTATAACTGCGGCCGGCCGGTGTTAGTCGGAACGATTTCCATCGAAAAATCGGAGTTACTTTCGGAGTTGTTGAAGAAGCGCGGTATACCGCATCAGGTTTTAAACGCTAAATATCATGAAATGGAAGCCCAGATCGTTGCCCAGGCCGGAAGATATCAGGCAGTAACTATTGCCACCAATATGGCTGGGAGAGGCACAGATATTCTATTAGGCGGTAATTGTGAATATATTGCCAAGAGTCTGGCCAAACAGAAATTAAAGGACGCGGATGTTGATTATCAAAAAGAGTATAAAGCAATCCTGGATAAATACCGCAAAGAAACTTTAGCTGAACATGAGAAGGTTGTGGCTGTGGGGGGGTTGCATGTTTTAGGCACTGAGCGTCATGAAGCCCGCAGGATCGATAACCAGCTGCGCGGCCGCTCAGGCAGGCAAGGCGATCCCGGCTCATCCCGTTTCTACATATCCCTCGAAGATGATCTTATGCGCTTGTTTGGTTCAGACAGGTTAAGGGGGATCATGGAAAGGTTAGGTTTTGAGGAGGGCCAGGTTATCGAACACCCCTGGGTAAGCCGTTCCATAGAAATCGCCCAGAGGCGGGTAGAACAGCACAATTTCGAAATCCGTAAACAACTGCTTGATTATGATAACGTGATGAATAAACAAAGAGAAGTAATTTACGGGCAGCGCCGGCAGATTCTAGGGGGGGCGACCCTGAAAGAGGATGTCTTTGAAATGATGAATAAAATTGTAGGGGAGATCCTGGCTGGCTATGCCGGCGAGGAGAGTGGATTTAAAGAAGAAGACTCACCTGAGATCGTTGCGAATTTAAAATTAAGATTCGGTCTGGAATTAGAACAATCCCAGGTTAAAGACAATAATCGTAATCAGCTCCAGGAGCTTATTTATCAGAAGCTGATTGATAATTATAATGCTAAGGAAAAATCGGTAGGCGTTGAATTAATGCGTCATTTAGAGCGGATGGTTTTTTTGCAGATTATCGATACTAAATGGAAAGACCATCTTTACGCGATGGATAAATTAAGGGAAGGCATAGGCTTAAGGGCTTATGGCCAGCGGGATCCTTTAATAGAATATAAGCGCGAGGCCTTTGAATATTTCTCTTTGATGATCTCCGGCATTGAAGGAGAAGCAATTGATACGATCTTAAGGTTAGAGCCGGCCAGGCCACAGAGATTTAAGGGTATATTTGACGCGCAGTCTCAGGAGATGCTTCATCCTGAAGTAAGCAAAATAGAGCCTCTTAGCCAAAATCAAGAGCCTGTTGCACCTGTAATAAGCCAGCAGAAATTATCTCATCCCAAAGTGGGGCGCAATGATCCCTGCCCTTGTGGATCAGGCAAAAAATTCAAGAAATGCTGCGGAAAATAATGCGGCGTAAGGTATTAAAAGATTTATTTTTAGGTGCACTATCAGCAGTCCTGTTAGCCCTTTCGTTTTCCGGAGCAAATCTGGAATTTTTAGCCTGGTTTGCCTTTGGGCCATTATTTTTTGTTCTCCGGGGTAAGAATAAATTTCAAGCCTTTCTCTTCTCTTATATCACCGGTTTAATTTTCTGGGCCGGAACCATATATTGGCTTATCCATGTAACCCTCTTCGGTCAGATCATTTTAATTCTATATCTGGCATTATACTTTGGCTTTTTCGGGCTGGTAGTTTCAGCTTACCCACCATCTACTACCTATTACCTACTATCAATTCCTTCAATTTGGATTCTGTTTGAATATATCCGAAGCCATCTTATGACCGGTTTTCCCTGGGCGCTTTTGGGTTATTCCCAATATAAGAATTTAGGGGTTATCCAGATAGTTGATATTACCGGAGCCTATAGCGTATCCTTCCTGATAATGATGGTCAATGTTTTGATTTATCAGTTGATCTTTCAGAGAAGAATATCCTTTAGTCGTTTCATAGTTCCTATATTAATTTTAGCCGGGGTGCTGTTTTATGGCTATTTCCGATTAACCCTACCTACTACCTACTACCTACTACCTACTAAACTTAAGATTTCAGTAATTCAGGGCAACATCTCCCAGGAATTAAAATGGCATAAAGGTTCCCGAGATTTTATTATAAATAAATACTTAAAGCTGACTAAAGAGGCCTCTAAAGATAAGCCGGATTTATTAATCTGGCCGGAGGCTAGCCTGCCGGTAGTTTTGGAAGATGAGCCGGAGTATTTTACCAGAGTAAATAATTTGGCAGAAGAAACAGGTATTCCTTTGCTTCTGGGAGCGGTTACTACCCAAAAGGGATTTTACTATAATAGCGCAATATTGATTTCTCCTAACACCAAGCGGTTTACTCAATATAACAAACTTCATCTAGTTCCTTTTGGCGAATTTATACCTTTGCGCGATACCTTCCCGTTTCTACAAACCATCGCCCCTATCGGCGACATTACCTCTGGCCTAGAATACACAGTATTCTTTTTACCTTCAAGCTCTAAGCTTCAGGCTCCAAGCCCCGAGGCCCATTTCGGAGTTCTTATTTGCTTCGAGGACCTTTTTCCCGAGCTTTCCCGTAAATTCGTCAAAGGAGGAGCTAATTTTTTAGTTAATATCACCAATGACGCCTGGTATAAAAGAACCAGCGCACTTGAGCAGCATTTCCAGGCATCGGTATTCAGGGCGGTAGAGAATCGGGTATATTTAGTCCGCTCGGCAAATACAGGCCTTTCCGGGTTTATTAATCCGCAAGGCAGATTTGTCTGTTTGGATAAATTCAGCGACGGCCATTATACTAAAGAGATTAATCCTGGGTCCGGTAAGATGAGTTTTTATACTCGTTTTGGCGATGTGTTTGTTTTGATTTGTGGTATAATTATTATATTTAGTATGTTAACTAAAAGCAAAAAACGCAAAGCCAAAAGTTTCCCATAAAATGGGATCCCGCAGCTTGTGAAGTTGCGGAGCGGGAAAAGTTAAAAGTTTTTTCCGTCCAACGCTTAAATCATGGGGCGGGATTCCACATAAAAATATTAGATTCCTAGCGGGAAAATTTTGAACTTAAGCTTTCTTGTCTGCCGCCTGCCTGACGGCAGGCAGGGCAGGCAGGTAGTTTTTCGCTT
Organism: Candidatus Omnitrophota bacterium; assembly: GCA_043812955.1. GTDB lineage: Bacteria > Omnitrophota > Gorgyraeia > Gygaellales > Profunditerraquicolaceae > JAHKAP01. The sequence goes on along the minus strand of JBDRLN010000043.1, from coordinate 4,697 downwards.
TAAACTTTACACTTTTTTGTATTTTATGGTAGAATATGCCTTTAGGAGACATTGATGTTAGACCTAAAAGTAGTTAAGATTAGAAAATCAGATGAAATCAATCTTATACTCGGACAGAGTCACTTTATTAAAACAGTTGAGGATCTATATGAAGCATTGGTTAATAGTGTGCCTGGGATTAAATTCGGCCTGGCTTTTGCCGAGTCTTCAGGCGCCTGTAAGGTAAGGTCAGAAGGCAATGACCCGGAGCTTAAAAGTTTAGCCGCCGAGAATGTTTTAGAAATAGGGGCGGGGCATAGTTTTTTAGTTTTTTTGAAAAATGCCTATCCGATCAATGTTTTAAACGCGATTAAAAACATACCGGAGGTTTGCCGGATATATTGCGCAACAGCAAATCCAGTTGAAGTAATCGTGGTTGAAACAGGGCTCGGCCGGGGGATTTTAGGCGTAGTTGACGGGTCAAAGCTTAAGGGCATCGAGAATAACGACGATGTAGCTTGGCGAAAGGATTTTTTACGAAAAATCGGCTATAAGCTTTGATTTTTGCTTGCCAACTAAAGCTTTTTTTGTTATAATTTTCTATAAATTAGCGAATGAGTTCTAAGAGAATACGTAAGAGCGTTATTTATTTTGTAGGTTGGTTAGGATTACAGGCTTGTTCTTTGATAGTAAGGGTCACTCCCCGGCGGCTTATCTACAGTCTTGCTAGGCATCTGGCTTTTTTAGGCTATATTTTAGCGGCGAAACAGAGAAAAATAGCCTTGACAAGTTTGAATTTAGCTTTTGGCAAAGATAAGACAGCTGCGGAAATAAAAGAAATTGCCAGGGAGTGTTTTGTCTCTATGGCTAAGTCCGGAGTAGAGCTGGTCTTTTTTATGGACAAGACCCAAGGTGTTAGGGAGCGTTTCCATATAGTAGGAAAGGAAAATTTGGAAGCAGCCTTAGCTAAGGGCAAAGGAGTGATTTTAGTCAGTGCCCATTTTGGCAATTTTCCCTTAATGCTGGGCAGGTTAAGCCTAGAGGGTTATAAGACCGGCGCGATAATGCGGCCGATGAAAGACCATCGGACAGAAAAGTTGTTTTTAAAGGAGAGGTCTAGGTTCGAGGTCAAAACAATATACAGTATACCCCGCAAAGAGTGCGTAGTAACTACAATACGCTGTTTGCGGGATAACGAATTGATCTTTATCCCCCTGGATCAGAATTTCGGCACTGCCGGTGTATTTGTGGATTTCTTCGGGTTAAAGGCAGCTACTGCCACTGGTCCGGTAGTTTTAGCCAGGCGGACCCAGGCTGAGATAGTGCCTTGTTTTGTAGTCAGGCAAAAAGACGATACCCATAAAATAATGCTTGAGCCGGCATTGAAGTTAGTTGAGGGTAAAGACGAAGAAGAAACTGTTTTTCTAAATGTTCAGAAAATAACCGGCGTAATCGAATCTTATATTCGTAAATACCCAACGGAATGGGGTTGGATACATCGCCGATGGAAGAGTAGGCCGAACTTAAAAGAAGGAGGTGTTTAAGATGGCAGACGAAATAAAGCAGGAAGAAAAAAAAGCCGACCCGAATAAAATACCTACTACTATATTAAAGGTTATGTTAGGTGTGACCTTTATAGTAGCAGCAGTTGTTTTACTGGTTGGTTATAATTGGTGGATGCAAACCTGGGTGGTGATCAAGGGTTGTGCCGCGCCATTCTTGGTTTTAGCGGGTTTAATTACTTTAGCTATAGCAAAAGAATAAAGGAATAGCTATTTTTTTTAAAAAGGCCCGGTAATCTCTAATTTTAAGATTAGTTACCGGGTCTTTTTTGTTTTTATCTTTACTTTCATCCAGTTTTAGATATAATACCACAATGCAAGTTTACAGCGAATAGTGTACAGTTTAGAACTTATAGTACGCAGTTATAATAGTGCTGTATACTGTAAACAGTTAACTCTGAACTTATTTCATCCAAAGGGAGAAAATAATGGAAGCTATTTTAAAAAGAGAATTAGTTGTAAACAGGACAGCATGTAGAATAATCGGAGTAGCGGCGTTTATCATTTTAACCAGTTTGGGAGCTTTTGTGCGCATTCCTTTGCCGTTTACCCCGGTGCCGATAACCCTGCAGACTTTTTTTGTTTCATTATCCGGGGCCGCTTTAGGCGGCGTTTTAGGGGGCTTAAGTCAAATGGGCTATGTATTATTGGGGGTATTTGGTTTACCTATATTTTCTAAAGGCGGAAGCGGGCTGCCTTATCTTTTTGGCCCAACCGGCGGCTATCTTCTGGGTTTTATCCTATCCAGTCTTTTTATCGCACAGTATATAAAATATAGCCGGAATTTTATTACTACCCTTTTGATTTTTTGTTTAGGCGACTTCATTCTTTTGTCCTGCGGGGTTATCTGGCTTAAAGTTATCTTGGGGTATTCTTTGCCTAAAACGGTACTTATCGGATTTTTACCTTTTATCCCGGGTGATTTAGCCAAGGCATCAGCAGCCGCCGTTATTTATTTGAGGGTTAAAAACCGGCTCAGGGAGATTTTCTAAACCCGCTTAGTTGTATTTGACAAAATTTCCAAATTGTGTTAGTTTACATTTGTCTGGAAAGGCAAGAAGGTTAAGTAACTCATTTTTTGTAATCTATTTAATCTCTTTTAATATATTATACGAGGAGGGTTAAGATGATAGCCCGGCTGGGAATAATATTAATAGTAAGTTTTTTACTGGTTATTTTAAGCGCGGGATCAAATTTTGCCCAGGAACTTAAGGCCGATACCGATATCCCGGTTTCTCTGGAACTGGAAGTGCAGTGGCTTTGGGGCGAAGTGCTTTCGCTAAATCCCCAAGATAAAACTATCCTGGTTAAATATGTGGATTATGATAGCGACACCGAAAAAGAGATAATCATAACCACTGATCCCCAGACTACTTATGAAAATGTCGAATCCCTGGAGCAGATTCAGCCCCAGGACACGGTAAGCGTGGATTATGTGTCCGGCAAGGACGGTTTTAATCTGGCTGAAAATATAAGCGTGGAAAAACCGGAAAATAATCTTGGTGATTCTATCGACGAGGGTTCCAAGGGCAAGGGTTTATAAAGAATAGCTTAATTTGCCTGGTTAATTGCATTTTTATAGGGCAGGATTATTCCTGCCCTATTCATTTTAAACTTATGGATAATATCCGGTTGGTTATTTTCGATCTAGACGGAACCCTGGTAGATGCCTATCAGGCGATAGCCTCCAGTTTTAATCATACTATGCGCCGGCTAAAATATATCAGACAAACGGATGAGGTGATTCGCCGGGCAGTAGGCCTTGGCGACGAGAATCTTCTGCGGCCATTTGTCAAGAAAACGGATTTAAAAAAAGCGCTTAAGATATACCGTCAAGATCATAAAATATCGCTAGTCAAATATTCCCGGCTGTTCCCTAAGGTAAAAGAATTATTAAGGTATCTTAAAATGAAAGGATATAAGTTAGCTGTAGCCAGTAACCGGCCGACCCGTTTTTCCCATATCCTGATCCGCCATTTAGGATTAAAAAAATATTTTGATTATGTATTATGTGCTGACAAATTAAAGACTAGAAAGCCGCATCCGCAGATCCTAAACCGGATCATGCGCAAATTTTCAGTAAAACCAAAAGAGGCTGTTTATGTGGGAGATATGACTGTGGATGCCCAGGCCGGGAGACGGGCTAAAGTCATGACGGTTATGGTTACTACCGGTTCAAGCGCTAAAAAAGAGCTAAAACTAGAAAAACCATCCTATATAATACCCAAAGTCTGGGATTTAACAGGGATTTCCCTTGACACGAGGCTGTAGTTTTTATATAGTAAGTAACAAGATATGCTACCGGACCTGGTCCATCCCGTAGGTGGAATTAGGTAGGGCATATAAACGGAGGTTGGTATGAAGAGAATATTAGTTGTATCCTTAGTTTTGTTTATGGGTTTAATATCAAGTTGTTCATTTGCCCAGGATAAGAAACCCGGTATAGTAATTTTAATCTCCGAACAGAATATTGACGGCCCCAAGGCTGCTTGGTGGGCTAGCGAGATAGATCTATCATCGACTGAGGCTACAATCGCCCAGAAATTGATCCAGCAAGGTTATGAGATACTTGAGCCTTCGGTCCTGAATAAGATCGTTAAACGGGACCCGGCTTTTAAGGTAACCGATATAGGCGAATCTCAGTCGATCAAGTTGGCGAATCTGGCTAATGCGGATTATGTAATCGTAGGCAAGGCTGTGGCTTCGTCCGGCGGGAACGTCCCTGCATCGAATATGCGTTCCTGCTTTGCTAATTTAACCGCTAAGCTGATTAATGCCAAAGATGGCAAGGTGATCGCTTATTTAGACGCCTCCGGGAACGCTGTCCATGTGGATTTGATCACCGGCGGAAAAGAAGCTTTGGTTAAAGCAGCCTCTGATTTGGCAAGCAAGCTGATCGAGGCATTAAATAAAAATAAGTAAGGAGGCAATAAAATGAAAAGGTTATTTATAGTGATCGGATGCGGATTGTTGATTTCCGGTCTTATAGGATGCGCTACTTTACAGCAAATGACTCAGCCTACTGCCCAGGTAGATAATAATGCCGGGGCTCAAGGCCTGCCCCCATATTCCGGGCCTAAGGCCAGGATTGCGGTAGCTGATTTTGATGTCAAGGCAGCCAAGGCAACCGGAGAGATCGGCTCAGGCCTAAAGGAG
>JBDRLN010000042.1:0-2169 GCA_043812955.1 Candidatus Omnitrophota bacterium | reverse complement strand
TTGGATTATTGCGACAGGCGGGATGCGTTTCTGTGGGAATAGGGCTGGATTCAGTCAATAATTCATTTAATAAAGATGTGTTTAACAGGGATATCAGCGCTGACAAAATAAAAAACTCAATAGATATTTTACGCCAGTACGAGGTCCAGATCAGTGGCACTTATATAATCGCCAGCCAGCACCGGGGAATAGAAGGCACCTTATCCGATGCCGTTTTTTATAGTGAAAACAAGGTAGATTCCATGTCGCCGTTTATGCTCACCTTTTATCCAGGCACCGAAATAGGAGGAGTAAAATATCTCGAATACGTTAAATGGCGCAGGTCGATACGCCCGAATCGCGCGGACAGAGATTTTTTTAAAATCAGCCTTTTATTTTATCTAAGTTGTTTACTGCCGGCTCGGCTGACGCGTTTTATAGTAGCCAAAAAATTATATCTTTTTTTTCCATCGGTCGGCTTGGTCTCTGTTATAAGGACATTGTCAAGCCTGAGAAACGCCATTAAATATAAGCGGTTCCACTTCCGGTTCAGTTTTATTGGCAGGTTACGATTTTATTTTGATTATATTTTTTGTCGTATGCCTGTTCAGCTGCTGATCGGGAATATGCGCGGCATCTTTATGAGAAAACCCAAGTTCCGGGCATAAAATAATTTTAGAAGGTGTATCTTGTGTCCTTGATATATCCAAGCTGTTTAGTCTAAAATATAAATTTAATCATTATGTGCTTAGCAGTTGATAATTCACTCTGGAGACGATTCGCCAAAAAGAAAATAACTGAGTCTGGTATTGATAGAACTCTGGGCAGGTATAAATCCAGAGAGTTCAGGGAGATTTTACAAAAGTGGTCGCCTGCGCTCGAAAGAAAGAATTTATTAAAAACTGATTTATGTGAAGAGGCTTTCGGCGAAGATGAATTGTTGTTTTCCTTATCTGAAAGCGGCTCATCAATTTTTGCTTTGGATGTTGCCGCTGATACGGCCATCAGGGCGAATATAAAACAAAGACTCAGGGGGTTAAAACAAAAGTATATTGCGGCCGATGTAAGGAATTTACCTTTTAAGGATAATTTTTTTGATGTGATAATATCCAGCTCAACGCTTGACCATTTTAGTAGCGATGCTGATCTGATTAGATCACTTTTAGAATTAAAGAGGGTTATCAAGCCCGGAGGAAAGCTAGTCATCGCTTTAAACAACGGCTGCAACCTTAATTTCTATCTTATGCTCAAATTAGGAAGGTTATTCAACCTGATTCCGTATCCTGTGCAATTCTATGGTATTCATAAATTACGTAGGATAATGAATGAAGCTGGTTTTGTTATCCGGAATAAAAGTTATATTGTGCATATTATCAGTCCTTTGAACAGTCTTTTGCTTTTATTAAGGAGGTTTGCGGATGAGGAAACCGTGGGCAGGATAGCCGGGAAGATTATTTGTTTATTTAACCGTATGGGAAAGAATAAGATGACAAATTTTTTGACAGGCTGGTTTATCGCATTGGGATGCGTTAAAAAGTCGGATCGAGAAATTCTATGAAAGTTTTATTTGTGATGCGTTATTCCGGGGATGAACATAACGGGATTATGAGCATTTCCAGCGTTTTAAAGAAGAGGGGACATCAGTCCGAGATTGTAAACGCGGAATACGCTAAAGTAAAATCCGCTTTAAACCCTGATATCCCTACAGTTTTGGCATACAGCATGCCGACTATTTTATCCGAATTTTACCTGAATTTAAATAATGAATTAAAAAAGAGATATCGTGTTTTATCCGTATTCGGGGGGCCTCATCCGACAGCGGTTCCTGAGATTATTGAGAGGGACGGCGTGGACGGCGTATGTATCGGCGAAGGCGAATTTGCTATGGCGGAATTAATGGATAGTTTAGACGCCGGAAAACCTATACGCGATGTCAGAAATTGGTGGATTAAAGAAGATGGGGTGGTTTATAAGAATGTCTTGAGGCCGCTGGTTGAAGATCTTGACAGCCTTCCGTTGCCTGACAGGGGTATATTCAAAAACCAAAGTCTTTTCGACAGAGAAAAAATGCATTTGATTACAGGCAGGGGATGTCCCTATAGCTGCAGCTATTGCTGTCATTCTTTTTACAACAGGCTTTATAATGACCAGGCTGCCAAGATACGCAAAAGGAGCATCAAAAGCGTTATA
>JBDRLN010000041.1:0-2761 GCA_043812955.1 Candidatus Omnitrophota bacterium | reverse complement strand
ATCCTCCTCAGGATATGTTTAAAGGCACCCAGCGTTACGCGGAGTGGGTAGCTAGTTATGGCATAGAGCCAGAAGCTGACACCATCCAGAAATTAGAAGAATTACTTACTAATAATATTTACGGTTTTAATCCGATTCTCCACACGATTGCCCCGCTTTTTATTCATCGAGGTAAATCTCTGGCACAGATCAGAACCAGTCTGGATATTACTTTTGTTGAAAGCGTAGGTAATGCCTCAGCAACCGCTGTCCGGAATGCCTTGGCAGGCAAGGGTAAAAAAGAAAACCTAGTTTACCTGCCTCATTTAGGTTACCAATACATACAAGAACATCCTGAGTACAAAGATATGATTATAAATCCTAAGAATTACGAATGTTCTTCGCCTGTCTATGGCGCTGTCGTTTCCGGGAGAACCGAAACCAGGCAGGCTGGCAGCCCGGTCACCAAGATAATTAAAGATGATAAACTTTTAGGGGTAGTAGTTAAGGCTGATCATCAGCCGCAAGGCTTTGAAGTGTTTACCGCGATGGCTGAGCCTTTTGCGGTATCCTGTTTTGAACGTAAAAAGGGCACAAAAGGAGATTTACATTATCATACCGCAGTAGAAGGGCCTAATCCTTTCGGAAATAAGCCGAGGCAGGAATTTATGCACGTGCTCAAAGGTAAAATTAGAGCTGGTATTTATACAACCGAATTTGAGTTTATAGATAGTGTTGAACTTGGCTCTGGAGATTCTATATACTTAATTCAAGCCCATCAAGTAGAATTCTTAGAAGATACTATAATCCTGGAAGTTAAGCAAGGCCCATATCCGGGTACCAGAGAAAAGGATATGGTGATACTAAATCCGCCCGCTTTTAAAAAAATAACTAACAGTAGAGAATTAGAGGAAGCTTATGAATCAGTATGGGAAAAGACTACCGATATGGTAGCTAAAAATCAGGCGCCAGGGCCATTCAAGAAGAAAGATATTTATTACATTACTTGCGTTATACCTGTTACTGAATTTAGCGCAGAAATGAAAAATAAGTTAAATAATATAAGAAATATCCTAAAAGAAGAATTTCCTGAACTTGAATTTTTGCCTGAAGGATTGCTTCATTCTACTGTTTTTGTCCCGGTTTATGATATTCCGTATAAGATTGAAGAAGAATTAGGGAAAATAGAATTATCCTATCCAGTTTCTGAAATGGCGCAAGGGTTTAAGGCTAACTTGATAGGTATGCTTAAAGGTAAGAAGCTAAAGTATAACTTTAAAGGATTAAATTTGGGCCCGGATGGAGCGATTTTTGTCCAGGGGCACGTTGAAGATGAAACAGTTTTTGATTTAAGGAAAGCGTTGGGAGATATATACGTTAATAAAGATCGTAAAACACCATTTTTGCATATATCTTTCGCTAGAATAACGAAGCCCATCACGCCTGCGCAATTTAAGAGATTATATGAAAGAGTTAAAGAATCCCGTAATCTAGAGTTATCAGAAGTAATTGTATCAACGTTATTGCTTTTTTCCGGTAAAGATATAGCTGGTTTGCATCGCATAAAAGAAATAACGATAGATTTATCAGATTCGTCATCTCCTTTGACTTTCGCGTTTGCTGCGTATGAGAGCCCTTATTATAAAGTAGGGGGTTTGGCAGATGTAATAGGCGGCCTGCCCCGCGCTTTAGCTGACATGGGTCATAAAGTCTATGTTTTTATCCCTAAGGATTACAGGATCAATGAGCAGGTTTTTGATGTGCAGGAAACCGGTGTTCGTATTAACGGGGCAATGATTAAATCCAGCCGTTATCACAATGTTCAGTTCTACCTGATTGACAGTTATGAATTCCCGGCTATTTATGGCAATGATTATAGTTATAATATCAATATGTCGATTTTCTTCAGCCGCACCGTGTTGGATGCCCTGTTAACGTTTAATATCCATCCTGACATTATCTATACTAATGATTGGCATACCTCCCTGATCCCGGTATATCGTAAAACTACTTATTTTAATCAACCGGTTGGTAAGCGCGTAATTCAAATGCTTCATAATATTGGCCGAGGATATCAAGGGGAATTTTCCGCAAGTGAATTTCATCGGTTTGGCCTTAATTACGGTGAGGTATTCCATATCCACGGAATGGAATACTATGGAAAAATAAATCTTCTTAAAGGCGGTACATACTTTGCTGATGCTAACGTGACCGTCAGTCCTACATATGCCCAGGAGGTCCAGACTTATGAAGGCGGAGCTGGATTAGACGGGGTTTTTGCGGATCTAGCCAGACAAGGAAAGTTTTTTGGTGTTTTAAATGGCATTGACACTGAGTTATGGAATCCTGCACAAGATAAAGCCCTGACTGCTACTTACGGCGAATCTAATCTTGAGGGTAAGTATGTTAATAAACGTTCCTTGCAGGAACGATTAGGATTAAATATGGATCAAAATATTCCTATAATCGGAGCCATCGGCCGCATTACCGAACAAAAAGGATTTAACCTTATAGCTGATATTGCGGATGGGCTTCGTGATTTGGGGGCGCAGCTGGTAATTTTAGGCGATGGCCCTGATAAAGGCTTAATCAATAGATTAAAGGATATTGTTGGAAGACACCCTGGGTCGATGAGTGCTAGTATTTATTTTGATGAGCAGCTCGCCCGGCAGATATACGCAGGTGCCGATATCCTACTAGCGCCGTCTCTCTGGGAGCCGTGCGGCTTGATACAGATGATTGGTCAAAGATATGGAACGCCGCCAATAGTAAGGGAAGTAGG
>JBDRLN010000040.1:0-67379 GCA_043812955.1 Candidatus Omnitrophota bacterium | reverse complement strand
ACCTCGCTTTTTATCCTTTTACTTCTAAAAGGGAATCCATCTGTCCATAGGGATTCATAGTCCGGTTGGCGTTATTGGGATCCTCGGTCCATTTGCCGTCCATTACAAAACGGTAGCGGTAATTCCCAGCCAATATACTTAAACTCTTGCTCCAGATGCCGTCACGCTTCCGCATCCGGCTGTTATCATCAATCTGCCAGTCATTAAAATCCCCGACCACAAATATTTCTTGGGCATCCGCGGCAGCCAGAGAAAATACCACCTCAGTTAATCCGGGAAGATTTTCCTTGATCGCCTCATCCATTTTTTCTTTGATTTTCTCCATTGTAACCACTTTAGCCTCAGATTTATCCAGGGTAATGATCTCTCTGGCCAGACTGTAATAATCCTTAGCCCCCCGGCAATATTTATCGTATTTAAAAATATGGGTACCCTGATTCTGGGCTTCCTTTAATTTAACGTTAACATGGACTATAGTGCCGAACATCTTAGCCCCAAAAGCTGATTTTATTCTTTCCAGCATCATAAATGAATGCCTGAGCCGGGAATCAAAGTTAGCTACCAGCACCCGGTATTCTACTGAGTGGCTAAGTCTATCCTTAACTAAGTCAATAATACTGATCAGCTGTTTTAAACCCTCCAGGGAAAAACGGCTGGCCTCTACCGGAATAATGATCTCATCAGTAGCCCTGAGCGCGTTGATGGTTAAAATACCTAAATTAGGCGGACAATCAATCAAACAATAATCATAATCGCCGCGAAAATCGCCCAAGATATCGTTTAAACGGGATTCCCTTCCGATTTCATAAGCTAATTCCTGCTCCAGAGTGCTTAAAACAATGCTGGAAGGGGCAATATCCAGATTCGGCCCCAGGTTTTGAATAATATCATTAAGTTTGCATTTCTTACTGGTTAATTTAGAAAGGACATTATAAATACTTAAGTCTGATTCTATATTCAATCCGGCAGTGGCATGAGATTGGGGGTCTAAATCTATCAACAATACCTTTTTGCCATTATTAGCTAATGACGCAGCCAGGTTGATCGCCGTGGTGGTTTTGCCGCATCCGCCTTTTTGATTGGTAATGGATATTATCCGCATTCTGCCCCCTCCTTAAATGATTCCGGCGAAAGCCGGAATAATTTAACCCCGAAGTTTTATCGGGGTCATTTGAATAAAGTTACTCCTTCAATATAGATAGCGCCGTCCTTATCCTGCGCATTCCATTCCTCAACAATAAACGACAAATCCTGCATTTCCGTCCAGTCAGTTATACCGCTAAAATCCGCCAGGTCCAGCCTATACATTTTCCAATCCTTAGGCGGATCCTTGATATAAATTTCACCTTTTTCCTTGTACCCATTGCTAAACTCAACCCGAACCGAAATGCTGTCGCGATTATTGGCCTTTTTTAGTAAAAAAACCAAAGACTTGAATTTAGAAAGGTCCATTTTGTTTAGATTCAAGGAATAGACCTCTTTTTTACCGGTATCAAAATGATAATTAATTTTTACCGCGTCCGGCTGCAGCACCGAGGAGTTCCAGGTAATTAAAGGTTTACGCTTGACCTGAATAGACAATATCAATAATATGCTCAAACCGGCTATAATTGCAAAGCTGATATATAGATATTTTTTAGATACCTGCGCCGGGTGATTTTTGACTTGATTTTTTTTACGAATGGGCGTATCTAAATAAATATGGGCCAAATGATCATAGATATCGGTCTTTTCCATATTATAAAAGTATAGCACACAAACTTGTTGCCTGTCAAGGAGTTAAAGGCTTATTTAAATACTCGGGGATATCAATCTTTAGCAGAGTATATAGATTTGTCAGATGCATGCGGAATAAAGCGTCAAAATATCCGGGATAATCCTCGCCAAACCACCAAAACCAATCGCTCCCCTCTAAAATATACATTTGTTTTAAGGCTAAACTTAAATCTATATCCGCGCCGGAATTAATACTCTTCTCTAATTCCTGCCTAGCCAGGGCCAGCCATTCCCAGGCCTTGACCTTATGAGGATTACCGATCCATTTCCCGAATTCAGTATAGATCCAGGATCCGGCAGCTAAACGCTGGATTTGATGTTTCGCGGGATGATCTTTCAAATATTCGCTTATGGTCATGGTTTTTATATTTTCCGAATCAGACAAGCGCTGATACAAAAGCTCCAGAAAATCATGGCCGTCATTCTTATAATACTCCCAGGCATTTTCTCCATCCATAGCTATTGTTACTAAGATATCCTCGCCTTTAAACGAAGAGTTGATCTTTTCCAAATGTGCGATAAAATCCTTAACCGCATCTTCCGCTTTCCAACTATGATAAACAAACCCCAGAAGGTCGGAAAGATTCCTGTCCCGGAAAATAATATTCAAATTGCCGTCTTTTCTTTTTAATAAATGCGGCTGATATAACAGCCGGGTATTTCTTTTCCGGGCTTTCAATGACTTAAATAATACCCCCTCATCAGCCACAATCCAGTTTAGGCCGGATTTAATAAACAGAGGTAATATGTGTTCGCTCACCGCCTCTTCAGAAGGCCACATCCCCTTAAGCTTATCCCCAAATCTCTCCTGATAAAATTTACTCGCGCTCTCTATCTGGGCTAAAGCATCCTGGATAAAAGAAAATTTAATTTTAGGCAAGACTGTCTTTTTATTGGCTTCTTTGGCAATATTAGTATCAGCCAACAACGGCAGGATGGGATGATAATAAGGGCTCATAGTTACTTCAATCTGCTGATTTTTAATGAATTCCTGGTAAGTAGGTATAATATCCTTTAATATCTCCAGCTGTTTGTCTAAAACAATACCCTTCTCAACTTCCGTAAAAAATCTCCCCTTGCCTTCTATTCTTTTTAATTCTGCTATTGTGCTGCGAAAAAAGGGGTCGATCCAGGATAAATTAAACCAGACCTGCAGATCTAAAAAATCCTGCGGGCTAAAAACTTTACCGGTTTGTTTTTTTAGATAAAGCTCATAATAACGGGGGTGAACCGATATAACTTTATCCGGATTAATGCTAAAAAAATTGTTTATAATAAAGCTCTTTTCTTCAGTAGTTAATTCCGCAACCGGTTTGCGGGTCAGCTCCAGGAATTTATCCTTAATATTCCCGCTAAGATAATCTTCGGTTTGTTCGATTAAACAAGGAACCAGATTAAAGGTCTGGTGGATCTTGGGGTAATTTTTTAAGATCAAGACCATATCTAAATAATCCTTGGAGCCGTGCAAACGCACCCAAGGCACCTCGCTAACCTTAGTCAGGAGATTTTTGTAATACGGCTGGTGCATGTGGAAGATAAAGGCGAGGTTTAGCATAGGTTGCTTTCGGCAACAAAAAACCCCTGGGGAATTACTCCCCCAGGGGTTTTTGCTTACATTGAATCTTTATTAGAAGGTTACTTTTAGATATGGCATTACTGAAACTGCGCTTCTGGCATCTACAAATGCTTTGCCAGGGAAGAATGTGCCGATATCCAAACCAATCAACACATCTTCGGTGTAGTTGTATTTAGCGTACAGATCCAGCGCGCTGCCACCGTCTTTGCTCTCGGTCATACTCAAGGTTCCAGCACTATAATTGTTAGTCAAACTAGTTTCATTTAATTTCTGGGTAAAATGATAATATCCATAGTTAGCGCTCAAAGTAATATCTTCCACGGGTTTCATGCTGCCCCTAAGATTCATTACCTGGGTGCTAGTCATGGTAAAATAGTTAGTAACTATGTTGGGCGCCTGTCCTTCTTGCATTGGATCCCAGTTGCGATAAGTTTTATCGTTGCGTTGATTATCTCCCGATAAATGTGTAAAAGTTGCTCCCAGTATCGGGTCGAACTTTTTACCCTTAAACGCATAATCTGCCATAGCCTGAATTGCATAGGCCCGGCGAGTTGTAGCAGGATCAGTACTGGTAACCGTACGCTCTCCAACCTGGCCAGCAAATTCTAATGATGTCTTTAGGTTTTTGATCGGCTCAGTCCTACCTAATATACCAATGGTATAGACCTTGCTTGCTTTTCCTTGGACAGTACCAGCCTCAGCGGTTTTGCCATCAATTTTAGCGGCTAAATAACCCTCAACCGAGGTTTTTTTGCTGAATTTATAAGCAGCATTAACAGCATATACATCGATGTTGTCTGCACGGTCAGAATTAGGACCATCATCCATTTTGCCATACAATAAATCAACTGTCAAAGGATTATAGTCTAAGGTTGCCCTAATGGCATCCCAGGCTTTTCTTAAGCGCTGATCCCTAGGAACGCCGTTAGCATAGTTGGTGGCTCTAGCTGTGTCACCACTAGCTAAATTGGTTGCGGATGTACCAGAACCAATAACCAAACCATTACCAAACTTGACTGCCTGACGTCCGATCCTTAAAGTTAAAGGCGAATATAAAAACTCCTTTAAGGTAACATAAGCTAAATCCAAATCAACGGAAGTGCTGCTAACATCACCGTTAGTGTCGCTCGCAATTCTTTCTAAACCCCAGGCTCTTTCATTTAATAAGTTTACTACTACGCTAACGTTATCAGTTAAATCCGCACTTACTTTAATCTGCGCGTGCGATAACAAACGATTGCTTATATCATTTTCCTTATCGCCACGGGTAGCACTATCACCACTACTTCTTAAACCAAAATTTCTCTGGTGCAATGCCTGAAACAAAAGTTCGCCACCTACCTTAACATTCTGAACTTCGGCGTAAGCACCAACTGTGATGCCCACCACAAAAGCCAACGTTAACACTAAGATTAAACGTTTACTCATTTCTTTTTCCTCCTTTGTTTATTTTATTAGAAATATACCGTTTCTATTGTATCTGGGGCTTTTAAGCCTCCAGGTGATTTTCACATTTACTTTTTACCGTCTTCAGCTGATTTGCGCCGCTTAAGCCTGTTCACCTCCTCCTTAGCCTTAAGTTAATCAGCTCCTGCGGTATATAACTTCACTGTATTTTCTCTTTTTTATCATATACTTGCATATTTGTCAAGTATTTTTTTAAAATTAGCCAATAGTAAAATTTCCCCATACCCTAGGGGTCAGGTCCCTTAGTCCTAAATCTATAAAGTATATACTAGTTACATCAGGGCACTTTGCACTTTTCATTATTTAACTAAGTCTCTGTCCCTGATTTCGCGGGAAGATCTTTTAGTTGATAACGGTTGAGATTTTGGCCCTAAGCAAATAGTAATACCAACATTATTACCTTTGCCGGATATAGTAATAATACAGCTTTCGCTCTCCCGGTCAAAATTCAAAATCTTTTCGCCGTATTCAACAGCATTCAACAAATTCCAGTTATACATTGTCATCTGTTCTTTATAGAAATTTACCACCTGGGCAGGATCAGCCTTACCCTGATATTTTAATAAACCAACCCTTACCCCCGCGCTTTCAAAAGAATAAGAATCGAGAGGCAAATTTTTAAATCCAGTAGGTATAGGAATATCATTAAATTTTAGAAGAGCCGATGGCTCCAGCATAGCTTCATTTTTTGATATACCTGGCTTATCATCAGTAGTAGTGGCGCAGCCTAAAAAACCGGTAATACAAATTCCCACTAATAAAATAATTAAAATGCTCCTCATCCCTTCCCCCTTTCGGCTAAAAATCTCGCGACGTCTTTATAAATATTATCTATCTGCTTAAGGCTTAAGCCCGATTTTCTGGCCAGAGCGATAACTTTACTGGGACTGATAATATCTTCGGTCGAATGACTGTCAGTGTTAATGATTAAACGCGCTCTGAATTTAATAGCTTTTTTAATCACATAGGCATTAGACAACGAATGGCCTTTACGGGTAGTGACTTCTAAAAATATACCTTTATCCCGGGCGAATTTTACATCCTGATCCGTAATTTTTCCCGGATGGGCTAATATATCTATATCAGCTTCTAAGGCAGCCCGGTTTGTCCCTTTGATCATCGGCTCAACCAAAGTCTCGCCGTGAGCCACAATAATCTTTGCGCCTTTAGCCCTGGCTAATTTAGCTAATGGTTCAAACTGTTCCAAGGGAATATGGGTTAATTCCACTCCCGGGAAAACCCGAATAGCGTAATTTTTCGGCCAGTGTTTGCAAAATTCCACTATCGATTGAATATTAGACCCAATATTACCGTAATCGCTATGGTCAGTAATAGCGATCGCCTTATACCCCTTGGCCATATAACGGACCGCTACTTCCGAAGGAAGCAGGTCTCCGTCGCTTAATAATGAGTGGCAGTGCAAATTATACATATAATCCATCCCTTAACTCTTATCCCTTATCTCTAATTTTATGCGCCTGGCAGGAATCGAACCTGCCGCACGCAGTTTAGGAAACTGCTGCTCTATCCTTATGAGCTACAGGCGCAAATATTATAACCCTCTTTGTCAACCCCAGAGGTTGACAACGGTAAACAGTATTTATGTCAACCTCTGGGGTTGACATAAGGTTAGTGGCCCTTAAATTTTATCAAAGAATAAATCGGGTAACCTTTAAGCTTTTCTTTACCTTTTAAATCTACCAGCTCAATCACAAAAGCAATGCCCGCGATCTTTCCTCCCAGCTGATTAACTAATCCAGTTACAGCTTTGACTGTTCCGCCGGTAGCTAATAAATCATCGACAATTAAAACTTTAGAACCAGGTTTAATCGCGTCCTGAGGAATTTCCAAAGTATCACTGCCGTATTCCAACTGATAAGTAGCAGATATAGTTTTGGCGGGAAGCTTTCCTTTTTTGCGCACCAGTACAAAACCCGCACCAATTTTATAGGCGATAACGCTGCCAAAAATAAACCCCCGGGATTCAACTCCCACAACAGCATCTATCCCTTTGTTCTTATACTTTTTTACTAGTAGGTCTATAGATTGTTTGAACGCAGATTTATCCTTAATAAGAGTAGTGATGTCGCGAAAGATTATCCCTTCTTTCGGAAAACCGGGAATACTCCTGATACTATCAGCTAAATTTACCTTTTTCATCCCGCACCTTCTTTCTCATTTATCAACCCAACACCTTTTGTCTTATATTGATTGAATTCTTCAGAAGGTACGAGATTCATTTGCTCTCCTCTTTTTTGACAAAACTGCGCAGCTTTCTTAAGGCCTCTTCTTCGATCTGGCGGATCCTCTCCCGGGAAACTCCCATTTTTTTAGCAACTTCCCGTAAGGTATATGACCTGCCCTTAACCAAACCAAAACGCATATCCAGAATCTCTTTTTCTCTTGGGGTCATCAACCCCAGGAGGCCAGCGATCCTCTCTTTATCCAACACGCGCAGAACCCCAGCATCAGGGGCAACAGCTTTTTCATCTTCCAGAAGGTCGGAAACCTGGCTCTCATCTTCATCGCCAATAGGAGCTTCCAAAGACGAGGTTTTAGAGGTTAGCCAGAATTTTACCTCATCCATATGGCCAACTGATAAATTCATCTTTTTGGCAATCTCCTGATCGGAAGGTAGGCGTTTTAACTTCTGGGACATTACCTCGCTGATCTTCTTCCATTTAGTCATGCGTTCGTTCATATAAACCGGTAGGCGAACCATCTTCCCCTGCTGGCTGATAGCCCGGATAATACCCTGCCTGATCCACCAGGCTGCATAAGTTGAAAAACGAAATCCCCGAAGGTGATTAAATTTATCCACCGCTTTCATTAAGCCTAAATTACCTTCTTCGATTAAGTCCAGAAGAGGTATGCCTAAATGATAATACCTTTTGGCTATATTTATAACTAAGCGCAGATTTGCCCGGATCATCGCCTTACGGGCGTGCTCATCGCCTTTTTTTATCTTTATGCTTAATTCAATCTCCTGGGCCGGAGTCAGAAGCGGGATAAGCCGAACCTCTTTAAGGTAAGTCTTTAATGCTTCCATGTTTTTCCCTCTAAATTGATCTAGGTAGAGGAAAAGGTAGGGGTAGAGAAAAACATAAAAATTAAATCGTGCTCTTCTGTACCTATACCTATACCTTTACCTATATCTATACCTACTATTTTTTCTTCCCCCTAAGAACTGCCTGGGCTGCCGCTAATTTAGCAATAGGCACCCTAAACGGCGAACAGCTTACATAATCCATACCTACATTATGGCAGAATTCTACTGAACGCGGGTCACCGCCGTGTTCACCGCAGATCCCTACCTCTAATTCTTTTTTAGTCTTACGCCCCCGCTCAATGGCAATCTTAATCAATTCACCGATACCTTTCTGATCAATGCTTTGGAAGGGGTCTTCCGGCAAGATGCCTTTCTTAATATACTCAAGTAGAAAGCCGCCGATATCATCCCGAGAGAATCCAAAACCCATTTGGGTAAGATCATTGGTGCCAAATGAAAAAAACTGGGCTACCCGGGCAATTTCACCGGCCATAAACGCTGCCCTAGGAATCTCAATCATGGTGCCAAACATATATTTGATTTTCTTAAGGTTATACCTATATAATACGTCCTGGTAAACTTTTTTAGCTATTACCAGCTGGTCATCCAATTCCTTAACATCGCAGACTACCGGAATCATTATTTCCGGATAGGGTTTTTTACCTTCCTTGATCAATTCAGCAGCGCTTTCCAAAATAGCCTTGATCTGCATAGTAGAGACTTCCGGATAAGTAACCCCCAAACGCACTCCTCTATGCCCCATCATCGGGTTAGACTCATGCAGGCCTTCTGCCCTGCGGGCCAACTCAGCCATATCAATATTTAAATCTTTAGCAAGTTCTTCTAATTTGGCCTGCTCCCGGGGAACAAACTCGTGCAAAGGAGGATCAAGTAAACGGATAACTACAGGATATCCATCCATCGCCTCTAAAGTAGCCTTAATATCTTTTTTTACATAGGGAAATAACTCATCTAAAGCTTTATTTCTCTCGTCCAGAGTTTTAGAAATAATCATTTTGCGCAAGAGGAATAATGGCTCATCCGAACCTTTACCGTAAAACATATGCTCGGTCCGGAAAAGGCCGATGCCTTCGGCGCCGAATTGCCTGGCTTTATGGGCATCCTCCGGAGTATCCGCGTTAGTGCGAATACCTAATTGCTTAATCGAACCGCAGATTTTTAAGAATTCGTAGAGAATCGTATTCTCCTGCGAAGCGTCGATCATCTCTAATTTCCCGGAATAAACACTGCCCTTAGTGCCGTTTAAAGTAATCCAATCGCCTTCTTTAAGCGACTCATTTCCTAAAACAGCTTCTTTTTTAGCATAATCAATATGCAAGTCAGGGCATCCGACAATACAGCATTTACCCCAGCCGCGGGCAACTAATGCGGCATGAGAAGTCATCCCACCCCGGGCAGTAAGAATAGCCTGGGCCGAGCGCATCCCTTCCACATCTTCAGGATTAGTCTCTTCGCGGACTAAAATTACTTTCTTACCCTGCTTTGCCCATTCCACAGCGTCATTAGCCGAAAATACTACCTGGCCGTTAGCTCCTCCAGGTCCGGCAGGCAAACCTTTACCTAAAGGTTTAGACACCATTTCTACTTTAGGATTGATTATCGGATGTAATAACTCATCTAACTGAGCCGGAGTAACCCGCATTACCGCTTCTTCTTTTCTAATGAGTTTTTCTTTGATCATATCCATGGCCATGCGCACAGCAGCCGGGCCATTACGTTTGCCCACCCGGCATTGCAGCATAAAAAGCCTACCTTTTTCAATGGTAAACTCGATATCCTGCATATCCCGATAATGCTTTTCCAAACGGTTACGATAGCCGACTAATTCTTTATATAATACCGGCATGCCTTTTTCCAAAGTCAACAAGCCTTTATTGTGTTCAGATTGTGATACTCCATTAATCGGAGCCGGAGTGCGGATACCAGCAACCACATCTTCACCCTGGGCATTAATCAGATACTCACCATAAAAATAATTTTCGCCGGTTCCGGGATTACGCGAAAAAGCAACTCCAGTAGCTGAATCATCCCCCATATTTCCGAAAACCATAGTCTGCACATTAACTGCCGTGCCCCATTCATCAGGAATTCCTTCGATCCTGCGGTAGCTGATCGCCCGCTTGCCGTTCCAGGAAGAAAAAACTGCTCCGATCCCTCCCCAGAGCTGTTCCATCGGCTCATCCGGAAATTCCTTACCCAAAATTTCCTTGATCTTATTCTTAAACAACGAACAGAGTTTCTTTAGATCTTCCACATTTAAATCCGTATCCGCCTTATAGCCTTTTTCTCTTTTCATCTGGGCCATAATCTTTTCTAACTGTTTACGGATACCCTCTTCATCTTTAGGCTCGATGCCAGCGGCCTTTTCCATGACTACGTCGGAATACATCATAATCAGGCGGCGGTAGGCGTCATAAACAAAACGGGCATTGCCATTGCTTTGCTTAACCAACCCCGGAATAGTCTTTTCGTTCAAACCCACGTTTAAAACCGTCTCCATCATTCCGGGCATAGATTTCCTGGCGCCTGATCGCACCGAAACTAAAAGCGGGTTATTGGCGTCGCCGAATTTCCTGTTCATTAATTTCTCAACCTTTTCTAAAGCCTTATTTACTTCTGGTTTTAGGTCTTTAGGGTATTTCTTTTTATTCTGATAATAAGATGTACAGACCTCTGTAGTAAGGGTAAATCCCGGAGGAACCGGAAGTTTTAAATCTTTATGACCGGCCATCTCCGCCAGGTTGGCGCCCTTGCCACCCAAGAGGTTCTTCATGCTCTCATTACCATCTGCTTTGCCGCCGCCAAACGAAAACACGTACTTCTTTGCCATTGCTTTTATAACCCTCCTTTTTTAATTTGAATCAGGGGACGGTTCTCAAGCTGAAGCTAAAGTGTCCCCTTAAAGGGGACACTTTAAGATTGCGCTAAAGAACCGTCCCCAAGTTTTATTTTAATTTACCTAAAATATATTCTTTGACTCTGTCTACCCTAATGCGTTCCTGCAACATTGTATTCCTGTCCCGGACTGTTACCTGCTGGTCCTCTAAAGACTGCACGTCAACCGTAATACAATAAGGAGTGCCTACTTCATCTTGCCGGCGGTACAACTTTCCGATAGCCGCGGTATCATCATAAACCGCGTAAACATCCTTTTTTAGATCCCCGGCTATTTTTTTAGCCAATTCCACGATTGGGCTGCGGTTCTTTAATAACGGCAGCACTGCCGCTTTTACCGGAGCCAGCCCTTTATTTAATTTTAAAACTACCCGGGTGTCCTCTTTGACTTTTTCCTCGTGATAGGCATCAACTAAAAACGCCAACAAACTTCTATCTACTCCCGCAGAAGGCTCAATGATAAAAGGATAAAATTTCTCTTTGGTTGTTTCGTCAAAATATTTCAATTCTTTTCCGCTAAATTGGGAATGCTGCTTTAAGTCAAAATCACTGCGGTTGGCAATGCCTTCCAGCTCTGACCAGCCTATCGGAAAATTATATTCAATATCTGTGCAAGCCAGGGCATAATGCGCCAGCTCATCTTGGCCATGTTCGCGCTTGCGGATATTCTCTTTTTTAATTCCTAAACCGATATACCAGTTAAACCTCTCTTCAACCCAGGATTGATAATACTTATCCGCATCCTGCGGCCGGACAAAATATTCTATCTCCATCTGTTCAAATTCCCGGGTCCGGAAGATAAAATTACCCGGGGTTATTTCATTGCGAAATGATTTTCCGATCTGGGCCAGGCCAAACGGTAGTTTGGGATGACGGGAGTCCAGGATATTGGCAAAATTTACCAACATCCCCTGGGCTGTTTCCGGCCTGAGGTAAATTAAATCCGCTTCTGCGTCAACAGCTCCCTGATGAGTTTCAAACATCAGATTAAACTGCCGGCCCTCAGTTAATTCCGAACCGCACTCCGGGCACTTAAGTTTGTTTTTCAGATCAGCGGTTTTAAAACGTTTTTTACAGGACTTGCAGTCGCTCTTCAGGTCGTAAAAATTCTGGACA
The DNA here is from genome assembly GCA_043812955.1 of Candidatus Omnitrophota bacterium. GTDB lineage: Bacteria > Omnitrophota > Gorgyraeia > Gygaellales > Profunditerraquicolaceae > JAHKAP01. Next base: position 55,479 of record JBDRLN010000040.1, on the reverse strand, counting down.
TGGCCGGAAGCCTCCCAGACCTTAGGATGCATAAGTATAGAAGCATCCATACCCAATATATCATACCTATTATGGACGTTGGCCTTCCACCAGGCGAACTTAATATTATTCTTTAATTCGATGCCGAAAGGGCCGTAATCCCAGGTATTGGCTAAACCGCCGTAAATCTCAGAAGACTGAAAAATCAACCCCCGGCGCTTACACAAAGAAACAATTTTTTCCATTAAATCGCTCATAGAGTTATTATTTTTAACATAGATTGGCAGGCTTGTCAATCCCTATCCCCTTGTCCACCCCGTAGGTGGACTCCACCTACGGGGTGGACAAATCAGTCTTTAACTTATCCAACTCTTCCTGGCTAATACTGAAACTATGTTCTTTATCCGGGAATTTGCTATTTATAACCTCGCTCTTATATTCCTCTATCGCCTGCAAAATGCTTTCCGATAAATTCACATATTGCTTAACGAATTTCGGTTTATACCTATCAAATAGCCCGAGCATATCGTGAGATACCAGCACTTGGCCATCGCAGAATAAACCTGCCCCGATGCCAATAGTAGGAATCTTAAGTTCCTTGGTAATGATTTGGGCTATCCGGTCCGGAACACATTCTAAGACTATAGAAAAACAACCTAATCCTTGAAGATCTTTAGCCTGCTGGATTAACTTCTTAGCGGCCTGCGCGTCTTTGCCCTGAACCTTAAACCCGCCCAGTTTATCCGCGGTCTGAGGAGTAAGCCCGATATGGCCCATTACCGGTATCCCGGATTTAATAATCTTTTCAGTTACTTCTAAACACTGGTCAAACCATTCCAGCTTTACAGCAGCGCATTTAGCTTCATTAATAAACCTTAAGGCATTATTAACTGATTCTGCGGGATTTACCTGGTAAGATTCATAAGGCATATCCCCTACCAGCAAGGCCTGTTTAACTGCCCGGGAAACAGCCTTAGAATGATAAATCATCTCGGACATCCCGACTTCTTTGGTAGACTCTAAACCTAAAACCACGTTAGCCAGAGAATCACCAACCAGGATAATATCAATACCTGCTTTATCAATCAAAAAAGCTAAAGGATAATCATACGCGGTAAGCATAGTAATTTTACGCTTACCCTTTAATCCTAAAATATCCTGAGGAGTAATTTTGCTCATTATTAATGGATAAAATAACTAACTATCAACATTATCGATAACACGATCATTAAAACAACTGTAGTTATGGCTATTATATTGTAGACCCGGGAATTTGTATAGTTACCCATCAAGCGCTTATTATTAACCAGCAGCAGCATGAAAATCAAAACAAAAGGAAGTAAAAGCCCGTTGGTCACCTGGGAGATAAGCATAACAGTAATCAGCGGAACATTCGGCAGCAGGATTACCGCCGCCCCGATAATTATCACTGCGGTATAAAGAGTATAAAATTGCGGCGCCTCTCGAAAACGCCGATTCACTCCTACCTCCCAACCCATGCCCTCGCAAACCGAATAAGCGGTAGATAACGGCAGGATACAAGCCGAGAATACTGAGGCGTTTAAGAGCCCGAAGGCAAAAAGATAAAAACAATATTTACCGGCCAGGGGCTTAAGGGCCAAAGCCGCGTCCTTAGCCGAATCTATCCTTATCCCGTGTTTAAAAAGGGTATTGGCGCAGACTACCACTATAAAAATAGCGACGATATTCACCACAAACGAACCAATGATCACATCCATTTTGCTATACTTATAATTTTTTAGTTTGATCTCCTTTTCCACTACTGACGACTGCTGGTAAAATTGCATCCAGGGAGCGATAGTGGTCCCGATGATCCCCATGAGCATAAATAGATAAGCCTTATCAAATTTTATGCTGGGTTTTAGAGAACTAGCCACCACCTCATTCCAGTCAGGATTAGATAAAAATCCGGAAAAGATGTAGGACAGGTAAAAAAGGCAGGCGGCTAAAAAAACCTTTTCCACTGTTTTGTAGGTCCCCTTGACTATTAGCCACCAGACAAATATCGCGCAGGCCGGTACCAAGGCATATTTACTCATCCCAAAAAGCTCGGACGCCGCGGCAATGCCGGCAAATTCGGATATAGTATTAAAAATATTCGAAAATACCAAAACAGTCATAGCGTAAAAGGTAACCCTGACCCCGAACTCTTCGCGGATCAAATCGGCCAAGCCTTTTCCGGTTACTACAGCCATGCGGCTGCACATCTCCTGAATAATAATCAGGGCTATAATAATAGGGACAAAAGACCAGATCAGCGAATACCCAAAATGGGCTCCGGCTACGGAATAAGTAGTGATGCCTCCGGCATCATTATCCACATTAGCGGTAATAATACCCGGGCCCATTATGGACAGAAAGATCAGCAGCTCTCTCCAATATTTCTTTAGCTTATTCATATTATTGTTTCGGTTGGACTATTTTATTCACCATAGTAGGGGAGGTTTAAACCTCCCCTACTCCTTTTAAGAAAAAATATTTGCTGTCCGGATCATTGCTTTGGTAAAACTTTTATTTTTTTGAGCCTGCGCCAGGCGATAGAAATAACCTGACTGAGTATATCATCAACCGTAATAATCCCCTGCAGGGAATTATTATCGTCAACTACGGGGATCGCGTAATATTTATACTTCTCCATTAAATAAGCCACTTCTTTTACGCTAGAGTTTAGATTCACAAAATAAGTCTTGGCAAAAGTTGTTTTAGATACCGGATCAGCCGGATTGGCTATTATAAGTCTCCTGAAATTAGTCGCGCCGACCAACCTATTATTTTCATCAACGATATATACAAATTGAGCAGGTTCCACCTTAAATGCCCTCTCCCTGATCTGGGCCAATACCGCCTCTACCGGCATATCCCTAAACACCGATAAAAAATCAGCGGTCATAAGCCCCCCGGCAGAATCGCTGGAATAACCTAATAATTGCGAAAGCTTTTTAGCCTGTTTGTTCTCCATTATCCCTAAGAAACGGTTAACCTGGTCCTTAGGTAATTTTTCCAGGAAATCTGTGGCCTCATCGGTAGGGATAGCGTTTAAAATAGCAGCTACATCATTATCCGGTAATTCCTCGATCAATGACCTTTGGTATTTAAAATCGATTCCCAGAAAAATCTTAGCCCGGGTATTTAAATCCAGGGACTTAAATAATACCATCTGATCCTTAATATTTAAATCCAGGAAAATCTCGCCCAGGTCAGCGGCAGGGATGGAATTTAATTTCTTTTGCGGAAAATTAACTTTAATAGTCTTGCTTACCGGATTGACTGATAAGGGCTGGATATGCTTCCAAGAAATTAAATGCTCGGTTTTAAGATAACCGGCATTTTTATTAAATAGGCCTACCAGAAAATCAGCGATTCCTTCAAATCCCAAACGCCGGAATAACCCTCTTAGGCTGATATCCACATGGGCAATCATTAAAGAATGGTCTACTGCTAGAAGATGAATATCATTGACCCGGATAGCTTTATGGTTATAAGTATCTACCACCTGCTGATCCAATATATCCCGGCGTAATGTAAGCTCTTCTTTATTATCGTGATGTTCAGTAAAAACGATCCCGCTGGCGCCAATATTAAGCCTTATTTCTTTATTGTCCCTCTCAGCTACATTAGCCCAAGGCACTACCGCGTATTGATGATTTATTGACCCCTTGCGGATTATCAGATGCGAGGACTGAGGATAAACCTCCGTAGCCTTTACTATTATATCATACAATGCTCCCACTTCCTGGCCGCTAGAATCAATGACCGGTTTATCCAAAAGCTGGGAGAAATAAACAAACATCGGATTAAAATTAACGCTCATCTCTCGCTTACCACCTTTACCTGGACATTCGCTATTGCCTTGGCCAGTTCTAAACCCTTAGCTTTACCCAAGACAAAAATAGATGTAGATAGGCAATCCGCAATTGTAGAATCATCGGCAATTACGGTTACTGATATAATCCCGGCGTCAACAGGATAGCCTGTTTCAGGATTAATTATATGAGTAAAACGCCTGCCATTTACAATAAAATACTGCTCATAATCCCCGGAGGTAGATACCGCTTTATCTTTTAATTCTAGATAATCAACAATACCCGGTTTGCGCGGATTCTTTATGCCCACTCTCCAGGGCCTCCCGGAATTATCTCCCAGGCAATAAACCTGACCGCCGGCATTAATCAGGCAGCTGGTTATTCCTTTTTCTTTTAACCTCTTTACGGCCATCTCAATAGCAAAGCCCTTGGCAATCCCGCCCAGGTCAATTTTTACTCCGGAAGTTTTGTATTTTATCACATTATTTTGATTATTAAAAATTATTTTATCAAAACCAACCCCTTCCAGTGTTTTTTGGATATCCTCAGGATTAGGCAGAATATATTTTTTATCGCTAAAACCCCAGAGGTCCATTAACGGTCCAACAGTTACGTCAAAAATTCCGTCAGTAAGCTTCCAAAATTCCTCGGCCTTCTTTAAAATATATAATGTATCGTCGCTGACAGCCAATTCGCCGGATCTATTTAACCTGGATATTTCGCTCTCCGGGTCATATTTACTCAATAACTTTTCAATTCTAGATATTTCCTCAAAAGCAGTATTCGCTGCTTCCTTATAAGGAGAGGTTACTTCAACAAAAGTACCCAGCAAAATCCTGTTCTCTTTATAAAGATGAGGGGAAGAACAACCGCAGAACAAAACAGTAGATAGTAGATAGTAGGTAGTAGGTCGGGTCAGGGATTTTTTGAAATTAATAAATTTCATTTGGCGCTCAGAATCGTGTTTACGATTTTCAAAAGTTCTGCCTGGGGAAATAGGAACAACCACTGAAGAAGATAATGAATAAGAGAAATATAAAGATCTAATGTATCAACTGCTTAATATATTTTACCAGGCTATCTGTGGATACTTTATGTTTAACCATATACTCTATCACCCCTAATTTAAATGCCGCCTGTTTATCCGCCTCATCTTCACTGTTGGTAAAAATTATTACTGGCATATTATTTAACCCCAGCTCATCCCTAATAACAGAAAGAACGCTAATCCCATCCAAACCCGAAAACACCAGGTCCATAATAATTAGATCGACATTATTATCTGCCTTTAATTTAGCGATGGCCTGCAGGCCATCCTCGGCCAGAATTACCTGATAACCCGCCTTTACCAAATTTACCCGATTCATCTCCCGACTGAGAGGACTATCATCTATTATCATAATTATTTTGGCCATCGTATCCTCCTTTTTTTTAAATGTTCAGGATCGTGTTTACGATTTTCAAAAGTGCTGCCGGGGGATTTCTATATCTTACTACACAATCAACTGCCCCTAATTTTAACGCTTCCTCTAGCTCGCTCCTGGAATCCCTGTTAGTCAGGATTAAAACCGGTATTTCTTTAGTCAGAGGATCACTCTTAAGTATAGTCAATAACCCGAATCCATCCAGGCCCGGCAAGGCTAAATCTGAAATAATTAAATCTATTTTCTCAGTCTTAATTTTTTCCAGGCCATGGAGTGCGCTGGCCACGATAAATACTCTATAGCCCGCATCTTCTAAACACAATTTTAGCACATCGCTGTTATTTATATTATCGTCAATAACTAAAATATTTTTCCCGGGCAATAAGTTCATTTTAAATGCAAGCGGTAGCTTGTTTCAATGGTTTTAACCAAGTCAACCAAAAGTGAATTAACCGGAACTAAAACCCCTAACTCTTGGCCCAAGCGCACAATTACCCCGTTAATAAAATCTATCTCGGTGCGCTTGCTCCTTAAGACATCCTGAAGCATCGAGGATACATTATTTGCCGTTGCCTCGCATACTGCTTCTACCTTAGCTAAGGGATCATCAAAAATAAGCTTAATCCTTTTTCGCTTGATTACTTTTAGGGCCTCTGTAACTGCCTCGCGCATTATCTTGCGCACAGTCTCTATCTCCACCAAATGCCCATTATTTAACCGAGTTATGGCGCTAAGAGGATTTATGCCGGCATTAATCACTAGCTTTGACCATAACCAGCTTTTTATATCCCGGGATATCCGGGCATCCAAACCCACCCGGTTAAAAATCTCCCTTAAAGAGCGCATCTGGGCAGGCAGCTTTCCATCCAGCCTGCCGATCAAAGTCTCTCCCAGGCCCGCATGCCTTATATGGCCATCGCTAATTAAGGTTGAGCCGAGATTAGTAACACCCGCGATCACTTTATCCTGGCCGATAATCTCGCTGATAATTTCTATATTTCCGATTCCATTCTGCAGGGTAAGCACCAGGGTATTAACGCCTACCAAAGGCTTGATATGGGCTGCGACTATTTTAGTATCATATGATTTTACGCAAAAGATTATCAAATCTAAAAAACCCAATTGCTGTATATCAGCAGTAACCTTGACATTAGCCTGCCAATTTCCGGAGATACCTTCAACTAATATACCCTGCTGGCTGATTTTCGCAGCCCTTTCCTTATCGTTATCTATTAAGCAGATATCCGCATCCGCGCCAGCCTTGGATAAATAGGCGGCGAATAAACATCCCATTGCCCCGGGCCCGACTATGCCTATTTTCATCCGCGCCTCCATTAGTAAACTGGGGACCAAACTGGGGACCAGGTCCCCTTACTCCAACACTATATGATACAATAAGTTCTGACTAGTCAATTATCACTTTTATTAGATATGACTAATATAAAAAAAGTGCAAAGTGGCTGTTTGTAACAACATATCTTGCAATTGGTTATATCAAAGGGACCTGACCCCTAGTGGTTGTTAATTTATCTGATTGCTGGGATAAAATTCTCAATCTTATTCAATACCTTCTGAGACTTGAGCTCTTTCTCCAGATGATAATTAAGAAAGGAATTCAATACCAGATCCAGCTCTCTCTTAATCTGAGGATTGATCCCTAGGTTTAGATTAACCTTAAAATCATTTTTTTCAATATGTAATATCGTGGCTATCGTTCCTCTGAATATCGCCCGGGAATTCAAATCCTTAGGGGCGCATTTTAAACAAAGCAACCCGCCTAATTTAAGGCTGAATTTAGACTCACCTAGGATTTTATTCGCGCATATGACGCAGGAATCCAGATTCGGTTTAAAACCCGACAGAGAGAGCATTTTTATTTTAAAGATAGTAGTAATCTTGTCCGGATTATTACTAGAAACCAATCCGGACAGAGTATCCAACCCTAAATTAAATATATCCTCATTCCGGTCATCTGGCTGCATTACAGCGTCAATCAACTCCAGGACTATGTTGGCCATGCCCACCTTAAACATATTTTGCCGGAGGGGAATAAAATTATTCTTCAGGTCGCACTGGCTGACCAGGTGTAAAGTAGTAGTGCTATGTTTATAAAATACTATGTCATTGAGCGAAAAAAGCTCTAGGGAGCTAGCAAACTTATTCGGCTCTTTTCTGATACCTTTTAATATACCGGATAATTTCCCGAATTCCCGGGTATAGAAATTAACTATTAATGAAGTTTCGCGAAAATCGCGCTTATTTAAGACTATTGCTTCGGCTTTGTGTATAGGCATAATATTTCAGGGTTAAGAGTTAAGAATTAAGATTCAAGAGTTAAGATTTAAAATGACCGACTTTGAGCTCTAAAAGTATTTTTTCGGCTTTTTCCTGCATTAATCTCCCTTCTACTTTGGTCCGGTCATCATAACCTAGAATATGCAGAAGGCCGTGAATCAGGTATAGATAGGTTTCATAAACGGCAGATGTCTTATAAATCCTGGAGTTATAAAAAGCCCTGTCGCAAGAAACTACTATCTCGCAGGAAATATCGCCTTTTCTTAAGCTCAAATCAAAAGACAGGACATCAGTTGGATAATCCTTACCCAGATACTTACGATTAAGCTCTTTAATTAATCTATCGTCCACCAGGCATATACTCACCTGGCCTATTTTATTTAAAGATTTTAGGAATAGTGTTTTATAAACTATTTTTTTTATATTCTGAGGGTATAAGGAGATCCTATTTTGGAGATTTTTTATTACTACTATCGGTTTCTTCATCAGGATAACTGACCCGCGTATGGTATATGCCGCTTAATATATGGATGAATAGGCCCGATATTTTTTCCAAATCCTTTAAGGTCAGGTCACATTTATCAAGCTGGCCGTCAATAAACTTATTATTAATAATTTTATGCACTACCTCTTCGATTTTTGCCGCGCTGGGTTCTTTTAAGGCCCGGGTGGCGGCCTCTACAGAATCAGCCAAAAGGACTACGGCGGTTTCTTTGGTATTCGGCTTTGGACCGGCATAACGAAAACCCTCCTCTTTAACTTCCTGATCCTCCTCTAAAGTCTCCACCGCCTTCTTATAAAAATAATAAACTAAGCTGGTGCCGTGATGCTGCTGAATAAAATCGATTAAACGGGGGTTGATATTGTATTCCCGGGCTAAATCAATGCCTTCCTTGACATGATTAATAATTATTAGTTTACTCATGGTCGCAGAAAGGCTCTCATGTTTATTCCCGTTCAAGGCCTGATTCTCGCTAAAATACTCCGGCTTTTGGAGTTTTCCCAAGTCATGATAATAAGCCCCTACCCTGGCTAATAATGAATTTGCCCCTATAGCGGCGCAGGCAGCCTCGGATAAATTACCGACAATAAGCGAGTGATGATAAGTCCCCGGCGCCTCTAATATCATCCGGTTTAATAACGGATGGTTAAAATCAGCTAATTCCAATAAACTTACGTTGGTTATGGTATTAAACAAATACTCAAATATAGTCAAAGAACCCAAGGTAACTATGCCACATAAAATTCCGTTAGCCACAAGTATGCCATAATCAGTATAGTTGATCAGATTAAAGCGGTTGATGAGTAATAAAGAACCTGCCTGGACTAGGCCTATTATAAAACCGCTGCGGATAATCACGCTGCGCCTGCGCGCGCCAAAAACAAGCACTGAAGAAAGCATCCCGCTGATTAAAAATAAAGACCCTAAACCAAGGTCGCCTTTCTCAATAAAGGCTACGCTAACTGCCGTTCCAATCGCGATTAACAAAGAAACAACCGGTTCAGCGAATAATAAAGTAGCCAGCATGGTGATCGCGGCAATCGGAATCCAGTATACCGACCAGCCCAGGTTAGTGATAAAATAACTCAGGACAAAAATAATCACTAATAATAAAATCAAGTTAATTATCCGGTAACCTTTTAGAAAATGGGTAATCCTAAGGAACCTCAGATAAATAACCAGAGAAAATAAAAATAATATTATGACCGGATTAAGCCCTAAACTGTAACTTATAAAAAAGAGAAATCCGACTGTAAATATTAGTCCGATGATCGCTATAATTTGCCCTGGCTTACGCAGTAACCCTAAAATAAATTTAAGTTTAATTGTCGCTACTGGCTTTTTCATAGGCCTCAATAATCTTTTGCACAAGTTCATGCCGGACAACGTCAGTTCTGCTAAACTTTACTATTTTTATCCCCTCGATATCCTTAAGTATCTGCTGGGCCTGAAGTAGGCCTATAGGCCTGCCGCCCGGTAAATCACTCTGGGTTATATCCCCGGTAATAACTACCTTGGAATCAAACCCCAAACGGGTTAAAAACATCTTCATCTGTTCAGCTGTGGAATTCTGAGCCTCATCCAGGATAATAAAGGCGTCGTTTAAGGTCCTGCCCCGCATATAAGCCAGGGGCGCAACTTCTATGATACCGGTTTCAATATATTTTTCAATCCGCTCCGCATCCATCATATCATATAAAGCGTCATAGAGCGGGCGCAGATAAGGAGAGATCTTTTCGTAAATATCTCCGGGTAAAAATCCCAGAGATTCTCCGGCTTCAATTGCCGGACGGGTAAGGATAATCCGGCGGACCTCCTGATTTTTTAAAGACTCTACGGCGCTAGCCATTGCCAGATAAGTCTTGCCTGTTCCTGCCGGTCCAATACCGAATACAATATCATATTTTCTGATTGCCTCTGCGTATTCCCTCTGCCCCTTAGTTTTAGGCTCTATGGGCCTTAGCGAAGAAGGGCGGATATTATTTATCGCCTTAGCGCCCGAATTAAAAGCTACTGTGCTCTTATTTTGCCTTGATTCTTTAATCAAGGAATAAATATCTGATTTAGCCTTTGACTGGTCTCCCTGAAGGCGGATGGTATTTAAAATACTACTGATTAGGACAGCCGCCTTTTTGACATTATTAATCCGGCCCTTGATTTTTAATCGGTCCCCATGTAAATGAAGGCTAACCTTGAATTCCCTCTCAATAGCCCGGATATTCTCATCATGAAGCCCGAAAAGCGCCTGGGCCGCAGATAAATTATCCAGCTTAATTATATCTTCCATGCTCTGTAAATGGGATCAGAATTATTTTTTCTTTAGTCTAAATACTTGAAAAAATAATTCTGACCCCATTTCTCCCATTGCTATTTAATATTATCCTTGACTTCTTTATTTTCTGAAGTTGATTTAGCGGGTTTTCCCAATTCTATAGGAATATCTATTGACTGCCCAGGATAAAGCCTGTCCGGAGACTTAAGAACAGCTTTATTAGCTTGATAGATTTTATTCCAACCTCCGGAAGAACCGTAGAATTTTTCCGAAATCTTCTGCAGGGTATCATCCTTTAAAACCGTATATTTCTCAAACTTCACTTCCGGAACTGGTTTAGGCTCTACCAAACCAACATCGACAACATTAGGCGTCTTTTGAGAAGCAGCGTCTTTAATCAAAGTCTCCTGGGGTTTTATTTTAGAGGTTGATTTATTTTTGCCGAATAAATACGGAATCTCTATTTCCACTACCTGAACAGTGCGGGTCTTTTCCCTCGCTTTTTCTTCCTGTACACACTTTCCCTGCAAACAGCCCCGGTTACCCTGAAGATCCTGATCAACCCTATCCCGGATTACCTGATAAGTTCTGGTCGCGCATCCCGACAATATAAAAACAAAAAATAGAAAAACTAATGAAATTGCATTTTTAGGACCCATTCTTTCCTCCCTCTTTAACCTTCTTAACATTTTTAACCTTTTTTAATATCAATACCTAATTCTCTTAATTGTTTTTTATCAACGTTTGAAGGCGCATTGGTAAGCGGGCAAAATGCCTTTTGAGTTTTAGGAAAAGCAATCACCTCTCGGATACTATCTTCACCCGCTAAAATCGCCAATAACCTGTCAATACCAAAAGCAAATCCTCCGTGAGGCGGGGCCCCGTATTGAAAAGCCTCTAAAAGAAATCCAAACCGTTTATAAGCATCTTCCCGGTCTAGGCCTATAATATTGAAAATCCTCTCTTGGAGTTTCGGGTTATGGATCCTGATCGATCCTGAACCTATCTCCATTCCGTTTAAGACTAAATCGTAAGAACGGGATTTTACCTTATCCGGCGACTTCTCCAATATTTCAATGTCCGCGTCAACCGGGGCGGTAAAAGGATGGTGCTCGCTCTCCCAGCGCTTTTCCTGCGGATTATATTTAAATAGAGGAAAATCTATTACCCAGACAAAAGCAAAATCTCGGTTTAATTCTTTTCTCAAATCCGGCTTATCGCTCGAGTATTTTTCCTGAACGTCTTTGTAATTTAAGCGGGGAAAGGGAATCTTAATATCAATATTTTTTAGCTCTTTAAATATCAGTTGCATCATCTGCTCAAAAATAGAGAAGATATCCTCTTCCTGGATAAAAGACATCTCCAGGTCCAGCTGGGTGAATTCCGGTTGGCGGTCAGAGCGTAAGTCCTCGTCTCGGAAACATTTGGCGATCTGATAATATTTCTCGATTCCGGAAACCATCAATATCTGCTTAAACAACTGCGGCGACTGGGGCAAGGCGTAGAACTGACCGGGATTAAGCCGCGAAGGAACCAAATAATCCCTGGCCCCTTCAGGAGTAGATTTAGTCAAAATCGGAGTTTCCGATTCCAGAAATCCTAAGGAATCCAGAAAAGAGCGGATAATTTTATACATCTTCGGCCTTAAAACAAAATTATTCAGTGCCTTCCTGCGCCGGAGATCAAGATAACGGTATTTAAGGCGCATCTCTTCAGTTACCTCCAGATCATCCTTGATCTCAAAAGGAGGAGTAAGGCTGGGATTTAAAATTTCCAGATCCCGGACAATAACCTCTATCTCTCCGGATGGAATTTTTTGGTTTAAGTTATTAGCCGGCCTTTTATTAACAACCCCTTTTATCTTAAGGACAAATTCATCTCTTAGTTCCTGGGCCTTTTGATAAGCATCTCCTGATTCTTTGGGTATAAAGACAATTTGAGTAATACCGCTGCGATCCCTTAAATCAATAAATATAAGCTTGCCGTGATCCCGCCTGGCCCCTACCCACCCGCAAAGGGTAACCTCTTTTCCCACATCTATAGCTTTCAATTCTGAACAAGTATGCGTCCTTAACATTTTAATTCCCCTAACAAGTCTTCTGATTTGACCTCTCTCTGCTCCCCCGAAGACATATTTTTTAAAGTTACCACGTTCTTCTTGAGTTCGTCGTCGCCGATTATTATAACAAATTTTGCCTTTAGATCATTTGCCAGGCGCATCGCCCCCTTTAAAGTCCGGCCTTCATAATCAGTATCAGCGCAAATCCCGGACAGGCGTAAATAATCCAGCAATTTAGTCCCCTCTTTCTTAGCCGCTTCTCCCATAGTTACGATATAGACTAAATTACCCGGTGTCCCGGTGTCCTGGTGTCCTGGTGTCTGATGAATTAAGGCCAGCCTTTCCAGGCCAAAAGCAAATCCTACAGCCCCCTTTTCCGGCCCGCCTAAATTTTTGACTAAATTATCATATCTCCCGCCGGCGCCCAGGGCATCCTGCTGAGGCCCTAAATCCGGATGCACAAATTCAAAAACCGTTCGGGTGTAATAATCTAATCCCCTGACTAAGTAAGGAGAAACTTCATAATTAATTTTTAATGAATCTAAAACCTCCCTGACCTGCTTAAAATGGTCAGCGCATTCCTTGCAGATATGACTACTGGAAAGGTTTAAACTACGGACAACTTCCCGGCAACTCTCGTTTTTACAATCTAATACCCTGAGAATATTACGTTCATAACGAACCAGGCACTCCCGGCACAGTTGCCCTAGTTTATCTTTAAGGCCCTTTCTCAAACTAGATGATAATTCTTTTTTATCCTGGCTGCAACCTAACGTATTTATCTTAATTCTATAACCTTTTATCCCGCTTTCTTTTAAAATCCTATCGCCTAAGGATATTACTTCCGCATCAACCTGCGGCTGATAAGAACCGATCACTTCGCAGCCTAAATGATGGAATTGCCGCAACCTTCCTTTTTGCGGCCTTTCCAAACGAAACATCGCACCCGTGTAATATAATTTGCTAAAACTATTTGTCTTATCTAAGTTATTTTCCAGGTAGGCCCTGACTATTGATGCTGTACCTTCGGGCCTTAAGGCATAGGTATCCTGGTTATTCCTGATTAAAAACATCTGCTTCTGAACTATCTCAGCGGATTCACCTAAAGAGCGGTTAAATAAACCAACATCTTCAATCAATGGCGGGCGTATCTCTTGATAATTATACAGCGAGAAAATCCTGCGGCTTGACTCTTCTATTTTTAACCACCAGGCTATTTCACCTGGCAAGATATCCTTAGTACCGGGTACTTTCTTGAACATATTCCACAACTTATCTTATCTTCATCTTCATCTCTAGGCCCGGTTTAAAAACTGCTACCTTTCTCGGAGGGACTGGCACTACCTCACCGGTCCGGGGATTTCGTCCGGTCCTGCTTTTACGTTCTTTGATCTTAAAAACGCCAAAATTACGCAGCTCTATCTTCTCCCCCCTAACCAAAGCCTCAATCATGAAGTCAAATGCCTTTTGGACCACTCTTTTGACATCAGTCTGTTTTAAACTTGTGTCGTCAGAGATTTTGAGAATAATATCCTTTTTTGTCATTATTCACCTCCTCCAATATGTAACTATAATATTAACAAAACGTTAGATTAATAATCAGGTATAATTAATGAACTTAATATAGCACAAAAAGCAGCAAACGTCAAATAAAAACCGAATTATTTTTATTTTACGGCACTTTTAGCAAAACTTTATATACAGCAACAGGTTATTATAACTCCGGGACGGTTCTGAAACTGATCTTAAAGTGTCCCCTTTTAGGGGACACTTTAGCTTATGTCTTTAATAACCGTCCCTGCATTTAAATGATTAGGGATAACCTATCCTCTCCCAAAAGGTTAGTAATATCCTCGATCAATTTCTCAGAAGGCGAGACAAAAAGATTATCGCCTACGATTACTTTTACCCGGGATTTAGCCGGAGTATCCAGATGCAAATAAACCGGAATCCGCCCGGAGGAAGTTCCTAATAATTCTTTGAGGCTTTCAAATAGATTCTCCCTCATACTGGTAAGATTGATATTAACTGTTGTGATCAATTTATAGATTTCATCCATAGGAAACATATCATTAACTATGATCTTAGGTACATCTTCCTTTAAATTAAGCCTCCCCTTTACCAATACCACCAGATTAGGCTGTATATAGCGAGAGACCTTCTGAAATGCCTGCGGAAAAACCAAGACCTCAACTATACCGCCTAAATCCTCCAGTTTCAAAATAGCCATCTTCTCCTGTTTGAGCCTGGTAGTAGTATGCTTAACCTTGGTGATCATCCCGACTATTTTTATCATCTCTTCATCTTTACACTGGTTAAGGTCTTTAATGGAAAGTGCGGTAAAACGTTTTAATTGCCTGGCATAGCGGGCTAGCGGGTGGCCGCTGATATAAAAACCCAGCATTTCTTTTTCAAAAGCCAATAACTGCGGTTCAGGCCATTCTTTGATCAATAGCGTTGAGGCTACAGACTTATCGCTGAATCCGTTGCCGCTTTGTTCATTATCAAAGAATGAAATCTGGCCCTTAGCCTTATCCTTCTGGGCATTTGAAGAAAATTCCAATATCTTATCCAGAGAAACAAACATCTGTGCGCGATGCACCCTAAAACAATCTAGCGCTCCGCACTTTATCAGGCTCTCCAGGACCTTATGATTAACCAGCCTTAAATCAACTCTCTGGCATAAATCTTCTAAAGAAGTAAAATTTCCGCCTTTATCCCGGTTAGAGATTATAGAATCTATCGCGCCTCTTCCCAGATTTTTTATAGCTAACAACCCAAACCTTATTTTGTTATCATCCACTACCTTAAATAAAGCCGCACTTTCATTAATATCCGGGGAAAGAATCTCTATGCCCATGCGTTCGGATTCATTTATATATTCCACGATCTTATCGGTATTATCGCGTTCTGAGGTCAAAAGAGCGCACATAAATTCCACCGGATAATTTGCCTTAAGAAAAGCAGTACGAAAAGATATTAAGGCATAGGCTGCGCTATGGCTGCGGTTAAACCCGTATCCCGAAAAAAACTCAATCTGATCGAATATTTTAGAAGCCACAGCCTCGCTTACCCCCTGTTTAAGAGCGCCGACTACAAAACTCTTTCTCTGTTGCTCCATAACTTCAGGAATCTTCTTGCTCATTGCCCGGCGCAAAAGGTCAGCCTGAGCCAGGGTAAAACCTGCCAGGCTCGAAGCAATCTGCATAATCTGTTCCTGATAAACCATAATCCCGTAAGTAGATTTTAGAATCGGCTCTAACCTTTTATTATCATATCTAATAGGAGTTTTATTCCTCTTGCGCTGGATAAAATCGCTAAGCATCCCTGAGCCCATAGGCCCCGGACGATATAAAGCTAAAAGAGCAATCAAATCCTCAAATTCCTCCGGCTCCATCTTCTTTAATAAGTCCCGCATCCCGGAACTTTCTACCTGGAATACTCCGATAGTCTGAGCCGTTGAAAGCAAATTATACGTCTTGGCATCATCCAGCGAAATCTTCTCGATATCAATATCTAAACCCTTGGTTTCTTTGATTATTTTTATAGCTTGGTCTATTACGGTTAATGTCCTTAAACCCAGAAAATCAACTTTTAATAAACCTATTTTTTCCAGAACTTTCATCCCATAACCGCTAGTGATCTGATCATCCTGACTTTTAAATAAAGGCATATATTCATTAAGGGGTTTATCCGCAATCACCACGCCAGCGGCATGAATAGAAGCATGCCGGTTAAGCCCTTCCAATATCAAAGCTATATCGATTAGTTTGGTTATCTGGGGGTCATTTTTATAAAGGTTCTTTAATTGCGGCTCTGCCTCTAAAGCATCTTTGAGATTAATTGACGCATCAGGAGGTATCATTTTTGCGATCCGGTCCACATCAGCGTAGGCTATCCCCATAACCCTGCCCACATCCCTGACTACTGCCCTGGCCTGCATGGTTCCGAAAGTAATAATCTGGGCTACGTTCTCCTGTCCGTATTTTTTAGTTACATAATCAATAACCTCCTGCCGCCTCTCATAACAGAAATCTATATCTATATCCGGCAAGCCCGTCCTTTCAGGATTAAGAAAGCGTTCAAATAATAACTTATATTTTAAAGGATCGATATCAGTTATCCCTAATAAGTAACTGACTATGCTTCCGGCAGCTGAGCCCCTGCCCGGGCCGACAGGTATCTGATGACTCTTGGCATAATGAATAAAATCCCACACAATCAGAAAGTAGCTGGTAAAACCCATATCCTTAATAACTTTTAATTCATGCTCCAGTCTTTCTTTTATCTGGGCATCTGCGTCAGGATACTTCTGGGTTAAGCCTTTTTCGCAGAGCTGCCTTAAAAAACCATCTTTGGTTGAATTTAGTGGAGGCTCATATTTAGGCAGGTGAATCTGATTAAAATCCAATTCTAAATTACAGCGCCGGGCAATTTCTAAGGTATTGGCGATTGCCTCAGGCACTTCCTTAAAAAGTTCTTTCATCTCCTCCGGCGATTTAAAATAAAATTCATCGGTCTGAAAACGCATCCTATTAGGATTATCCAATGTATTTTGGGTCTGAATACACAATAGGGCTTCGTGGGCCCGGGCATGAGATTTCTGAAGATAATGCACGTCATTAGTAGCTACTAAGGGAATTTTAAGTTCGCGGGATATTCTAATCAAGCCTTGATTTACTGTTACCTGTTCAGGTATCTTATTAACCTGTATCTCCAGGTATAGATTATCCTTACCTAATATATTCAGGTATTCATCAGCGGTTTTTAAGGCGTCATTAAACCTTCCCTCCTGTAATAGCGACGGTACTTCCCCTTTAAGGCAGGCAGTCAGACCAATAAGCCCTTCATGATAAACGCTTAATACATCTTTATCTATACGGGGACGGTAATAAAATCCTTCCAGGTAACCTATAGAAACAAGCTTAGCCAAATTTTTATAACCTGTTTCGTCTTTGGCTAATAATATTAAATGAAAAGCGGCCTCTTCAATTCTAGAACTACTTTTATCTAAACGGCTCTTGGGCGCAACATAAACCTCAGCTCCGATTATAGGCTTGACTCCTTGCTTTAAGGCTTCCAGATAAAAATCTATAGCCCCGAACATATTACCATGGTCGGTAATAGCCAGTGAGTCCATCTTATACTGTTTGGCTAAATTTAATAAATCCGGTAAGCGGCAGGCGCCGTCCAGCAGGCTATATTGGGTATGTAAATGCAGGTGGATAAAATCGCTGTGAGGCATCTGAAAAGTTAAAAGTTAAAAGCGCAAAGCTAAAAGTGAAAAACGAAAAAATAAAGTGAAAGCGAAAAACTAAAAGTTTTTCCCGTCCAACGCTTAAGCCACAAAACGGGATCCCGCCTACAAATATCAGATTCCAAGCGGGAAATCTTTTAACTTCAACTTTTCGCTTTACGCTTTTCGTTTTTCGCTTTATCTATTCCCACTCAATGGTCGCCGGAGGCTTGGAGGTTATATCGTAGACTACGCGGTTAATACCCTTTACTTCATTGACTATCCGGTTGGATATTTTCTCTAATACTTCATGGGGAAGTTTAACCCAGTCAGCTGTCATGCCGTCAACGCTGGATACACAGCGAATAGCCGCGACACAGTCATAGGTCCGCTCATCGCCCATAACCCCGACTGTTTTAATCGGCAATAATATGGCGAATGACTGCCAGACCTGGTTATAAAGATTCTCTTTCCTGATCTCTTCGATTACCCGGTTATCCACTTCCCGCAAGATCTTCAGGCGTTCATCAGTCACTTCTCCGATTATCCTGATGGCTAAGCCTGGCCCGGGAAAAGGTTGACGATAAACTATGCTTTCCGGAAGGCCAAGTTCTTTGGCAATCTGGCGGGCCTCATCCTTAAATAAATCCCGCAATGGCTCAATCAACTTTAAACGCATATGCTCCGGAAGCCCTCCGACATTATGGTGGCTTTTTATCTTACTGGTAGGAGAACCTGTCGCGGAAATCGATTCAATGACATCAGGATAAAGCGTGCCCTGGGCTAAATATTTCACACCCCTGACCTTTTTGGCCTCTTCCTCAAAAACCTTAACGAATTCCCTGCCGATTATTTTTCTTTTCTCTTCGGGATCAGTTATTCCTTTAAGGGCGTTTAAAAACCTGCGGCTGCGGTCCACATAATCCAGGTTAAGATGAAAACCTTGGCGGAAAATATTCTTTATCTGCAGGGCTTCATCTTTGCGGACTAAGCCATTATCAATAAAAATACAGCGGGAATTCCTGCCTATTGCCCTGTGCATTAGTACGGCGGCTACGGAAGAATCTACGCCGCCGCTTAAGCCTAAAACTACCTTATCTTTGCCAACTGTTTTTTTGATCCCCTCCACAGTCTCCTTAATAAATGAACGCATAGTCCAGCGGCCGGTACAATCACAGACTTTAAATAAAAAATTACTTAATAACTGGGTGCCTTTCTCAGTATGGGTTACTTCCGGGTGAAATTGAACTCCATATATCTTTTTCGCTTTATTGCCGATAGCCATAACCGGAGAATTCAGGCTGTGCGCGCTAATTCTAAATCCAGGAGGCGGCTTAATCACATAATCGCTGTGGCTAGCCCAACAGGTAAGATTACCCGGCAGTCCGGCAAAAAGCATCCGGTTATCATCCACAAATAATTCGATTTTTCCGTATTCCCGATCCTTAGTATGCCTGATTTTACCGCCGAGCATTTGAGAAATAGCCTGCATACCATAACATATGCCTAAAATCGGTATACCCAGTTTAAAAATACCCTTATCCGGCAGAGGGCTTTTTTTAACCACTACCGATGCCGGCCCACCCGATAAAATCAACCCCTTAGGAGCGCTAGCGGCTATCTCTTTAGCTGAAATATTATAAGGAACGATCTTAGAGAAAACCCGGTTCTCCCTTACCCGCCTGGCGATTAACTGCGTATACTGCGATCCGAAATCCAGTATTAATACAATTTCCCTGGTCATTTTCCCATCCCTACTTTCTGGCCCACCTGAAAGATCTTGCCTTCAGTCTGTATAGTAGGAGCGATAATTATCTCCACATCATGCATCTGTTTAATATTAGAAACCCCTAAAGAACCCATGGAAGTTTTTAAAGCGCCCATGAGATTTTGGGAACCGTCATCGACTTTTGCCGGGCCAAAGAGTATCTCTTTAAGCCTGCCGGTCGAACCTACGTAAATCCGGGTACCCCGAGGTAGATTTACATGCGATGTAGCCATGCCCCAGTGATACCCTCTTCCCGGAGCCTCTATTGCCCGAGCAAAACTAGATCCGATCATTACTGCGTCTGCTCCGCAGGCAAAGCCCTTGCAGATATCTCCTCCCCGGTTCATGCCGCCATCAGTAATAATAGCGACATACCTGCCGGTGCGTTTAAAATAGAAATCCCGGGCAGCAGCAGCATCCACTGTAGCGGTAACCTGAGGCACACCAATACCCAATACCCCGCGAGTAGTGCAGGCTGCGCCAGGGCCTACGCCAATTAATAAGCCGGAGGCCTGGGTATCCATCAAATCCAAAGTAGTCTCATAAGTAACACAGTTTCCCAGGATTACCGGAACTTTTAAGGATTTACAGAATTTAAACAGATCCAGGCTTTTATATTCACGAGCCACATGCTTAGGCGTAGTAACTGTTGACTGAACCACAAAAATATCTACTCCGGAGCCTTGAGCAATCTTGGCGAACTTTTCAGCATGCGCCGGTATACAACTGACTACAGCTGTCCCTTTATTTCTTTTAATTTCTAAGATTCTCTTGGAGATCAATTTATCCTTGATCGGCTTGGTATATACTGCCTGCATTAATTCGGTAGCTTCCTGAGGAGAGGCTTTAGCTATTTTTTCCAGAACCAGGTCCGGATTAACATACCTGGTCTGTATCCCATCCAGGTTTAAAACCGCTATCCCACCGAGTTTGGACATCTCCACGGCGAATTTGACATCCACAACGCCATCCATAGCTGCGGCCATAATCGGAACTTTAAATTTCTTCCCGGCAATCTCAAAACTAGTGTCAACTTCATTCGGATTCACTGTTTGCGTACCCGGAACTAAAGCAATCTCGTCAAACCCGTAACACCTGCGAGCCCTTCTGGCCATCCCTATCCATTCACCCATTATCGCTCCTTTTTACTTAAACTATTATATATCAATATGTTATAACTTAAATTCCCTTTTCTGTGTTTATTTAAGGTTTAATTTTATAACAATATTTGTTTTTTGTCAACCCTTGAATCTGAGATTGTTTGAAATATTCCTAAATAATACAGCAATCTCTGATTAAAAGATTAAAATCGCGTCGAAGGAATCTGTGTAATCTTAAATAGAGTTCTTTCCTAAGTTTGTAGCAAAAGGGAAAGAACTTGATTACGGAGATTTTTCCCGCCAAGCAAATCTTATAGCCGGCGGGATCCCGGTAGCTATTTTAATTAACATGGCGGGAAAAAAGATTCCAGCGATTCTTCGTCGCTAATTAATCTGTGTAATCTGCATTTAATCTCTGTAATCAGAAGCTTTCCCTATAAAATTTAAACCAATGTAAAGGAATTTACCCAAATTCATTACAAACAAATTAGTGGCAGAAAATACTTGCTGCAAAGCTAGGAAAGCTTCTAAAATCTATTCTTTATTGCTTTCCTGATTACAGGCAAGGGCACATTTTCTACTACCATTACTTTACCTATATCTTTAACCAGCACAAACCTGTTCTTGCTCCCTTGGAATTTCTTATCATGATAGTGGGCATTGATAATAGCGTTAGCCTTGAGCTTCTCAATCCGGTAAGGTAGTCCAATTTTCTGAATCAGGGCCTCTATTTTACTAACTGTTGACTTACAGGTAAGGCCTAACATCTGGCTTATATCCATAGCCACCAGCATTCCTAAGGATATAGCTTCTCCGTGATTATACCTAGAATAGCCACCGGCTGTCTCAATAGCATGGCCGATAGTATGCCCGAAATTCAGGATAGTCCGAATACCTTTTTTTTCAAACTCATCCTTCTCAATGATGCCTGCCTTGATCTTGACGCAGCGGCCAATCACAAATTCTAAGCCCGGGCTCTTTAAGGAGAGCAGGGAATTATTATTTTTTTCCAGATAATCAAACAATAATGAATCTTTAATAACAGCGTATTTAATGATTTCAGCCAGTCCGGATCTGATCTGGCGCTGGGAGAGAGTTTTTAAAAGACTGGTATCGGTAATTACCCCTTTTGGCTGATAAATCGCGCCGACTAAATTCTTAGCCGCGCTCATATCAACCGCGGTCTTTCCTCCGATACTGGAATCTACCTGGGCCAGTAAGGTCGTGGGTATTTGAACATAGGGAATCCCTCTGCGGTAAATAGAGGCCACAAAACCAGAGAGATCTCCAATCACCCCTCCCCCAAAGCTAAGGATAAAAATATTTTTCTTCTTATCAAAAACAGCCAGATCTTTAAGTATTGCGTAGGCTGACTTCAGAGATTTACTTTTTTCACTATCCGGGATCAGCCTATACCTTAAAGAAAAACTTGAATGCGTAAGGGGATGATCCAAAGATTTTGAATATTTTTTCTTGAGCCTGGCATTGGTAATAATGTAACAGTCCCTGCCGATATGCAGGCGCTTAAGATATATACCCAGAGAGGATAATATGCCTCTACCTATGCGGATATTATAGGAACGCTCCTTAAGATTAACTCTTATATTTCTCATAGCCTAAAAAGTAAATTGATTATGAAATTTATCGGCGGCCAGATTAGAAAATCAACAAACCCCAGGCTTAATAAAAGGATAATAACTATAAATCCGTAAGGCTCTATCCGGGAATAACTATAAGCCAGATCCTTAGGCAAAAGCCCCATCAAAATACGCGAACCATCCAATGGAGGCAAAGGTATAAGATTAAAAACTCCTAATACCACATTGATCATAAGCAGATTCCTTAACAATAAAACCAGGAGTGCCGGAGCGGGTAATATTTTTAAAACCAAAGCCAGAATAAAAGCAAAAATCAGATTTGCCAAAGGCCCGCTGGCCCCTATCCAGATCATATCCCGCTTGGGGTTTCTTAAGGCCGCGAAATTAACCGGCACGGGCTTGGCCGCTCCGAAAACAAACGCACCGTTGGTAGAAATAAAAAGCACTAAAGGTAAAATAATGGTACCGAAAATATCGATGTGAGCCAAGGGGTTAAGGGTAAGCCTTCCGGAATATTTAGCAGTAGGATCTCCCAGTCGGTTGGCCATCCAGCCATGGGCATATTCATGCGCAACCATAGCAATGATCAATAACCCGAAAGATATTAAAAACCCTACTATCTGCACAGAATACCTATTTCTTTTCCTTAAGCCTTGGCGGCGGGTGCTTTTGATGAGGCCTGTTCCTTAGCTATAGGAGCAGCAGCTGGATCTGCTCCGGGAGCGGCAGTGGTTTCGGTTTTCTCAACCTTCTCTTTCTTGATCTTAATCCTTAAGGTCTTGATCTTAGGTAAACCGAAAACTTCATCGCCTTCTTTCCACTGCCCTTTATCTTTCATTAATTTAATCCGCTCAATACGCTTTAATACCGACCTTTGTTTATTATCCTGATCCGAAATCTTCAATGACGGATGAATAGACATAAGCTTACAACCTCCTTAATAAGCAATCCTGGTATTGTTTTTTGGTTTTTAATTTTAACAGTACTTCCTGGGCCTTGTTCTTCTCGGTAAAACTGCCGATGCAGACTACTGAATATTTCCCTTTGGCTAAAACTAAAGACTCTAATCCTGATTTACGCAGCCTCTGAGCCTCTTTTTGAGCCGTGATATTATTCTTGTAAGAAGCGACTTGAACCGTATAAGATTCAGTGGATTTTGACTCTAAGGCAACAGCCGACTCTTCTTTCTTTATCACTGGCTGCGGCGCAGGGGCTACGTTCTCAAGGGCGGCCGGTTTGATTAAGGTTTCTTGCGGCTTAAGCGGCAAGGTCTGCCTACCTACAGGCAAAGCGGACCTGACTGCCGCTGAGGCCTGCTTGCCGACTGCCTGCCGGTCAGGCAGGGTGAAGCCGGCAGTCTTACTAACTACATCCCAGCGTTTAAAACTATTAGCCCTGCCTATTGCTTTACCTTTTTCCACGCCAATACAGAAAATAATGGCTCCGGAAATAATAAAAGCTATTATTCCGATTATAACCTTTTCGTAATTATGTATCCTGGCTAAAAATCCATCGCAGCGCGGGGCACCATCAGTTAAGGCGTCTCTGCCTTGAGAAAATAATTCCAGCTGTGACGATCGATTCTTCTCCATCTTAAACTTAGATTATATATCCTTTATCGGTTAAATTGCAAGTATTTTTTTGAGATTTTCTTGGATATTTTTAAAAAAGCCTCGACTATCTTGGGGTCAAACTGAGTACCGCTCTTCTTTCTGATCTCTCGGATAGCCAAGTCTATATTCATCCTCTCCCGGTAAGGCCTGCCATAAACCATAGCTTCAAAAGCATCGGCAACCGCCATAATCCGGGCGCCCAGAGGGATCTGCCCTTTTTTCAGCTTAGAAGGATACCCTGTGCCGTCATATTTTTCATGATGATGCATAATAATCGGTATAGCCGGCCTTAAGATTTGTAAAGGCCTTAAAATCTGCGCCCCCATAACCGGATGGCGTTTAATAATCGTATACTCCTCAGGCGTAAGCTTAGAGGTTTTGGTTAAAATCTCCACGGGGATATCCATCTTTCCGGCATCATGCAAGAGGCTGGCGTATTTTAGAGATTCTATCTGTTTTAAGTCCAAGTCTAACTGGCTGGCAATAGCCGCTACTAAACGGCTAAAATAAGGAGAGTGGGTGTACTCCTGGGGAACCCGCATATCTAAAAGCGTAACTAAGCTCTTAATAGAGCCAAATACAGTCTTTTGCTGTTCTTCGTATAATTGCAGATTTTTAATAGCGATCATCGCCTGTTCCAGGAGAGTCATTAATATCTCCTGGTCGTAGTTATCAAACACAGTTCCATTCTTAGAGCGTTTTAGAACAAGTACGCCAACGATATCATCTCCAATCAGTGGCAGGCCTAAACAATAATCCTTGCGCACAGCTGAGAGCTTGACGATGATCCTCTTCTCCAGCCCACCGGAGACTTTATGTTTTTTATCTACGATGGTCTTTTTTTTATTATTGATCGTGAACTTAAAAACCGAATATTTTTTTCCGGGATCCAGGATCATGATCATGCAAAACCTGGCATTGAAAATCTGACAGATAAGCCGGGCGAGGCGCATGATCAGATCCTTTAATTCAAAAGTAGAATTTACCAGCCGGTATATGCTATGTATAGACGAGATTAAGGTCTTATACCTTTTCGTATGGGTCAAATAATTTTTTGTATTCATCTAATGCGTACCTGTCTGTCATCCCCGCGATATAATCGCAGATAGCCCTTCTGGTGTTATCCTTGGGGATACGTTTCTGAATATTTGTCGGCAGGGCCTGCGGCCGGGAGATGTAAACTTTAAATAATTCCTTGATAAAACGCTTGGCCTTATCGCTCATCCTGACTACCCGGTAATGCCGGTAGAGCTTATCAATTAAAAGATCCCTTAAAGGCAACCGCAATTCATTCAAACCCTGGCTAAACGATACTATTTTTTTATCCGCCCTTTTTACATCTTTATGAGATTTAAGCCTTAACCGGCCTATATTAGCTTTAGTCTGCTCGATAAGATCAGTAACCTGTATATTGATCAATGAACGGATAATCAGATATTTTTTTATTGCCGGTTCTATTTTAGCATATTTTCGGGAAATATCCTTAGATATATTATTCCATAGCGCTAACCCCTGTAAATCCGCCTCTTTTAAAAGCCCGGAAGTAAGGCCGTCATCGATATCGTGATTATCGTAAGCAATTTCATCGGCAATATCAACAATCTGGGTCTCCAGGGTAGGCATCTCACCGGGCGCTAAATCATTTATTCGCGCGGCAACATCAAAAGCAGTAGAGTGCTTGACTATACCTTCCCTTACTTCCCAGCTCAAATTAAGCCCGGGAAAATCCGGATACCGCTCTTCCAGGATATCCACAACCCTTAAACCCTGCAGGTTGTGATTAAAGCCACCGTATTTTAACATTAATTCATTAAGGGCGTCTTCTCCGGAATGGCCGAAAGGAGTATGCCCTAAATCATGGGCCAGGGCAATAGCCTCGGTTAAATCAAAATTCAAACGCAGGGCATAAGCGATTGTCCTGGCTATCTGGGCTACTTCTATAGTATGGGTTAACCTGGTCCGGTAATAGTCGCCTTCATGGTTGACAAATACCTGAGTTTTATACTCCAGTCTCCTGAAAGCGGCAGAATGGATAATCCTATCCCTATCCCTCTGATAAGCAGAACGGTAAGAATGGGCAACTTCTGTATAAACCCTGCCCTTAGAATTTACGCTTTTCATCGCGTAAGGCGCTAAAAAACTTTCTTCAAAATCAACTGCCTGTTTTTTTGTACTCATCTTTTAACTGTTTATATAATTCCTTTAGCGACTGGGATATCACTTTGGTTTTTGCCAACACCGGCATAAAATTAGTATCCCCTTTCCAGCGGGGCACTATATGGATATGCAGATGCCCGGCAACCCCGGCGCCAGCCACAGCCTTTAAATTAATACCTAGATTATACCCCTGGGGCTTTAATATCTTATCCAATATCTTTTTTGCCTGGTTTAGCGACCGGAATAAATCCAACGCCTCATCTTCCTTTAACCGGGAGGTATCCGCTACATGCCTAAGAGGCCCAACCATTAAATGCCCGTTATTATAAGGATATATATTCAAAATACAAAATGAATACCCGGTTTTAAAAACAACGTAATTTTTGTCTGGATTTTTTAATCCCTGACAGAACACACACCCCCTACCCTTCTTTGATTGCACGTAATTAACCCGCCAGGGCGCCCAAAGTTTATCCATTTATTTAACTCGGTTAACGGAACCATTTCCACCCCGTAGGTGGGCTCCACCCCGTAGGTGGGCTCCACCTACGGGGTGGACACAGGTTCAATTTAACTTAATGATCTTGGCGTCAATATTCTTACCCTTAATCTCTATCATACCATAAGAATTGTAGGAAGAAAATACTTTGTCAGTTGGGCTTCCGGGATTAAAAAAAATAATATTGCCTTTTTTTTCATTAAACGCTGCGTGCGAATGCCCGAATATGATCAGGTCCGGTTTATCTTTCTTAAAAGCCTCACTTAAAATACCCACTAAACCGTCCGGCGGCCCGGCCCCATGCATAACTCCAATTTTAACCTCGCCTACCTTGATTAATTCTTTTTCCGGAAATTTATTACAAACCTGAATACAATCCATGTTGCCGGAGACAACCCTAACATCAGAGCATATTTTTTTAAGTTCTTCTAATACGCTTAAGACAGTCAGATCGCCAACATGGATAATTATGTCCACGCCTATAAAGGCATTTAAAATATCATCCGGTATCTTTGCGGCCCTATCCGGTATGTGTGTATCCGCGATTACTCCGATCCTCACCCCACACCTTCCTTATACCACTATCCTTGGCCGGGAATACAGATCCAGTATCTGGTTTAAATTATTTAAATCCCAGGTCGTGATCTTCTCCTCTAAGGCCCTTAAACGGCTGTTGGCGTCCATATCCCGCAAGGTAATGATAATCTTTTTCTGGAGTTTATAGCGGTACTTTTTACATTCCCTGGCGAATTCACTTATATCCATTTCATTTAAAGAGCCGGGTTTAAACGCGACTATCCAGAGACTGTCGCTGGAACGGCAGATCAAGCCCTCCCTGATCCCGGAATTATTAAACTCTACCTTTTTTATTTCGCGGAAATGGATAAGTTTAAGCCTCTTTTTTTCAACCTGTATTGAATCATCGGCAAAAAGGTTCAACAACTCTTTTATTCTTTGGGATACGCTTTTTGCTGCGCTATCCAAGAATTCCCTAACCATATCATCTATATTCTTCCGGAATACCGATTTCTGATTCTGGGCGTCAAAAGTAAAGGAACGCATCTTCTCCTGATAAACATACCTCAACCAGAAACTAAATACCCTATCATTTAATCTAAGAAAATCTCCATTGCGGCTTAAGGCATCAACGCTAAATAAATAATTTATCCGGGATTCCAGTTCTTTTTTAGGCTTATGCGTAATATGGATTAAATCTTTGATTTTATTCTGTCCGCGGGAGACTGAATAAAGAATAGAGATATAATCATTGCCGTGTTTGACGGATTCAAAACGTTTAATATAATTATAAAATCGCTGATTTAATATACCCGGGGATTCAAAAAGAATATCCTCTAAGAGATCCACCGGATTAGCCTCGGGAGATTTCAATAAAAGATCAGCTATGATCGCTAGGTAAAAGGGGTGACCCGCCGTAAAATGGGCCAGAAAATTCTTTAACCCCGGTTCGATATTCACCCCTTCCAATTTATAGGAGAGGTATTCTTCAGTTGTCCGGGCGTCAAAAGGCTCCAGCTCAATTACCTGAAAATTACCAAATAATAACGAAAGCTCCTTAGAGAGCAAGGCCCTGGCCCGGGAGACAGCGGAGCTTAAAATTATATACATTGTATTTTTTCCGACCATCAGGCCCTTAGACCATTCGCTATATATTTTCTTTGCCCCGGAATTGTCAAAATTATGAAATTCATCCATGATCACCAGGCTTAGTTTTCCGGTCTCCTGATATATAAGATCGAATAGCGAAAGTAGATCGGAAAAAATATCCTCTTTTTTCCTTTTTTCCAGGTCACTGAGGATAGAACGTATTTTTCCGCAAGTCTTAGGGATATAGGAATAGGATTTATTGATTAAAAAATCGAGGTCTTCCTTGAGATTAATATTGCTATTGACCAGAAAATTATATAGCAGTACTCCGATAAACCTTCTACCGAAAACAGTTAAGGATTCAGGCCTTACCTCAAGATATACCGCAACGACCTTATTATCATAGAATTTACGCAAGAATTCAAAAATCAGGGAAGTCTTACCGATGGATTCATCGCCTATAATAGCGATATTCTGACGGTATCCTTCTTTAAAATCATTGATTCGCTTTTCCAGGATATCTAAATAATGCTGTCTTCCGAAAATTTTATACTCGTTCATGGCAGATAAAAATAAGGATTTTGAGCTAAATGGCCCTTCCTGATCTCAAAATGTAAATACGATTTATCCCCGGCTGTGTTATTAACCGCGTCAGTCCGGGCAATAAGATTTCCTTTTAAAACATTATCTCCGGTCTTTACCAGGATCTCAGAGGCCCCGGCGTAAACCGTCAGAAAACCATCCTGGTGATCGATAATCAAGGTCTTGCCAAAAGAAAGAAAATTATGGCTATAAAAAACTACCTTGCCGCTGCGCGAGGCCAGGACATTCCTAGAGCTAAAAGGCTGAATATTCAACCCCTTATTGACCATATTATTAAAACTCTGGCCAAAACCAGATATGACTTTTCCTTCTAAAGGCCAGATAAAATCATCGTTTGCGGAAACCCTTACCGGCAAAAACCTCTTGTTTTCGGGTATAAATAGTAACTGCCCGATTTCCACGCGGGTAGCATCAAAGATATGGTTTGCCCTGGCTAAATCATCAACACCTAGTGAATATTTCTTGGAGATGGCCCAGAGGGTTTCTCCTTTTTCTACCCGGTGATAAACTCCACCGGGCTTAAACGGGATCTGCTGGGTAGGCACAACCATCGGCACACTGGCACAGCCTGCGAAGAACAGTATATAGCATGTAGCATATAGTATGTAGGCTATTCTTTTTCTGTTTCTTAATACATATTCCCTTATTTTATGCATCTTTTTCTTTCCTATCTACTACCTACCTGCCTACCGGCAGGCAGGCTACCTACTGTATTTCTTAGCGGGTGAGCGGAATCGAACCGCCATATACAGCTTGGGAAGCTGCCATTCTACCATTGAACTACACCCGCAGATCGTATTCACCAGCTTGACACGCCACCCACCTGAGCCTAGGCGTGATCCCGACCCCAATTCATGTCTGCGTCGGGAGGAAGCTGGTGTTCTACCGATGAACTACACCCGCAAATTATCATACAGCTTGACACGACACTTATTTCTGGATAGTCGTGATCCCGACCCCAATTCATGTCTGCGCCGGGAGGAAGCTGGTGCTCTACCGATGTCCCGACCTTGACTTTGAACAGTCGGGATCCCGCCCACAATTCTATAGCCCGGCGGGAAACTACACCCGCAATATTTATCTTTTAAAACACTTCTCACTTATTTTGATTGAACAGTATTCTCCGCACATAGTGCAAACATCAGATAAGTCCGGACGGGAAGACGAACGATAAGCCATAGCCTTATCCGGATCAATAGATAACCTGATCTGCTCTTTCCAATTACGTTTTTTACGGGCCAAGGACATTTTTTTATCCCAGGCTAAAGCCGAAGGCAAACCTTTGACAATATCCGCCGCATGTCCGGCAATCCGCGAGGCTATCACCCCTTCCCGAACATCTTCAACCGTAGGAAGGCGCAAATGCTCCGCAGGGGTCACATAACATAAAAAGTCCGCCCCATAACTAGCTGCCAGGGCCCCTCCGATAGAAGACGTAATGTGGTCGTATCCGCAAGCAACATCAGTAACTAAAGGGCCAAGCACATAAAAGGGCGCGCCTCGGCAAATTTTTTTTTCCAGAAGAATATTTTCTTTGATCTGATTTAAAGGGACATGCCCCGGGCCTTCGACCATCACCTGGACATTCCTCTTTCTGGCCCTAAGACAAAGTTCCCCTAAAATCTTCAACTCGGCGATCTGGGCATTATCAGTAGCATCGAATATTGAACCCGGGCGCAACCCATCGCCCAGGCTTAAGGTTACATCGTAACGATAAGCGATATCCAGGATCTTATCAAAATATTCATAAAAAGGGTTTTCTTTTTTATTCTTCTTTATCCAAGCGGAAATTATCGCCCCGCCCCTGGAGACAATCCCCATCAGCCTTCTACTTCCTTTTAGGGCCTCCAGGCTCTTTCGGGTAACTCCGCAATGAATAGTAAAAAAATCAACCCCCTCGCTCGCCTGCTTCTCTAAACAATCTAAAATACCAAAAATATCGAATTTAAGCAGATCTCTCTTCTTCTTTTGAGCTTCCAGCGCTATTTCGTAAATTGGCACGGTGCCAACCGGAACGGTTGAAGCCTTTAATATCTTATGCCGGACATCGACGATATCACCACCTACGCTCAGATCCATAACCGTATCCGCGCCGTATTTAATAGCTACAGCTAATTTTTCCAATTCATCGCCGGTTTTATCCTTATCCGGAGAAGTGCCGATATTAGCGTTGATTTTAGTTTTTAGGCCTAAACCAACTGCGCAGGGGTTTTTTAACTTATGATTTTTATTTAAGGGGATGACGATCTTACCCAGGCTTAAGCGATCTAAAAATATTTTTGCAGGCATTCCTTCTAATGAAGCGATCTTCTTCATTATTGGGGTAAGAATATTATTCCTGGCGTATTCTAATTGGGTCATTATAATCAATTATTTAAAATTTCGCGGATCTTCCGGGCTTGCTTGAGTATATTCTTAGCTAAACATAAATCGCGGCAGATCGCCACCCGATCAGCTCCGGCTGCTTTTATTTGGCCTAAATTATGACAATTAATACCCCCGATTACAAAATAAGGTATACGGATCTTCGCGTTAAACTCTTTGATTAAATTTAGTCCTACCGGAAGACTGTCCTGCTTTATAGGGGTGGCAAATACCGGACCCAACCCTAAATAATCAGCTCCGCTTTCCTGGGCAATTAAGCCCTGTTTTAAATTCTCGCAGGATATACCGATAATCTTACGGCTGCCTAATAATTTACGGGCAGCTTTAATCGGAAGGTCTGCCTGCCCCAGATGAGCTCCATCGCTATTTACAAAGGAGGCAATATCAACATGATCGTTGATAATGAATATGGTTTTAGTTTTAAAGAATAGTCTTTTTAATAACAGGCAATCTTTGAGGATGGTTTTTTTATCTGACGTCTTATCCCGGTATTGAACGATATCAACACCGCTGCGGATGAGCATCCGTACGACATCAAACAAGGAACTTTTTAGTAAAACATCTTTATCTAAGATAGCGTAAAGACGACAGTCTTTGATCGATCTTTTTTTCCAATTCATAGATGTAGTACCTGGCCTCTTTAAATCTTATTGCCGCGCGAGTATCTTTTAATTTAGAAAATTCCTCTAATACCCTTAAAGATTCTTTGACCCTCTGTATATTGGCAGAAAAAATATCCCGGCAATCGTTCCGGCGCAGCTCATTCATATAAATGGTTTTGCCGATATCCTTAAGGCTGTTTCTGTCTTTCAACAGAACTCCCCTTTGGGGAAGAATTTTGATTATTGAATCCAACCGATGCCTGAACTTTTTTAATTCCGAGGTAAGGTAGCGGTTTACCAGGACAAAACGGGATATCTCCTCCAGGACCCGTAAGCCTTCCTTAATCCGGTTTAAGTTGGCGTCAATAATCCTATCTATTCCTTTGCTTTTAGAATTTCTTGGCAATTTTATCTATAAGATTGGTGGTAGAATAGCCTTTTAAGAATTTTATTACCGCGGTCCTGCCTCCGTATTTAAAAACTACCTCTCTTCCCACTATATCTTTAAGGCCCCAATCCGCCCCCTTAACTAAGATATCAGGCTTGAGATATTTTATAGCTTTAAGAGGAGTATCCTGGCTAAAAATAACCACATAATCAACACTCTCTAATCCGGCCAGGACCCTGGCTCGGTCAAGCTCTTTAACAATAGGCCTTTTCTTCCCCTTTATCCGTCTTAGCGAAGAATCGCTGTTCAGGGCTACTATCAAACAGTCGCCTTTCTGCCTAGCATCTTCTAAATACTTAACATGGCCATAATGCAATAAATCAAAACAGCCATTGGTAAATACTATTGTTTTACCTCGGGCCTTAAGCGAGAGTATTATCCGCTTTAATTCAACTAAAGGCTTTATCTTTCTATTTAACCCAGCGTCTCTTCCACTAATTCGCATATAATATGCCCGACAGTGATATGGGCCTCCTGAATCCGGGCGGTTACTACGGAATTTACTACTAAAGCCACATCAGCCAACTTTACTAATTCTCCGCCATCTCCGCCGGTAAAAGCGACTGTCTTAAGCCCCATCTTCTTGGCCTGCTTTATAGCCATGGCCACATTTTTAGCCTTTCCGCTGGTTGATATGCCAACGGCTAAATCATTCTTGTTTGCTAAGGCCTCGATCTGCCGGGAAAAAACTATCTCATACCCATAATCATTGGCCAGAGCGGTTAAGATCGACGTATTAGTAGTCAGGGAGATCGCCGGCAAGGCCAGTCTCTCCTTTTTAAACCGGCCTACTAATTCAGCGGCTAAATGCTGGCTATCACTGGCCGAGCCGCCATTACCGAAAAAGATCACCTTGCCGTTTTTTTTCAGGCAATCAATAACCAGGTTAGTTATTTCAATAATCTGATCGATACGCTGATGCAGGGTATCTTCCTTAATCTGAATACTCTCTAATAATATCTCTTTTATTCTCTCTCTCATATTTCACCCGAAAAATACTTTAGCTATATCATATAGCTCATCGTCCACGGTCTTTAAGGCCTTAACTGCCTCTTCCAGAGGAACATCGACTATCTTATTCCCCATTAAGGCAACCATCCTGCCGAATTTTTTGTTTTTAACTAACTCTACGGCCTTTACCCCAAACCGGGTGCCTAAAATCCGGTCAAAAGCCGTAGGAGTTCCGCCTCTTTGAATATGTCCGAGCACGCTTACCCGGGTTTCAAAACCGGTTCTTTTTTCTATCTCTCTGCCCAAGAGCTCGCCGATACCGCCCAATCTGATGTGGCCAAATTCATCCAGTTTTTCTTCCTGAGTAATTAAATCCTTATCTTTAAACTGGGCCCCCTCAGCGACTACCACAATACTAAATGTCTTTCCTCGAAGATGCCTTTTCTTGATTATAGAACAAACCTCTTCCATATCTATAGGTATTTCCGGAATAAGGATTACATCCGCTCCTCCAGCCAGGCCGGCTTCTATAGCAATCCAGCCCGCATGCCTGCCCATTACCTCGGCAACAATTATCCGATGATGGCTTTCAGCAGTAGTATGCAACCGGTCAATACATTCCATCGCGGTATTAATGGCTGTATCAAAACCAAAAGTATAGTCAGTACAGGAAAGGTCATTATCGATTGTCTTAGGCACTCCCACTACCGCCAAACCGTCTTTGACCAATTTTGAGGCTACTCCCAGGGTATCCTCGCCGCCTACAGCAATTAAGGCATCTAACCCCATCTTTATATAATTCTGTTTTACTTTTTCAACAGCGCCTTCTTTTTTATACGGGTTAGTCCGGCTGGTTCCTAATATAGTGCCGCCCTTAGGTAAGATTCCGGAAACCGCGTTTAGGTCTAATTTTAGGGTATCGTTTTCAATCAACCCTTTCCAGCCATTCTTTATGCCTACTATTTCATAGCCTTCGTAATTAGCCTTGCGCACAACTGCCCGGATCACCGGATTTAAACCCGGACAATCCCCGCCGCCTGTCAGAATACCGATCTTCATGCTCGACTCTCCTCTTTTTAGGCCCTGCCATACCCCCCAAAGGGAATAGCAGTTTCTTCTTTTTCAGGTTCTCTTCTTTTTTTATCTTTATCATCATGCGAGATAATTTTTGCTATATGTATCCTGGTGATTATTTCCTCCTCAACCCCCAAAACTTCCTGGATCTTAGACTTAGTCATCTCCTGCAAACGGGCAGTTAGGTCCGGCAGATTAGCCTCGGATTTTAAAACTATCCTCAAGTTTACCAGAATCCCTTTTTTTCCGGCAATAACATCCGGTTTCAATTCCTTAATTTCGGGCATAATATAAATAAAATGTTTGAGCAGGTCTTCTATTGCTGAAAGGGCTATAGTTACCTCGCCGCTGGCAGTAGAGAAAGCAATGGTTTTTTCCCGCTGGAAACGACCCAGGATAACCTGGGCAAAAGAAATACTGATTAATATCAGGGCCAATCCAGATCCGCCGAGAATAAGCCGGATATTCATGTCAGAATGTATATAGCTAATAATCTTACTGACGCCTTCGATATCAAGAAAATTAAAAGTAAGCGCCAGAGAAAATAATACCATGCTGATACCGATAAAAATAAGTATAACCGTATAAAATATAACCGTTAATATTCTCATAACGCCTCCTCGGGTTAATCTTTCTTGACTCCCTTGACCACGATATTTATATCTTTCAAGGATAAATTAGTGCTCTTTTCCAAGGCTTGCCGCACATTCTCTTGAACCCTGGACGCGATATCCGGTATATTATACCCGTATTTTACAATCAAGGGAACAGTGATCCTTAATTCTTGGTTTTTATCGATCTCGACTCTGATCGAACGGCTTTCTTTTTGACCTAAAAAAAGGTTCCAACTTAATTTAAAACTATCTCCCAAAGAACTCACCCCCTCTATCTCAGCGGCGGCGATTGAGGTAATAGAGGCAATGGCATTTTTATGTATTTTGATTATTCCCAGATCAGTCCGCGAATCCTGCTTATCTAACATAATTTAATTCCTATTCTGTTTTATCCAAAACATCAGAGAACATCTCCTGAACAAAATGAGTAGAAATGTCGCCCTTAAGAAACAGGGGATTATCCAGAAGACGGATATGAAAATTTACGGTTGACTTTACCGGACTAATAATAAACTCATTTAAAGCCCGGCGCATTATCCTGATCGCCTCTTCCCGGTTATTGCCATGGACTATCAATTTTGCCACTAAAGAATCATAATAAGGAGGTATCTCGTAACCGGGATAAATATGGGTATCCACCCGCACCCCCGGGCCTCCGGGCAAATTTAGCATTTCAATTTTGCCGGGTGAAGGCATAAAATTATTCTCATAATCCTCAGCATTGATCCGGCATTCTATAGCCGCCCCCTTGAACTTGATGTCATCCTGCCGGATTTTAAGCTTTCCCCCGGAAGCTACGAATATCTGTTCTTTGATTAAGTCAAGGCCGGTTACTAATTCGGTTACCGGATGCTCGACTTGGATCCGGGTATTCATCTCCATAAAATAAAAATTATTATGTTTATCCAGGAGAAATTCCATCGTCCCCAGATTAGTGTAATTTACAACTTTAGCCGCCTTGACCGCTAACTCTCCTAAACGTTTACGTAATTTGGAATCCACTGCCGAGGACGGAGATTCTTCCAATAATTTTTGATGCCTTCTTTGAATACTGCAATCTCTTTCCCCTAAATGCAAAACATGCCCGTGATTATCAGCTAAAATCTGGATTTCAATATGCCGGGGTTTTTCCAGGTATTTTTCGATGTATACAGCCGGGTTGCCAAAATTCGCCTCGGCCTCTGATTGGGCGGTCATAAAACTGGAGGCCAAAGTTATATCATTATGGCAGATGCGCATCCCCTTGCCGCCGCCGCCTGCGGAGGCTTTTATTATCACCGGATAACCGATTTTTTTAGCGACCTTGACCGCCTCATCCTTATTCTTAATAATTCCGATGCTCCCCGGGATAATCGGCAAGCCCGCTCTTTGCATAGTATTACGGGCATTCATCTTATCGCCCATAAGACGGATATTCTCCGCTGTCGGGCCGATGAATTTTATATTACAAGACTCGCATATTTCGGCAAAATGGGGGTTTTCAGCTAAAAAACCATAACCGGGATGGATCGCCTCAACGTCGGTAATTTCAGCCGCGCTGATAATAGAGGGAATATTAAGATAACTTTTATTGCTGGCTGGCTGGCCGATACAAATAGCCTCATCGGCAAAACGCACATGTAATGAATTTCTGTCGGCCTCCGAATATACCGCTACCGTACGGATGCCTAATTCTTTACAAGCCCGGATTATCCTTAAGGCTATTTCGCCGCGGTTAGCTATTAGTATTTTGGAAAACATATTTTTTAGAAAGGTTCTATGATAAACATCGGCTGGCCAAACTCTACCGGCTCGGCATTATCAACTAAGATCTCCACAACCTTACCTCGGATTTCAGATTTAATCTCATTCATCAATTTCATGGCCTCGATAATACAGACTACCTGGCCGGATTCGAGAACCTGGCCTACTTCAATATAGGGAGGGGCTTCCGGAGAAGGCGCGCGATAAAATGTCCCGACCATCGGGGCCTTTACCTCTACCGTCCTTACTTGAGGCTTCTCAGTTATTGCCTGGGCATTGACTTCTCTGGGATGCGTACTTTCAGGCATCTTTTGCCTGTCTATAACCACCGGACCGTTAAAACCCGCAGAGTCAGTCATGGTCTTCTTTAATCTTATACGCATACCATCTTTCTCTACTTCCAATTCCACTAATTCATTTTCATTCATGAGATTAATCATCTCTTTAATTTCTTTGATATTCATCCCGCACCTTCCTTCTAGTTCATGAATCTAAGGTTTTTGTATTATAATGATTGAATTTTAAAGAAGGTGCCGGGTTCGCCCCTGCCCTTCCTTGGTTATGATTAGGCCGCTCTTTCAATATAACTACCCGAGCGCGTATCAACTTTAATCCTGTCCCCGGTATTGATAAAAAGCGGGACCTGGATACTTGCCCCGGTCTCAATCTCCGCGGGTTTAGTTCCGCTCTTAGCAGTATCACCCTTAATACCCGGTTCGGTATGAACAATCTTAAACTCAACAAAATTAGGGAGACTCACGTTTAAAATCTTTTCTTTATATTGAGAGGCGATAATATCCAGATTGTCCTTAAGGAATTTAGCCTTATCACCTAAAACATCTTTAGCAATAGCCAGCTCTTCATAATTCTCCTGGTCCATAAAATGATACATCTCTCCCGAGGCATAAAGATACTGGAGTTTGCGTTCCTCAATATAAGCCTCCTCGATCTTTTCATCGCCCCTGAATGTCCTTTCCTGGACATTGCCGGTTTTAAGATTACGTATTTTAATCCGGACAAAGGCAGCGCCTTTTCCCGGCTTGACCTGTTGACAATCAATAACTACATAAGCTTCTTTATCGATCAACAAAGTCAAGCCATTTTTAATTTCATTGATGGAAAATCCCACTAAAGCACCTCGCATCCATTCCTGGTAACTATAACCATATCTTCTACTCTTGACCCGAATTTTCCCGGTATATATATAGCCGGCTCAACCGTCAATACCATTCCGGCCTTCAGAACATTCCCATTTTTTGGGGATAAGCGCGGCCCCTCATGAACCTCTAAACCTAGGCCATGGCCTAAACTATGGACAAAATACTTCCCAAACCCTTTTTTAGCTATATAAGAACGGCTAGCAGAATCAATATCTTGAGCCTTCTTACCCGGCCTTATCTGCTGAATAGCCAGATCCCGGGCTTTGAAAACTATTTCCTGTATCTTCCTGTAAAGAGTGTCTATTTTACCTGAGATGAAAACCCTTGTCAAGTCGGATTTATACCCCAGATAATCTGCCCCAACATCCACTAACACCGGCTCATTATCCCGGATCTTTCTCTTGCCAGTAATATAATGCGGAAAACTGGAATTAGGGCCTGAAGCTACTATTATATCAAAAGAGGATTTAGAAGCCCCCGCATAACGCAAGATACGCTCTAATTCCCCGGCCACTTCGATCTCCCTTTTGCCGGGAACTATAATATCTTTAATATATTTTAAGGCTTTTCTGGCTAGGTCAGCGGCAATACGGATTTTCCTTAACTCTTCCGCATCCTTTACCTGCCTTAATTCCTCTACAAAACCGCAAACCGGGGTCAGTTCTATCCCTGGCCCTCCCCTCAATTCCTGGTATCTCGTGAAAGTCAAATAATCTTTTTCAAATCCCACCTTTTTTAATCCCAACTTAGCGCAAGTATTAATAATCCTGTCAAAGGCATCGGTATTAATCTCTTTAAGGCCGCAACCCAATAAATTCTTTGCGGCTGAGTTAAGATATCGGCTATCAGTAAAATAGATATTCTTCTTTACTGAAATCAAAAGATAAGCATCCTGAGCTGGAAAACCAGCCAGATAAGAGATATTGGCCGCAGAAATAACCAACAAGGCGTCCAGACCTTCTTGATCTAATTTCCGATAAATATCTTTTAGCTTGCTATTCATACTCTGCCTATTGAATAAATCTCTACCTCTACCTATACCTTTACCTATACCTAATTAAGTTTTTTGATTAATTATATTATATCCAAAAGGGCCTCTAATCCCAACAGATAGCTATCCTTGCCAAATCCCATAATCGTCCCTCTGACTACAGGACTGACTAATGATTTCTGCCGGAATTCTTCCCGGGAATAAATATTGGATAGATGGACCTCAACAGCCGGTTTACTGCAAGCGCTGAGTGCGTCCCTGATCGCTACGCTGGTATGGGTATAGGCGGCGGGATTTATTAATATCCCCTGATATTTATTTTCGGCCTCAGCGATTTTATCGACTATTTCGCCTTCATGGTTAGACTGGAAAATAATCAAACTAACTTTCTTTTTCCCGGCTATTTTCTTTAGAGCCTGATTTATGCTTTTTAAGGTCACCCGGCCGTAGATTGCCGGTTCTCTCTGGCCAAGCAGGTTTAGATTAGGCCCATGTATTACGAGTATTCTTTTCATATGGTTTAGTTAGCTGTTAGCTGTTAGCGGCCTATGGCCGAAACCCGAACACCGAAACTATTCGGCTTCGTCAATCAACATTACCGGGATACCGTCTTTAATAGGGTATCTCTTAGCGCACTTGATACAAACTATTTTTTCTTCTTTTAACTCCACATCCCCTTTACAAGCCGGGCAAGCCAGGATATCCAAAAGCTCTTTATCAATCATTTTGGCCTCTCTTTCGACAAGGAAACATACTCCATCCTTAGTTCATAAAGCAGGTTATCTAATAGCCCATCTTCTTCCTTATTTAAATTCCCTTTGGTCTTCTCCTTTAACATAGCCAAGGTATCAATAATGAATTTTGCCTGCTCAGGATTATCTTCCTTTTGATTAGTCCCGGGGTTAGGTATCTTTCCCAGGGCAATAGATGCTTGCAGGGATAAGGTAGTGATAAAAAAAGAAAAATCCGGCTCAGGAGGAATAAAACCCTCGCCATCCTTTAATGATTTTTTTTCCTTGGCAACAGTCTCTTTCCAACTCTCATCAATGCTCTTTTCTTTCTCATCCATATATGTCTTCCTTTAAAATATTATTATCCCGGCGTAACCCACCACGTTTTCATAGTCCCCGCTGGCTTGGCCGCTGGTTTCATACCGGATTAATTTGGCAGATTTCGCCCCTAACAATTTAACAGCGCTAAGCATAGTTATCACCGGACCAAGGCCGCACATTGTAATATTCATCTTTTTTACTAAATCGTAAAGCCTGTCTTCATCTAAATCTAAGATAGCCTGTATAGCTTCTTTATCTTTATATTCTGCTTCTTTTTGAGGCTCATAATGAGTCATATCAGAACTGGCTATTAACATTATCTCTTGCCGGTTATCAGAAGTTTTAACGGCATCTGCGATCTCCCGGCCCGCCTCTTTTAAAGCAGCTTTATCCTGAGATAGTATTGTAACCGGGACAATTTCAAAATCAGGATTATAATATTGCAATATCGGCAACTCTACTTCTAAAGAATGCTCATAAGTATGGGCCAGATAATCATCTTTAAAGTATTTTGAAGACTGAAGTAAATCTTTAGCTAAATCAGTATTAATCTTAATCCCGCCTAATGGGGTTTCCCAAATCCCCTCCCCCATCAAGCTGAACTGCGGGCCATATCCTCTATGATTAGGCCCTAAGAGTATAATCTTTCTTCTGATTTTTATCCGGGAGATTGTTTCCATAGCTACCCTTCCGGAATACATATACCCGGCATGAGGAAGCATACAGGCCAAACAATTGGATACACCCGCCTGTTTACCAACACAGCCTTCTATCTGACTTATAATATTTTCTTTTGAAGAAGGGTAAAATTGCCCGGCGACTACAGCTTTTCTTATCTTGTTCTTTTCCATATATCGAGTCAAACCAAGAATAATCGGGAAGGGCCTTTTCTCTTTCTACGCCCCGCAGCATAGGGCAAAAGTTGTGCAGACTGGCAGCTTGTATAAATCTTTTTTTAAACTAAATCTTCGATCTCCTCAAACATTGAACAGGTAAGGTTAAAACTAGATTCTACCCAATCAAGGCCTAAGGATTTTATCTCCTGAATTAATCTTAAACCACGGGAATACCGAAAGGCGTTCCTGGAAGTAGAAAGAGCGCAACCCATTATCTTCTCTTGCTTTGCTTCGCTTTCTTTCTTTTCCGCTCGCTGGGCTTTTCATAATGTTTGCGGTCTCTTACTTCCCTTAAGATCCCCTCCTCTTCGATCTTTCTCTTAAAACGGCGCATTGCCCCTTCAAAAGACTCACCTTTTTTAATCTCGATCTCCGGCACTAATATCATCTCCTTTCCTGTCTTAAAATGGGGTCAGAATTATATTTTAGAAAAAATAATTCTGACCCCAATAGTGTTGTGTAATATACCACTGTTTTAGGCAGGTGTCAATCAGAAACTAAAAAGGGGACGTTTCTATTTTTTAGATTTGCCCAAACGAAAAAATAGAAACGTCCCCTTTTTTAAATCTTAAACCTATTAACTACCTCCCTTAAATCCATTGCCAAACGGGCAAGCTCCTGAGAAGAGGCAGACACTTCCTGCATAGACGCGGTTTGCTCTTCGCTGGTCGAAGATACCTGTTCGGCAGTTGCGGCAGACTGTTTGGCAATATCAGCTACCTCATTAATTGCCTTAACTATCTTCTCGGTCTCTAATACACGGTCAGTTCCGGAGGCCGCGATCTGGCTGATTAAACCAGCGCCCTCTTTAATAGATGTATTGATATCGCGCAGGGTCAGGGCGATCTTAACTACCCGGGCCTTGCCTTCCTTAACTGCCTCCGAGCTTGACAATATAGCGCTGACTGCCTTATTGGTTCCGTTCTGGATCGAGCGGATATACCCGCTGATTTTACGCACTGCTTCAGCAGACCCCTCAGCTAACTTACGCACCTCTTCGGCAACAACAGCAAAACCCCGGCCAGCCTCGCCAGCCCGAGCAGCCTCAATAGCGGCATTTAAAGCCAACAGATTAATCTGGTCAGCAATAGAAGTAATTGTATCGGTAATCACGCCTATTTGTTTAGATGTTTCACCTAATTCCTGGATAACATCGGCAGCTACCTTAACCGAACTATTCAAGGTCTCAATCTTCTCCACTGCTTCTTGAGCAGCAACATAGGCCTCTTCAGCTCCCAAGCTGGTCTTATCTGAGGTCTGGTTAGCTAATTGGGCATTATCCACTACCTGGCGCAGGCTTGCCGCTGACTTTTCTATAATATCAAAAGTTCTGGACAAATGATCTGCCTGGGAAGTAGCGCCCTTACTTACCTGTAAAATCGCCGATGATACTTCCTGGGTAGAGGCATTCATCTCCTGGGTGGTTGCAGACATAGTTTGAGTAGAAGCAACTACCGTGTTGGCAGTATTTTTAACCTGCTTAATCAAAATATAAATTGAATCTATGATTTTATTAAAGGCCATTACCAACATCCCTATTTCATCTTTAGAAGTATAATCAATTTTATGGGTTAAATCCGCCTCCCTCTCCGCAATATCCAGAATAGCGTTCGTAACAATACTAATCGGATTAGTAATCCTGCGGCTGATAAATATAGAGATAATAGTAACAATAACCAGCGTTATAAGAATAATCGTCACAAATAACTGGCGCAAGCGCAATACCGGGGCCAGGATAGTCTTATTTTGAACCCCCAATAAAAGGCTCCACATCCCACCTTTGAAATCCTTATAACCCTTGCTGTAAGCATACCCGGTAAGCCGGCCCGTATCAAGATCAACTACATAGCCGCTACCCTTGGTTGAGAGGACTTGCTTGGCACTTATATAATCCTCCTTAATCAAATTCTTGTTAAATATGGCACCTTTATCCAAATCAAATATAATCAGCCCTTCATTATTAATGATGCTGATACCCTGGTCTTTAATATTTGCCGTTACCTGAACCGGAGCAATGATTTCATTGATAGTCAAAAAATTAAACTCTGCAAACAGCACTCCGCTGGTCTCCCCAGTCTCGCTATCCACAACTGCAGAAGATATCCCTACATGAATTTTATTTCCATTTTTAGTCACCTCGGTAATATAAAAATTAGCCCTTGTAGCGCCCTCAAACCAGTCTGCCCGAGATTGATTCTGGCCTTTTTCATATAACACACTCTCGCCCTTAGATATAACCTCATCTCCGTTACGGTCAAATAGGGCCAGCGAATCATATTCCCTAAAAGAATCAAGGGTATTATTGAACAATGTATCTACCATATCCGCGGTGCCGAAAAAAAGAGCCCCTTTTAAAATCGGATTTTTACTCCAAGATTTAACATCGGATATCTGCTGATAGACAAAACGGTCCACCTTGTCTAATGTTTCCTTAGCCACAACTTCCAGAGAACCAGCAATCTGAGTTTGCAGCCTAGACTTGGTAATATTGTAGGCAATGACGCTCAAAACAACTAAAGGGATAAAAGTAATTAAAATAAAATAAAGTATCAACCTAAAACGCAAACTCTCTGCCATCTTAACTTTGGCTGTTTCTCCTGCCATTGCCATCCTCCTCAACTTAATGTCTATTGATTAAACCCTTATTTAGAAAGTTTGATTAATTTATCCAGGTCAACACCCACGGTTATCGCGCCGATAGCGTTGCCGGTATCAGGGTCTATAACCGGAACGCTTACCTGCCGGCTAAATTTTAGAGAGCTTTCATCATATTTGATTTTATCAATAAAAGTTGCACCTTGCCCGCCAATCTGGCAGGTCTTAATATGCTTATCTTCATCGCCCTGCCAATAATCAGAGGTTTTATTAGTTTCGCCGACCAAGGCCCCGTTTAAATCCATAAGAAAAAATTCTCCAACCGCCGGAGTCAACTTTCTTAGTTCGAGTAGATACTTGGAGCAATCATTTTCTAATATGCTTTTCATGAATGCGCTCAGTCCAGGAGTAGCGATCCATATTTTATCTTGCTCTTTTACCTGACCTAAGGTCTCTCCGGAGGCATTCTTAGCTTTGACAAAAGCAACTATTTTAGGATCTTTTCCCCAGTTCTGCACTATAGCCACTGTTTTATCAAATAATGCTTGTTCTGCAGGAGTAAGTTCTTTTTTTTGCTGAGCGTAACCTACGCCTAACACCACGGTTAAAACCAAAACACAACCTAACACTAACCCCAATGCCCTATATTTATTCATTTCTTACGTCTCCTTTTTTTCGCGACCTACATTCCACTTACTGTTTTATTATTTTACTACTGCTCGCTGATTTGTCAATAAGAAACACACATTTTTTTATGCAAACATTTATTTAGAAAGTTTGGTTAATTTATCCAGGTCAACACCCACGGTTATCGCGCCGATAGCATTGCCGGTGGCAAGGTCTATAACCGGGACACTTATCTGCCGGCGAAATTTTTGAGAACTTTGATCGAATTTTATTATATCAATAAAGGTCGCGCCTGCCCCTCCAACCTGACAAGTCTTAATATGCATATCCTCATCTCCCTGCCAATAATCAGCGATTTTATTAGTTGCGCCGACCAAGGCCCCGTTTAAATCCATCACATAAAATTCTCCGATAACCTGCGCTGTCTTTCTCAGCTCCCGCAGATACTTGGAACAACCATTCTCCAATATACTTTTCATAAATACGTCTATTCCGGGGGTACTGATCCAGGCCTTATCTTGCTCTTTTGCCTGGTCTAAGGTTTCTCCGGAGGCGTTCTTAGCTTTGACAAAAGAAACTATTTTAGGGTCTTTTCCCCAGGACTGTGCTGTAACTACTATTTGCTCAAATAAAACCTGCTCCGCAGGAATAAATTCATTTTTCTGGGCATAACTTATGCCTAAAACTGCGGTTAGAACTAAAACACCGGCAACTGCGAAATTCACCGGCATAAACTTTTTCATTTTTAAACCTTTTTATTAATCTTACCTGCCCTGACTTACCGTCAGGCAAACGGTAAAAATAGTGTTTTAAACAAAAAAATCTTCTGACAAAAAACCTGATCG
This sequence comes from Candidatus Omnitrophota bacterium, assembly GCA_043812955.1. Taxonomy (GTDB): domain Bacteria; phylum Omnitrophota; class Gorgyraeia; order Gygaellales; family Profunditerraquicolaceae; genus JAHKAP01. Next base: position 10,962 of record JBDRLN010000040.1, on the reverse strand, counting down.
TAGATTTTATTTTTTTTAAATCTAGAATCCTTTTCGTATTGGTATCTATTTTACTCCTAAAAACTCGGGATTGTCAATAAAATATAAATTCCCGAAAATCCTTGACATATTTTTTTATTTTTACTATAATACAATAGGTTGAAAGAAACCATATTATAAAAGGGAGGTAGACATGTTTAAGCAAGGAATAGTTGTAGTTATTGTCTTAGCAATATGCCTTGGCCTTGGTTCTATCGGGCTGGCCCAGGAAAAGATCAAGATCGGAATAGTTATCACTTCGGATGCCGCGCATTACCTGGAAGCCCAAAAAGGCAGTGTTGATCAATTTGAAAAATCCGGATATGGAAAAGACAAGGTAGACTTCACCCTTAAAAATGGCGAGAATGATAAGGAAAAAATTACGGCAATTGTTAACGAATTCTCGGCTAATAAGGTAAATGTTATTATTCCGGTAGGAACCGTCGCAGCCATAGCTACGGCTAAAGCAGAAAAAAATATACCTATTGTGTTTAGCCTGGTATTTGACCCGATCAGCTCCAAGATTGCCAAGAGTTGGGAATCGTCAGGAAATAATAACACCGGCACCTCTACCATGGTAGACATGGCTGCAATTGTCAACGCTATGAGAAAAATAGTTAAGGTTGCCCGGATTGGCGTTATCTACACTGAAACAGAAGATAATACAGTGCAACAATTAGAGGCATTCAAGAAAATCCAGGAAACCAGCAAAATCACCGTTGTGCCGGTAAATCTGGCTAAAGTAGAAGATACTGTTTCCGTAACTAATTCCCTGGTCGGAAAAGTTGATGCTATATTTGTAACCGGCGGCACAACAGTTTCCAAGGCGCTTACAGATATCACAACTGTAGCAAATAATAATAAGCTTTTGACTGCCGCGCACATGGCTGATCGGGCAAAAAAAGGAGTCCTGTTATGCGTATCCTCTAGCTCCTATATGCTCGGACAATTAGCCGCTAAAAAAGCAATCCAGATCTTAAACGGCAAGAGCCCATCGGATATTCCGATTGAGCTATTAAAGTCATACGATATAACCATTAATAAAAAATCAGCTATAGCAGCGGGAATAAAAATTCCCGGACCAGTCCTGTCAATTGCCAAGGAGATCATCGAATAATCAAAGTATTTTCTAATAAAAAAACCCTGATGCGAAATACATCAGGGTTTTTTTATTAATAGGGGACGTTTCTATTTTCTCGCCCCCTCGGATTTAAGGAAAATAGAGACGTCCCCTATTTCCTCTGACCTATGAAATAATCCCGCTCTATATCTTTTAACTTAACCGCTAAAATACAATTGTGGATATCCTTATTAGACTCAATCCTGACCTTAAGGTAATTATCGGTATAGCCCTGCCAAAACTTAAGGCTACCCTTAATCATGCCTTCAATCAAAACACCCATCCTTAATGGGGTCAGAATTATTTTTCGTTCTTTGGCCTACCAGCTGACCTTATAACAATTTCTTTATGAATAGATTGTTCAATCCGTGATTTAAAATTTATACTGCCTACGATACCATTCTTATTTGTCATTTCTCTTAGAAGGTGCAAAGCGGGATCAGGTATTAAATTTTGGAAGAATTGCCGATATTTATTTTGACGTTCTTCTGTATTAGAACCTAGGTTATCATACCAAGGATCCATATCTACAATAAAACTTCTTTCACCAATTGCCCTGACCCGATAACTCGACCACCGATACAACTCCGGAGAATTAACTATGCCAGCCCTTACCGGATTCATTTCAATATAACGAAGAACGGTTAAAAAATATAACTCCTTATCAATCAATGAGCATTTGAAGCGGCCTTCCCATAGAGTGCCTGAACGTTCATAGTTTTTATTGATATATCTCACATATTTAGCTCCCAATAACTTTATTAATAGACTGACATTATTTTCTTCCTTGGGTTCAATAAGTAAATGAAAATGGTTAGGCATCAGACAATAACTATAAATAAAACATGGGTGTTTAGATTTGGCTTCTTGAAGTACATCTAAAAAGAAACGGTAATCCTGATCAGATAAAAAAATAGGAATTTTATTATTGCCTCGCTGAACAACGTGGTAGGGTATACCAGATACAAATAAACGCGGTCTTCTAGCCATAAAATCCTCCCTTCTAATATTAATAGACGTATAAGAAGGGAAAATCTAACTAAAAATAATTCTGACCCCGTTTCCTTTTTGACGCAAGAAAATAGTCGCTGTCCCTTTTTATATCTTTTAACTTAACCAATAGGATGCGATTGCGGATATCCTTATCAGATGTTACCATGACTTTAAGGTAATTATCAGTATGGCCCTGCCAAAGACCTTGGCTACCCTTGACCATCCCTTCAATTAAAACATCCATCCTCTTATCGAGAAATTTCTTCCGGAACTCTAAAGCGCATTTATTAGCAATTATTTTAAGGTAAATCATCCTGTCCCTGACAATATTGGATGGGATCTTATCTTTTAAATTATAGGCCGAAGTGGCTTTTCTTTCACTATAAGGAAATATATGCACTTTTAGAGGAACTATCTCTTTAACTAAATCCACGGTATTCTGAAAATTATCTTCTCTTTCCCCGGGAAAACCGACTAAACAATCGGTAGTAATAGCAATATCCGCAATATTATTTTTAATCTTTCTGACCAGGCCCAGGTAATCCTGACGGGAATATTTACGGTTCATCGCCTTTAAGATCTGGTTATCTCCGCTTTGAATAGGTATATGCAGGTGCCGGCATAATTTTTTAGATTTAGCTATCCTGCCAATAAGCTCATCCGTTACATCTTTGGCCTCAATAGAACTCAAGCGAATCCGGATTAACCCCTTTATTTTTTCCAGCTCTTTAATTAACCCAACTAAATCTATGCCTTTACCTCTACCTTTACCTCTACCTTTACCTCTACCCACATCTTTTCCATACGACCCTAGGCATATTCCGGTCAAGACTATTTCTTTAAAACCATTTTTCACTAAAGCCTGGGCTTCTTCCAGTATTTCGCTTAATGGCCGGCTGCGGGAAGCGCCCCGGACCAGCGGAACCTTGCAATAAGTACAAAAATTATCACAGCCATCCTGGATCTTAAGAAATGCCCGGGTATGTTTATGAAAACCGGTTATATTTGAGCCATTGTTAGAGCCTGAACCTTTTAGCAACTTAGCTATTCTATATTTATCTTTATTCTTAACAATGAGGCTTATTCCTTTTTGGCGGGAAATAATCCGTTTATCCAATTCAGCCAGGCATCCGGTTACAATAATTTTCGCTTTGGGGTTAAGACGCCTTGATCGATTAATATAATAAAGCGATTCCTGATCAGCCTTATGAGTAACTGTACAGGTATTAATAACGTAGATATCAGCGGGAAGGTTTTTTTCTGATTCTTTGAATCCGGCCTTAAGAAGATTTTCCCGGATTACCTGGGTCTCATATTGATTTACTTTACATCCCAGGGTGATTAGCCTAACTCTTCGACTACGCTCTCCATTACCCTTAAGCCCAGTCGAAGGGTTAGCGGTTTTCATAAAACCTCAGGAAACCGGCAACCGCAACAGCCGCGGTCTCAACCCTCAAAACCAAATCTCCCAAGGTAACCGGGATACAGCCTGATTTCTTGGCCCAGGCTATTTCCTCAAGCGTGAAATCTCCCTCCGGACCGATAAATACAATAATATTCTTCAAGTTTGGATTTTTTAAGGTTTCTTTTATGGTAATTCTTTTGCCTTCAAGCGTGGGTATTAATCTTAAATCAAACTCATCCAAATCAGTTAAAACCTTTTTTATATCCTTAATCGGATCCACTACCGGCAGGAACTTTCTCAGGCTTTGCCGGCTGGCATTAAGCGCAATCTTATTCCAGCGCTCCTGGCGGAATATCTTTTTATCCTGCCCGATCCTGACAATAACTCTTTCGGTCTGTAAAGGAATTATCCTATCCACTCCCACTTGAGTCAATTTGTCAATAATATCATCCATATTGGATTTCTTAGGAATAGCGCAGGCAATAGTGATCTTCGGCTTATTATCCATAACCAATACTTTTCTCTCTTTAATCCTTAAGACCATATCCCCCGGTTTAATACTATCGATCAGAGTAATATATTCATCTCCTTTTTCATCGCAGGCAACAATTTTCTCATCTTTTTTTAGCCTTAGAACATCTCTTAAATGATGGATCTGATCCTTATCAGTAAGCGTAATTCTGTTCCCCGAAATATCCTTGCTTAAACAAAAAACCCTAACCATTAATCCCTCTTAATATCAATTGTAGACCTAAGAAAATAATAATTAATCCACAGGCCAGACTAAATACCCGCCGATATACCTCTTCTTTTTTGCGGATAAAACCGGATAATGCCCCGCTGGCTATTACTAATAAAATCAAAGGAGAAAGAATCGTGCCTATTCCAAAAGATAGGCCATAAACTAAACTCTCAAGAGTAGACTTAGCTGCCAGGGCAATATATGAAAATACCGCTAATAACGGCGCGCAAGGAAGCAGCCCGACTATTAAACCTAATAAACAAACACTTTTCTTATCTTTTTCTAAGAGCCCTTTGCTCAGGCTATTTAAAAAATGCGGATACCCTATTCTTTTCCCTAAAACCATAAATAATCCGATCAAAACAATAAAACCGCCTCCAATTTTATATACCAGCCCGGAATAATTAAGGCTAATCTTCTCAACGCTTAATGCCCCGATAAAAAAAATTGCCAGGCTTAAAACCAGATATACCAATATTCGACTTAAAGAAAATAAAACATAACTGATTACGGCTTTAGCTATATTCTTTTTAGTCCCGGCAATATAAGTTACCAGGATGGGGCCGCAGCTGGCTAAGCAAGGGCCTGAGCCGAATAATAAGCCGGTTAAAAACATATTCAGAATAAAATGTTTATTCATCGGCCTTTAATTCTTTCTCGGAAAAAACCTCGGCATTAAAAATATAAAGTTCAACCAATTTATCCTTCCAGGCATCTGGCGCTAACCCTGCTTTATGGCTGCATAAATTAGCCAGAAATTCCTCTTTTGACCATCCGGTTTCAGTAGCTACCTGGGGAAGAAATACTCCGCTCTTAAAACCTTTTCTTACCAATACTCCGTGCTTACCTAAAATAATCTTATCCGCAGAATCAACCCTTTCCATAGGAGAAAGCGCTGAAATTTCAATTTCAATATTTGCCAAATCAATTAATTTGACTGGCAAAAAACGCGGGTCGCTTACTGCTGCCTCTACTGCCATATCTCTAATTGTAAGATATAACGGCTGGTTTCCGATAAGGTTACCGATACAGCCGCGTAACTGGCCGTGTTCATTTAAAGTTACAAAAGCCCCCATTGATTTAAGCAACTGCGGATCAGACTCTTTAACCTCCGGCCTTCTGCCGGTTTTTAAATAGGCCTCTATTGAAGAACGGGCAATCTCTATTAATCTCCTCTTTTGTTTTAGATTAAACATCCCTGCCTCCCCCTTATTTTGACTCTGATCGACCCTTCGACCCTGCTCAGGGTCGATGCCCTGCTCTGTCGAAGCATCAATAGCCCAACTGGAATACCCTACTGTCCAAACCCCTTTAATTTTGTTTCCGGTTACTTCAGCTGAATTGGTATATTTTAAAAGCTTGGACTCAATATGTCCCAGGCTTTTGGCCAAAATCAAAGTAGTTACAACCGGCAGGCCTCCGCAAAGTTGTAATTTACCTTCGCGCAAACCATAATACAGTCCTTCGTCATCCAGATTATTTAATAAAGAGCTGGTTAGGTTATCAACTATCGGGCATTCTTGATAATCATGGCCATGATACATATCAGTGGAAGCTACCACCAAAACATCTTTACGCAGGCCAACTGCTTCTTTAATTAAGCCAGCTAGTTTTTTACAGGTTAACAGAGTGCAATCACCCATAATAATAGGAACGATTTTCCAGTCAGAAAGACTTCTCTGCAAAAACGGAAGCTGGACCTCTACGGAATGTTCCTGGGCAAAAGGCTGAGGCTCAAACAATATCTCCGGATCCCGATAAAGCAATTTAGAAGCAAAATCCTTATCGATTTCAATATCGCCTAAAGGAGTCCGGAAAAATCCCGAAGGATATACTGAAACTCCCCGGAATCCATAATAATGGCTGGGAGCAATAATAATTACAGTTTTATAAGGTAAATCTTTGACTAATTTGTAGGCATAAGCCGCGGTTGGCCCGGAGAAATCATAACCAGCATGAGGGACAACTAAGGCGAATATTTCTCCGTTAATAGTTTCAGGCTCTGCCTCAGTGAGGTATTTATCTACTTGGCCTGATAATTCCCGGGAATTATCAGGATAGAATTTACCGGCAACATTCGGCTGCTTGATTTCTTCAGCCCATGAGCTAGGAGCACAGAGCACAGAGCACAGAGTAAAAATAAAGATTATCCGGATTAATCCCATTGCTACGCCATTTAATTCCGCATTATTCCCATATGCCTTCAATCTTTTCTCCACAGAATTTACACCTACCTTTTTCCAGGTTATTTTCAGTTATAATGTAGCCTTGGCGCCCGATAACTTGCTTCAAACATTTCGGGCAATTTGTATTCTCCGCCTGATGGCCGGCCAAGTTACCTATATATACATATTTCAATCCCGCATCTATTGCTATCTGCCTGGCTCTCTCCAAGGCCTCTAAAGGAGTAGGGCTAAGGCTGCTTAATTTATACAAAGGATAAAAACGGGAAAAATGCAGGGGCGTGTCAGCCCCTAAATTATCTTTTATCCATAAACACATCTTCTTAATTAATTCCGGGTCATCATTTGCTCCGGGAATTACCAAATTAGTGATCTCAAGATGCACGCCGGCGTTTTTTAAGACTTTCAGGCTTTTTAAAACCGGTTCAAGAGCCCCCTGACACATTTTAGCGTAGAATTCTTCGCTAAATCCTTTTAAGTCTATATTAGCCCCGTCAAGATAAAGGCATAATTCCTTTAAGGGCTCTTCATTAATATAACCGCTGGAATGCATGACATGCTTTAGGCCCTGCAACTTGGCTCGCCTGGCCGTATCCAGCATGTATTCATAGAATATAGTCGGCTCCGTATAAGTATAAGCAATACTCCTAGCCCCTGAAGCAGCTGCCTGACGTACCAGCTCTTCCGGAGCCATATAAACAAAATTAACCTCTTCGGGTATTTTTTGGGAGATCTCCCAATTCTGGCAAAAATTACACTTTAAATTACACCCGGCTGTAGCAACTGAAAATGCCCGGGAACCAGGCAGAAAGTGAAATAATGGTTTTTTCTCAATGGGGTCGACATGAATAGCTACCGGCTTAGAGTAAGATAGCGCGTATAATTTACCGTCCCGGTTCTCTCTTATCCCGCAAAACCCGCGCTTCCCCGCTGATATAACACAGTTTCTGGGGCATAACTGACACTGTACTGATTTTTTATCTAATTTTTGATAGTAGAGCGCTTCTTTAGGCTGAGTCTGGGCCAGGATGTCCGGCAGCAAAATAGAAAAACCAATTAAACCGAAGAGAATGATTATAGCGAAAATTAAAGCTGAAGAGTTTTTCATCCGCTTTATTATATGTTATATCTGGATTTTGTTCAAGCCGATTTTAGGATCAGCCAGGGCATTTTATGATTGTTCCGCTTCCATTTTTTTACGATGCGATAACCCATAAAACGGAATAGAACATTGCGGAAACGAAACTTTAAAAGGAGGGAGAATAGCCTAGATAGGGAATAAAATTTAGTATAGGCCTTGATCACATCCAGCTGGAGTTGTTTGGCGGAAAGCAATTTGGGATTAAAAACCACATGCTGGCCATCATAAAGCGACCAATCAAAATTAAAAATCCTTCTTTGAGCTTTTAATTCATCGTAAACTTTTGTCCCGGGCAAAGGAGTCAGAATCATCATCTGTATGGTATCTATCTTCTGTTTTATGGCGAATTTTAAAGTATCCCAAACTGTCTTACGGGTATCATCATCGCCGCCTAAAACAAACATACCATGGACTTTGATCTTTTTTTTATGAAAAGACCTGATGGCATTCACAATATCATCGACGGTCTGCTTTTTCTTATAAAACTGTAGAGTTTTACTATTCACTGATTCAAATCCAATGCAGACTACTGAACAACCAGCTTCAGACATTAAACCCAACAACTCCTTGTCGCGAGCTGCGTCACAGCGCACCTGGCAAGCCCATTTACCGGTCTTATTTCTTAACATCAGCTTTAATAAGTCCCTGGCCCGCGCAGGATGAGCGGCAAAATTATCATCACAAAAGAACAGCGGCCTCTCGCCGCGGGATGACAATTCCCGCATCACGTTTTCCGCGCTGCGGAAACGGTATTCGCGGCCAAAAACCTTAGTTACCGCGCAAAATGTGCAGTCAAAAGGACAGCCCCGGGAAGTAGAAACCGGAACGACAGAAAATGAACCAGGTTTGTAGTTTTTGATTAAAGAAAAATCCGGGTAGGGTAATTTATCTAAATCCTGAACCGGCCTGCCCTGGACAATCTTGTCTTTAAGCCTGCCCTCGACTATGTCGATAATCACATCTTCAGCTTCACCAATCACTACCTGGCGAGCAAACTTAAGTGATTCTTCAGGTAAAAGGCTGGCATGCACTCCGCCCATAATTATCTTTTCTTTGGGAAATTTCTTAGCAATCTCGTAGCCACGCCGGGATGTGGACGTAAGAACGGAGATACCAATCAGATCGGCATCCAAAAGGGAATAATCAGGCTGGTAAATATCCTCATTAAAAATTTCAACCTGGTGGCCGCGACATTTAAGAATAGTCCCCAAGTATACCGGGCCTAATAAAGGCAGACGTAATTTACTATATACATTCGCCTCTGTCGCAGCCGGTTCAATTAATACTATTTTCATTATTTGAAACTGTTTTTAAGCGGCAATGACCTTAACGTTAATTGCCCGTGGGCCTTTAGGCGACTTTTCTACCTCAAACTCGACTGCCTGCTCTTCGCTTAAAGCCTCAAATTTTACATCAATGAGCGAGGACTGATGAAAGAATACTTCGTTTCCGTCAGTATCGCTAATGAAACCAAAACCTCTTTCGCGGACCAATTTCTTAATTTTGCCTTTATGCATTTATCTTCTCCTTGTTTTAAAAAAACCCGCTCTTTTGGCGTAATTTAATACAGCTTAAACCAAAAGGGCGGGGTATTTAATTGCGGGTTATAACTTGACTACTTTGGTGGCTTGTTCGCCTTTGGGACCTTTTTCAATCTCAAATTCGACTTCCTGACCCTCGTCTAATGTTTTATAACCATCACCCTGGATTGCGCTATGATGCACAAATACGTCACTTCCTGACTCAGGAGTTATAAATCCATAACCCTTTTGGTTCGAGAACCACTTTACTTTACCTCTTGCCATTCTTGTACTACCTCCTTCCTTCTCGCATTATAGTAAACATCGCAGAAATGAAAAAAACCGTAAAGGTTAGATCCATCTAAACCTTACACGGCTTTGACTTTTCATCCCTTATTTACTACGTATTGATTCTAACATACTTTGGAGATTTGTCAAATATTATTTTGATATCTGTCCCAAGCCAAATTAGAAGTGCCGTATTTTTGGTTTTTAAAGAGCGCCTGGGTTAGAAAGCTGGTCTAGATAATTAAGGATACCGTCATCATCGATGTTTAAGTCTGATCCCGGGTCTAGCTCAGCTAAAAGAACAGCTTCGGCAATAAGTTGCGCATCAACATCGGCATAAAAATAGCTCTTAGAGTAATGCTTATAAATACCGCCTCCTAAAATAAACATCAAAATTAAAGCCAGGGCCATTACCGGCTTTAAATTCCAGGCCCTAACAGGCTTAAATTTAAAGGGAGCTACCAAACGGCGGTTAAGTTTATCGTCAAGCCCAACCCTAAAATCATCCCAAAAACGCTGGGATAGAGAGGGTATGGTTTTATCTGCGGCTGCCTTTATTAATTCGGCTGCCTGATTAAATCTCGCGCGGCAAGAGCTACAGACATCCAAGTGCTGCTTAACCTGGCATCTCTGCTTTTCCCGAAGGTCACCTTCCAAATAATCGTATAATTTTCTTTTTATAAGCATACACTTAAACATCTTAGGCCTCCTATTTTTCAAGATAGGCGCAGAGCTTATCTTGAAGACTATGAACTGCCCGGAAAAGATGTACCTTTACCGTAGCCAGGCTGCAATTTAAAGTCCGGGAGATCTCGGCATTACTTAAACTATTTTGATGCTTAAGAACAAAACACAACTTTTGCATCTTAGGTAACTGCGCAACGTATTTATCTAAATTAGCAGCAAGCTCCTGATTTAAAATAATCCTGTGCGGCTCATAACGCATATCTTCTGCCTCTTTAACTTTACCTTCCCCATCTACTACAGCCGGCTGTAAAACCTTACTTCTTACCTTTTGTCTCCTCAAAAAATCCAGGCTGCAATTTAGAGCTATACGGTAAAACCAGGTAGAAAATTTTGCCTCTTCTTTAAAATTTTTTATATTGAGGTAGACCTTAATAAAGGCCTCCTGCAAAACATCTTTGGCATCTTCGGCGTTTCCTAGGAGATTGTAACAAATGCCAAAGCCTTTGTTTTTATAAAGTTCTACCAGAGTATCAAAGGCAGGGCGCTCACCCTGCCTTAAACGCTCAATCAGCTCTCTTTCGCTGCTGCTGATAGGCTCGCTGTTCATAATTTTTTTTGTCGTTATGCATACTGCCTTGGCCCTTGCCTTTTCCTATACCTTGGCCGTAGTCCCTTACCCCTGTCTTATTAACTTGCTCTAAGCTGCGGTCATGACGATCATAATTATCCTCACGCCGGTCTTTTAGGTCTTCGAAATGGCGGCGAAATTCAGGATGTTCTTTTAAATACTGCTTAAATTTCTCCGGGTTTTCTTTTCTTAAACGGCGCAGTTCCTTTATCTTTTCCTGCTGCTGGATGATCTTCT
>JBDRLN010000039.1:0-2686 GCA_043812955.1 Candidatus Omnitrophota bacterium | reverse complement strand
GTGCCTTGAGGGTGGCTTTTAAACTCCCATTTACCTTTAAATTCCTCCAGATCTCCTTCGAATGCGGTAAAATAAATGGCGCTTTCTTTTAAAGAGATAATATCCTCTTCAATCCAGTTGATAGTTATCTTCTCAACCTGGACTTTCCATCTAGTTTGGAGCACATTATGTTTTCTTTGGATTACCGTGGCTTCTTTAACGCAAGGGATATAGTCAGGAAACTCATGGATCTTGGTCAGGAGGCGGATTACTCTCCATTTTTCTGCGGGAATGACTCTGGATATTTGTATTTCAATTAGATCTTTATCCGGCATCTAACATACCTTTGATTATACCTCTTAGTTTAAACATGCCTTCTTGCAGATATAGATCATCGATGATATCTTCGAATTCTTTGGCAAAATACACTGGCCTGCCTATTTTTAATTTTAATTTCCTTAGCCGGGGGATTTTCCTGCCCAAAGGAATCGATTCAAAAGTCCCGATGATCGCGCAATGGACAATCGGCCTTCCGGATTTATACGCTAAAAGCGCGGCACCCCTTCTAAACTCCTTAAGTTTACCGTCGCGGCTGACACCTCCTTCGGGAAATAACCCGATGTTTTTATTCTGGGCCAATAAATCAATGGCTTTTTGCGAAGAACTTCCGATAGGCAAAGTCTCGGTAACCTTCAAGAACCAACTCAGCCAGCTGAACCGGTAAATGTCCCGGATAGCGACGCAATGAATTTTCCGGCGGACCGCCGCCATAATCACTGCCGGGTCTAAGAAACTGCTGTGATTGGCGATAATAATAAAGTTGCTTTTCCGGGGTATATTCTCCAGCCCTTCTACTTGAAGCCTAAAAAAAATTTTAAATATGCCGGAAAATACCAGGGAAAATATCCAATACCACATTTAGAGCACCGGAGCGCCAGGCACGAATACTTCAAAACCATGGCGCACTGCAAGGTCAGCGATAGGCTCAAGTTTATCTAAATTAATATTTTCGCCTAAGGAACAAGTGTTGAATTTTTCCTCAAAAGTCAGGATCATGGTCTCAGCCATAGCAGCAGAGATCATATCCTTGGGTAAGCCCATACCCGTCTGCGAATGCGGTTGAAGCGGCAGCTTAACAATCCCCCCTTCGACCACTGTGATGTCTTGACGGTGATTATTCTTACCCGTGATATGGCGGAATAAGCAAATATCCAGGATCACGGCATTAGGTTTAACCTGGTCTATATTAAAAACTGAATTCTTTTCCGCGCTGGCGGCGATAATAACGTCTGTATCTTTAATCGCTTTATTCGCATCTTCTTCAATCAGGATCTCAACCGGGTTTAATTGCAGGATATCTTTGCGTAGAGCTTCCGATTTATCTTTTTCTTTGGAGCAAAGGATTATTTTTCCGAAATTAGCGGAAAGTTTCCGGGCGCATAAAGATCCGACAGAGCCTGTTGCTCCGGTTATGGCCAGGGTTGATTTCTTAAAATCTATATTCTTGGTTTTAGTCAATCGGTGCAAGGCTTCAATTACCGACCAGGCGGTAAAACTGGTGCCGCTAGTGACCGGGGTTTTAAGATGTTTACAAAGCATGGGCTTTTTATCGGCAATCGCAGCAGCATAACCGCCCAGGCCTAACAATTCAGCGCCTAAATCCCTGGCCAGGTAACTCGCAGTGATTATTTTGTCCAGGACTAATTCTTGGTCAAGGCCAGCTACCTGTTCGGGAAGCAAGGGTGAAACAATAAAATAGCCCTGGATCTCTTTATTCTGGGAAGATTTGAAGGTTTTCAGTTTAGAGATTTTAAATTCCTGGTCTTTAAGAAAGGATTTAATAAAAAAATCCGGCATTAACCGGGTTAAAGGCCAGAATTCCCGGATATGTTTTAGATCAACTGGGTTAAATAAAAAAACAAAAGTATGCATTTTAAACCTTCTCCAGAATGCTAACATTCTGTTTCCGGTTATCGAAATTCGAGGATACCTTCTGTTTTATCCACTTTTCAATGTACTTTTTATGAAACCTCCAATCTGTGCCAATCTTAAAAGCCGGGATCTTTCCTTCCCGCGCATACCGGTGTACTGTTAAAGGATGAATGTGCAGATATTCAGCAACATCTTTGGCGGTTAATATTTCTTTATTTTTTAGCATACTCACCCCTTTTTTAGCATATCTACAATAACTATAAATATACTAATAAAGCCAAGAGTTGTCAAGGGAATTTAGATAAAATCAGGTTTAAACCTTTAAGGGTCAGATTGATGTCTATAGATTTTAATTCCTGACAGTGGCGCAAGATGAACTTGATGTTTCCGCCGGTGCCAATGACTTTAGTGTTTTTTCCCAGTTTTTGTTTTAATTTCTTGATCAGGCCATCGGTAAGGATGGCAAAACCAAAAATAACGCCGCTAAGCATGCTGTCACGGGTATTTTTTCCGATTATATTTTTAGGAGGCGCGCTTAGCCCTATTTTAGGCAATAAGGCAGTTTTTTCAGCCAAAGATCTTAAAGAAGTTTCCAGCCCTGGCAGGATCATTCCTCCCAAATATTCTTTTTTCTTGGAGATTACGTCAAAAGTAATGGCTGTTCCAAAATCAACCACAATTGCCGGATAGCCGTAAAGCTTAATGGCGGCAAAGGCGTTTACTAGCCGGTCCTGGCCGACTTCTTCGGGAAATTGATAGTGATTTTTAATGGGCA
>JBDRLN010000038.1:0-3743 GCA_043812955.1 Candidatus Omnitrophota bacterium | reverse complement strand
GGCTTAATTTGAACTTGAGCAATTGGTTTATTGATAAGGGGTTTTAAAAAGCGGTGCACTGATTGGGCAACTGCTTTATTGAATACCTCTGGGTTAGGTGTGCTGAAAGCTGAAGACTGAGAGCTGAGAGCTGAGAGCGGATTAAGATGGCTCCATAATGCGGCAGGGTTATACTCAATTGCCCAGGCAACCTGCTCAGGCAAAAAAATAGCAACCACTATAAACGCCACAGTTCTAATCCAAGACTTGAATCTGGATTTGAAAACTGGCCCCTCAATGGTTGCTTGATTTTTTAAGTCATGTTCTTTATATACTTTTATTTTCTCTTTATCTTTCATAAGTCATTTTTAAATATTATTAAAACTGCTTAAAAAGATATTAAATAAAAAACCGGATTGTCAAATACTCTTTGGTATTCGGCAACCCGGCTGTCTTTTTATCTGCGTTAATTCGCGGCCTTTTATCCGCGAAAATCTGCGTTTACAAGACCCGTGGCTTTGCGCCTCCGCCTCGCGGCGGATTTACCTTTTCGTAACCGTGCCCCGTTAGAAACGTCAAAGCTCTTTATTGCTACTTTATAGTTTCTAACGGGGCGTGGCTTTTTTACTTCCAATAGCACTTAAAGTATACCATACGATAAGGCCTTGTCAAGTAATAGTATATAAATATAAGGAAGCGCTTTCTTAAACAGAAAACTAACTCAAAATAAAGGGGACGGTTCTATTTTTTACCGAGTTTTATAGCCAGAACGCCAGAAAAAAAATAGAACCGTCCCCTGTTTTAAAGGAGGAGCTTTACGGCAACGATTCAGTCGCCAGGGAACGGAGACTCTAGCCCCTCCTCTTTAGAATGGACATTTTAAAGAGCGAAAATCCAGATTGGACATTTTAAAATCCCTTAAGAAAATCTCCTTGCATAAATTGCAACATTATAGGCCCGCCTACCACAATCGCAATTACTGGCAATATACAAAATATTAAAGGAATAAGCATTTTTAGGGGTGCTTTAATGGCAATTCTCTCTCCCCTGACAAAGCGTTGGTTAAGGGACTCCTCTGCAAGTATACTAAAAGCCTCTGCAACAGGAGTTCCCATCTTCTCTGCCTGAACCAGTGTCTGGACAAAAGAGGATATCTCAATCATATTGAGCCGCTTTGACATATCCTTTAGTGTCTGAACGCGGGGCTTACCCCATTTTATCTGCTCCAACACCAATGCTAATTCTTCAATCATAGGGCTATTAGGAGTTTTTTCAATGATCCATTTTACTGCAGTGGTAAAGTCAAGCCCTGCCTCAACACATAATCCTAATAAATCCATTGTCTCAGGAAGAGAGTGTATAATTGCATTTTTACGCCGTGCGATCCTGTAATTAAGCCAGGAGTCCGGAATTATGTAGCCGGCAAAAAACGCTGCTAATATTATTATGGGCTCTACATTTTTTATTATGGTGGCAGCGGCAATAGCCAATGCTATGGCCAGGATTAATTTTACACTGAAGAATTCAAGGCTGGATATATGTAAATGCCCGGCATCTAATTTGTCCCTTAATTTCGGGCCAATCCTGAGCTTCTGCATCAGGGTCCTGCTGAAGGGAAACAGCATTAACAAAATTGACTGGATTCTGGCTCTTTTTAATTCCGGCCTTTCCTGAGGAAGCTCAACCCGCACGTGCCTTGAAATAAAGAGGTCGGCTAATCCCCAGACAAACAGCGCTACACCTGCTAAGAAAATTATATAAATAATCATCTCCATCGCTATAACCTCAATTTGCTAAATTTATAAATTAAAAATAGTCCCACTATCTGCAAGCCCGCTGCCCCTATAATAAGCATCCTGCCTATTTCAGAATTCAACATAATATCAAAATGGCGCCGATTAAAAGTTATCACCCACCAAATAAACACAAATGGCAAAACCGACATCACTATACCCTGCAGTTTTCCCTGCAAAGTCAAGGTCTTTATATTCTCTTTGAGCCTACGGTTCTTCCTTATGCTGGTGGCAAGCCGGTTAAATATTTTGGTAATGTCCCCCCCAGTCTCCTCTGCCACCAGAATTGAGCTGATCAGCATGGTCAATTCTTCGGAATACATCCGGGTATTCAGCTGGCGTAAACTCGCTTCCAAGCTCATGCCCATCTTAACCTCTTTTACCACCCAGCCAAACTCCTGAGAAAGCGGCGCAGGAGAATCTTCCACCATTACCTCTAATGACTGTAAAAAGCTTAAGCCTGCCTTAAGCGAACCAGACAATATTAACAGGCCGTCCAAAAGCTGCTCCTCGAACTTACCCTTGCGCCTTTTCTCCCAGACCCTGACAAAAATATTTGGTAGAGTAAACCCAACCCCTAAGCCGATAAGCGCTCCTAATAAACCATGAAATAACAAAAAACCTGTTATTGCTAAAGCTATGGGCACCAGGGTAAAAATCATGGCAATCTTTTTTTTCTCCAACTCAAAGAATAAATTCTCTAATTTTCTGGAGACCTCTGAGGTCCTTTGCTGATGAATTACCCTGAATTTATCAAAGGCTGTGGGCACCACAACATAGGTAATTGACATTACCGAGGAAAAAATTAAAAGAATTATTAATAGCAATAACATAATTTACTCCTTAGATTATTCTCCTACATAGTACTGCCGTCCAAAGCCAAAAGTATCTCCTACCTGCCGCCACTGGCTGCTTGCAGCCCGTTTGATGTATATGGACATTCCGATTATAGCTGCAATAATTGCGGTAATAAAAATAGTGTATTCCACAATTGAAACCCCTTTTCTTAAATTAACCACCTAAGCCCTCCCACTGAATAGCGCTAATCTTCCTTTTTCCATCAGCTGGTATAGATATAGCAAATAGCAGGGTTTTTCCCAGATAATCTGCTGCCACCACCACCCCTGAAGCAGTTTGTTTATGGATACGCCAGGAAGAAAACCCCGCATATCTTCCGCCAACCTCCTTAAAGCCAAAGGCAAAGCTGTTAATAAAGGTCTTGCGGTATTTTGCGCGCTCAAGTTCCGGGTATTCCAAGTAGGTCTTGCCCACATCTATATCCAGACCTTTAAAATTCTCCCAATCAATATATTTCTGCATTGCCTGGTCTCCCTGGATTAACCCCTTAAACACGTAGCGGCAGAAATCTAGATCGTTTTTCTTGCCGGAAGAAAAAATAAGAATAACCGCTACCGCAAAAATTAAAACTACTCCTAAAATTATTAAATGTTCTTTTTTCATCTTTAAAATATTATACATAATTATACCTCCTTCTAATCAGGCTACTCTCCATCAAAAAGTTTTCCAGGTTCACCCACTGAATCAAGCCCTACATCATAAGCCCGATAATGGGCCCTGGCTTTCCTGGTTATGATCATATCATTATACAACGGATTCCATTTAAGGCCAAGGTCATGCTTTCCCGTAGAGCTAACCGACAATACACCCGGGTCTCTGCGGGTGATCTTTACCCAGGCATTTTTTTCATCCGGATACTTAACTTCCAGGCATTTCTTATTCACCAGCCAATTTCCGTATTTTGTTCTTTTTATCTCAGGGAAGAGAAATTTCCCCACCTTAACACTAATCGAATGTTTTTGGTCTTGTTTATCCTCCCATTCATAGGTTCTTACTCCTCCGCCGTCCTTTGCGTAGCCTGCTGCATTATGGCAGCCGGTGAAATGCTGATAAAAAGTATCTAATTCCCAGAGAAAGCTGGTTAAGCTGACAAATTGCTCCAGTAGAAGCTCT
>JBDRLN010000037.1:0-13169 GCA_043812955.1 Candidatus Omnitrophota bacterium | reverse complement strand
GCCTTGCCTAAAGTAGCTGAATCAGTATACTCCACATTAGAGCCCATTGGGATACCTAAGCCAATACGAGTTAATCTTACACCCAAAGGCTTAAGCAGCCGGGTAAGATACATAGCCGTAGTTTCACCTTCAGTATCAGCGTCAGTGGCAATTATAACTTCCTGAATATTATTATTCTTAACCCTGATAACCAAGTCATCGATTTTTAGATCACTCGGGCCTTTGCCTTCTAATGGCGCTATCGAACCTAAAAGTACATGGTAAACCCCGTGATAATCCCCTACTTTCTCCAGGGCAGTAACATCGCTGGGTTTTTCTACGATACAGATAATATCTTTTTTGCGCCGGTCATCATTACATATGGCGCAAATATCCTGTTCGCTTAAATTATTACAAATACTGCAGAAACGCACATTATCCTTAACCCGTAATAACGCCTCAGCCAGGCCTTTTATCTCGCCAGCCGGTGTACTTAAAATATAGGCCACCACCCGTTCAGCGCTGCGCCTTCCAATGCCCGGGAGCCGGATCAGCCTTTCAATCAATTTTTCTATGGATTCAGTATACGTTGCCATTATTCCGCCTTGACTACTCTCCCGTTAAACATATCTAAGGCCGACTTAACTGCAGGGTGTTCGTGGCTATCAACAGCGTGTTTCTCTTCCTGAGAAAGGATAAAAACCACTCTAATGCTTGTTTTAAACAAATCGGAGAGTTTTTTCTCAATTGTGTCTTTATTGTCTTTTACCTCCATTGATTCCTTATGGAAAGAGCAATTCTTAGGAAAAGAAAGAGTTAGTATATTATCCTGGATCTTTACTAAATCTACTTCATTAAGATAGGTTGCTACCGACATTTTTATCTTGCCTATTTCACTGATTATATTCTGCCAGACTTCTTTTATGCTCTCTAATGGCACAGCCTTTAAATGATCGTATCTTGTAGGCTTATCTTCCTTAATCTCAGGATGCTGTTCAACTTTTTTTTCTTCTATTTTCGCGATCACTGGCTGGGATTTTTCTTTAAAAGGCGACTGTGCTGGCTGCGGTTGAGACGTAGCCCTAGCTATAGGATTAGTTACCGGCGAGATTTTAGAATCATAAGACAACTTAACCAGACTGATCTCTAAAGGTATGCGCAGGGATTCTGTTCTTCTGGACATCTCCTGGGCATTCATCAATATATTAAAAGCATTAAATATCACTTCCAGGCTGAATTCCTGGGCCTGGATTAATAATTTCTCGCAGATTTCTTTAGGAAGGTCTATTAGCTGCGGATCAGCCTGAGAAACCTTGGCGATCATCAGATTACGGAAATGCTCAATAAGGTCATTTAAAAATGTAGTTATATCCTTGCCCTCATCGATTATTTTATTAAATAGTTCTAATACAGCTTTGGGGTTTTTGTTCCTAATATTGCGGGTAATCTCAAAAAGCGCCGCCTGCTCAACAATGCCCAGCATTAAAACCACGTCTTCCAGGGAAATTTTATCCTTAGAAAAAGAAATCAACTGATCAAATACTGATTCGGCATCCCTTAAAGCGCCATCGCTGCTCCTGGCAATAGCCGCTAAAACTTCCTTATCTACGTTGATCTTTTCAGACTTGGCTATCTTTTCTAACTGCCCAATTATTTCCATAACTGAAATCCTGCGAAAATCCATGCGTTGACAACGAGAAAGAATAGTTGAGGGAACTTTCTGAGGATGAGTGGTAGCAAAAATAAATTTTACAAACGCAGGCGGTTCTTCCAGGGTCTTTAAAAGGGCGTTAAAACCCTCGGAAGTGATCTGATGCACTTCATCAATTATATAGATCTTGTATTTGCCCTGAGTAGGAGAGAATTTTACATTCTCACGCAAAGCCCGGATCTCATCTATACCCCTGTTCGAGGCGCCGTCTATTTCCATCACATCCAGGCTGCGGCTAGCAGCAATATCAATACAGGATGGGCATTTTCCGCAAGGCTTTGTTGTCGGGCCTTCCTGGCAATTCATTGCCTTAGCTAAAATACGGGCGCAGGAGGTCTTTCCTACTCCTCTTGGCCCGGAGAATAAATAAGCGTGGCCAAGCCTATTTTTCTGAATAGAATTTGTTAGAGTAGTGATGATGTGATTTTGGCCGATAACTTCTTCAAAATTAGTCGGCCGCCATTTTAACGCGAAAACTGTATAAGCCATATTTAGTATTATAGTACCGGCGGAATCGCAGGGATCCGACATCCGAAATAATTTTCGGAGGGGGTTATTTCGGCGCGTTTACCGCCTCGTTCGAACCATTTTCAACGTACCATCATTATAATCAATGTTATCAATAGGCAGCGCCGCTTGAGTGGCTGCCGTATCTTACGTACATCGCTCGCACTGCCTTCAACGCTCTAAAATACCGCTATCAGGCAGGATACAAAGCCTTTTATGAACACCGCTTAAGAGCAGGTAAAATTTTCACCCGCTACCCAAAATTTATCCAAGATAAAACCGCTTTTTTTAAAGAGGCAGCAATATAGACTAGAGTTGATTTTACCACAGATTATAATAAAAGATACCAGAAAAATTGTTTAAGCTACGCAATAAAGGTAGGCAAGATAAGCTCAGGCTTTATTAGTTAAGGCTTACTACAGCTTCAAACATTTTCTTTCTGCGGAATTTTCGCGGTATAACGCGGATATTATCTTTTTCTATAAGCTCGCCTCCCAGGAGAGGCTTCCCTATTTTTTCAACACACCATTCCTGAAGAGTAGGGATGCGCCCTTGCATATATTTATCCGACCAATCAAGACCTAATATAGATACGGCTTGAGTTATAGGAATTCCCCCTCCCATAATCCAGGATGTACCATAAGGAAAAATATGCGTCGGCAGGCGATCGAATTCATCTCCTATCTCCCCTACAAGTTCTTCAACGATATCTTCCATAGTAATCATGCCTAATACATTATCTTTCTCTGAAGATATAACAATAGCAATGTGCGTTTTATCTTGCATCATTTTCTCAAGGACCAGAGAAAGAGAAACATTTTCATCTAATCGCAAAATAGGTCTTATGATGCTTTTCAAAGACGGCCCTGCAGGGCTAAACCTAAGAGCGGCTACGATATCCTTGAAGTTTATATACCCATAAATACTCTGCGGATCATTTTCTTTTGAACAGACCGGAAAACGAGTATGCATATCAAGATGGGCCTTTAAGAATGCATCCGTTAGGCTGCTTTCTTCATAAATCATGAAAATATCCGAATAAGGTATCATTATTTCACGTACAGACTTTGTGGTTAATTGCGCTGCGGATAAGACTATTTTTTCCTCTCGCGCCCCTAAAAGTTTTGAAGCCCTGGCGAGCGAAACTGCTGCCTTTAGTTCATAAAGGCCCTGCGTTTGTTCATTAACTACATTCGATCGGCGGACCAGTGTTATAATTTTCAATACCTTTTTGACAACTACCTCTATGAGCGAAACAACAGGATAGGCTATGCCCATCAAGAATTTCATAGCGGGCGAAAGTTTCAATACTACAAATTCCTTATTATTCAATGCAATCATTTTAGGGACCAGTTCAGCGAATACAATAATGAAAAAGGTCAGAGGAATAATTAATAATATGAGAGCTGTTATTTCAGCTGACAGTTTGGATAACCCCCAAACATTCTGGAGTATCGGAGCAAAACCTTCCATGACTCCCGCGCCTCCCACAGCAGCTGCAATTGCAGTCATAAGGGTAGTACCGAGTTGGACGATAGCCAAGCTGGCTTCCATTCTCTCCTTCATAAAAGCAGCTTCGCTTGCCCCTTTTTTTCTTTCGTTAACTAAAAGGGCTACTCTTGACTGTGCAATGGATGCCAAGGCTATCTCATAAGCAGAAAAAATAGCATTAAAAATTAGCGTAAACAAAATGACTATCAGCTCATAGCTAAATAACATAAGTGATAACTCCTTGGCGAAAAAAATTATAACCTTTTCTTATTGGGCTTACAATGGCCGAAGATATCAAATACAGCAAATAATGAGCATTTTAGAACGCAGTGCTCCGGTTTGCTAACTAAGACGAATAACTGTTACAACATAAAAAAGATAAATAATTATGAATATAAGACCGATCCATCGATAAATATTTCCGGTAAAGATGTCCCAATAGTAACAACAGTCAGCCCTATTAGAAGATCGGATATACCAAGGATCTTGACTAAAAATGGAAATTATACCCTCTAATCGCAGACCGCTATACCAGGCAACCAGAGAAATCAATAAAAGATAAAAAAACATAGAACTTATGTTATAGCCAGTTCTATAATCAACAATACCGATTAAGATTACGAGAACAAAACTAAATATATTAACGAATAGCTTCCTGCTGACTTTTCCACTACTCATCACTTTTAACAATTATTTATAAATATACGATATCTTCCCTATGATATAGCGAAAGAAATAAAAGCATATATTCACGTAAATGCCTTGTAAGTAAAAAGTTATTCCTTACATGTTCTCTGCCGTTCTCGCCTAACTTTTTGGCGTATTCCGGGCTGTTCAACAATTGTTTCAAAGCAAAGGCGGCCCCATCAACTGAATGACAAAGTAACCCGGAGAATTTATGTTTTATCTGCAAAGGTATACCCCCAACATTAGAAGCCACTACCGGCTTGGCCTTCCACAAAGCCTCGGAAACTGTCAGGCCAAATCCTTCCTTGATTGATTTCTGAATTATTACGGTTGAGGCCCGCTGCAAAACATTGACTTCAATGTCATTTTGAGGCAATAATAGGATATGAATATCCCGGTCTTTCTTTGCCTTTTCTTTAACCTCCTCAAGAACCTTTGAACCCTCAGGGTCATCGCTGGCAGTGCCCCCTGCTAAAATCAACTGACAATCAATATAGCGCTTTACCTGTTGATAAGCTTCGATAACTCCCAGCGGGTCCTTTAATCGGTCAAAACGCGAAATTTGGGTCAATATAGGCTTGTCTTGAGTTATGCTGTATTTTTCCAATACTTCATCAATTGTCTCCTGGGGCAGCTCTTTGTTTTTATCGCTTAGAGGGTCAATTGAAGGAGAAATCAAAAATTGCCTTATCGGTAACCGCTGCGAGAAAGAGGGGCTTGAGAATACCGCAGCATCATATTCATCAATAAAATTACTAAGGAACTTCCAGACCTTATGATTAGGGCTAGATACATCAATATGACAGCGCCAAATCCATTTATTTCCGGATTTCTTTTTTACTAACGCAATGGGCTGAGGATCATGCACAAAAACAATATCACCGGATATATTTACTTCTTCGATATTCTTAAGGCTGGTGTCCATAAATATATCGAAATCATGTTGAGTTATAGCCTCCTGCCTGCCATGTAAGGCATTATGGAACTTCTTAGTTACTTCAAAAAACTGTTCTCCACCTTTAATCAAATCCCAGTGAGTATCAACACCCAGCTCCTTCAAAAGAGGCACCATCCGGTTTAATATCTCGGCTACCCCTCCACCCACAGACGTAGAATTAATGTGTTGGATAGTCTTGCCGTGTAGTTTATCGGCGAGAAGATGCAAGTCGTCAACAATTGCCTGCCCTACAATAGGTATATATTCTTTTATCTGGGCCATGCTATGCACCTATCCTTTTTTCAATAATTTTTATAAGTGTATTCCTGAGATTTTCTAAGGTCTGCGTATAAGGATCAAGGCTCGAGATTTCATCTGCTAATTTTTTATCCCCTAATGAATATTCAATCCAGTTCGAAAAATCATTCCCCACATGCTTAAGCCGTAAACGAGCCTCAAAAAAATGGAAATATACGGAATCAATGGTTATCTTCCGCAAGGCTTCAGTAAATTCTTTTAAATCTTCCACGGTGTACCCCGTAAGAAGAACAAAACTTACCGACTTCATAAAATGAAATTCTTCTCCGTTCCTGGCGAACCTTAATTTTGCTAATGCGTTATTCTTAAGATAGCCTTCAATTGTAGAAACTATTTTTTCTCTTAAGGTTCGGATTGTAGAATATTGGATGGTATCGATACTCTCTAATTTCTCCCCCAACTCATCTTCACCCAAGACCTCCGTTACCCAATATGCAAAATCATTTGGCGGCTCGGGTGATAAATATTGGTGCTGCTGTAAAAATCGATGGGTGTGATGATAAATGCTTGAGCCGGGAATCCTTTTGATAAGGCTTAATAGCTGCCCTAGAGTAGTTGCCCTTAGGCCAGTCAGTTCTGACAAATGCAGCCTTGTATAAAAATTAAAAGGCTCTCTTGCTTTTATTAACAGCGGCATAGACCTGTTTCCTCCTGTAGCTTTATAATCCTTCCCAATAAATCCTTTACCTCATCCGGATTTCTCAAATAATAATGCGCGTAAGACGACTTAGGCTTACCTACAAAAATAGTAATACCTAAGTGTTGGAGCGCTTTAAAGGCATCCTCATCGGTAATATCGTCTCCTATATAAACCGGTAAGACTTTGGCTTTTGCTCCGGCAAACTTTTGCCTAAATAAAAGCCACAAAACAACCTTGCCTTTATCCCATTCCGAAACCGGTCTTACTTCTAGAACCATCTTGCCTGCCTTAATTTTAATTTTATTCGCCACCAAATGCAGAATGACAGCCTCATGAAACGCAGTTTTCACCAAAGGAAGCTGGATAGGATTAACCAGCCGAAAATGCAGGGTCAAAGAAAGGCCTTTATCTTCAATAAAGGCGCCTGGGAAAGAATCAATTTTTTGCCCCAATTCATCTTTTATCCGGTCGAGGATTTTTCTATACTCTGCTGAAACCCGAGATAGGTATCGAATTTTGGGACCCTCAATTTCTAAACCATGATTCCCGGAATAGATAATATTTATTAAGCCAAACTTATTTTTTACGTCTTGCAGTGATCGTCCGCTAATAATGGCTATTTTAGAGCAGGAATTCTCTGACAATGCTTTTAACCTTCCCCTGGTTTCACCTGATAATATTGCCCGCTCAGGATTTTTTACGATAGGGGTAAGGGTGCCGTCATAATCAAGAAAAATAAACAGGTATTTACCTTTAAGCTTTTTTTTAAACTTTTCCCATTTTTTAAATACATAATACATAGTTTACCTTTTGCTTAAACTTTCTTTAAGGCAGTAAGTTCTGTTATAATATTCCCCGCCCATTTGTAGATATTGTTTTCGCTAACCACCTTGCGCATATTTTCCATACGCTTTATTTTTTCTTCAACAGGCATATCGATAGTTAATTTTATCGCATCGGCAAATTCCTCTACGGAATAGGGATTAATTAACACAGCGTCAGTTAATTCACGGGCGGCTCCGGTAAATTTACTCAAGATTAGTGCCCCACTGGAATCACTTCTTGATGCGACATATTCTTTGGCTACCAGGTTCATACCGTCGTGTAATGAACTGACCACACAAAAGTCTGCCAATAAATAATACGGCCTGATCTCTTCCGGTGAAAAGTGGCGTTTTAGATATATAATCGGCTTCCAGTTCCCCTCAGAATACTTCCAGTTCTTCTTCTCTACTAATTCGTCAATCTCTCCCATCAACTCATGATAACGCTTGATGTGAGTCCTGCTGGGCGCGGCCAACTGTATGAATACAAATTTCTTTTTGTACTCAGGATTTTTTTCCAGGAATCTGTCGATTGCCATAATGCGCTCGATAATCCCCTTAGTGTAATCAATTCTTTCAACTCCAACACCTATAATTTTATCTTGCAGATCAAATTCATTTCTAATTTCATTTATTTCTGAAGCATCTGGCCTGGATTTTTCGTCTGAGATAAAACCATCCACGCTTATAGGAAATGCCCTTACAAATGTCTCTTTATTTTTACTTACCACGCTAAATTTTTCCGTATCTACACGGCACTCAATCAGCCTATTGGCGGTATCAAGAAAGTTATTACAATCGTTTTGCACATGGAATCCAATCAGGTCGCATCCAAGCATGCCGTCAAGAATCTCAAGATGATACGGACATATTGGAAACACCTCCGGATTCGGCCAGGGGATGTGCCAAAAAAGAGCTATTGTGGTATCCGGACGCTTTTCTTTGATCATTTTAGGCAACAAGGTAAAGTGATAATCCTGAATAAACACAAAAGGATTTTTCGCTGTAAGCTCATCCAGTACGCTCTGGGCAAATTTCTGGTTTACCTTTTTATACATCTGCCAGTCGGCTTCTCTAAATATGGGGCGGGTATGAGTGACATGGCACAATGGCCACAAGCCTTCATTTGCAAAACCGTAATAATAGCCCTCCTCTTCTTCTTTGGTAAGCCAGACCCTTTTTAATATGTACCGGTTATCTTCAGGAGGTACGCCAAGTTTGTTTTTTGAGTTTACAAAGCTTTTATCGGCGTTAGCGCTCCCGTGCGCAACCCACGTCCCGCCGCAGGCGCGCAGGACAGGATCGATCGCGGTAACTACGCCGCTAGCAGGCCTTACACATCTAGGTTTGCCGGTCCGTTCATCTATGACATGCATATATGGTTCTCGGTTAGAGACAACAATAAAAGCATTTTCACCTAATTTAGCCTGGACCAGATCCTTAAGTTTTGCCTCAGTCCACAATTCACCCTTTTCCAGGCGAACCTGGGCCTCTTCAGTCACCACTTTACGGGCTACCCTCAAACCCAAAGCTACCTGCTCCACCTCACTAACCAATTTTCCAAATTCACCTTTTTCCTGAAAAGGCCTTAATTTATCGGTTTCTCCTCTTTGAAAATGGGCAAACCACTTGGTAAGCCTGCGCACCGGCAAAATAAAAATCTGCCTTTGGATCAAAAATGCTATCAGAGTGATAAATGATACTAAAGCGATCAGTGTAATACTTAATCTTTTCCAGAGATCCGCTAATGTGGTAAATAAATAAGAGGTGTCATATATAACTTCCACCAGCCCTAAAACATTAGCCTCATCGTCAAGCACCGGCAGAATATAACTATATACTGTATACTCCTGGAATTTTTCCAGTGAACCACGCGGTGTTTTTGTAACTAAGATATCTTTAAGATAAGGCTTATCCTTTTGTTTCCAATCAGAAAACCTTCCGGTAATAGCTAAAATTTGGCCGTTTTTATCGTAGATAATGCACCCTTGCAGTCTTTCCCGCTTTTGGAAAGTCTCGACCAAGCGGTTGGCTGATTTTAAATCATTATTTATAAGTATATATCTAGCGGATAATTCCAGGCTTTCGTCTACAGTCTTGGCCTTTCTTTTCAGGTCATCCATTAATCTTTCTTCAGTAAACCTTACTTGCATCACCCCGGAGACAGTAAACCCTAAAGCCACGATAATAAGAATCGGCAGAATAAACAAAAGAATCCTTTTCATATTTTACTCCCTTTAATCTTCAGTCTGCTTTTCCTGTTCATAATTTAGAGCCCTTATCGGATAGGGTATCACAATCCCTTCTTTCGAGTAACGCTCATGCAGCCTTTTGATAAACTCGTGCTTAATTAAATACTGATCTACAAATTCACCGGCTCTTAAAATAACGGTAAAGTTAATGCTGGAGTCAGCGAAAGCGCCATAACGGATAAAAGGCTCAAACCCCGGGACCCCTCCGGCGACCTCTTTCATCACTTCTTTGGCGACCGCGCAGGTAACCCGTTCCACTTTTTTAAGATCACTCTTATAGTGGACACCCAAGTTGACTAATACAGCCATCTCTTTATCCGGCAGGTAAAAGTTAGTAACTATCACCTTGGTCAATTTTTCGTTTGGTACCAGGACCACATTATTAGGCAGCATCCTTATTTTGGTGCTGCGCCAATTAATATCCGTAACATAGCCCTCTTCCCCAGAGTCCAGTTTTATATAATCGCCTATCCTGATCTGTTTGGCTACAACAATATGGAACCCGGAAAAAAGGTTGGAGAGCGTATCCTGTAAAGCCAGAGCGACTGCCAGACCGCCCACGCCTAAGGTGGCTAAGATCGGCGTAATGGAAACTCCCAGGGTATTTAAAATTATCAAGATCCCTACGCCGAATATAATTATTCTGACGATATTCTGGGTAAGGCTAGTCACGGGAAGGGCAGCATCAAGTTTCCCGGAATAGATCCTGACTAATCTCGTTGAAATATTTGCCAGGACAAAGGTTGCAGAGATAATCCCGAGTACCAGAATAATCTTCCCGGCTAAATGCACTGAATCTTCCGGCAACTTCGAGAATTCAAACGCAAAATATATCCCCAACATTAAACACCAAATCATAAACGGACCCTTGGTTGCGGCAATAATAATACCACCTATTTGAATTGAGGATTTACTGGCTAAGCGGAAAAGACGCGTAAATAAAATCCTTCTTAAGATATAGCCCGCAAACACAGTAATTAAAAATATGCTCGCCGGCATAACAATCTGGGATGAGCGCTGAATGATTAAAATTAATTCTTCCTTCATAATATGGCTCCCTATTTTAAAACAACCATAATCTACCTAACCATATGGTAATAATATACATTACATCCGGATATTTTATAATCAATATATATTTTTATTTAATCCGCTCCAGGCCTTTAAGGTACCTGTAATAATCGCTATCCGTAGTCAGGATTATCGTAGAATTCCCATCAATTGTTTTCTGATAGGTCTCCAGCGTTTTAAGTAATGAATAAAAATCCGGATCCTGACTGTAGGCCTGGGCATATATATTGATCGCCTCAGCATCTGCCTTACCCACAAGCCCCTGGGCCTGGCGATAAGCCTCGGAGGTAATAAGCTTCAGCTCCTTGCCTACCTGGCCGGAGATCTCAGCTGATTTACCATGCCCCTCTGAGCGATATTTCTCAGCAGCCCGTTTTCTCTCCGCGATCATCCGGTCATAGACTTTATTGCGCACATCCTCTACATAATTAACCCGTTTTATGCGCACATCTACCATCTCTATCCCATACTGCGGAGCAAGGACTTTAGCCTTTCCTAAGATATCCCGGGCAAGCTGCTGCCTGCCTACTGAAATCCGTTCCAGCGCTTCATCAGCCAGTATGGCGTCTACGCCTAATTCTTTGGTTTCTAATATCCGATTGGAATCCCGGACTGCCTCAACTAAAAGATGGCTGGTGATTACATCCCTGGTTGCCGAATTAATAATGTCATCCAGCCGGCTCTGGGCGTTTATTTCATTGCCTACAGACTGTAAAAACCTCAAAGCATCAACTATCTTCCAACGGGCAATGGTATCCACCCAGATATATTTCTTATCTTTAGTAGGAATCTGATTGGGGTCGCCATCCCAACCTAAAATTCTTTTTTCAAAATAGTGTGCTTCCTGGATAAAAGGAATCTTAAAATGCAATCCAGCAATGATTATGGGTACCCCCACGGGTTTACCAAACTGAGTAATTACTACCTGTTTTGTCTCGTCAATGACAAATAGCGCGCCGCTGGCAAACGCTGTTACCACTAAAATAACCGAACCTAAAAAAACTTTTAAAATAATCCTTAATTTTCTTTTGTTCATTATTTTAATCCCCCTCTCTCGCCTAAATTTAATAAAGGCAAAATAGAAGACTGCCTTGGATCAATAATATATTTTTCTTTTGCCTTAGGCAAGGCCTCGGCTAAGGTCTCTAAATATAGCCTCTTCTGGGTTATCTGAGGCGATTTTTTATACTCCTCTAAAGTAGCCAGAAACCTTTCTGCTTCGCCCTTAGCGCGGTTTATCTTATCCAGGGCATAACCCTCGGCCTCACGAATAGTCTTTTCTGCCTCACCTTTGGCTTTAGGGATAACCTTGTTATACGCCTCCCAGGCCTGATTGATCATTTTTTCCTTTTCCTGCTTGGCCTGATTCACTTCGTTAAAAGCCGGCTTCACCGTCTCGGGAGGATTGACATCCAATAGTTTAATCGTAATCACCTGGACACCGGTCTGATAATCATCTAATATCTTCTGCATCTCTTGTTGAGCTATATCATCTATCTCTACTCTTTTTGTAGTCAGTACCTCATCTACGGTATAATCACCGACAAGCCGGCGCATTACTACTTCCGAAACATCCCGGATATTATCCTGTGGGCTTCTGATAGCAAAGAGGAGTTTTACTGGGTCTTTGACCTTGAATTGCACGATCCAACGCACATCTAAGATATTTAAGTCTCCGGTAAGCATTAAAGATTCATCAGCGTATTGTCTCGAAGAATAGCCTGACCCCTGGCCTGATCCTGAAATTCTAACCCCAAATTCCTCTTTAAATATCTTTTCTACTTTAACCGGCGTAACCTTCTCAATGCCAAAAGGAATCTTGGCATGCAAACCAGGAGAGCTTAAACCCATGTATTTACCGAACCTCTGGATTACGCCAACCTCATCAGGTCCGATCGAATAAATTACCCCTTTCAAGCCGATAAGCGCAATAAACCCAATAATAAACCAGCGCGATAATTTCCAGTAATCACCGAATTTCTTTCTTCCCATATCAATAATATCTTCGGGGCGCGGAACATTTTGCCAATCCATATTTAATTCCTCCTTTTATAAAAATAAGGCCGCGATCCTGTATCCCTACAGAATGGCGGCCCGACCATTCAAGCATCCTCCGGAAAAGCTTTTTTCCGGACCCCTTATTACTTTAACTATCTATATTATACAACTCTCAATTAATAACACAACAGGTATTTCTGCTGAAGATTCCAGAAATACACCAGATCGGGGCAATTCGCTGCCTACAGCCACATCAGAATCTAAAACGAGCTTCTACTATTTTTCTGCCGATTCCTTAGCCAATCATTTATTTCTGTTTCCTTAAATCTAATCCCCCATTTAGGAAACTTTTATTAAAATAGTCACACATCGGGCACAAGGTAGTTTTATTTGTTAAAAGGTTGACGTAACTTATTAATAGCTATTATGCTGCGGCATGAAGAAAATTAATTCGGTGCGTATACCGGTTTGTTCTAACGGTATTTACGCACCACAATTAATTTATCAATAGGCACCGCCGCTTGGGCGGCTCCCACATCTCCCGTGCATCGTTCGGCCTGCGTGGGCGCAGGCCTCACTTGGTGCTCGCTTGGCCGCTCGCTTCGTGGTAATTTTAAGGCGTGTGCGGCGCAGCTGCTGCTGCAGCCGGGTGGGGGCGGCTGCAGCAGCAGCGTCCTCACTCGACACGTTTCTACAAGCAAAAAACAAAAGTTTTTAAGGGTTCGTCCGCATCCCGCTCCCTAAATAAAAACAT
>JBDRLN010000036.1:0-11801 GCA_043812955.1 Candidatus Omnitrophota bacterium | reverse complement strand
AGGCGATGTCAATAATCCCCCGGTAGCTTTTACTTACGCTTCCGGGATGACCAGCGTTATCCGCGCGACAATTGATGCTACCCCCGATGGATTGTTGAATTTTGCTAATGATGCCAATGTGAGCTATTGTTATAATAGCGCCGGATGCAACAACCCGGCTGTGCCCTACACGATTTACTTTAACTCTAATATTTCCGCTTCTCCTGTTCCTGCTTCGGAAATACTTGCCAGGCATGTTAAATTTTTCAGCGCTACTCAAAGCGGAAACTGTGTTACCGTAAATATTGTTACCTGCTGGGATCCTGCTGAATCCTCGCAATCCTGCAGTTCGCTTGACAATCCCGCGTTTACTATGACTAGTTCCTTGAGTATGCCTTCTGTTTCCGCGCAAT
Organism: Candidatus Omnitrophota bacterium; assembly: GCA_043812955.1. GTDB lineage: Bacteria > Omnitrophota > Gorgyraeia > Gygaellales > Profunditerraquicolaceae > JAHKAP01. The sequence continues at coordinate 11,409 of JBDRLN010000036.1, read as the reverse complement.
AATTTCCCCCCGGAATATTAATTGATTATATTTAAGGCCGCAGAAGTAAAAACAAAAATATGCGTATTCCTATTGAATATCCGATCCAAAAAACATCCAGAAAACGTTTTATTGCTTAACCATAAGTTAATGTTATAATAAAAAACAGCGGTTAGTCGGTATACTATAACTACACGCTATACCCTGCACGCTAAGCTCTAAAAAGCTGGAGAATAAAATATGAACAAATATTTAACAACCTCGATTTGTTTGCTGGCGGTATTAAGCTTGAGTATTTACTTCCGGAGTTACCCCCTTTTCCTGCCTCTGAGCCGGCAATACGCCGAGAAAATAGTCCAACAGCAATCAAGTCAGAAGATCGCCCAGGATATCAATAAGAAATATCCTGCGCTTGCGGACCTGGCCAGGGCCAGGTTATTCGAAGCGGCGTTAGCGGATTACAAAAAGAGTAATAAAGCGGATCTAAGAAAGCAGACTAAAGAGGAGTATGCCAAGTTAAAAGACCGATTCCAGGACAAATTCGGACGGACATATCTTATGGAACTGGATTGTTGGCACTGGGCCAGGTACGTGGCTAATATCGGCCGTTTTGGCGGGATAGGAAACGAGGTAAGAAATGGAGTGCAATTTGATAGTTTTATGTTGTTTCCTCAAGGAAATTACCTGAATTGGAGCCCGTTTTTTTATTACCTTTGCTGGTATCTCTATCAGGTTTTCTCTTTTTTCCATCCCATGGCTCTGATGGATTTCTTATTTTATCTGCCGTTATTCTTTATGGCTATTTTTACGACTCTACTGTATTTTTTCTGTTGGCGCAATTGGGGAAATCTCGTAGCGGTTATTTGCTGCGTTTTTGTGGGGACCGGGCCGATTTTTATCCCGCGCAGCTGCGCCGGATGGTTTGATATGGATATTCCAAGCATGATTTTTTCAGTATTGATCATTTGGACTTATCTTTTGGCTTATAGTTATTTTTCCTGGAAAAAAAGCATTCTTTGGGTTGTTTTTTCCGCATTCTGGCTGATGGTATTTTGTTCAATCTGGGTTGGCTGGTCTTTTATCCTTTTTATAATTATATTCTATGAATTTATTGTCCTGGCTAATTTTGTTTCAGAGCGTTTGCAGTATGGACAAGATACTTCAGTCGAAATAAAAAAACATTTGATCATCCCGGCGGTTTTTCTGGGTTCCGGGATAGTCTGGATAGTGGTTTTTACAGGATTTACGCCTTTAATTTATCTGAAAACTTTAATAGCTTATGCGGTTAATTTGAATAACCCCATGACTGCCTCGATTTGGCCGAATGTTTTTACTACAATTGGGGAATTAAAGAACGGCGACTATTTATCGATAGCCAAGGCAATAGGCGGGCCATTTTCGTTAGCCCTGGCCCTGGTGTTCATGTTGTGGATATTTTTGAATATAAATAAATACAGAGGTATGAAACGCGAGTTATTGATAATTTTAGTTGTTTGGTTTATGACTATGTTCTTTTTCTGTTCCAAAGGGATAAGGTTCGCGATGTTTTTGCTGGTGCCTCTGGGGATATTCCTGGGGTGGGGCATAGAAGAGCTCTATCAATTAATACTTAAGAAAAAATGGAAATTGGCGCTTATTCCACTGATTTTGTCAGTTGTCTGGTTAATGTTCTCATTTGTCACCACCGCTAATAATACTGCTAAAGGCGCATTGCCGATTATGGATGACTCTTGGTATTCCCTACTGACCACAATAAAAAAACATACCCCAGCGGATTCGGTAATCAATTCCTGGTGGGATTTTGGGGATTGGTTCAAATCGGTTAGCGAGCGCCGGGTGATCTTTGACGGACAGACCCAGAATACGCCGCAGGCATACTGGATGGCCAGGGTTTTGATCACTGATTCGGAGCAGGAAGCCGTCGGGACCTTGCGCATGCTCAATAACGGCGGGAATAAAGCTTTTGATATTATTGATAAATATATCAATAACCAATTTAAGAGCGTGTCATTACTAAGAATGGCGATAATGCTTGTGGCTGAAGAAGGAAAATCCCTGTTTTCGAAGTATCTTCCTCCTTCGGCGGTGAAAGAGGTAACGGAAATTCTTTACTCCCGCCCCAAACAAAAGGCCTACTTTATCGTCGATTCTTCAATGATCGGGAAAATGTTACCTATCTCTTATTTAGGCAACTGGGATTTCATTAAAGTTTATTTAAGCCGTACCATCCGCATTAAATCTAAGGAACAGATACTGCAAGACTTGGCTTATTTTGGCCTGGGCCAGGATCAGGCAGAGAGATATTACCAGGAAGCAACTTTGATGAGTGCCAGGTATTTCGATAACTGGGTTTCCCAGAGATTATCGATTTCCGGTATAGCCTACCAGAAGAAGTCGGATGATGATCTGGTGCTTTTTAACAATGGGTTTATTTACAATCCTGATAAAAAGACTATATATTCTTATGCCAGCCTTGAAGAAAGATACCGGATCCCCAGAAGTCTTTTTCTGATCGATGGTTATAATATTACCGAAAAACCATTTCCTCAGAGCGATTCTCAACATTCTGCGTTGCTTTTGCAGAACAACGACATGTATAAACTGGTATTGCTTAGCCCGGCACTCGCCAGAAGCGTGTTTGTCCGGCTGTTGTTCTTAAATGGCAGGGGGCTTAGGCATTTTGTGCCGTTTACCCAGGAAGGGCCTGATGAGAACAGGATAATAGTTTTTGAAATAAAATGGGATTAGCTGGGGATAATGCTATGGAAAACATCGAAGTTTCTGTTGTTATGCCTTGTTTGAACGAAGAAGAAGGCATAGGGATTTGCCTGAAGAAGATCAAGGAAGTCTTCGCTAAAGAGAAGATTAACGGAGAGATCGTGGTCGCGGATAACGGTTCGACTGACCGTTCGCTGGCTATCTGCAAAGAGATAGGGGCAAGAGTATTCTTTGAACCAGTGCCTGGCTATGGCTCCGCATATTTGCGAGGCTTACGAGAAGCAAAAGGAAAATTTATAATTATCGGCGACAGCGACAATACCTATGATTTTTATGATATACTCAAGTTTTTAAAAGCATTAAGAGAAGGGTATGATTTTGTGATAGGGTCTAGGTTCAAAGGTAAAATGGAAAAAAGGGCTATGCCCTGGACGAATAGATATATTGGTAACCCCGTACTTTCAGGAATGTGCAGATTATTTTTTAAGACCAGCCTGTCCGATATTCATTGCGGAATGCGCGCATTTACCTATGAAGCGTATCATAAAATGGAATTGATAAGTTTAGGGATGGAATTTGCCACAGAAATGGTGGTGGCGGCTTTACAGAATAATGTTAAGATGTGTGAAATACCCGTAGATTATCATCCCCGTGAAGGCACATCTAAGTTAAAACCATTTTCTGACGCTTGGCGGCATATCAGGTTTATGTTACTTTATTGTCCGTTATGGCTATATTTTATTCCTGGGATGCTGGGATTAATATTAGGCATGGTTATTTTGTTGCTTTTGTTAAAGGGGCCATTTTTATTCTTGGGGCGCTATTGGGATATTCATCCCATGGTTTTTGCCAGTGTAATTAGCATTCTTTCTTATCAGATTTTGAATTTGGGTATATATGCCCATACTTACGCCATTAGAGAAAGATTTTTAAAATATGATAAGTTTACGCTTTTCTTCCAACATTATTTTACCCTCGAGAAAGGGCTTATTCTAGGCATGGTTTTATTTCTGATAGGTTCAACGATAAACCTGCTTATTTTTATAGAATGGTTTTCTAAAAATTTTGGTGCCTTATATAGAATAAGGGAATCTATTTTAGCTATGGTTATGCTTGTCATTGGGCTACAAACCATCTTTTCTTCTTTCTTTATTAGTCTTTTATTTTTAAAAAGAAAATAACTTATTATATGTAAACTGTAATGATAATAATAAAAAAGATTGAAAAAATATTTTGGCTTTTTTTGTTTTATATATTTGGCCAGACAAAAACATTTCGTAAAATTGGCATATTAACTGAGATATGTTTTTGGAACCTATATATAAAAAGTCACCGAGAAGAGATAGGTGGCACGCAGAGACGAAAAGAACTATTCCCCCTTTTGCTTTTACCTTACGTTGAAGATATACGAAAAAGAAAAAAATATGTCCACGTTCTGGATGTGGGTTCTGGTCCATTTTCATATTTAGCTTGGGGAACCCAAGAGCAGTTATTTACCTTGGTAGCAGTTGATCCTCTTGCTGAAGAATATAAGGCTTTACTGGATAAGTATAAGATTTCTTACCCTATTAAACCAATAAAGGCTACGGCAGAGGATTTATTGCACTTTTTTTCTAAAGATAGTTTTGATATTGTTTACTCTCGTAATGCCCTAGACCATGCTCAAGATGTGCGCAAATCAATCGAAAGTATATATTTGGTTTTAAAACAAGATGGTATTTTTTTTCTAGAGGGCTTTGTCAAAGAAGGCACCCATACCGGCTGGTCTGGATTACATCAGCACGATCTCGTTCCCATTAATGGCGAATTATTTCGCTATGATAAAAAAGGATGCTCTATAAATGTGACCTCTGCTTTTAAATGTATATATCAAGAACAAACAGGGTTGTATCCGGGAGATTGGTATAAGATTATTTTTAAGAAATAGGCTTTTTATATACAGATTACACGCCTTTGTTTATTTAGTTTGATAACATAATGTTTATAATTTATTTATTTTTTGATTATCTTTGCAATTCTCTGGACTTATGGCGGTTAGCTATTGTTCCTTATTCTTTTAACCAAAGCAATAAAAAGAAAATATTGTATCTATAATTTGTATCAACCGTTTGTCACAGTAATCGTGCCTTTAAAGGGAAGATAATGCTAAAGAGTTCCATGGTTCCGCTATTTCTGCTTTTATTTTTTCTATCTGCCACCGTGTGGATTTATGGGGGATACTTCTTGTTTATCGCCCTCCTGGCCCGGGTATCAAAAAAAGAAAACAATATTGACCCGTCATATACTCCGGAAGCTACAGTAATCATCCCTACTTTTAACGAAGAGCTGGTCATCGAAGAGAGGTTAAAGAATCTTCTGGCTCAGGATTACCCGCGCGATAAACTCCAGTTCCTAGTGGTTGATAGCGGTTCTACGGACAGGACCAGGGAATTAGTCAAGCCTTTTCTATCATCCGGAGTGGAATTGTTGGTTGAAAATGAGCGTAAAGGCAAGGGCGCGGCAATACGTTATGCCTTAAATTTCAGCCGCTACGGAATAATCGTGGTCAGCGACGCTAATTCCTATTTTGAGCGGCCTTCCTGCCTGAGATACCTGCTCAGCAATTTTTCCGACCCGAAGGTTGGCGGGGCCACTGGAAGATATTTCAGCCGGGAAAAGGTAAAGGGGCCGGCGACCCAAGGCACGGTTTTCTTCCGGGAATATGAAAATATTCTGCGTAGTTTCGAAACCCGGGTTGATTCCGCGGTAAGCCTTTTCGGGGAACTATTCGCCTGCCGGAAAGGCCTCTATCTTATCGATGACCAAAGCCTGGCCGAGGACTTAGAGACTTCGATTTATTTGCGCCGGCAGGGCTTTCGGCTGGCGTATGAACCCCGGTCGGCGGTTTATGAGTATGCGCCGTATTTGCAGCAGGATTTTATTAATCAGCGCCGAAGTATTATCATCGGAACCATCCAGTCTATCCGCAAATATAAATCGGTTTTATTTAACCCCCGCTACGGGCTATACGGGACGGTGATTCTTCCCGGCCATAAGTTGTTTCCGGTATTAAGCCCGTTTTTTCTGTCCGGCCTTCTGGTTGTTGCGCTAGTTTTCTTCATGCCGGTCTTAAGCTTTGGGTTTCTTTTATTTACCGGATTGTTCTTGCTTTCGGTATTATTGAGCCTGCTGGACAAGAGGGCGCCTAATCCAATCAAGATCGCTATTTACGTTATTCTGGTGAATTTTTCCTGCTGGTTAGCCTGGAGGGGTTATTTTTCCGGTAAGTATACGGTGAAATGGAAAAAGATGGAGAGTTCGCGGATTTAACTCTTGAGGCGGCTGACCCGGAAGTATTCTTGCAGCGATTCTCTTAAAGAAGCCAGCAGCCCTTTTTGGGAAAGCAATACATCGGTGACCTTGCGGTTTGCCTGGATAACCCTTCTTTTAGCCAGGACCGGCCCCAACTGCGGGAAAAATGCCCCGGTCCCGGCCAGCAGCGCTTTGAGGTTTTTTCCCTGGCCGGCGGCCAGATAAAATAATATTCTTATCGCCGTGTAGGCGGTTATTACCGCCAGGGCAAACGCCAGCCGTTTTACCCCGAAATTTTTGAACACCGTGGTCAAGGCGTTTCTTTGGGTATAGAATATCCTCATTGGGGTATCGCGTTTGCCGATAGCTGAGCCGAATTCGTGGCCGACTAATGAAAGGGGCTGGTAGAGCACCCGGTAACCCGCGAGCCAAGCCCTCCAGCAAAGGTCGGTATCTTCGCAGAGCAGGAAATAATCTTCGTCAAAACCGCCCAATTCCTGGAAAACCGTTTTCCTGGCCAGCAGGCTTGCCCCGCAGAGCCCGCCTGTTTCTTTAGGTTCGTCGTAATCCGCGCCGCCCTTCAAGCCGTAACCGATATCAAACCCCGTCCCAGAATAGGTCAATTTTTTCCCGCAGCTGTTAATCACTCCGGAAGGGTTAAGAAGATAAATTTTACTGCCGACTATTGCCGCGTCCGGGTTTTGTTCAAGAGACTCAACCAGTTTTTCCAGCCACAGAGGTTCGGTTTTAGTGTCGCTGTTTAAGAAGGCGATATATTCGGCCTTAACCGCGGATACTGCCAGGTTATAACCCCGAGCGAATCCGCAGTTAGCTTTAAGAGCGATTATTCTTACGGCAGGGAACAGCTTGGAGACATATTCGGCTGAGCCGTCGGAGGAAGCGATATCCAGGAAGTAAATTTCGAAATTCCTATAAGTTTGCCGAAGCAGAGAATCAAAACAATCCCGGAGGCATTTTTTACAATTATGATTGCTTACTATTACCGCAACTTGAGTGGGCATGTTTAGGGATTGTGAATGCGATATATTTTGTTGATTATAAGGAATTATATAGTATAAAGGAAGGGAAGACAAGAGCAATAATAAAAAATATTCAAAAAAGGTTCCTTTAATTATTTTGTGGGTGTATAATTAAAAAAGTCAGCTTTGTTTAAATCCGGGAGCTATCTTTGGGGGTATGAAAATATGCCTTTATTGAACGACATGTTTGAAGTTTTCTTATCCAGTAATAGAAAAGAGCTGTTCCCGTCTAAATACTGGGTTACCCTGAATAAAAAAAACCTGGAACAATTAGAAAAATACGGATACGATAATTTTAAAAGAACAATAGCCCTTAATTATTTTACCTGGCTTGTTTCGCCTTGGGACGAACAGATAAAATATCTTGCCGGAAATCTTCCTGTTCAATCAGTAATTAAAAATGCTGTCCGGACTCTGTTGACCGGGAAACATAAATGTTTTAACTGGGCGCAGTCATTGTCGTATAATTTTATTACCTATATGGTTTACGAATATGTATTGCGAAGAGATAAGGCGCGCCTTCTGGATAGTCTCAATGAGCCTCTAGAAGGCAACCCTCCCGAGGTTTACCTGAAGCAGAAATTGATCTCCCAGGATTTGGCAAATTCAGTGCTTGAGTTTAAGGCAATAATGGATTCCGGAATTGAGAGGAAAAGCATTAAGACTATTATTGAATTAGGCGCTGGTTATGGCCGGACTGCTTACGTTTTTCTAAAACTTATCCCGGGTGTCCGATATTTTATAGTTGATATACCCCCGGCATTATATATAGCTCAGGAGTATTTATCCCACCAGTTTAAAAACAGGAAGATTTTCGGGTTTAGAAAGTTTAAACAATATTCTGAGATTAAAGGAGAGTTGGAGGATTCGGATATCGCCTTCTTCCTTCCCACTCAACTTGAGGCGTTGCCTGATAAGGCGGCAGATTTATTCATCAATATATCTTCTTTGCATGAAATGAAAAAGGAGCAGATTAGTTATTACTTTAATGAGATCAATAGGTTAACTCAAAAATATTTTTATTTTAAGGAATGGAAAGTATCAAGAATCCCCGGGGATAATATTACTATAAGTGAGCAAGATTATCCCGTGGCTAAAGGCTGGGAATTGATCTACTGGAAGGAATGTCTGATCCAGACGAAATTTTTTGAAGCCCTGTTTAAATTAGAAAGGTAATTTTGATACGGTTTGATACAGTTATAGCCAAGAAAATTCAGTTATTTTTTACTTATTAACAAAAGCAGGGTCTTTTTTTAGATTTAAGGATAAGGTCAGGATTTCTGCGAATAGACATTTGCTAGAGTTTTAGTGGAGGAGGGTATTTGATTTTATTAAATATAGACGCAAGATTATTACTCTTTTATAAACAGTATGTTACAAATTATGATACGGTTAATGATACGGTTTTTTGGGGGAGGGTGGGGATGGAGTGGGTAATTTAAAAACAATTAGCAGGTAATTAGGGTGTTAATTATAGGGGATTAGGTAAGACTTAATTTCGAAATACCGGGATGGCCTGGGGCTGAGTCTGAGTAAATTAATAGCTTGATTTAGCTATTTTTATATGCTATATTACGAATATGAGATGGAAAATCTGTCAAAGGGGATTTATCTCAAAAAAGTACCATAAAAAACATTAAAAACTTCATCCAATGTTAACTGAAACAAAATTCAGTTTTATTGCCTTGACATTAATAATATTATTGAGTATACTTACTATGTAATTTAAATTTTTTTAATGTATTACTAAATAGTTTAACAAAGAGTTTTCTCCTTGTACTCGAAAAGGCAAACCTCGAGCAATTGAGGGGCGCAAAGCCACGGATCCTAGAATTTATTAGTTAGTTGTATAGGATAGCCGAGTTACCGAAAAAAGGTAATTCGGTTTTTTTATTTTTAAAAAGGATGAACCAATGAACAGTTGGCGTGCAAAACTGTGGTTCAAGATTGTAGCCCTGACAATTGTCGGTGTATTCCTTTTTTCCGAGGTTAGCTGGGCTGCAAGGACTGATGTTGGGCTAGTGTTATCCTCAAATTTGCCCCAGGTTCCTCAGCCAACTTCCCAACCCGCTAATGAAAACAATTTATGGAAGATATTCCAGGAATTCGTTAATTCAGTAATTCCTTCAGCCTATGCCCAGGAAATTGGTTCCTATGGTTCGGTTAAAGTTTCTAATTCTATCTTAAATGATTGGCGTAGGGCTACGAAAGCGGTAATTGTAGAAAATCCAATTCCTGAAGCAGTAAATGATACGGTTGATACGGTTAATAATGAACTAACGGTAACAACCTCCGATTTATTAGTAGAGGGAGGCCAAACTCAAGTTCCAGATTTAGGCGCTTTAAGACAGATATACGAAGCCCGCCAAAATGGCCTTGATTTATGGTTAGAAGATAGCTATTTACCTCCAGCTGAGCTGAAAACCTGGGAGGAGTTAGTAGCTTGGAGAGAAGGCATGCTAATAGATGCAGGACCGACATACCAGCCTGTTTCTGGGCCAATAGAAATGCCTACCCCTGAAACCACCCCGGTAAATGCACCTGTAGACCCAACCTTACTTAACCAAATAAAGGATACTATCAGCAAGTGTCCTACCGGTCTGAGCATGGGCATATTCATGGATGGCCCTAATGGCGGTAGTGAAGGATTAGTTACCAGGAACGCAGATGGCAGCGGCACCTTCTTGCTTTATGGTGTGAAGGGCAGCTTTGATAAAGATGGGAATATTACCATAGAGCCTAATAATAATCCTACAGAACCGACATGGCAGTCTGCTGGACCGGAAGTGTTCAATCCTGGAGCACCGGTAAATGCACCTGTAGACCCGGTTGTGCTTAACATTATAAATGATGCTATCGGCAAGTGCCCTGCAGGCCAGGCGCTGGACATAATCATAGATGATATTAATGGCGGCGGCGGATTGTTAGTCATTAAAAACGCAGATGGTAGCGGTAGTTTCGGCTATAACTTCAATGGTATCCAGGTCAAGGGCAGCTTTGATAAAGATGGTAATATTACCATAGAGACTAATAATAATCCTACAGGACCGACCTCCCAGCCTGTTTCTGAGCCAATAAAAATGCCTACCCCGGAAACCCCGGTAATTGTGCTTGTAGACCCAGCCGTACTTAACCAAATAAAAGATACTATCGGTGGGAATATTACTATAGAAAGCAATTTGAATAAGCAGAATATAATCTCTGCTTACGGCCTTGATTTTTTAATTCCTCCCTTAGAAGGTATCGTGATACCTATAGCAAAACTCGCTGCGGTTTTGAATAATGTTGTTAACAACATTAAGCCGCAGGATAATACACAAGAATCAATATATGGTTTAATTGTAAAAAAAGATGAGATTCAGACACCCGGTTACTCTGAAATGATAAAGAATATAGTGCAAAAAATAGAGAGTCTTTGCAGTTCTTGTCCTCCTAGAGCACCCCCGAGAAAGTCCTCTGACCATACTGCAGTTTCTCCTATTACCGCTCCTAACTTGGGTTCAGGTAGTTCTTTCATCTCAGAGCCCGCAAATCAAACCACCAATCTTAACCTCGATCTTAATCTAATCGCCATAACTGACACAAATCAAGAAGGACAAACAGGTATAAATAACAATACCAACATAAGTATCACCGGCCCTCCGGTTGATTACAATTGCGCGGTTTATGCTTTATCTTCTCTCCTTAATATATCCCACGAAAAAGCAGCTTCTCTTTTAGCTCAATATACCCAATATAATGAACAGACACTCCAGATGGAAACATCGATGGAAGGTTTAAAAGCAGTAACCGGCCTTTTCGGTATAGAGTTTTCCGTAAATGACCTCAAGAATCTAAAAGAAGACGCAATAATTCATGTAACTAACCACTATGTAGCCTATGATGCCGGAAAAGGCTTAATTATTGATAATGGAAAAGAAATTAGCTTGGAAGAATTCCAGAAAAGATACGGTTTAACCGATGATATGGTTGTTACAGCTTTAGTATCTGCTCAAGATGCAGGCTTAGGTACAGCCGTATCTATAGACAATATTTGGGGTGCAGGTTGGTGGGATGATGTTTGTGATTGGGTAAGCGATACTTGGGAAGAGGTAACTACTGGTGGTGATGCAGTAACTGAGACATATAATTACGATGACTATGACTCTTACTATTACGATGATTATTATGTTTCCTATGAGCCAACAGCCCCTGTCCAGGAATCATCTTCGGACGATAACGATGGGTGGTGGAATATTGATTTAGGACCTATACATGTACAGATAGGAGGAGAGGGTAATTTAATAAGTGGTAATATCGGGCCTGTCGGAGGCGGCATTGGGATAGATGATTGGAGCTTAGAAACCAACGTTGATATAGGGGATTTCAGTTTGAATACCTC
>JBDRLN010000035.1:0-30934 GCA_043812955.1 Candidatus Omnitrophota bacterium | reverse complement strand
CCTTCTCCATCATGCACAACTTCGCTGTCTTGGTGCTTACGAACAATTATCCGTTTTAAGATTACATACTTATCTATCAGATCTCTATTATTTAAATTATTCAGCTGTTTAAACAGAAAATCAAACTTATTCTCAACCTCTGCGGCAATGGCATTACGCGTTTCATCAGGTAATGACATAATCTCTTTCTTAAAAGGACCTAACGCTTTTTTTCGGGTCTTATAAAAAAACTGTTCGTCGGTCTCGCCGGCTTTAGCTTCTGAAGCGGCATTGACTTTTAACCAATCATAAATTTTAAGCTTTAAAACAGCCGGGAAATGTTTACTCTCATAGATCATATTCTGGAATTCTGTAGCCAGATGAACTTCAGCGGCATTGCATTCCGGAAATTTATGAAAGGCCTCTGCCGGAAGAGTTGATGCCCCATGCTGCACAGCTCCGGCTAAACCGAATTCTTTTCTGGAGATATTAGAAAGGTTCTTTAGGGTATCGAAATCCAGTCTTACCTGGGCAATCGAGCCGTCAGGTAAAACCACTCCGCCGTGAGAAGTCCCGGTCTGGATGGAAATCTTACTTATCCCGGTTAATCCCTTGCGCAATTTTTCTTTATACCCGCTCATAAACGCCCTTAGATCTTCCGGAGTGGAATTCTGATGACCGACTTCACCGATCTCTCCGCCCACTGAAACCGTTATACCTTTAGGCTCTATCCTACGGATAAACTGAGTCAACTTAGCGCAAACCTCATAATTCGATTTCTGCTGTTTTTTAATATCTTTCTGGGTCAAATCAACAACTGTGGAAGAATCAATATCGATATTATAAAATCCCGCGGATATCGCATCGGCGATCAAAGCCTGTAAACCCTCTATCTCTTTATCCGGATTTTCCTTGAATTTATTGGCATTGACCTGAAAATGGTCACCCTGGATAAAAACCGGACCTCTAAACCCCTCTTTTACTGCCGCGGCAACGATAACCGCGGAATATTCTACCGGAGGCTGATTAGTATAACCCATCTCAGACTTAGCGATCTCAAAAATCATCGCCCCGGCATTATTCTTTTTTGCCACCCTGAATAATGCCCTGGATAAATCATAAGTCATACTTCTTAAATTTATGGCCGGCACGGTAAAACCATTAAATTCACCCTTGCCCATAGCTATGTAGAAATCATGAATACTTGAAGGATAAACCCCAAACTTGTAGCCTAAATTAAGAATCTTCTTGGCAATTTTTTTCTTAGGCCCTGTTTCATCAGTCATAATTAATTCCATTACAATCTTATCCATATCTAACGGCCTTCTTCCCATCCTTATTGCTCCTTTTTTTATATTATTAAATATTCTTTACTCTGCGCTAATCCATATGAAATCCGCGTATATCTGCGTTCAAAATAAATTTAATAATAATCTTAACTAAGTAAGTATTTTGATCAACTGATAAAGACTATCCGTTTCGAATTTCTTTCTACTAACAGCAAACTCCAGATCCACTACATTAATATCGTCGGAAATAATGCCCACTGCTTTTCCTCGTTCGCCCTTAATTAATAACTCCGCTGCCTTGGCCCCTAAACGGCTGGCCAAAATCCTATCCCGGGCAGTTGGTGTGCCTCCGCGCTGTATATGTCCCAGGACTACCACCCTAGTTTCTAAAGAAGTATACTCGGTTACCTGTTTAGCTATATCCTCGGCCTTGGCCTTTCCTTCTGCAACCACAATGATCCAACTAATCTTGCCTCTTAAGTTTCCTTCGACTATATCATGACATATGATATTTAAATCGAATTTTCTTTCCGGAATTAAACAATCCTCGGTGCCGCCGCCTAAAGCTGCCTGCAAAGCAATAAAACCGCTATCCCTGCCCATAACCTCAACTACAAAGATACGTTCCATGGAAGTGGCGGTATCCCTTATTTTATCTATCGCCTCGAGCGCCGTATTTACCGCAGTATCCGAACCAATGGTAGAATCTGTCCCGTTAATATCATTATCAATAGTACCGGGCACGCCTACGCAAGGTACGCCAAATTTTTTATCCAGAACAATACCGCCGCGATAAGTCCCATCTCCGCCAATTAAAACTAAACCATCGATATTATTCTTTTTTATTACTTCAACTGCCCTAGCCTGGCCTTCTTCGGTAAGAAATTCCGGGCAGCGCGCGGTCTTTAAAACTGTACCTCCCCGATTGATTATATTGGAAACAAAACGGTGATCTAAAAGCTTTAATTCTGCGTTAATCAGGCCGGAATAACCCCGGTATATGCCCATAACCTCAATCTTATTATGGATAGCAAAACGCACTGCCGCCCTGATAGCGGCATTCATTGCCGGCGCGTCGCCACCCGAAGTCAAAACCCCTATTCTTTTAACCGCCATACGTATTCCCTAAATTTATATATTTAGTAGGTAGTAGTTAGGTTTTAGGGAAAACCCTCACCCTACCTACTATCTACTACCTACTACATACTGTTCTCAGGTGCCAATTTCCCAGCTTGACAAATACTTCTGCTGTTCCGCTGTTAAGGTATCTATCTTTATCCCCATAGATTTAAGCTTAAGATAGGCGATATTATTATCTATATCCTCAGGGACAGTATACACATTTTTACTTAACTTGCGGTGATTTTTTTTCATATATTCCGCGCTCAACGCCTGATTGGCAAAAGACATATCCATAACCTGGGCAGGGTGCCCCTCAGCAGCAGCCAGGTTGATCAGGCGGCCCTCCCCTAATAAATAAACCCTGCGCTTATTTTCCAGCGTGTATTCAACTACAAAATCCCGGATAGTCTTCTTATGTTTAGCTAATTTTTCCAGAGCCGAAATTTCTATCTCCACATTAAAATGCCCAGAATTGCAAACTATCGCTCCATCTTTTAAGGTTAAAAAATGCTCCTTACGGATTACATTAATATCTCCGGTAACTGTTACAAATATATCTCCGATCCTAGCCGCATCTTTTATAGGCATCACCTGAAATCCATCCATAATCGCTTCCAGGGCTTTTAAGGGAGAAACCTCGACTATAAACACATTAGCTCCCATTCCTTTTGCCCGCATAGCCACGCCCCTACCACACCAGCCATAACCACAGATTATAAAATTAGAACCGGCTAATAATTTATTAGTTGCCCGGATTATTCCATCAATAGTAGATTGACCGGTACCATAACGATTGTCGAAAAGATGCTTGGTCTGAGCGTCATTTACGGCGATTATAGGATAACGCAACTTACCCTGTTTAGCCAAAGCCTTTAACCGGATAACGCCAGTAGTAGTCTCTTCAGTCCCGCCGATAATATTGCTATGTATAGACACCGCACGCTGATGGATAGTACTGACTAAGTCCGCGCCGTCATCCATAGTAATCTCCGGTTTTACGGCTAACGCTTCCTGTATATGCTTGTAATAAGTTTTCGTGTCTTCCCCCTTAATAGCGAATACCGGGATCTTAAGATTCTTAACTAAAGAGGCGGCTACATCATCCTGAGTAGATAAAGGATTGGAGGCACATACTGTTACATCAGCTCCCCCCGCCTTTAAAACTTCAGAAAGCACTCCGGTCTCGGTGGTCACATGCAAACAACAGGAGATCTTTACCCCCCTTAAAGGCTTTTCTTTTTGAAAACGCTCAAGTAAAAGCCTTAAAACCGGCATATTATTCCTAGCCCATTCAATCCTTAGTGCACCTTTTTTAGCCAATCCCATATCCTTAATATCATATCGCATTCCATCTCCTATCGTTATTAGACCACTGAAAATATTAGGTACAGGTATAGGAATAGGTAAAGAAATACGTTTTTCTCTACCTTTACATCTACCTATACCTAGTTTATTTATTTTATAACTTTGCTATTTGTTTCTTTAGCGCTTCAGCCTTATCAGTAACTTCCCAGCTAAATCCCGGTTCAGTCCTGCCAAAATGCCCATAAGCAGCAGTCTGCCTAAATATCGGCCGCCTTAAAGATAAAGTCTTAATTATCCCGGCCGGAGTAAGCTGGAAATTCTGCCTTATAAGTTTAATAAAATCAGCTTCGGAAAACTCTGACGTACCGTAAGTATCTACCATTATTGATAAAGGCTCAGCATACCCGATAACATAGGCCAATTGAACCAGGCATCTCTTAGCTAATCCTGCAGCCACGATATTTTTAGCGATATACCTGGCCATATAAGCTGCTGAACGGTCAACCTTAGTAGGATCTTTGCCTGAAAATGCGCCGCCGCCATGAGGGACTGTTCCGCCGTAAGTGTCCACCATGATTTTTCTTCCGGTCATACCGGTATCTGATTGAGGCCCACCAACTACAAACTTGCCGGTCTGATTGACAAAATAACGGGTATGCTTATCTACCCAATGTTTTAATAGCGGTTTAGCGACCACCTCGATGATCTCATCTCTCGCCTTCTGAGTAATATTATGCCCTGTTTTATCTAAGATATCTTCGGTGTGCTGGCTGGCTAATACCACTGAATCAACTCTAACCGGATTATTCTTATGGTACTCAACCGTAACTTGGGATTTACCATCCGGCCCGAGGTATTTTAGTATTCCTTTTTTACGGGCTTCACTAAGCCTCTTTGACAATTGCTGGGCTAAAGTTATCGCCAAAGGCATCAATTCCGGTGTTTCTTTGCAGGCAAAACCAAACATCAACCCCTGGTCGCCGGCGCCACCTGAATCAACTCCCTGGGCGATATCCGGAGATTGGGTATGGATAGCGTTAAGGATAGCGCAGGTATGAAAATCAAATCCGTATTTAGGATGAGTATAACCGATCTCTTCGATAATCTTGCGGGCTGTTTTATGTACATCCACAAAACAATTAGTAGTGATCTCGCCACCCACTATCAACAATCCCATAGTTACATAAGTTTCACAAGCGACTCTGCCTAAAGGGTCCTGCTTTAAAATCTCATCTAAAATCCCGTCGGAAATCTGGTCGCATAATTTATCCGGGTGGCCCTCAGTAACCGACTCAGAAGTAAATAAAGTCTTCTCCATTTTTTGCTATTCTCCTTTCATTATCTCTTTTAATTTCTCATACGTCTCTATCCTGCCTATATCTACCCAAAGATGTTTAAAGATAAAACCATAGACCTTATCTTTTTTGGTAAGCCAATCTATATACACTCCCAAATTATCAAAACAAACCTTGGAATCATCGATGCATCCCTTAATTAGCTTTACTTTATCACGAGGAAAATAATAAATACAGGTTGCCACTAAACTCGAATCGGGCTTAGCCGGTTTTTCTTTAAATTCCAATATCTGGTTTCGCTGATTTAAGCTGACTACCCCGTAATGCCGGGCTTCGGATTTATTATGTATATCAACTACCCCTATACTTACTCCCGGAGCTTTTTTTCTGGCGAAACTGATAAACCTATCCAGGGGGTCACGGAAAAAATTATCGCCTCCCAGAATCAGATAATCATCATCAAAACCCTCTTCCTTAAAAACCAGGTACATATCTTTAACCGCGCCCAGCTTTTCTTCCGGGCACTTACTTAAATCATTAATGATCTTGATCTTAACCTTTGAGCCTAAGCCATCCCTCCACTTTTTAAAATGTTTGAAGAAACGCTCATTGGTGACTATGATAACCTCGGAAAGAGCATCTAACCTTATTAACTTATCTAATAAATATTCAATTATCGGTTTCTGGTTTATCTCTAAAAGTGGTTTAGGGTAATTTTTTATGTAGGGATAAAGCCTGGTTCCGTATCCTGCGGCTAAAATTAATGCTTTCATATTTATAAATTTGTTATTACCTATTAAGGGTTTTCAGTTTGGCCTGCATAAACAATTCCACTTCCTTGGGAGTCGGCAGACTCAGCGCCTCTTCAGTTATTTTCTTAGCCTCTTTCGCGGTTATAGAGCGAATCAGATACTTGACCGAAGGTATAGCTAAAGAAGGCATGCTAAACTCATCCAACCCCATACCTAAAAGTATCCAGGTGAATATTTCATCCGAGGCCATCTCCCCGCACATACCGACCCGGATGTTATTGGCGTGGGCTGAATCAATGATATCCTTGATCATCCTCAAAACCGCCGGATGAGCCGGTTCATAAAGATAAGCTACTTTCTCATTGGTCCGGTCAACTGCCAGGGTATACTGGATAAGGTCATTGGTCCCGATACTGAAAAAATCCGCTTCTTTAGCCAACAGGTCGGCGATAATGGCCGCTGAAGGGACTTCGATCATCACCCCTACTTCAATTTCATCGTCAAAAGGGATCCTCTTTTCTTTTAGCTCAATCTTACACTGTTCTAAGATCACATTGGCCTGCTTAAGTTCCTCTATACCCGATATCATCGGGTACATCATCTTTAATTTTCCGTATACTGAAGCCCTAAGGATTGCCCTTAATTGCAGTTTGAATATATCCGGACGAGCAAGACAGAATCTGATTGCCCTCCATCCTAAAAAAGGCTGCATCTCTTTGGGGATCTCGAATTGGGATAAAAACTTATCGCCGCCCAAATCTAAAGTACGGATAATTACTGGATGCGGCTTCATCTCTTCAGCTACATATTTATAGGCCTGAAAATGCTCCTCTTCAGTAGGCAGGTCTTTCCTATTCATATAAAAAAACTCGGTTCGGTACAACCCTATCCCCTGGGCCCCGTGAAGTTTGACCGAAGGAACCTCATCGGGAAATTCGATATTGGCGGTTATCTCTACCGCCTCTCCATCCTGAGTGATCGCAGGCAAGTCCTTATCTATCAAAAGCTTATCGGATAAACCTTTAAGCTTCTCTTCTTCCTTGCGATAATTTAAAAGGGTCTCTTCGTCAGGATTGATAATTACCATACCCATACTTCCGTCGACTATCAAGACATCGTGCATCTTAATAATGGATGTCGCGTTCTGGACTCCGACTACAGCCGGTATCTCTAAAGACTTAGCCATAATCGCCGTATGCGAAGTCTTGCCGCCGATGTCAGTAACAAAAGCGCAGACATTCTGTTTATGCATTGCAGCGGTATCCGAAGGAGAAATGTCATGGGCGACTACAACCACTTTTTCTTTTAACTCCTCTAAACTTTTATGTTCTTTGCCCAGAAGATTGCGCAGGACCCTTCTACCGACATCATTGATGTCGCTCATCCGCTCTTTCAGGTATTCGTCTTCTATTTTAGAAAAGACACCAATATATTTTTTTAAAACCTCGAAAAAGATAAAGGTAACGCTTAAACGTTCTTTCTTAAGCCTTGAGATTACCTCCTCGATAAGCATGCGGTCTTCCAGGACCAGAAGGTGGGCGTCAAATATCTGAGCCTCTTCCTGGCCCATATCGCTAGAGATCCTCTTCTGTAAATCAATTATCTCCTTGCGGGTCTGGATCAGGGCCTCTTCAAAAAGCTGGATCTGTAGAGGTATTTCTTCCTGAGTTATCTCTAGCTTCGGGATAATGAATTCTTCCCTGCCCACCCTATAAGCCGGACCTATCTTTATACCTGGCGCCGCAGCTATGCCTTTTAAAGTCTGCATATTTATTCCTCTTGAATAATTATCTTCTCTAATTCCGCTATAGCCTGATGGGCATCGCTGCCATCTGCCTGGATCACTATAACCGAGCCCTTTTCCGCTCCCAGCATTAAAATACCCATAATAGACTTGCCATCCACCTCTTCTTTATCCCGACTAACAGTTACCTGCGAATCAAATCTGTTAGCTACCTGGACAAATAAAGCTGCCGGACGGGCATGTAACCCTTGATTATTCTTAACTGTTATTTTCTTCTTAACTAAAGGCATAAAATTTATATCTCTTCAATAAGGCTGAATACTACTTTGGCTAACTTTAAAGAGTCATGCCTGATGACATCATCAGCCACTACAATATCGTCTTCGATTACCCGATAACCCATATTCTCAACAATTTTTCTATCGTCAATAACCGGATGGGCATTCTCCAACTGGTAACGTTTAAGGCTGTTAGCACTGATCCTTCCGGTATTGACAACACAATAATCTAATATCCGCTGGTGGCTATGATTCACTAGCATTTTTATGTGATTAGACAAACTATAGCCGTCGGTCTCGCCCGGTTGGGTCATTACGTTACATATATATACCTTAACCGCCCGGGAGTTAGAAATAGCTTCGGTAATTTCTTTTATTAAAAGATTAGGGATAATACTGGTATAAAGCGAACCCGGCCCTAAAATAATTATCTCCGCTTCATTTATCGCCTTGACCGCTTCCGGAGTTGCCTCTGGATCAGCCGGCCTTAAAAACACCCTTTCGATAGCCTTATGGCTAAGCGGTATTTTATCCTCCCCCTCAATAACAGATCCGTCTTTATACTGGGCCGCAAGAGTAACATTTTTTAAGGTCGACGGTATAACCTGGCCCCTTAAAGCCAGGACCTTGCTCGTCTCCTTGATCGCCTTTTCAAAATCCCCGGTAAGCTGGGTCATTACCGTTATAAATAAATTGCCAAAACTATGGCCGGCTAATTCCGAACCTGCCTCGAAGCGGAATTGAAACAGCTCCCGCATCAGGGTAGAAGCGTCGGCTAAAGCCACTAAGCAATTTCTTATATCTCCCGGAGGTAGCATATCAAACTGCTGCCTTAATCTCCCTGACGAACCGCCGGCATCAGCTACTGTAACTACGGCGGTTATGTTTGAGGTAAATTCCTTCAAACCTGTCAAAAGCACTGATAAACCGGTGCCCCCTCCGATAACTACAATTTTAGGGCCGCGGCCTAATTGCTGCCGGCGATACAATATATCGGCTAAATCATCCCCCTTAGAAGATGAAGTTACTGCCCCGATAAAAAAACGGATTATCCGGATTATCCCTAAAATCAATATGGTAATGCTGGAAAGGAGAACAATTGCATCCAGTATCTTGACCACCCAGTATTCTTCGGTGCGCAGATAGCTGGAACTGATTACTAACAGGATAATGCTAAAAATGCTTAAGCCTACCCAGCGTTTTATGCCTATGCCCGGAGACAGCCAGATAAAAACATTCTTAAACCGGTATTTGATCCTAGATATTAAATCAGTTTTTTTCATCTTCTTGGCTGATTATTTTTATAACCGCTGCCGGGTCATTACAAGCGCGCAGGCCATCACGAAAATATTTATCTTTTAATAGCCGCGAGATCCGGGCCAAGGCCTTAAGATGCGGTCCGGCAGAATCCTGAGGCGCCACCAACATGAAGAATATATATACTTTTTCGCCGTCCAGAGAATCAAAATCCACGCCTTTTATAGAAAAGCCGAAGGCTAATACTAATTTAGTGACACAGTCTGACTTGGCATGCGGTATAGCGATACCCTGACCTATGGCTGTAGAGCCCAATAACTCCCTCTCTATTAAAGCGTCAATAAGTTTATTCCGGCTGTTTTTTTCAATATCGCCAGAACTAATAAGTAGGTCAACCATCTCCTTAATCACATCTTCCTTCTTGACAGATTTTATATCAGTAGTGATGGCCTTCTTAGACAAAAAATCCATTATCTTCATACTTTTCACTCCTTTAGGCTTTAACTAATTGGATTATTTTTAAAAAAAATAAAGCGGGAGACGGGGTTCGAACCCGCGACATCAACCTTGGCAAGGTTGCGCTCTACCAACTGAGCCACTCCCGCGTCGCTCGCTATATATTTTTATCGCCTAATAGTGCGGACGAAGGGATTTGAACCCCCAAGGGTTGCCCCAATAGCTCCTAAGGCTATCGCGTATGCCAGTTCCGCCACGTCCGCCCTCAAGCTTCATTCCCTTTTACCGCTTGCCTCTTAACACTTATCACTTAACTCGAAATTTATGAGCCTCCCGCGGCTCACGCGCCCGGCTATTAAGCAAATAGGCGTGATCCCGACTGTTCCCTAGTAGTTGCCGGGGGAACGCGGCCCCAAAAGTGCCGCCTTTATTCCGCAGTTAAATTTTTTTGAGCCTCCCGCGGCTCGAACGCGGCACAGCCACATTAAAAGTGTGGTGCTCTACCAAATGAGCTAGAGGCCCGAATTTATGTCTACCTCTATCCGCCGTGTTATTTGGCGGATCTAGAGGCCCAAATCTATTGAGTTCGTAGTTTATAATTCGTAGTTCATAGTAAAAACTTCGCGCTATCAACTATGAACTATCGACTATGAACTAAAACTCGGTTACTTCTTTATCTTTTGCCTTGTGCATTTCGTCGACCTTAACCATATATTTGTCGACTAACTTCTGTAACTCATCTATACCTTTAAATTTATCGTCTTCGCTGACAACCTTATCTTTCTCAAGCTTTTCTAAATGTTCCTTGGAGTCACGCCGGATAGTCCTTAGCGATACCCTGGCTTCTTCGGATATTTTATTTACCACCTTAGTAAGTTCCTGACGCCTCTCTTTAGAGGGCGGTGGAACTGATAATCTGATTACCTTCCCATCATTATTAGGGGTGATCCCCAGATTGGATTTAAATATCGCCTTTTCGATCTCAACGATTGCAGACACATCCCACGGCTGAATAGTTATTAGATGGGAATCAGGCACAGTAATAGATGCCAGAGTTTTAAGTAATGTAGGAGTGCCATAATAATCAATATGCAGGCCTTCGACTAAACCAGGGTGGGCCCGTCCGGTCCGTATCTCGGAGAATTCCCGGCTTAAAAAATCAATAACCTTTTTCATTTTCTCATCGGTATTATGCAAAATCTCTTTAACGCTCATCGCAATCTCCCTTCCTCCAACTACCATCCTTCCGTTTTAATTAATCACGGTACCGATCTTTTCTCCCAACACGATCCGCCTGATATTACCTTCTTTATTAAGATTAAAAACTACGATAGGTAGTTTATTGTCCATGCAAAGGCTGACTGCCGTAGCATCCATAACTTTGAGCCTTTTTCTTAACACATCTATATATTTTAACCGGCCGAACTTCCGGGCATCTTTTATCTTAAGGGGATCGGCAGAATAAACTCCATCTACCTTAGTCGCTTTTAAGATACAATCGGCATTTATCTCCATAGCCCTTAACGCGGCCGCGGTATCTGTGGTAAAATACGGGTTACCGGTTCCGGCCACAAAAATAACTACCCTTCCTTTTTCCAGATGCCGGATCGCCTTTCTGCGGATATAAGGCTCAGCGATCCGTTGCATTTCAATAGCGGTCATTACCCTGGTTGGCATACCATTTTTTTCCAGCACATCCTGAAGAGCCAGGCCATTGATAACGGTAGCCAGCATCCCCATATAATCGGCAACACTCCTATCCATATTTAAACCTAAAGAGGCGGTATTCTCCTGCCCCCGGAAAATGTTTCCGGCGCCTAAAACCAAAGCCACATCAGTACCCAGGTTTCTTATTTCTTTGATCTGGCGGGAGATAGAAACCAGGACGCAATGATCAATGCCGTGCGACCTCTTACCCTGAAGGGCTTCGCCGCTTAATTTTAAAAGTATTCTTTTATAGATAGGATGAGCTGGCATGAAACTACTCGCCGATCTTGTAGCGGGTAAACCTGTTAATCACAATCTTCTCGTTGAATTTAGCTACCAGGCTGCCCAAATAATCATTAATGGTAAGTGCCGCGTCTTTGATGAACGCCTGCTCCATTAAACAATGTTCTTTGATGAAAAGCTCCTTATTTTTTTCTTTTTCTAGGGCTTCAGCGGGTACATCTTCCTTCTTTATATACTTCGGATTTAAAGCTGCTATCTGCATGGCAACATCTCTGGTAAATTGGCAAAAATCGCTGTTGCGGGCTACAAAATCCGTTTCACATTTGACTTCCAGTAAAACTCCGATCTTATTGCCGTTATGCAAATAGGCCTCGATCCTGCCTTCCTTGGTAACCCGGCCTTCTTTTTTGGATACAGCCTCTAAACCCCGCTTGCGCAAAAGGTCCATTGCCTTATTTAGGTCTCCTAACGACTCCTGAAGGACCTGGCGGCAATCAGCTACGCTGGCCGAACTTAAATTCCTCAATTCCTTGATTAGCTCTAAAGGTACGGTCTTCATTTCCTATCTACTCCTTCTGATAATACGTTAAACAGGTTAAAAGAAGTTAAAAAAAGTTGCAAAAAAATTTATGGGTGTAACATTTTTAACATCCTTAACTTTCTTAACCTACTTAACCTGATTTTATATTAGTCTTTTTTGCGACCCGGTATAATAGGAGCGCGCCCTTTTTTCACCGGCTTTGTCCCGTCTTCGCTAGGCGCCTCCTCTTCAACCATTTCTTCAATCTCCTTAATCTTAACCTCTTCTTCAGGAAGCACTACCGGAGCCTCCTCGGTGCCTTCTTTCAGAACTACCCCGTCCTGAGAGAGATAAGACAAAAATCTCTTTCTTCCATCAATCACGCTATCGGCAATAATACTGGCTACCAGGGATATGGATTTAATGGCGTCATCATTACCCGGAATAGGGTATTCGATTAAATCCGGGTCTGAATTAGTATCAATAAACCCTATAACCGGAATACGCAGCCTCCTAGCTTCTTTTACCGCAGTTTCTTCTTTTTTGGTATCTACGATAAAAATAGCCTTGGGCATCCGCTCCATCTGGGCTATACCGGAAAAATTTTTCTTTAACTTAGCCAATTCTTTTTCCAGTAAAGAAACCTCTTTTTTAGTTATCTTAGTAAAGGTACCATCATCTTTCATCTTTTCAATATCTTTTAAACGGTTTATACTCTTCTTAACTGTAGCAAAATTGGTTAAAAGCCCTCCTGGCCAACGCTCAGTAACATAATACATGCCGCAACGTATAGCCTCCTGGAGGATTGCCTCCTGGGCCTGCTTCTTTGTCCCCACTAAAAGTATTACTTCTCCTTTAGAGGTAATATCCAGGATAAAATCCCGGGCCTTATTGATACACTCTTCGGTCTTGAGCAGATCAATAATATAAATACCGCTCCTAGAGCCGAAGATATACTTCTTCATCTTGGGGTTCCACCGTGATGTCTTGTGGCCAAAATGTACCCCTGCTTCCAATAGTCGTTTTATTAATTCTGAAGGCAAATGAACTCCCCCTTTCAATGATTTTAACTAGATACTGGTTTTAAAAAGTACCTAATAACGGTTTAAAATACTTAACTAATAGACCATTGAGTATAGCATATTTTTTACCGCTTGCAACTATTTTTTCAATTAAAAGATTGCTAAAAAATTATCTTTAACCTGGATTTACACTGATTTATGAACAGATTCCCACGGATTATCCCTAACTTACCAGTGAAGCAGGCGTGTATATCCGTGCTAAAAGGTGTTTTTCGGTATTTTCCGATTAAAAAACTTGACAATACCTTGATTTAAAGTATACTTAACTATACTTTAATCCTAAAAAGAGGTGAAAAATGCTTAAAATTTGTGTTATTTGTAAAAAAGGCGAAATGTCCGGTAAAAGCGTAGTGCGAAAAGGCCTTTTAAAGAAAAAAGGCGGCACAGGTTCTAAGATTGTCCGGGCTACCAAGCGCAAATTCCTTCCCAATTTGCAAAAGATGCGCATTCTGATTAATGGCCATCCGCAAAGAGCTTATATCTGCACAAAATGCCTTAAAAAAGGCAATATCGTTAAAGCCTAAAATAGGGGACGTTTCTATTTTTTAAAAAATTAAGAAAATCGGAAAAAAAGAAACGTCCCCTATTTTTATTTAAAAAATATGTCTTTTACTTCTAAAATAGG
The DNA here is from genome assembly GCA_043812955.1 of Candidatus Omnitrophota bacterium. Taxonomy (GTDB): domain Bacteria; phylum Omnitrophota; class Gorgyraeia; order Gygaellales; family Profunditerraquicolaceae; genus JAHKAP01. The sequence continues at coordinate 17,280 of JBDRLN010000035.1, read as the reverse complement.
CGAACTCTCGCCCTGCCAATCATCAAATTTAGGTAAATAGACTATATCAAAGCATTCAGACTGATTAAGACTGCTCTGGATACCAGCCATTCCAAAACCTATAGCTTCATAGGTAAACTTACCATCACTAACCCAGAATTTCAGGGTATTCCGGCTTAAAACCCGGATTTGTCCTTTAAGTTTAAGGTTTTGGGTATAAAATAGAGGCTCGGGATTGCCTGTCCCGAATGGCTCTAATCTCTCTAATTCTTTCACAAAACTTTCGCTTATATCAGATAACTTTAGCTCCATATCGATATCTATAGTAGGAATCAATTGTTCCAGGGATAATTTATCCTTGACCAGGTTATTGATCCTGTTTTTAAAATTCTCGATATTCTCCCTAGAGATAACCAAGCCGGTGGCATGCTGATGCCCGCCGAAACTATCCAGGAGATCAGTACATTCTAAAAGAGCCTGAAAAAGATGAAAATTCTTGATTGACCTGCCTGAACCGCGGCAGAGTTTATCAGTCAGGGAGATCAGGATAGTCGGCCGGTAAAATCTCTCTGAAAGTTTTGCCGCCACAATACCCAGAACCCCGGTATGCCAACCCTCTTTAGCCACAACAACTACCTTATGCTCCTTAAAATTAACCTCCTGATCAATCAAATCTTGGGCTTCCTCCAATATTATGCTTTCTATCTTTTGGCGCTGGCGGTTGCAGGCTTCTATCGCTTTAGCCAAACCCTTAGCCTCATCTTCTTTCTCGCTCATCAATAAACTCAAAGCCAACTCCGCGGTATCTACGCGTCCGCTAGCATTAATCCTAGGGCCCAGAATAAAACTTACATATTCAGTAGTAATCTTCTTCCCCTTGATCCGGCTCGATTCTATTAATGCTTTTAAACCCGGACGCTGAGTATGGAATATCCGTTCCAGGCCTTCTTTAGCAATAATCCGGTTTTCGCCTATTAAAGGAACAGAGTCGGCAATTGTCCCCAAAGCAACTAGGTCCAACTCTTCAGTCAGCATATCGCCGGTTAGAGCCTGACAGAGTTTATAGGCTACCCCGACTCCGGCTAAATCCCGGTATTTATACCCTGAACCATTTACTTTTGGATTAATAATCGCTGTGGCTTGAGGCAAATCATCTTTATGTAGGGGCTCATGATGATCAGTCACTATTACTTCTAAACCCAAACGCCTTAATTCTTTGATTTCTTCGTAGCTGGAAGTCCCGCTATCCGCAGTGATCAAAAGGCCGGCGTTCTTCTGACGGGCCAGATCTAAAACCTTTTTATTCAAACCATACCCTTCTTTAACCCTATGGGGTATATAATGAGATATATCCAGGCCCAGATTAGAAAGGGTATTTTTAAGCAGGGCCAGCGCAGTGATCCCGTCAGCATCGTAATCGCTGAAAATAACCACCTTTTCTTTTTCTCTGGCCGCTTTCCTGATCAAACTGACTGCTTTGGCCATATCTGTAAATGAAAACGGATCCAAGAGGTCTTGCATCCGGGAATTCAGAAAAGAATCGGCAGCTTTGACATTATCTATCCCCCGGTTGATTAAAACCTGGGCTATTATGGGAGAAATCTTAAATTCCTGGCTTAAACTGGATTGTAGGCGGGGATTAGTAGAAAGTATATTTAATATTTTATGGACTGCCATTTTACATCTTATCCGGTTTGCTTATACCCATTAAATCTAACCCTAAGGAGAGAACAACCCTCACCCCGTAAATAAGGGCCAGCCTGGATTGACTTAAATTCTTTTCAACTCCCAGTACCCGGTGCAGGTCATAAAAACGATGGAAGGTTAAAGCTAGCTCCTGGAGATAAACCGTCAGCATATAAGGATCATAGGTTTTATAACAGACGTTTAATATATAGAAGAAGTGCCAGAGCTTACGGATGAGCCCTAATTCCTCTTTTTCTTTTAATAAACTTAAATCCATCTCTTGCTTATCGATCGCGAATTCACTCTGTTTTAATATGCTGGATATCCGGGCATAGGCATATTGCACATAAAAAACCGGGTTTTCCGAGGTCTGCTTCTTAGCTACGCCTAAATCAAAATCCAGGTGGCTTGAAGTCCGGCGCATCAGAAAAAAGAATCTCCCGGCATCGCAGCCCACCTCTTCCAGGACTTCCCTTAGGGTTATATACTGCCCCTTACGGGTAGACATCTGTAATGGTAAACCATCTTTAAAAATAGTCGCCAGCTGAACTATAATAATCGAAATCGAATCCGGGTCATGGCCAAAGGCCTTTACCGAAGCCTTTAGCCGGCTGATATAACCGTGATGGTCAGGGCCCCAAAGATTGATTAAACGCTTAAAATTCCGGTTATATTTATCCTGATGATAAGCGATATCCGGGGCAAGGTAAGTATACGTTCCGTCGCTTTTTATTACCACTCTATCCTTATCATCTCCGAACTCGGTTGATTTAAACCACCAGGCCCCTTCCTGCTGATACACGTATTTCTTCCTTTTCAATTCTTCCAGAGCCAATTCAATTTTCCCGCTTTTGCCTAATTCTTTCTGGCTATACCAACAGTCAAATTTTACCCCGAAATCATCCAATTCTTTTCTGATAATATCCAAGATATAATTAGCCGAAAACTCAGAGAAATCACTCGAGTCTTGGCCATGTTCCAGGATTATTTTAGCGATATCGTATATATAATCCCCTTGATAATGGTCTTCGGGAAAATCTATTTTTTCTCCACTGAGCTCCTTAAGTCTCAATCCCACGCTACGGCCCAGGATATTTATTTGATTACCTTCGTCATTAAGATAAAATTCTCTCTGGACCTCAAACCCTAAGAATTCCAAAACATTAGCCAGGCTATCGCCTACTGCAGCCTGTCGGGCATGGGCAACAGAGAGCGGACCGGTAGGATTGGCGCTGACGAATTCAATCATAATCTTTTCGCCTTTTCCTAAATTCATGCGGAAGTAATCATTCTCACTGATAATTATATCTTTTAATTGGGCCTGAAAATAAGCATCTTGAAGGTAAAAATTGATAAAACCCGCGCCCTCGGCCCGGATATCTTTTATATCTGCCTCAAGAGAATTGTTAATCAGATTTTTTTTCAGGGATTCAACTACACGACCGGCAATTATTAATGGGGGCTGTTTTAAAACGCTGCCTATTTTTAAAGCTAGATTGTGGGAGAGGTCGCCAAAGCCTGACGAAAGAGAGAATCCGTAAGATAGATCATCCTGGTATAAATCATTTAAACCTAAATCCTTTAAGGAACTTTGAATTAGGGATATTAATGAACCCTGTAAATCTTCTTTCATTTTTAAGCCGCATTTTTTTCTTTGGGTATTCTTACTTTACCGGCGCCTGACCAAAGGCGTTCTAAGGCATAAAACTCTCTTACCGGTTTATAAAATATATGCGTGATTACGCTGGAAAAATCCAGGACCACCCATCCGGATTCATCTGTGGCCGATACCCTGGAGAGAGATTTTATTTTATCTTTTGCCAGATCTTCCTGTATAGACTCAGCTAAGGTATTAGCTTGTCTTAAGGAATTGCCGGTTAGGATAACAAAAAAATCACAGAAACCGCAAACCTTACGCAGATCTAGAGCCGCTATATCTTCAGCTTTCTTATTCTGGGCTATAGCTACAATGCGTAAAGCTAATTTCTTAGAGTCGATTATGGTTTTCTATCTCCTAAACCAAGGCGGGTGTATGGATAAAAAATTTATCGTTTATCCGCCCTTATTAAATTAATTAAAAGAAAATTTTCAGAAATTACTTTCCTAAAATCTTATACATCCCGGTTCCACAATCAGGGCATTTCCCCTTCATAGCCTTACGGCCGTTTTTCATAGTAACCTGCTGGCTATCTTTCATCTCTTTTTTATTCTTGCATTTTACACAATATCCTACTTCTGCCATGCTTGGCCTCCTTTTTATTATACCAATTTTAACCTTGTCCACCTACGGGGTGGAATTACAAGGTATACTATACAACATTTATTTAAAAATTCAATATGAATTTTATCTGCCTGTGGAAATGATACCATACATCGTTACCCCCCTGCTTATGAGGGAAAGTTAACAAAATTGCTTTGTATAAGTAAAGAAATTTTTGAAAAATTAAGTTTAACTACGCGAGAATCTAATACCCAACAGGCTATAGTTAAGAATACTCCCGCGCAGATTCAAAGAACTAAGGCGCCCTGTAAAACACTTGTACTGCCTATACCTAACACTAAAAAGATACATTGCCCTGAATACATTCCAACGAAGATCTGGCCTACGCGTGACAGCGCCTTATGGCAATGGCGCAGGGTCAAAGAGTGGCATCGCGAATACGGCCCTGACGAATTTATTAATGAAAAGAGGCACATATTGCTGTAGAGTATCTTCTTGCGAAAGGAGAACCCTACTATGTGCCCACTGTCATATTATCAGATTATGCGTAATTGTAAAGATAAACGAGCACACCGGTATCAAATGGTTCAATATGCGCTAAGCCATGGTGTTAAGCCGACGTCCAGGGTATTTGGAACCTCGCCTCCGGTAGTTCGCAAATGGCTTGCCAGATTCAAAGAGCATGGTTATGCGGGATTAGTTGATCTATCCCGTAGGCCGTATTGCTCACCGCGCGCGACCAGCCAAAGTATCAAAGATCATATTGTCGGCCTTAAGAAGAATAAATACGGCCGGCTGGGAGCAGAACAGGTCAAAACCCTTGAGGGCCTCAAACAGGCTCCCAAGACCATACGCAAGTTCTGGAGAGAAGCTGGTATCGCACGAGGCCGGCGGAAGAAGAAATACATCGTTAAGCAAAACCTGCGCGAAATCAAAAAGAAGTTCTATCTATTCCAGCAATCCTGCGAGGATACCAAGGATTTAACCGATATTCCCGAATACTGGCCGCAGATGAAACGTTTAGACCTGCCTACCGTCCAATATACCCGTAGAGAGATAAGCTGCGGCATACTCTTCACGGGATTTGCCAATGGGCTCTCACTCATACATGCTACGTTATTCGCTGCTTATATTAATCAACAGATGAAGAAATATAAGGCGTTGCCGGAAGATTCGGCATGCTGCCAGACAGACAATGGAAGCGAATTCATTGGCTCCTGGAATGCTAAAAAGCCTTCAGCTTATACCAAAATGGTAGAATCGCTTCCCGGGCAGATTCATACTACTATCTTCCCTGGGGCGCACAGGATGCAGGCTGATGTCGAAACAGTGCATGGGCTTATGGAAACAGAGTTCTACGAGATAGAAAAATTTACTGATAGAGCTGACTTCCTGAATAAAGCCAATACCTATCAGCTATTCTTTAACCTTGAACGGCCCAATACTTACAAAGAGCGTAAAACACCTTGGCAATTAGCCAGAGAGAAAAAGCCTGACCTGGATAAAAGGCTATTGATGACAGCAGCTGTTGACCTAGATTTGCTGCTTAACTCCTATCTTACTTTTTTGTCTCAAGGGGGTAAGAATGTGTTGACCGATCCCTTTTTACAACAAATACACTTTACAGCAAAGCGTAAAAAAACCGACTTGCGTTCCTAAACCAGGGTGCTCTTATTACAGTTTAGCCCTTTCATTTGCGCAAACGAAGCCGCATCATAACCCCTCGCTTTTCACAGACGCAGGTCTTGAAATGAGTTTCGGCAACTATGTTATTAATAGTAGTATTATATTCTTCCTGCGAAAATCCGTGGATACCCAATATTAACCTAATCAACCAGTGCGGCGAAAAGATTATGCCTGTGCCGGCTATATAGGTATCTATATCTTCGTTGGAAGCTCCGGAGAAACCATCATAAATCCAGGCTTCGCATCCGGGTTTTAAGCACCGGTATATCTCATCAAGAACCGCGCCAGGGCGTTTCCAATGATGTAAAGAGTCAGTGCTGATAATCATATCCAGGGTATTGTCGCCAAATGCCAGAACCCGGGCATTCATAACTGCGAAATCTATATTAGTCAGCCCATGTTTTTTCTTATTTCTTTGGGCGATTTTTATCATTTTTGCGCTCAGGTCAATACCGATAATCCGCGTAGATTTAAGGGCCTTGCCAATCTCAAGAGGAAGTACACCGGGGCCTGTTCCTATATCAAGGATTGTCCCTTTTGCTGCTTCGGATATTTCCCGAGCCATCATCCTGTATTGCGGTAGGAAACTCTTTGCGGGGCCTGACGCATAGAGAATAGCATCAAAAAACGACATCTTTTCAGGGGTTATTTTTCTCAATATTTCCATCATCAGCCGCACCTCTTGAATTACTCGCGCCCTAAGTTATCCCGGGTGGCTTTCTTCAAATTTAAGAATAAGCGAAACCAATTGATCAAGCAGGTTATCCCCCATTCCCCTTCCTAATTTAAAATTAGTAATTCCTGCCTCAAGTTGCATCTCGGCTATTTTTTTAATATCCACCTTACAAAACTGTTGGCGAATTGCGGTACACATTAAAACTCGTGGCATAACGAAAGCAAATGCGCCGGTTATAATACCTATACTGCCAATGGTAAGAATAGATTTCTTATTCTCGTTCGACGTTTGTTCATAATGATAGTAGGAATTACAATTATCAGCGCAATATGAATTAGCAATTGCGATGATCCCGCTTTTACTATCACACAATACTTCTTTAAGAAGATTTTCCCGCCGTGAATCTTGGGGGGTTAGACAAATAAAATCATACTTTCCGCCATCCTCAAGATACATGCTCAGGGTTTCGCGAGGCGTAAGTATTTTATCGGGCGAAACGTATTTTGTGCAAGAACTAACGTAAACCAGCAAATCATTATATTTTTGGCGGATAAAACCCTCAAGAAGCTTATTATTAAGGATGACGCCGTTTTTAACCCCATATTTCTTGGAAGATTCAACCAACCATTTAACCGGATATAAGTTATCTTCATTTAATTCCTCGTTGCTAATAAACATATTTGTATAAGCTATAAAAAAAGGAATGCTGTTCTGATTCGCCTTTGTAAGGGTCTCATAAAATTTGGATAAGACCCTTGAAAGCTGCCTTTTAGTTAAGCGGAAAAGGAGCCTATCCCAAAGAAAAATACCATCTAAAATGTAATTAAATCTGCCGCCATTTAATGGGGAGTTTGGCACTCCTGCGTATATGACAATACTAATATCCTCTAACTGGTTAAGCTCGCTTAAATGCTTAATGGGGCAGGAATAGATCGGAACTTCGATCGAATATTTTTTATTCATTGGGCGCGCCGTATTTTATAACTGATTGCAATGCGTATTTAGAAGTGTTTGCTCTAAAAAAGCCCAGGCTTAGAATACCACAAAATGATTTTTGCGCGCGGTGGTATAGGTAATAACTATATCTCTTCGCGCGCACAAACGTTATTATACAACACCGGGTTAAAATATCAAGAAAATTGCCCTAATTACGCTATTGAGAGATAAAGTTAAACGATTCTATGTCCGTTTTGTCCGGTGTTCTCAGAGATAAATTAGCGTAATTCGCTATAGCAGAGATAGATAGGGTATGTCCGCATCAAAGGGGTGGACACTATCACTAAAATAATTTTTTCTGGGTAACTTTTAAAAAACCGATTGTATTTTTTTCGCACCGGACAATCTCAACCTCAGATAATTCACTACCGCATCTACACACACACGCAGGATTTATGCGTTATTTATCGCATGCTCAGTAATTGTTCACATGGTATACAGCGACATCTTGCATGCTAAATTTCAGCTCCCATGTTTTAGGAATATCATAGGAAAGAGCCGGCGGCGGCTTACCGCCCAGAAAATCACGAAGGAATTCTTTATCTATAACCACATACGCGTTATTGAGCTCAGAAATATTCTTCATGTTTTGCAGGTATTTAAATTCCTGTGTTTGGTTTTCGGAGGGATATTTAAGGAAGTTTCTTTTTAGAAAATGCGCGCCTTTTTTATACCTAAAATAGTAACTTACTATAACCGGCCATCGTCCATTGATAAAATAGAACGGGCAAGCATCAACTTGCGTAATGAAATTATAAACTTTTTTATATTTTCCCATGCTGTATTTATATTGTTTTGAATAAATGGTAGCGCTCACGAAAGAAGAAGGCAATAGAATCATAAGGATCACTAAAGAAACTAATTTGGTGCTGGTCTTGAGGTTGCTTATACGCAGGATAGCGAATGACGTTATTCCTGCCGCAGCGATTAACAGAGGCAAAACACCCGATAACACCCGATACACAGCAACGATATTGGTTTTATTCTCCTCAAAACTATGATAATGTTTGGTTATTTTATACATGAACTCTATGATCATAAATACATTTTCCTTGAACAACGATAGGACCGGCAAGGCGATTATTGCAGCAAATACCATAAAGATAAGTATGCGTTCTGCGTATTTAACGTAAATGCCATTTCGGAAAGAACGCTGCCATTGAACAAGAGAATATGCTGCAATTAAAAGCGCAGGAACCGACAATTGGGTTAGGAATCTAGCCTCTTTAAAAATAGGGGCGTATCTTAAGAGGCTCATTGTCCCAAACTGCCAGTAAAGTAAACTGCCCATAAACCAGATTAAGACTATCGCGATATCCTTAAGCTTCTTTCTGAAGAACAGATAGAACGCGCCGAAAACCACAAAATAATAGAAAAGCCCTGAGTAACCAAGCGGAGCAAATACAGACTTCAGATAATAAAAGTGCTCTGGAGATAAACTCTGAGCGCCATAGAATTCATTAAGAACCTGCCAGCGCAGAAACATATTTCCCGTAGCAAAATAATAAAAACAGATTTCCATTAAAACCACCCCAACAAAACCCAGGCCGAAAAATAAAATTTTTGGAGCCAATTTCCTGGTGTATAGAACATACGGGGAAAAAAATAAGATAAATAAGACCGGTGCAACCTCCCTGGATAAATATCCGAGGCCTAAGGCAACCCCAGAAAACAAATAAAAAAACAAGGCCTTTTTCCCGGATGATGGCGTTTCGGCCTTTAGAAACAAATAAACCGTCAACGCCATAAAGAAAGGAAGTATTGTATCAGGCATCAGATGTGTTGCATAGAGAACATCTAACGGAAAAATCGATAGCAATATCGCTGCCAACAACCCCACGCTTTTATCGAACAGTAATACCCCAAGCATATAAATAAGGATAACCGTCCCTATAGAGCAAAAAAGCGGCCAGAGAGCTACGATGTAGTCATTAATACCAAAAAATTTAAACAAAACAGCCACGGGAGAAAAAACCATGTAGCGAAACGCATACCACGTCCCTTCTAAGAGATGCAATTGTCCCGATGCAATATTATGGGCATACTGAAGATACGCAAATTCATCAGAGACAGCCGGACCGGTAAAAAAGATTATTCTGTAAAATAAAGAAAAGAGGGCTACTAAGAGGATAACCGCTGTGTGGCGTTTCATATACCGCGCTGAAAAGATTGAAATATTCTAAAGCGGAATAGTTTGCTCTTCTGTAAAATATACTTGATCATAACCCAAATGGTCTGTAGGCCATATTGTAAACTACGCACACTATTAATGGAAGAAGCCTCCGGGAAATAACGAGTGGGTATAGGGATATCGCCGATCCTAAATCCATGGAAAACAGCCTGAGTAAGGAATTCGGTATCAAAAACAAAATCATCTGAATTGTATCTATAGTCTATTGTCTCAAGTACTCTTCGTTTAAATACCCTGAACCCTGAATGGAAATCCCCCAGATTCTGGCCTAAAACCATATTCTCTATAATAGTAAGGATCCTATTACTGATATATTTATATACCGGCATTCCTCCGGCAAGCGTCTCCCGGCGCGTTCTTATACGTGAGCCGATGACAATATCACAAATATCAACAGCGATAAAACCGATTGCAAAAGGTATTACCCTCGGGTCATATTGGTAATCCGGATGAATCATTATAATAATATCGGCATCGGTTTTTAGAGCTGCCGCATAACAGGTTTTTTGATTTGCGCCATAGCCAAGATTCTTCCCATGACGGATAACTTCCATCCCTAAACTCTCGGCAATCTCCGATGTCTTATCTGTGCTATAATCGTCGGTAAGTATGACGCGGCTTACACTATCCTTGGGGATATCTCTAAAAGTACGCTCTAAAGTCAACGCTGCATTATACGCAGGCATAATAACAACTACGTTGGGCGCTTTTTTCCCCACCTCATGATTTTCAAATTTATTCATAGAAATTTTAACTATCGAGAGGAAGGTCCATTCAGATAGAAACATCTAGATCGCCTTAAGATAATATTATACCTCCTTCCGGTCTCGCTTTCCATATAAATCCTTGGCGAAGCATGCTAGAAATGGCTTAATTTAAGCGTAACGCGCATGAATCAAATTATGAATACACTCTTCCTGTACCCTGCGATTCAAAATGAAATCCTCTCTTTCAACACACCTATCACAGAATTCAAGATCCGATCCCTCCTAAAAGAAGTAAACTGGGATAAACAGCTGGTCTAGTGGCAAGCCCTGATCGAAAACAACAGATAGCTATTAACGAATTTTTCCTGTTTCTCTCCAATTCTTAAGCCAGTAATTCGCGTTATATTGCTATATAACCGTGACACTAAGCTCGAGAAACTAATCGCCAATGAGGTTAAATAAATATAGGTTGGTAGACTGGGTGCGTCAGCTGCAGGATTCTTTTTCCACCCTGTTGCGGCCGCTTTCTTTGGCTCTATATAAAGCGGTATCCGCTGCTTTAAATAATACTTTACAGCTATTACTGACAGAGGGGATTAGGGAAGAGATTCCTATGCTTACCGTGACGGCATTATATAGGCCTGAGGCTATACGGGGCAGGCGCAGGTCTAATACGCCCTGCCTTATTTTTTCAGCTATTATATAGGCACTGTCTAGCGAAGTCCCGCCGAGGATTACAACAAATTCTTCTCCGCCCCAGCGCGTCAATAAATCGCTCGCGCGGCGAACGCATTGTTTCAAAACGCCAACGATTTTCACCAGACATTCGTCTCCCGCCTGATGTCCAAATTGATCGTTGTATTCTTTAAAGAAATCGATATCCACAATAATTAAAGAGAGAGGATATTGCAGGCGCCGCATCCGGTTAAATTCTTCCGGGAACCTCAAATTAAAATAGCGGCGATTCGCGATATTGGTCAATTCGTCAAATACGGACATTTTGCGAACCCGTCTCATCGCCTTCTTCAACAGGACAGAACCTTGATAGTTTCTCCGCAGATACGATTCCAGCGTATAGGCCACAGGCATGCCCATAAAATTTGCCCCTAAAATGAAAAAGTAATTATTGATTAGCAGTATAGAATTCATCTTTTTGTCGAGGAGGGAAGATACTACATAGAATAGTGTAATGATGCCCCCACTGATAACCGCATGTTTAAACTGGAGCTTAAAGAAACTGTATGAGCCAAATAGTACCATTAGTAGCCCGCCATAATAAATCTCGCCTCCCAAACCCTTATCGATAAACATCATGACGGCGATGCCGATACCCCCCATAGTTACTGTGAAGGTAAAAATTAATTGTATAAGGTTGAATTTTCTTGTTAAGTAAGAGGTGACAAGTGAAATTGTTCCCAAGCAGACTATCACGGAACGGATCAGCCAGACTTCATGTTTTACGGTTGGAACTACCCATGGGTCAAGAAACCCAAAACCTCCATAGAGCAATATGCACAAAATAAACGCAAATCTACCCGAGCCTATGGTTTTCTTGCGATAGTATTGCGAGAATGCCCCTTCTCCGCGAGGGGAAAATCTGGGAGAGGGTAGATATAAACTGAGCAGCGTTGCCGCATTGTTGTTCTTTATATATTTTTTGATTCCGCCGTATAGATTCATTAAATTGCACGGATGCGGACCCCTCTCGTATTAGCCAAGGGGGAATCTCTCTTTATACATAAGGATTATTATAAGCTCAATACCTTAATCTATCAAGCTAATATTAGCAATCAGGGCTTGAATTATCTCTCTATCTGGAATTTGAGAGATTCATGTGGTTGCGCTAAGTTGTATAAGTTATAACTCTATCTCTTAACGCAAGCAAGCCTATTATATAGAACATAACGCCAAATATCAAGCATAATTGGAAAATCAGAGATAAATTTCGTAACTCTTTAAGATATGAAAGGTTACAGGATATCCATAGTGGAAAAGTTGGCATAGATTCTTTCACTCCTTAAAAATACTCCTCATTTGAAAATAAAGAGATCTCTGATCTTCGAAAAATAACTTTATGCCTAAATTCCGCAATATTGCAAGAAACTCCTTTTCATTAAAAACTACCTCATTTTCCATTATATATTCATATCCATGGTCTTTATTTTTAATATAGGCACGAAGCATATCTATCTCTCCAAATATATCATACTCATTTCCAGTAATAACACCTTCTTTGAGCATGTGATTATAAATTAAGCATGCTATTAGATGGTAACCATACGCATTTGGGTGCCATCCATCATCACCTTTCATGCGTATACCCCGCGCATACTCAAATATGCTTTTTTGATCGATAATGTATAAATCAAAATCTTTTAAAACCTTATCTAAAACAATCTGCGGGTCCATCCATCCATTCGAATGATAATTTTGCACCCATAAAGCAACCTTATATTTTTTTGACAATTGCATTAACCTTGATAAATTATATCGGTATAATTTATCAAGGGACTTTTGATCTAAAAAAATATGCTTTCCTATCCCATATTCTTCATATTTAAAAAAATTTATAGACTCCGGCAAAATAGATTTATTCCACAAAGCGCCTTTTAGCAGAGATAGCACTCTTGAATTAACACCAAATTTTATAAAGCTGTTTCGACGATACAGGGTAAAATTGCATTCTTTGAACTTATGCACATCGTTAATCCCTCCCTGAAAAACAACCAGATCAAATTTTTCTTTTTGTAAAATACGCTCGTAGCGATTCGTTAATTGGGAAGAATTTACGCCACCCGTGCTAACAACAATAATCTCAAACCGTTTTTCTTTTATCTTGCTTAGCATCGCAAGCAATTGGTATGGGTAGCTATATTCCGGAGACACCCCCCTACCATAAGTAGAAGAGTCACCAAAACAAAGAATTCTAAAAATATGGCCATCTTTTGCCATCTCTCCAACAGGATACTTTGAGATATTTCTATATTTAAGGATTTGCCATTTTGTATATAAAAAACTTGCACTTCCAAGAATAAGCTCGGCAATCATTGCGGCTGCAACGACTCCTATTATTAAAAGGCATGCCCTTGAAAACCAAAAAGAAATAAAAGATTTATACCTCATAAGACTACCTCATACATATTATGCAGACTTTTAGAATTTCTCAACATTAATCAAACCCTGATCAGCATCGCTAATCAGGGTTTGATTTATCTTTTAGAAGCTTGGGTAAATTTGGTTCCTCGCATCATCATGTAAAACTATGGATGCTCGGGATCATCCGCCGTAGGCGGATGGTTGCCCGTGTTGGTATAGGTAATAACTGTATCTCTTAATGCGCATACAGCTATTATATATAGGTAAAACTAAAATATCAAGAAATTAGGCTGAATAGAGATAGATTTTGTGTCACTTTTGTCACCTTTTTAAAGAACTGTATCTCTCTAACTCGTTAATAAACTGAGAGTTAACTAATGTCACCTCTTTTAGGGGCGACATATACCAAAAGGGGCTATCTATTTTTACACAGGCAGTTTTCTGAGCAGCTCCTTGGCGACCTTTTCACCCGACAATAGCATACCGCCAAAGATAGGACCCATTCGAGGCCCACCGAAGACAGCGTTGGCACACATCCCGCACACATAAAAACCCGGGCACACCTCTTTAGAGTTTCTTACAATTGTATCCTCGCCAACCTCGGCCCACATCGATTGCTCTCCTATGAACTTGCCTGATTTTGTCTTCAATCGGATACCGGATTTTCTCTCAATAATTCGTGCCACCTCGGCAGGATGACCAGTAGCATCCACTACAAACTTTGCTCGCATCGTAATGGGATCAACGTGTAGATTAGCCATCTCCACCGCAGTCCAATTCAATACTAAACCACAAACCCTTTTCTTCCGTACCATTACATCTTCGGCACTCAGAAGATTAAAAACCTTAAGGCCCGCTTTTACTGCTTTAGAGCAAATTGTAGACACTGCTTCGATGGAATCGGATAGATAATAACCTTTCTCATATTGCCTGGCTTTAATCCCAAACTCATCCAGTATTTTTTTAGCTGATTCCTGAAATACTATTTCATTAAACATTATCCCGCCACCCCACATGCCACCACCGATTGAAAGTTTCCTCTCAAACAGCACAGCTCGCTTACCAGCTTTTGCTAAATAATAGCCACAAACCATACCTGCGGGACCTCCGCCAACAATCGCCACATCAACATCCAATGCTTTCATGAGCTTCTTGCTGTATGATCCGATAATAGCCCGAGAAATTTTTATTTCATCTAATCCCATTTAATGCTCCTTTCTGTTTAACAACTAAAAATAAAAATCCCCTATGCCACAGCATAAGGGATTAATTTATTACATTTTTCCCTCCGCTGGCATTATCCAGATCAGGTTCATCGGGTAATCTGCTCAACTTAGCAGAACTCTCAGGTCGTTATACGACCTCCCCTAAATACTTTTACTTAATTATATGCCGTCATAAACAAAAATCAATCATTTTTAGCTTATAATTACTGAAGATCGCAATAATAGAAACGGTTATTCCTTAAAACAGTTTCACCTTTTTTAAACTTGATATTCTTATTAAAAAGCGGTCCGGCAAAGGTAGAAGAATGGAATTCACCGTTTTCTCCGCAAGGGTCAACGTTTTTCGGCAAATCGGCCAAAAAGTCCTGGTTAAATTCCGCACGGTACAAAAACTATATCAGCCCTATAGAGTAAAACATATTAACCGTCCTGAGACTCTGTCTTTATGATATGTTATTATACCATATAATTATAGGTTTTTAACGAGCTTTGGTAAGGCCTCAATTTATGGAGGAACCGATGCAGAAATACTGGGAATTCACTCAAAAGAATGTGTTTAGCGAACTCCTGTCTTTACTGGGTAGAATGCCACAGGAAAATCTAAACCAGCAGATAGACTATCTAAAGGTTGAGAATGAAATATTGCGTAAGCGTATTGGCAGAAGCATACGACCAACGCCTGTCGAAAGGAGAAAACTTGTAAAATTCGGCACTCTTCTGGGCAAGGATCTAAAGAATATAATTACTGTTGTAACATATGAAACCTTTCTCCTTTGGACAAGAGGCTATAAACGTAATAAAGACCCAGAGAAAATAAGCAAGCGCGGTAGGCCTAAAACCTTGGAAGAAATACGTAAATTAGTAGTAAGGCTAGCCAAAGAAAACAACTGGGGATATGTCAGGATTTTAGGAGAACTAAATAAGCTAGGGATCAAACGCTTATCGAAAACTAATGTAAAGAACATTTTAAAAGATAACGGTATCGATCCTGTTCTTAAAAGAGCACCAGACTCTTGGGATAATTTTATCAGGAGGCATTTTCTAACCCCCTGGCGTGTGATTTCTTCACTAAAAAGGTTCTTACTCCGTTAGGGCCGAGGATGTTCTTTGTGCTGTTCTTTATCAATATCAAAACAAGAAGGGTCTATGTTACCGGAGCTACTCGATACCCTAACCAAGAATGGGTAAATAAATAGACTAGAAACATGCTGCCTCTTCTCGGTAGCAATAAAAGCGGTAAAAAGCTTTTAATCCGGGATAGAGATACCAAATTCTCAAGAGAATTCGATGAGTTGTTTTAAAGTGACGGGTTTACTGTAAAAAGGCTTCCCTTTATGTCACCAAACATGAACTCTTATGCTAAAAGCTGGGCGGGAACTCTAAAGCGGAAATGTTTGAATCATTTTATTGTATTTGGAAGGCGCCATCTAAGATATTTCATAAGCGAATATGTAGAACATTACAATACAACGAGACCTAACTCCTCTATAGACAACAGGCCACTGGGATCAAGATTGACTAAGAATACAGGAGAAATTGAATACCGATCAAAACTGGGAGGGATCATTAAGGATTATTACAGGGCATAAAATAGCAGCATAAATAAACCAAGGGGAAATATTGCAGGATAGGACTTCGTCCTAATAGCCGAAAGATTGTGTTTTAATGGCAATCTAGAACCATTTATTAAATCGCAAGCGGAAATATTCCGCTTGCCGCTTCAGAGAATAACTATTTCCTTACTATTTGAGGATCGTGTATAATTTTTGCACCGGCCGCCGTTTTGTCCGTTTTTCTTAGAGATAAATTGGCGTAATTCACTGTAGCAGAGATAGATAAGGCATGTCCACCCCTATATAGGTGGACATTCACTTAAGGATGCGGCGTAATTGCAAAAACTACAATTTCTCCACGCGTGTAGCCATAATAAAAGAAGATTCGATAGGCAGCTGGTGTGTCCTGTTCTGCGTAGGCCTCAAAAACATTTTCACCATTTGGCCCGGATAATGAAAAATACTGATGGGTTTGCAGGCTTGGATGGCGCGGGTCTTGGGCAAGAAATTTTAGCGCTTTAGACACTGCCTTAAAACGCTTCTCCAGATGAGCGGGATCTTTAAGCTCTTTTAGGGCTTCTTTCGCGCCAGGAGTAAAACTTAAATAAAAACTCATAAGTTATCTAAAAAGTCTTCCAGATTGTCTACCTTTTCTATCTTGCCTTCGCCTGCTTCCTGTAGCCCTTGGCGTACTTTACCAATAACTTTGGGGTTTTGATAAACCCAGGCTTCATTGCTTGAAATTGACACTGCGGGCCGAAGAAGAATATCCCCCCGCTCACCTACAAAAATCTGATATGAGTCGATCTTCATCTTACTCATAATAGTTCTTTGCCACTTGCCATTTAAGGTAATCCTGTGCTTTGAATCAAGCGGACGCGTATCTACAGACATAAACCTTCCCTTTATCTCTAATAATTTTTGTTTATTCTTTAAACCCTTAAGTGTTTTCATTTTTACTGCCCTCCTTTTCCACTTCAAGCATAGCATATAGTGGGAATATTGTCAAGTGGGAAAATGGGTAATTTATTAAGCTTCCCTGCCCGTGCAAATATTAAGTATAATTATACTCCTGCATATCTATTGACTCAAGACCATTATTGCCATCATTCTTGGTAATACTCCTTGTGTGTTTTAAACAGACTCAGCTCTTTCTTTAAAGAATCAATTATAAATCCATCGATTCGTTTCCAGATATAAGAGACAAATTTAACGGGGTTAGGGCTTCCTTGGCCATCTCGGTAATCAAGATTATAGCTGCCA